>JADLCX010000059.1 GCA_020846975.1 Phycisphaerales bacterium
CCGCCGGACAGGAGCGAGCAGGCCCCAGACCCTCCGAGCACATCGAAACCCCCACCTCCACATAAGCCCCGCGCGCCGGTCAGCCACACCCGCAACCGGCGCGCGGGCCTGTTCGTTCCCCCGCGCGCGGCATCGGCATCCCTGCCGATTGTCCTGTCCGGCGGGTCAACCCCGCCGGACAGGAGCGCGCACGCGCTGCCAACCTCGCCGCGATCCCCGCACAGTCCCGACGCTCATGCGCGATCCGCGGCCACGCCCGCCGCGCGTTGTACGGGTTCGTCACCGTCCGCGCCCTCAACCACGCATCCCTCGCCACCGAGCCCCGAGGTATGGCGGCTCTCCGAGCCGCCTCCGCGGCGCCCGTGCCCGCCGCTCAAACTGCTCCGCCGATCGCGAATCGCTCGTGCTCGTCTGCATCAGTTTCGTCACCACCCCGTCGGGCAGCAGCCCCGCATCCTCCGCGACAAAGCGCGACTGCGAAGCCTGCCGCTCCGTCAGCCGCCGCCCGCGCCACGCTTCGATAACCCTTTCCGCCGTGCAGCCATCGCCCATGGCCATCCAGCGCATCCGCACGCCCCCAACCCCTCATCCCCTGTCCCTCTTCCCTTCCCCCACCACGACCCCCACCACCGTCCCCACCTTCTCCTCGCTCCTCACCCACATCCACCCCCCCACTTCCTCGACCAGCCGCTTGCAGATCGTCATCCCCAGCCCCGTCCCGCGCCGATCCCCACGCCACCCCGCGCGTCGGTCCGGCTTCGTAAGTTCTCGCGCCCCACTTGTAAAGAACGTGCGGAAAAGGTTTGTAAGTTGTTCGGCATTCATACCCCGACCGCAGTCCTCAACCTCGATCACCACGAACCCCCCACCCCCCACTGTTCCGCGCGGAACATCGCAACTCCTCACGCTCCCCTCCGGCGCGCTCGGCATGGCCTCGCTCCGCCGAGCCCGGATCGTCAGGCTTCCCGCCCCCACCAGCATCGCGTTCCGCGCGTTGAGCACCAGGTTCAGCAGCACGTGCTGCAGCGCGACGCTCTTCATCGCCACGCGAACATCGTCCTCGACTTCCACCCGCAGCGTGATCCCGTCCTTGCTCAGGTCCCTCGCCAGGCACGACAGAGCCGATTCCGCCGCCTCACGCACCGAGCACCCCCCCACCTCCCTCTCCGATGTTCCGCGCGGAACACCGGGCCCCGCGCCCGCCGCACGCCCGGTCGCCCGCCCTCCATCATCTCTCGCGAAACCCAGGATCGCCGAAGCGATCGCCGCGGCACGCTCGGCCCCATCCGCCGACTTCTGGAGCGCCTTGAGGCACAACTCGCGGTCTTCCGGCTTGGCCAGGGCCATCTGCGAGTACGACATCACCGGCGTCAGCAGGTTGTTGAACTCGTGCGCGATGAGCGCCGCGATCGTGCCCAGAGTGGCCAAACGCTCGTGATGTTCGAGCAGCGCGCTGAACTGGTCGATGCGCGACTGCACATCGTCCACGCGATCCAACAGCCGCATCGGGTGCTGCGTGTCGCGAGCCGCGCTTGGTTTGATCGGGTCCGGTTTCCGCATGTTCCGTGTGGGCAAGATCGTCCGATTTCGCGGCCGACTTGCCGGGAACACGCGCGATCGCGATGTTCCGCGCGGAACATCCGACACCGGTTGCCCAGTTTCAGGCCATCTCGCTCACCCACTCGACCCCACCCGCCGCGCCCGAAGCCAGCCAGGCCTTGACGCCGGTTGGCCGCACATCCAGGTCCACGATCGCCGCGAGATCGACCCAGTCGAAGGCAATTTCGGGCTCCTTCGAGCGCACGGCCGGCCGTTTGGCGCCGATGTTCCGCGCGGAACATCGGAAGACCAGGTTGATCTCGTGGTGCCACCTTTTGCGGGTCTGGAACGAGCCTTCGGTCACGAGCGCCAACTCGTGAACCTCGATCGAGAGACCGGATTCCTCGAGAAACTCGCGTTTGACGGCCTCGCGAGCCGATTCTGCAAACTCGATGTGCCCGCCAGGGAGATAGAAGTATTCCTTCTTGACGCTGCGGCAGAGCAGGACCTTGCCCCCGAGCACCCAGACACCCCGTCCGATGAGTTCGATGGCCTGGTCGCCTTTGGAGGCCTGTCGGATGTTCCGCGCGGAACGTTTGACTTGGGGTTTGGATGCGGTTTTCCTGGTGCGCTTTGCCATGTGCTGGGAACCTCAATATATTGGGAGGCAACGGTAGGGGGGTACAGCGGGTAGTATCGGGAAGAATCTGGAAGAAAATCCAAACAAGTCCTTGACAAACAGACCAATCAAGTTAGGATATTGTTCTATGACGAAGATGCAAACCGGAACTGCGGGTAAGGGCGGCGTGGCGGTCGAGGCGACTCCGGCGCGGCGGCTTGGCCGCGGGCTGAGCAGCCTGCTTGGTACGCCGGTCAAGGTGGATGTGTCGCCCGCCGCGGCGGAGGCGAAGCTGGCGGCGCGCGGCGCGGGCGGTGGGGGGGGCGCGCGGGAGGCGGGCGGCGCGGAGAGCGCGCCGAAGCGCGAGGAGGCGGCTCGCGCGGCGAGCGCGATGCGCGCGGAGTTGAACGCGGAGCGCGCGGGCGCGCGCGAGGAGGAGCGGGGCGCGCGGATCGTGATGATCGAGGTCGGGCACATCGTGCCGAACCGGTATCAGCCGCGCCGACAGTTTGATGAGGCGGGGTTGAACGAGCTCGCGGCGTCGATCCGCGCGGCGGGGGTTGTGCAGCCGGTGCTGGTGCGGAAGCACGGCGAGCAGCGAACAGCGAACGGCGAACGGCAGGAGGGAGGGAGCACGGCCCGCTCAGAGCAGCGGGCCGTGGCACGGGTCGATACTTATGAGTTGGTTGCGGGTGAGCGGCGGTGGCGGGCTTCGAGGATCGCGGGGGTGATGCGGATTCCGGCGGTGGTGGCGGAGTTGAGCGATGAGCAGGCCGCGGAGTGGGCGCTGATCGAGAACGTGCAGCGCGCGGACTTGCAGCCGCTGGAGCAGGCGCACGCGCTGCGGCGGTTGTGCGAGACGTTTGGGCACACGCACGCGCAGGCCGCGGAGAAGCTGGGGCTGGATCGCACGACGGTGACGAACCTGCTGCGGCTGACGGAGTTGGAGCCGGAGATTCAGGGGCTGATGGAGAAGGGGAAACTGAGCGGCGCGCACGCGAAGGTGCTGCTGGGGATGATGGGCGGCGCAGCGCGGGTGTCGCTGGCGAAGGTTGCGGCGGAGGAGGAGTGGTCGGTGCGCGAACTCACGGTGAGCGTGATCGCCTCGGCCAAGAGCGGGAAGCCGGCCGCGCGGCCGGCGGTTGCGGGGGGGAAGAGTGGGGGGGCGGGAGGCAAGTCAGGCACCGGCGTGAGCGCGCTTCAGGCCGCGGGGCTGGAGGATTTGCAGAAGCAGCTTGCGGAGCACCTGGGGACGAAGGTGCAGATCAGGGTGAGGCGCGGGGGGAAGAGTGGGGAGGTGGTGGTCAAGTTTTATGACCTGGACCACTTTGATGGGTTGATGGGGCGGATGGGATTCGTGATGAGGTAGAGGTGCTGACGAGCACAAGCATGTGTGTGACCGGCGGCTTGCGCCGCTCGGCTCTACGCGGAAGCACCTGGGGACGAAGGTGCAGATCCGGGTGCGGCGCGGGGGGAAGAGCGGGGAGGTGGTGGTCAAGTTCTATGACCTGGACCACTTTGATGGGCTGATGGGGAGGATGGGGTTTGTGATGAGGTAGGCAGTGGCCGGTGGAGGAGAAGTCGAATCAGAGTGTCGAGATGACTCCTCCGATCCAGTTGATCACCCGCATCGCCACAAAGCCGAGAACCGGAAATGCGAAAGCACGGACCATGGGTTGATTGCGCCACGCCGCGAAGGCGCCGATCTGAAGAGTTCGGATCCGATCGAGTAGTTGCTCTGCCTGCGTGACTGTGGCGGCGTGCGTGAACTTTCGCATCATGCAACTAACGTGTTCAAGTTCAACGTCGCGAAGCGCCTCGCAAGCGAGTCGAAGCATGAGACCGGCGTAGACCGCGAACAGAAGGGAGATGCCGAACAGGAGGTAACTGGGCCATGAGGATGGCCACGAATCGAATCGCGGGTGCAGAGCAACGGATGCGAGCAAGATGAGTGCAACTGGCCAATAGATCGTCCGATTCGTTGAGGCACTCAGGTGAGCCAGGCGGTCGACGTCGATCAGCGAGGGGAGCAAGGCTCGATTGAAGCCGTGTCGTACGCGGTAGTGAGTGAGTTCGCGATGAGACCAAGCGGTGCTTCTGCGCTGGTGGGCGAGGTTGCTTGCGTATCTGGTGAGGACGCGGGCTTCATCCCAGACCAGGAAGACCGCTGCGTTGATCGACGCGGCAAGGAGTGCGGCGATCGCGAAGTCCACCCTACGTGCCCAGCTTCCTCGAATGTTCGTCGGGGGCTGATATGACCAAAAGACAAGCACAAGGAAGGGCGCGGTGAAAAAGATAGCGAAGATAAACACGCGGATGAACCGCGGCTTTGGCTGGAGCCGCCGGACCAACTGGCGATCCAGCCTTTGCCCGTCGAGACGGTTGGGCGGGAGCGTGAGTGGGGGTTCCCAGTTGAGCAGCGTGTGTGCTCTCCAGGCGTGGCGCCAACTCATCCTGCCGCGCAGGTTGGACAGTCGGCCGTCAGCGGTCGGAGGGTCTCGCAGTCGCCAGACGATGAAGACTATCGATAGAGAGATGGCCCCGATGCGGATGAACTGGCTGGACCATGCGCTTGCGCCATCCATGAGGGCGAAGTGCTCACCTGGGCGGGGGGTGTGGTCGTTGCCGACGCCATGATCGTCGACGGAGATGCCGACAAGGAGCAACGTGAGAGCGATGGCGAACCAGACGCCGGCAAGGGTGAAGCAACCGCTTCGCACGAGGCTTCGCCATCTGTTTGACGACGGCGGAGCGATGCTGCCTTCGCGGTAGATGTGCGTCCAAGCGACGAAGGTCAGGATGGCGCACGCTTGCGTGCTGACCAGCAGCACGATCGCGTACGTCGGGCTGACCGGATGGGCGGACGAGTTGAAGAGATGGACAACGCCGAAACAGAGGGTGATCTGAAGCACCGCGATACCGAGCAAAGGCAGCCAGGAACGCGGCGAGGGGCGTTGTGTTTCTTGGCCGCGTGAGAGGGCCCAAGCCCGGTACGTCAGCCAGATGGAGAGAGGAATGGTCAGGATGAGGCAAATCATGCCGATGGGGGCAATACAGAAGCGCATGAAGGGCGATACTTGGGGTTCTGCGTACAGCAAGTGATCGGGGCAGCCGGCGGAGGCGTTTGTGGTGGCGAGCATGTGGGCACCGCGCGCGGTGATTTCGTAGACTCGACCGGACGGGCGAACGTGTCCTGTGAGGATCAGGCTGAGCTGGCCCACTGAATCCGATGACGGCGCCAATGTCATCGCGAGGTCGTTGGCTTCGCGGTGCTCTGCGAGTTGTGCGTACTTTGTGATGCCACGGAGCACACCGAGGAACGTCGAGGTGCTGTACGCACCTCGGAACGGCGGGATGTCGCCCTGCAGAGCGGCATCGCAGGACAAGCCGAGGTGTGAGGCGACCAGCAGGTTTCGCATGACCGGGAAGTCGTCGGGGTCGGCGTAGTGGGCGTAGAGGTCGGTCGTGAGGATCAGCACGCCGGGGAACCGGGTGCGGATCATCTGGATCATCGGGCGGAGATCTGAACGGTCGGCGGACGACAAGAAGACCGCGCTCAGGCTCTGGTCGTGGTTCGAGGCTACGGTTTCGGCAACTTCTGACAGTGCCCGGTACACGTGGTCGAGTTGGCGTGTTCCGAGCGGCTGAACGCCAGCACCCGGTGCGCCGTCGCTCGATCCGGATCGAGGACTGATCGGGTTCGATCCGAGCGGTTCGGCGTCGATGGACGATTGAAAGGCGATCGGGAAGAAATGCTTGGGCAGTTGCGGGGGCGATTCCGGATTGGTGGTGCTGGGGCTCGAGAGCGCCGCTGCCAAGGAAATGGGGAGCGCGCGTCCGAACGCGGAGTCGCGCTCGTGCAGGATGACCATGGCGTTCTTCGGGTCGTGCGGATCAATGCCGCGCAGCGAGAGTTCGTCGAGCAGTAGTTTGAAGAGGCGGTTGTCGTCGTCGAGGACCCTGAAGAGATACCGGGTCGTGTTGTCCGAGAGGACGCGCTCATGGCCGTCGCAGAACGTCGACAGCCTCAGTCGGGCCTGTGGTTCCAATGTGTCATCCGACAGCCTGGATGCAAACAACGTCGGCAGGTGTGCTGTTGAACCGGTGTTGACGATGACAAATGTCGCGGATGGAGAATTGGACCGCTCGTTGGGAGTCACCAGTTCAATGGCGTCCTGCCTCAACTCGTCGGATGTACTCCGGAGCACGATGGCACCGGCGAGTGGATCAGGAGATGATCCCTGGACACCCTGCTGGGTATTGGCGGGACCGGCGAGCTGCATGTTGAGGCGCGTCAGGAGTACGTTACATTGGGAGATCGCGGAGTGCTCGGCATTGCGGAGGGTTGAGTCGCCGTGGTAGAGCACCAGGATCGGGGTTGTTACGCGAGACAACGATCTGGCAAAGATAGGGTCGGGCCGCCAATATTCGTAAGCCAGTACCTTGCTGAGCCGTCGCGTCGCGTGTGAATCGGCCAATGGGTTTGCAATCCAACCCACGGTCTGTGGTCGTACCGGTGCGAATCTGAGCCGGTGGAGCGCGGCGGCGACGGCCTGCCTCGTCGCCATACGAGATTCCGCTCCGTCGCGAGACTCATTCTCGGTCATCGGAACAAGGATCGCCAGAGTGGACGGCTTTTCAGTGGGCGAGCCGTTGGGGGAACTCCCGTCCGTCGGGGCACCGTCGAGCCTCGGCGCGGTGTCTCCGGCGGCGTACCTATTAGCGGCGGTTGCGGCGGCGGCAAGCGGATCTTCCCATTGGCGTGCGTTCGCGTAAGTAACTGCCGGCAGGGGAGGACCCACAAAGGGACTGTCGGACGTCCTCGATGGCGCTGAGGCGTCAGCCGCCTGAATCTGCGAGGTCTGTGTTGTCGGGCTTCGGGGAGTGGAATCGAAGGACCATCCCGCGACTCCGCCGAGCAGGGTAAGAACAAAGAGCGACGACCAGCCGTCGAGTGTTGAAGGGCGGGAGTTGGGGAGCATTGTGTCCTGCTTGATGGAACTCGTGGAGCGATGTGGTGCGTCAGTTGCGTGCGAGGTCATCAAGAGTTGACATCAGGCCTTCGATGCGTCTTGGATCATGTTATTGGTAAGCCAAGCCAATACAGCGCCGGTGTCGCGGCCATTGGTTGTGATGAAGACATCCTGGCAATGGGATCGACTCGCCATAGCGGCTTTGGCGTCTGCCAAAGTCGCGTCACGGGAGACGAGTGCGAAGGACGATTGCACCCGTGGCCCTTCGATTGGGTCGGCGAGAAGGTGGCTCAAAGTCAGAGTTGCAGGAGCGACCCCGCGACGGCACTGGTCGGCGGAGAAACTGTCGAGTGGCTGGCGATGAACGACGTACAGAGGGAAATGCTCAGCCGTCAGGATGGGGATGCGGTAATAGCCGCGACCTGTGACTGGCCTGACGATCTCGTCCAAGGACTTCGCGAGCGCTTCCTCGCGGTTGGCGACGACGATCGAGGTTGCCAAGAACTGATCAAGCGGCATGGCTGCGTCGATCGCCGGTTGAGAGAGCTGCTGACCCAGGGCGGCGAGTGTCTGCTCTGAGGCGGTTTTGAAGTTCTCCTTGCCGAAGTAGAAGGCGAGGACGGTGCCGACCCAGGTGCCGATGACGGGGAGGAGGATGGCGAGGATGTCTTTGGCGGCGGCGGCGGAGCCCTTGGTGGTGGCAAAGGAAGAGCAGACGATGGCGGTGACGGCGCAGAGACCGGCGATGGCGGAGCTGAAGCACACGATCCAGAAGGCGAGTCGGTCTTTGGTTTTGAGGGCGTCGGGCATGGGGGGCGGTTGGTTGGGTCGGGGGTGCGGCGGGCTCGGGGCGTTGTGTCGCCCTTTCAGGGCTCTTGGGGGTCGGGGTTGTTGACCGGGGGCTGACGCCCCCGGCTAACGTTGTTTCGCCGCTGAGCGGCTGGTGGGGAAGGCGGTGGGGGTGTGGCGGCCGCGAGGGCGGCTGGGGGAGGGGGGACCAGGGGGAAGAGGTCAGAATTTCAGTACTTGAAATTTGAGATTTCAGAGGAAGAAAGCGGCTGGGTGCTAGCGGGCGGACTGGGGGATGGTGTCGGGGACTTGGGTGGTTCCGTTGTTGTTGGGGCGGCCGGGCGCGCCGGCGGCGGAGCGGGGGCCTCGGCGGAGTTTGTGGTCGCGTTCGGTGGAGGCGGTGGAGTTGGCGGGGACGGGGGCCCAGACGCGGGTGTCGAAGCTCTGTTTGGAGACGATGACGGCGATGGCGCCTTCGACAGCGGTTCGGATGGCGAGGGTGAGCTGGTTGGGGTTGAGGTCGGCGTGCTCGGCCTTGAAGTAACTCGTTCCGGTGCCGGAGTAGCGGTCGATGGTGAACTGGGCGTTGTTGATCGATTGACCCTTGTTGGCGACGAGGCGTCCGAGGGCACGTTCGGAGTCGTACGTGTCGCCGGCGACGCCGGTGGGATCAGCAGGGCCACAGGCGATGGTTACATTGACGTTTGCTTCGAGGGCTTCGCGGTTGATGTTCTCGTTGGCGGCGACGGAAGTGCCCAACGGGCCGTACTTGCTCAGGAAGTCGTCGGAAGAACTGATGGTGTCGCGGAAGGCGTTGACATTGTGGAGCGAGGGTTTGATGAGAATGTGGGCTCGAGAGCGGTCGGTGGTTGTGATGAATCGGCCGAAACTCGGGACGGCCTCATCCGCCGCTCGGGCGACGAGGCTGGCCAACTGGTCGCGGCTGAATGTCGAAGCGTTGTTGCCGAGTTCGCCCACTTCGGCGGGCTCGATGAACACCAGCACGCGCTCGTAGGTGTCATGGGGGTTCTTGGCGTCGGCGAGGTCGATCTCGTTCTCGGCACTGCCGAGTACGCCGCGTTCGAGCATTGTGCCGCGCTGGCGGACGGTGTCCCCTTCGTAGGCGAAGGTGCCAGGGTCGGCGAGCAACTGCGTGGAGGAGGTGGAGCAGCCTACACCCGCGATGAGCATGAGGGCCAAGAGAGGCAGGGCGATCAGGAGGTGGCGCGGGGAGAGGTGAGAGGTGAGCATGGGGGGTGTGTCTCCGGGTGAGGGTGTGTTGGGCCAGAAGTGAGAAGCGGAGTTGGTGGGTGGGTATGACGGGGGAAGGAGAGGGAGGGCTCACGGGCGGGACGCCCATGCCACGGGGACAGCGTGCTCGCGTGGGCCTCTTGCCGCGGAACGCGAGGGGAACGGATGGGGGATGGGTGGGGCCGCACTCCGTGGCGGCTTGTGAGAACACAACCCGAGGGGGGATGCTAATAAACGAGGTTCAGGTGTGCAAGGGGGTTGTGGGCAGGATGTTGCAAAATCCCCTACGTAGGCTAGCCGAAAGTGGGGGGTGGGTGAGGGGGGTGGGGGGGTGGAGTCCTGAGTGCCGGGTGTTGTGCTGGGTACTGGTGGTGGGGGGGCGTAGAGTGGGGAGAGCTGGTTGGGAAGATATCGGCTGGAAGCCGATGCCACGGTTTGGGTTGGGAAGATATCGGCTGGAAGCCGATGCCACGGTTTGGGTTGGGAAGACATCGGCTGGAAGCCGATGCCACGGTTTGGAGGCGTGTGTGAAGTTTCCGGTGGATGAGGTGCAGTTCTGGGTGGGGACGGGGGCGTTTGTGGTGGCGGTGTGGTGGTTGGTGCGCGGGGCGTGGGTGGGGAGGAAGGCGAAGCGGGCGGGGAAGCGGGTGGAGTTGACGGTGGGGGGACGGGGGGTGAGGCGGGGGAAGTGAGGTTGGGGGGTGAAGGATGGGGCCGGGGATCGAGTCGGCGCGCGCATGAAGAGCGTGTTGGTGCGTCCTTGCGGGGCTTGTGAGAGTTGCGGCGCGGTTCCGGGGGCTTGCGCCCCGGGCTCACGCTGTTGCGCTGCTGTGCGGCTGTTGGGCGAGACCGGGGGTGTCGGTGCGGGGGCTCCTCCGGGTGTCGCCGTGGCTTCCGAACAGGCGGGGTTGGCCCGCCGGTTCGGAACATCGGCAGGGATGCCGATGCCACGGAACATCGGCAGGGATGCCGATTCCACGGAACATCGGCAGGGATGCCGATGCCGGGTGATCGGGGGTGTCAGTGGGGTGTGTGTGGTGCGCACTGGTGGTGTCGGAGCGGGTTGAGTCCGGCGCGCGGCGAGGTGCGGCGCGGCTGAGGGCTCGGCGCGACGGCCGGGGCGAAGTGTCTTGCTCCGTTCACCGGGAGGTGCATCATGCGTCGGACTCTGAGCACGAGCGTTGTGTCGTTGGTTGCGGGCGCGGCGGTGATGGGGCTGGGTGCGAGCGCGGGCGGGCAGTGTGTGTGGCTGAACTCGCCGCTGCCGTTCAGCGGGACGAACCCGGGGTTTGAGGGGCCGACTGGGCTGGTGACGGAGACGCCGGGCGGCTCTTCGGGCGCGGTCGGGCCGAACCACGTGGTGACGGTGGAGGGCTCGATGGTGTGGATGCGGCGACGGACGGGGTTCTTGATCGATGTGAATCCGATTCAGCCGCCGCCTCCGCCGCCGGCGCCGCCGGCCGTGGATGTGAACGAGACGCTGGAGGCGTTCTTTACGAGCCGCGCGAACCCCGCGCTGGGGCTTGCGCTGTCGAAGGTGTACGGGGTGAGCGTGCGGTATGACCGTGTGGCGCAACGGTGGATTGTCGCGGGGGTGGGGATCGACTGGAACGCGCCAGCGGCTAACGACTACAAGGTGTTGCTGGCGGTGAGCGATGGGGACGACCCGACGGGGACGTGGTCGGTGCACGCGGCGGATGCGGATGCGACGAACACGCGGTACCCGGAGCACGTGACGTTCGGGTTCAACGACCAGTGGATCGCGATCGCGGCAAACCTGTATCAGACGGGCGCGCCGTATGCGTTTGCGCGGAACGGGATGTGGGTGTATCAGAAGTCGCATACGTATTCGTGGGTGCAGCCGCAGACGGCGGTGATGGATGTTGGGGCGATGCCGGGGTTCGGGGTGCGGAACGGGTACGAGAGCTACGCGATGCGGCCGGCGGTGTCGGAGGATTCGAGCGGGTCGGGGGCGCTGTACATCGTGGACCTGTACTGGGCCGCGAACGGGAACGGCGTGCCGATCTATCGGTTGTCGAAGCTGGAGGGTCCGGTGGATGCGCCGGTGTGGAGCTGCGTGCCGGGGAGTGCGTACAACGCGACGACGGGGCCGGAGGAGATCGGGTGGTTCAACTCGGGGCAGGTGTTCAGTCTGGCGGTGCCGCTCGCGGAGCAGCCGGGCCCGACGCAGTTGATCGCGACGACGCCGATACGCGGGACGGCGACGGTGCAGGATGCGGTGGTGCGGAACGGGATGCTGTGGTTCACGAACACGGGGGGGATGCCGGCGGGAGGCGGGGGGGTGAGCCCGGATCGGTCGGTGGTGGTGTGGAACCGCGTGTCGCTCGGCGGAATCGTTCCGGCGGCGCCGGATGAGTCGGGGATGGTGGATGGGGGAATGGGCGTGTGGCACTTTGCGCCGTCGATCGCGGTGAACTGCCGCGGGGATATGGCGGTGGGGTTCACGCGGAGCGGCGTGACGGAGTTTGCATCGTCGGCGTGGGCGGTGCGAGGGGCGATCGATGCGCCGGGGACGATGCGGGCGGTGGAGGTGGCGAAGGCGGGGGTGTCGGTGTATGAGGAGCCGGGCTACCTGACGCCGAGCGCGGCGGTTGCGCCGTGGGGAGGTTGGTCGTCGGCGTGCGTGGACACGATGGATGACCAGAGCTTCTGGACGGTGGCGGAGTATGCGGAGATGACGGTGTCGTATGGCCCGCCGCACAATGCGGACGGGGGTTTGCGGAAGTTGTGGATGGAGCCGGTGATCGCGCCGGTGTGCGTGGCGCCGGTGGTGCTGAGCCATCCGGTGGCGCAGAGCAAGTGCCCGGGGCAGTCGGCGAGTTTCAGCGTGGAGAACTCGGGAAGTCCGGCCGCGACGTACCGGTGGCAGCGGAACGGGGTGAACATGAGCAATGGCGGGGGCGGTGGCCGCTACAGCGGCGCGGACACGGCGACGGTGACGATCGCGAACGTAAACAGCACGGACCACAACACGAGCTATCGGTGCGTGATCGAGAATGCGTGCGGGACGGTGCTGACGAACGGGGTGGGGCTGACGGTGTATGCGGATGTGCCGGGGGCGCCGGGGAATCTGACGGGGAGCACGGGGTTTTGCGAGGTCCGGCTGGACTGGAATGCGCCGGGCGCGCTGTTCTACAACTACACCGTCTATCGCTCGACCACCAACAACTCGGCGAGCGCGGTGCAGATCGGGTCATCGCTGAGCAACTCGCACTACAACGATGTTCCGCCGCAGCCGGGCGTGACGTACTACTACTGGGTCAAGGCTTCGGTGGTCAATACGCCGTGCGGCGAGGGCGCGTTCAGCGCAGGCGTGTTGGGTTCGCGCGTCGGACTGCCGCCCCCGCCCGCGGGGATGACGGCGAGCGACGGAACGACGTGCCCGGGCGTGCAGGTGTCGTGGCTGGCGGTGTCGGGTGCGCTTGAGTATCAGATCTTCCGCAATACGCAGGACGCCTTTCCGACCGGGCCGGCGCACGCGCTCGTTCCTGCGGGCACGACGACTTACACCGACAGCAGCGCGGTGAACAACGTGACGTACTACTACTGGATGAAGACGCGGAGCCAGTGCGGCGTGAGCGAGACGGTGATCGGGCCGGACACGGGGTTCAAGAGCCCGCCGCCCGCGCCGGCGAGCATCACGGCGAGCAACGGGACGAGCTGCGCGGGTGTGACGATCACGTGGGCGGGATCGGCCGGAGCGACGCTGTACCAGGTGTATCGCGGCACGAGCGGCTCGTTCGCATCGGCGCAGGAGATCGGAGGCGGGAGCGCTGCGAACTACACCGACACGAGCGCGACGCCTGGCGTGACGTATTTCTACTGGGTCAAGGCGGCGAACGATTGCGGCTCGAGCGCGGCCGCGGCGGGGCCGGACCAGGGATGGAGGACGGCGAGTCCGGGCGCGACGGGGTTGTCGGCGACGGTGATCAACAGTTGCACGCGGATTCGTGTGGCGTGGACGCCGGCGGCGGGCGCGACCGCGCACGCGCTGTTCCGCGCGACGGCCAACAACTTCGCGGCGGCGACGCAGATCGCGACTCCTGCTGCGAGTCCATACACCGATACCGCGGTGACGGCTGGGCAGACGTATTACTACTGGATCAAAGAGACGACGTCGTGCGGCCAGAGCGCGGAGGGTTCGCCGGTGTCGGTGCTGCTTCCCGCGCCCGTGTCCATCGCGGTGCAGCCGATCGGTGTCGATGGGCTTGCGAACCGGGACATCACGCTCTCGTGCTGGGCGACGGGCTCACCGACGCTTGCGTATCAGTGGTACCGGGATCAAGGGGGACTCGGCGGAACGGACCCCGTCAGCGGCTCGGGGTTCAGCGGCTTCAACACCGCGACGCTGACGATCCTGAACCTGGGCAGCACGGATGAGGGCGAGTACTTCTGCCGCGTCACGAACGGGTGCAACTCGGTTGATACCGAGCATGTGCTGGTGACGCGCTCGAACAACTGCGACCCGCCCGAGATCGATACCGACACTCAGGGCGGCACGTTCTGCGAGGGTCAGAGTTTCACGTTCCTGGTTGATTTCGGCGCGTTCGGCGGCTCGCAGATCGGGACGGGTCCGCACACCTATGTCTGGAAGAAGAACGGTGTGGTCATACCCGGCGCACCGAACCTGTGGGCGTACTACATCCCGTCACTGAGCGCGGCCGACTCGGGTGCGTACAGCGTGACCGTGAGCAACGAGTGCGGCACATACAGCGCGCAGCAGGGCACGCTGGTTGTGCGATCGCCGGTGGTCATCACCACGCACCCGGTCGGCGGGGCGTTCTGCGCGGGCGGGTCGACGACGCTGACGGTGGCCGCGACAGGGACGCCGCCGCTGACCTATCAGTGGCGTCAGAACGGAACACCGCTGGGCGGTGAGACGTCGAGCACGCTGGTCATTCCCAGCTTCGGCATCTTCCCGAACATTGACTGCGTGGTCACGAATGCGTGCGGGTCGGTCACGAGCAATCCGGCGGTGTTCACGGAGATCGCCACGCTCGTCATCACGGGAGCGAATGACTTCACCGTTCCCAACCCGTGCCCGGGCACGAGCACGTCGATTACCATCAACCACAGCGGCGACGGGCCCTTTACGTATCAATGGCGGAAGGACGGCGGGCCGATTCCGGGTGCGACTGCGAACCCGCTGGTGATCTCGTCGGTCACGCCTGCCGATGCCGGGAGCTATGACTGCATCGTCAGCAATCCTTGCCGCAGCGCGACGACGGGCGCTCGAACGCTGTTCGTGCAGGCGATGCCGACGATCACATCGCACCCGGAGAGCGTGAGTGCGTGCTCGGGCCCGGTTCAGTTCTGGACGACGGGCACCGGCAACATCCAGTGGCGGAAGGATGGCGTGCCCATCCCGGGTGCGACGGGCATTCCATTCAACGTCTGGGTGAGCAGCGCGGCCGACGCGGGGGTGTACGACTGCGTCCGCTCGACCAACTGCGGGGCGGTCTACAGCAACCCGGCCACGCTCACGGTCCACCCCTTCGCTCCGGAGATCACGACACAGCCGGCCGGCGGCACGTTTGCTGCCGGGAGCGATGTGTCGCTCACGGTTGCGGGTGTCAACACATCGCAGTTCCGTTGGTATCGGAACGGTGTGCTCATTCCGGGCGCGCAGTCGGCGACCTACACCATCCCGAGCGCCACGCCGGCCGCGAGCGGGTCGTACACCTGCTATGTCTACGGCGGCTGCGGCGGGCTGACCATCAGTTCGGCGGCCGTGGTGACCGTGACGAGCGGCGCCGACTTCAACGGCTCGGGGACGACGACGGTGCAGGACTTGTTTGATTTCCTGGGCGCGTATTTCGCGCGGGACCCGCGTGCGGATGTGAACGGGAGCGGGACGTGGACGGTGCAGGACATCTTTGACTACCTGGGGGCGTACTTCAGGGGGTGAGGCGCGTCCGGGCGGTTGGTTGTGATTGGTATGTGGAAAAGTCGACGGCCCCTCCTCGGCGCGGGGGGCTGTCTTACTTGAACGGAGCTTGTTAGTGCCTTCCCGATCGCGGCAACCCAAGTGCGACCGGATCGTATAGAGGCTTGTGCGATTCCACGTTCTGTGGGAGAGTGCTGATCTGGTGGCTGCGGGTGGCGGTGGTGGACACGCCTGCGAGTTACGGGAGGCTGCGATGAGGATGGCACGGGTGGCGTCGGGCACGGTCGCGATGCTGATCGGCGGGGGCTCGGCGCTGGCGCAGCTTGGTCTACCGCTGAGCCCGATCGTGGCGATCAACGACGCGGCGGGGGACAACACGTATGACTGGGGCGTGTCGATGGACAGTGATGGGGCGGGGAACTGGGTGGCGCTGTGGACGACGGATCGGGTGATTGAAAGTGCGCCGGGGGGGTTCAAGACGGTGGTGTCGCGGAGCGGTGATGATGGGGCGACGTGGTCGGCCCCGGCGTGGCTGTCATCAGCGCCGACGGGGGCGGAGCGGCTGGTGCAGGTGCGCACGAACCGGGCGGGTCGTTGGATGGCGACGTGGGGCGCGCCGGGCGAGGGCGGCACGGATGTGTTCGTGTCGTGGAGCGATGACGGGGGGGTAACGTGGGGTGCTGCGCGGTCGATGAGCGGGGATGGGGCGACGGGCGGGGAGAGCGATGCGATCCCGATGGTGGCGGGCGACGCGGCGGGTCGGTGGGTGGCGGTGTGGAGGAGGGGTTCCGGGGCGACGCTGCGGCTGGTGTCATCGCGGAGCGCGGACAACGGGCAGACGTGGAGCGCGCCCATCGCGGTGACGGCGGAGACCAATCGGTTCGGCACGAACCATCGCGTGACCGCGCTGGAGACGGACGGGATGGGGCGGTGGATCACGGCGTGGTCGGCGGCGCGGTCGGCACAGGTGGCGGGGATCGAGTCGGCGGAGGCGATGATGGTGGTGAGGTCGAGCGATGCGGGCGCGACGTGGGAGGCCCCCGAGCCGATCATGGCGTACGCGGATGCGGCGGAGGTGGTGATCGGTTGGCCGAGTATCGCGACCGACCGGGCGGGGAACTGGATGGTGTGCTGGTCGGCGAGCGTGCCGGACAGCGGGGACATCGGGAGTTACGACATCTACATCAGTCCGTCGGACGACCACGGGACGACGTGGCAGCTTGTCCGACGGATCAACACCAACAGCCTGACGGAGTTCTGGGAGTTCGACCTTGATCCGGTCGTTGCATCGGCGGGGAGCGGACGGTGGGCGGTGGCGTGGAAGATCTGGCGCGAACTGCGGCACTTTCCGGTGTACGCGACGCACACGGAGGACGATGGCGAGAACTGGACGCCGAGCGAGAGTCTGAGCCCGGCCAATCCCACGTACAATGCGCTGTACATCGACGACTATCCGGTGGCGGTTGGCGGGGTCGGCGGGAAACTGGCGGTGGCCTGGAACTCGCGGCCCACGCTGGGGGGACCTGCGCCGGACTCCGACATTCTCATGCGGACGCTCGATCCCGAGGGTGGGACGTGGGGGCCTCGCGTCCTGATTGATCCCACATCCAGCGCCGAGATCGGGGGGACCGACCGTGAGCCATCGATCGCGATGGACGGTGCCGGGCACGCGGTGGCGCTGTGGACCAGCGACACGATGGGGGAGGGTGTGGGTCGGGCGCTGAGCGGTGACTATGGGCGTACGTGGCATCCGGCCGAGAGGCTGGCGGGGCAGCCGCCGACCGAGAACCCGCTGGGGAGCGACGCGAGCATCGCCACGGACAGCATGGGGACGTGGGTTGCCTGCTGGCCGGGCGCGGCATCGCTCACGTCGCGGGCCGGCGTGCTCTGCGCGCGGAGCACGGACCAGGGCGCGAACTGGACTGCCGCGAGGCTCATCAACTCGCCGGTGCCGGTCGCCAGTTTCGACAACGACGATGTGTGTGTCGCGGCGACGGGATCGGGCTCGTGGGTGGTGGTGTGGTCGACCAACGACCAGCTCAACTTCACGCTCGGTGGCACGCGCAACATCTTCTATCAGCGGAGCGCGGACAACGGCGAGAACTGGGGCCAGACCGCGTGGCTGAACAGCGATGCCGAGTTTGAGGACTTCCAGGATGTCTGGCCGCGCATCGCCTGCTCGCGGACCAACGTGTGCATCGCGGTGTGGTCCCGCTCGGCGGCGAACGGGGGTGCGCCGCACAGCCTGATGATGGCCAGGAGCGAGGATGGCGGGGTGACGTGGCAAGCGCCGGTCACGCTTTCGAGCGGGCGCGGCGATCGGTACCCGGTCATCGCGACGGACCACGCGGGGGGCTGGGTGATCGCGACGGTGGCCGGTGCGGTGGGGAGCGCGGCGTACTCGTCGTTCTGGAGCAGCAACGACGGGGCGAGCTTCAGCGCGCCGGTAGCGGTGACACTGGCGGGGACGGCCAGCGCGGCGAACGGGCGCCCCGGACTGGCGACGGATGGGCGCGGGTCGTGGGTGCTGGCGGGTCATCGCGGGGCGATCTCGTCGGTGAGGTCGATCAATGGCGGGCGCACGTGGAGCGCACCGCGCACGCTCGCCACGGGTGTGACGCCGGGGCGCGAGCCGTACGTGTTGACACCGTCGGTGGCGGCGAACCTGAACGGCGACTTCGTGGTCGCGTGGCCGGCGAGGTCGTCGGGGGCGAACGGGATCGATATCGACCTGTACTCGACGGCGTTTTCGATTCCTGATTGCAACGGCAACGGCGTGCCGGACCCGGGCGAGATCGCGTCGGGTGCGCTGGGCGATTGCGATGGGAACGGGTTGCCGGATCGGTGTGAGATCGATCTTGGAAACGCGGCGGATTGTGATGGGGACGGTGTGCCTGACCCGTGCCAGATCGCGCAGGGTGTACGGCGTGATCTGAACCGGGACGGTGTGCCCGATGTGTGCCAGTGCGCGCCGGACTACAGCGGAGACGGTCTGACCACGATCGAGGATGTCTTCCTGTTCCTGAACGCGTGGTTTGCGCGGACACCCGCGGGGGATTTCAACCACATCGGCGGGCATACGACGCAGGACATCTTTGATTTCCTGCAGTGGTGGTTTGAAGGGTGCTGAGCAGGATCGGCGGCGCGGTGGAGTCGGGGGATCAAACTGCTGGGCGCGGCGAGACTCCGGGGATCGGAGCGACGAACGATCCCGTTTCGGAGACGCGGGAAACCGGGGTGCGACATTTCCCTTGACATTGACCTGTTTCTATGGTCTGATAGAATGAATCAGACGATGAAGGTCGGTTGGGGTGTCCTGACCGTGTTTCCTGAAGGGGGGGAACCGGTGGTCAAGTCGTAGCCATTGATCCCATCGCCGCCGTGGTCGGTCGCGGCGGTGGGTCAAGATCGAGGCTGTGCGGGCTGGATGTGTCGGCGGGGCTTGACCCGCGGGGCGGGGAAGCATCTCCGGTGCGCGCGGGTTCTGGTATTCAGGGTGAGGGGCGCAAGCGGTCTGATGTGTTTGTCCGGCGCGTGCGCAAGGGGTGCGTGAACGTCGGGTTTCCGGGCGGGTGGTTCGGGCGGTAGGTTCGGGCGGTAGGTCCGGGTTGGTTGTTACGGGTCGGGTGTCTTGGGTCAAATGTTTCGGGGCGGTGCGGCCGCGGATCGCGGCCGGGTCGGCACAACATCCTTATGGCAACGGTTACGGGCATACTTGAGTGGCCGCAGCGCGCCGAGGGGCGCGTGCGCCAGTTGAACGGGAGCACGCTGATTCTGCGGGACGATGATCCGTTCGTGCCGCTGGCGTTGGGGGAGCGGTTCAGGCTGCGGAACGCGCTGGAGGTGACGGTGGAGGTGGGGCTGAGGAAGTCTCGTCGGCGCGGGCGGCGGGGAAGGGGAGGATGGGGTGATCGCGGCGGGGGTGGGCAGGAGCAGATGGGGACCGGGCCGTCGGGGCCGATGT
The DNA here is from genome assembly GCA_020846975.1 of Phycisphaerales bacterium. Lineage (GTDB taxonomy): Bacteria > Planctomycetota > Phycisphaerae > Phycisphaerales > UBA1924 > JADLCX01. The sequence continues at coordinate 19,044 of JADLCX010000059.1, forward strand.
CGCCGGCGCAGCCGGGGATGATGGCGGGCGGTGGGGGCGGGGCCGGAGGGGGAGGGCGGGGGATTCGGCCGGTGGTGTCGGACATCATCGCGATCGAGGGGCGAGATCCCGAGGCGTTTGCGACGAGCAAGCCGTTCGAGGACCTGACGTCGATCGATCCGCAGCCGCGGCTGACGTTGGAGTATCCGGGGTGTCCGGCGAGTTGCCGGCTGACGGACCTGTTCTGTCCGATCGGTCGCGGGCAGCGCGGGCTGATTGTTTCGCCGCCGAAGGCGGGCAAGACGACGCTGTTGAAGGACATCGGCTCGGCGATTCTGCGGAACCACGCGGATGTGGAGTTGATCGTGCTGCTGGTGGACGAGCGGCCGGAGGAGGTGACGGACTTCAAGCGTCACTTCGCGGACATCCCCGAGGGCGCGGGGCGGTGCCGGGTGATCGCGAGCAGCAACGACCACGACGCGGAGAAGCACATCGCGATTTCCATCTTGACGATGGATCGGTGCAAGCGGATGGTGGAGGCGGGGAAGCACGTGGTGGTGATGCTGGACTCGCTGACGCGGCTGGGTCGGGCGTTCAACCGGAGCAAGAAGTACGCGGGGAGCGGGCGGACGATGACGGGCGGGCTGGACTCTCGCGCGCTGGAGGTTCCCAAGCAGATCTTCGGCGCGGCGCGGAACACGGAGGAGGCGGGGAGCCTGACGATGATCGCGTCGTGCCTGGTGGACACGGGGTCGCAGGGGGACCAGGTGATCTTCGAGGAGTTCAAGGGGACGGGGAACATGGAGTTGATCCTCGATCGGAAGATCAGCGAGAAGCGGCTGTTCCCGTCGATCAACCTGGCGGCGAGCGGGACGCGGAAGGAGCACCTGCTGATGGAGGAGCAGGAGTTGAAGACGATCACCGCGCTGCGGCGGCGGCTCTTGAACATGCCGCCGCACCTGCAGATCGAGCAGTTGCTGGCGGCGTTGCAGCGGTTTCCGACGAACTCGGCGCTGGTGGGGAGCGCGGGGTGAGGGAGAACGGGCGTGCGTGGAGCGCGCGGCGGGGCGAAGCGGGTGCAACAACGATGATCCGAGTTGTGACGGATCGGGCTCGACGGTGGCGTTCGCGACCGTCGCGGGGCAGCAGTACCTGGTGCGGGTCGGCAGCGGCGGCGAGGCGGGCGATGCGGGGCACGGCACGATCTCGCTGACGCGCATCCCGACGGTGAACTTCAACGGCGCGTGCCGCAACGGCTCGGGCTGCACCATCCGCTCGCTGGGCGCCTGCAACCTCACCGGCGGCGGTTTCCAGGGCATCGGCACCGACTGCACGCCCAACCCGTGCGGCCCACCGCCGTGCGCGGCGGACATCGACGACTCCGGCGACGTGACGGTGCAGGACATCTTCGATTATCTCGCGCTCTACTTCGCGGGTTGTTGAATCGAGGCGGACTCGGGAGCGTGAGCGGGCTACGGGCGGGCCTCGCCGCATTCGGCGAGGAGCGCGGCGGCCTCGACGACGCGCTCGTCGTCGGGGGGGAGGGCGGCGGCGCGGATGCGGTGGGCGTCGAGGAGCAGGGGGCGCGCGGCGGCCTTGTCGCCCGCGCGGAGTTCGGTGAACCCCAGGACGAAGAGGGACGAGGCGATGTCGAGGTGGTCGGGCGGGAGGTGCGAGCGGCGGAGCGCGAGGGCGTCGGCGGCGAGCGTGCGGGCCTCGGGAAACTCGTCGGACTGGGCCAGGAGCCAGGCGAGGTTGTTCTTGAGGGCCCAGGGCATCTCGGCGTAGGCGGGGGGCGGGTCGGACAAGAGCGAAAGGGCGTGGCGGACGGCGGCGATCGCCTCGTGGCGTCGGCCCTGTGCGTCGAGCGCCTCGCCGAGGAAGTTGTGGAGCATGGCGATGACGACGGGGTCTCCGTGGGCCGACCCGCGGGCGCCGTCGATGTGCTCGCGGACGAGTTTTTCGAGCCCGACGAAGTCGCGGCGGGCACGGAGGACGCGCTGGAGGGCGGCGGCGGTGTGCCAGTCGCCGGGGTTGGTGCGCGACTTGACGATGTCGTGGTAGAGCCGGAAGTGCTCCTCGGCGGCGGCGAGGTCGCCGGCGTCTTCGCAGATCTCGCCGACGATGCTGGCGGCCTCGGCGACGCCGCGGCTGTCGGGCTTCTGGTGGGCGCGTCGGAGGTCGAGGGCTCGCGAGGCGAGGGCGCGGGCCTCGGCGAGGTCGCCGAGGCTGCGGTGGATGGAGGCGATCGCGAGGAGCAGGGAGGCCTGGGCGAGCGGGTCGGCATCGAGCCTGGCGATGGTCTTGCTCGCGCCGGCCTTGATGAGGTCGGGCATGGAGCGGTGGCGGTCACCGCCCATCTTGGGGTCGCCGGCGCGGAAGATGCTGACGAGCAGTTCGATGACGCGTTCGGCGCGAGCCGCTTCCTGCCGCGCCTGGCGGGCGCTCTCGGCGGCTTCGATCGTGGCGGCGGTCGCCTTGCCGAGGTTGCCTTCGGCGCTGATGCGGTGGGTCTCGGAGGTGCGCCAGAGCCAGAGGCTCAGGACGAGGCCGGCGAACAGCAGGCCGAGAAAGCCCGCCGCGATCGCGACGCCGACACGGTGACGGCGGAGATGCTTGCGGAGGAGGTAGACGGTGGAATCGCGCTTGGCGTCGATGGGTTCGCCCGCGAGGTAGCGGCGGAGGTCACGCGCGAGTTCGCCGGCGTTCTGATAGCGGCGTTCGGGCTGTTTGTCGAGGCAGCGCAGGAGGATCGTTTCGATCTCGTCATCGCAGGCCGCGCAGACCGCGCGCGGGCGGGCCGGTTCGGCTGAGGCGATGCGGTCGAGGACCTGGCGCACGGGGCCTTCGACCGAGTAGGGGAACCGGCCGGTGAGCGCGTGGTAGAGGATCACGCCCAGCGAGTAGACATCGGTGCGGACATCGATCCGCGGGGCGATTCCCTCGGCCTGTTCGGGGCTGGCCCAGGGCACGGAGCCGACGAACTGGCCGGTGATCGTGGCGGAACCCTGCTCGCCGGGCGAATCGCCCGTCCAGAGCGATCGGGCCAGGCCGAAATCGAGGATGTGCGGTCGGCCATCGTCGTCGATGCGGATGTTGGAGGGCTTGAGATCGCGGTGGATCACGCCGCGGAGGTGCGCGGCGTTCACGGCTTCGCAGATCGAAGCGAGGAGGTCGAAAGTCGCGCGGGGCGTGGGCTTGGCGGAAGCGAGGTAGGCGTCGAGGGAGCGGCCGCGGATGTAGTCCATGACCAGGAAGTGGGAACCCGCGGCGGCGCCGCGGTCGATGATCCCGACAATGGCGGGGTGTTCGAGTTGGCCGAGCAGCTGGACCTCGCGCTCGAAGCGGGCGAGTTCGGCCCCGCCGGCGAAGGGGCCGGCGCGCAGCATCTTGATCGCGACGTGGCGGCCGGTGGTGAGTTGAACGGCCTGGTACACGACTCCCTGCCCGCCGCGGTGCACCTCGCGGACGATCCGATAGCCGGGGAGCGCGCCGGGCGAAGGGGTCGGCGCGGCGGGTTGGCCCGTGGCGGAGCCTCCGTCGCGGGAGCGAAGGCGCTGCACCTGGGCCGCGGCGGAGGCGATGAGGTCGCGGTGGGTGGGCGCGCCGGACGGATCGGCGGATGGGGGGGTGGTGGTGGGCGGGGTCGGCGGGTCCATCGAGCGGGTTGCGGATGGCGGTGCGCGTGAGGATCGGGGGCAGGACCGGGGGGCGGACGACCGCCCGAGCGACGCTGACCGGGCGCGGTCACGCTAAGAACTGAGGAATCTGGAGCGGGAGCCGAGGGCCTCGCGCAGGTGCTCGCGAGCGCGGGCGAGGAGCATCTTTACGGCCCCTTCCGAGCGGCCGATGTGCTCGGCGACGGCGCGGACCGGTCGCCCCTCGAGTTCGTGGAGGCGGATCACGCGCTGGTAGTCGTCGGGGAGGCGGGCCAGGGCGGAATCGAGGAAGGAGACCGCCTCGGCCCTGGCGGTGATCCCGCTCGGCGTCGCGCCGCCCGCGGAGAGCAGGTTGATCAGTTCGACGCACGACTCTTGGTGGGTGGAGATGCGGCGGTCGGGGTGCGGTCGCTTGGCGCGTTCGAGTTCCTTGATGGCGTCGCGCAGGTTGTTGGCGGCGATGCGGCGGAGCCATGCGCCGAACGAACCCGGACCGGCGGACACGAAGTCCGTGATGCGGACGAACGCTTCGAGGTACGTCACCTGCATGACATCCTCGGGGGTGACATGGGTGCGCCACTTGGGCGAGATGTCGAGCGTGCCGGCGGTGCGCGGCCCGTGGGTCTCCAGCAGCGATGTCAACGCCGCGACATCGCCCGCTACGGCCCGGCTGATGAGTTGCTCTTCGCCCGCGTGCATCGGATCGCTCGATCGAGAACCGGCTCGATGGGCCGGAGCGGCGCTCAGCATACCACACTCCGTGGAGCGGACCGTGTTTCCTGTGAGGCGGTCCGTTCTCGTGATAACCCAGATTCCCCAGTTTTTCAAGCGAGTTCGCCTGCACGGTGCGATTCCTGAGTTAGCCTTTGGGTCTACCCGCGGTGGACCGGCTGTTGGGGGGGCCACCGCTTCGGTTTGTGGAGGAACACATGGTGCATGGATGTGGTTCGGCGGGCGCGTGGGTGTGGAAGGCGTTCATCTCGACCGGTGTTGCGTGCGGCGCCGCGTTGGGTGCGGCGGGATCGGCGAACCCCGCGAGCGACCGCTTCGCCCCGCCGCGGATCGTGGTGCCGGATTCGGGCCACGAGTTCGACCCGATGTCGATCGGTTTTCCGGAAGCACCGGCGACGTGCTACGACGCGACGAATCCACCTCCGCCGGAGGTGATCGCGGAGATCGAGCGGACGGTGTACCAGTCGCTGTTGCGGTACAACCTGGACACCTCCTGGCCGGGGACCGACGGCGCGCCGGTCGCGCTGACGTGGAGCCTGATCCCCGACGGGACGAACATTCCGGCGGGCGTGAGCGGCGAGGCCTCGGGGCCGAGCGTTCTGTTCGCGCAGATGGACGCCAAGTTCGGAGGCGATCGGGCCCTGTGGATCGCGCAGTTCCAGGCGAGCTTCGACCGCTGGGCCGCGCTGACGGGGACGAGTTACACGCGCGTGACCGCGGGGGGCAACGACTGGGACGACGGCGCGGGCTTCCCGGGCTCGGGCTCCGCGGCGACGCGCGGGAACGTCCGGATCGGCGGGCACAACATCGACGGGGGGAGCGGCATCCTCGCGTACAACTACTACCCGACCAACGGCGACATGGTGCTGGACACCTCGGAGAACTGGGCCAGTTCCGGCGGGACGTTCCTGTTCCTGCGCAACACGCTCCTCCACGAGCACGGTCACGGGCTGGGGCTGCGCCACGTGTGCCCGAGCAACGGCAGCAAGTTGATGGAGCCGTTCCTGAACACGGGCTTTGACGGCCCGCGCCACGACGACCTGCGCGGCGGCGTGCGGATGTACGGCGACGCCTACGAGAGCAACGACGACGCGGGGTCGGCGACGAACCTCGGCGCGCTCGCGCCCGGCGCGACGCTCAACCCGAGCCTCGTCCCCGGTGCCGCGATCGCCAACGGGTCGCTCACGGCCGTCAGCATCGACGGCGAGTCGGATTACTTCCGTGCCGCGCTCGCGGCGGGGAACTCGGTCTCCGTGTCCGCGACTCCGGTCGGGCTTGACTACGACGCCTCGGCGCAGAACGGCGACGGCTCGTGCGGGAGCGGCAGTTTCATCAACTCGCTCAACATCGCGGCCCTGGGCGTGCAGGTCATCGCGGCCGACGGCGCGACGGTGCTCGGCACGAACAACGCCGCGCTGGGCGCGGCGGCCGCGCTCTCGAACGTGGCGGTCGCGGCCGGCAACTTCTACGTGCGCGTGTACGAGACCAACGGCCCGGGACAATCGCAGCTCTACAACCTGACCATCACCGCCGGCAGCACGCCCGCGCCCGCGAACGACCTGTGCGGCTCGGCCACGGGCATCGGCCTGGGGACCGTGAACGGCAGCAACGTCGCCGCGCTGTCCGACGGCGCCGCCGCCTGCGGCGTGAACGCGTCGCTCGACGTGTGGTACCGGTTCACGCCGGCGTGCTCCGGCACGATGACGCTCGACACGTGCGGCTCGGCGCTCGACACGGTCGTGTCGGTGCACAGCGCGTGCCCGGGCAACGGCGGCAACCAGATCGCCTGCAACGACGACAACGGCGGCGCGGGCCCGTGCTCCGGCGGGCTTACGTCGTACCTCACCGTTCCCGTCGCCGCGGGCACGCCGTACCGCATCCGCGTCGCGGGGTACAACGGCACGACGGGCGCGTTCACGCTGCGCGTCGGCTTTGTCGCGCCCACGAACGACGTGTGCGCGGCGGCCGCGGCGATCGCCACCGGCGGGAGCGCGGCGGGGTACACCTGCGGCGCGGCCGCCGACGGCTCGGCGACCTGCGGCACCTCGAACGCCTCGCCCGATGTCTGGCACGTGTTCACGCCCTCGTGCTCCGGCACGCTGGCGATCAGCACGTGCGGCTCCGGCTACGACACGACGCTCGGCCTGTACACCGGCGCGTGCGGGTCGCTGGTGGAGATCGCGTGCAACGACGATGCGGGCGCCGCGCTGTGCCCGAGCGCGAGCCTGAACTCGATGCTCACCGCGGCGGTCACGGCGGGCCAGCCGCACTACATCCGAGTCTCGGGCTTCAACGGCGCGGCGGGCAACTACACGCTGAGCGTGGGCGCGGTCACGGTCGCCAACGACGCGTGCGCGTCGGCGGTCACGATCAGCAACGGCGTTCAGACCGGCAACACCTGCGCGAGCACACGCGACGGCTCCGACACGTGCCGCCCGAGCGCGACCGCCGGGGATGTCTGGTACAGCTGGGTCGCCCCGTGCACCGGCAACCTCGTGCTCGGCACCTGCGGCTCGGCCTACGACACGGACATCTCCGTGCACACCGGCTGCCCCGGGACCAGCGCGAACCAGGTCGGGTGCAACGACGACGCGGTCTCGGGCCTCTGCGCCGGCACGCTCCAGTCGTCGCTCTCCGTGCCGGTCACGTCGGGCGCGGCCTACCTCATCCGGGTCTCGGGGTTCGGCGCGGCCACGGGCGCGTATGTCCTGAGTGTCGGCCAGCAGCCCAACGACCGCTGCGAAGAGGCGCTCCCGGCGCCGGCGGGGGTGACGGCGTTCAGCACGCTCTGCGCGACCGCCGACGGCACGGCGACGTGCGGCACCTCGGACGCCTCGCCCGATGTGTGGTTCACGCACACGCCCGCGTGCACCGGGCCGGTCTGGTTCGACCTGTGCGGTTCGTCGTACGACACGGTCGTCTCGATCCACTCGGGGACCTGCGGCGGGCTCACGCAGATCGCGTGCAACGACGATCAGGGCGCGCGGTGCGCCGCGAGCACGCTCCACTCGTTCGCGGCCGCGCGGCTGATCGCCGGGACCCCGTACACGATCCGGGTCTCGGGCTTCAACGGGCTCTCGGGCAACGGCGCGATGAACATCCGATGCTGCACGGGCGACTTCAACCTGAGCGGCGCCCTGAGCGTGCAGGACCTGTTCGATTTTCTGGCCGCGTACTTCGCGGGCGACCTGGCGGCGGATGTCAATGCGTCGGGAGGTCTAAGCGTTCAGGACTTGTTCGATTACCTGGCGGCGTACTTTGCTGGGTGTTGAAATGGGGAGCGTGTGCTCGGTCCTCTCGTTGGAGGGCGTCTTGGGATAGGGCTGATCTTGCGTGGTGCGGCGCTGCTTGGGAACCAAAGGGCGTCTCGCCTTGCCGCCGCGGGGCGAGCGGTCCCCGACGTGCGTGGGTTCGGCACGGAGTTGAGGCGGCGGGATTGGCCCGATCGAGACACCGGGTGCATACTCCATAGGTATAACATTCGGATAAGGAAAGCATGAAGGGGGCCAGTCGCGGTTCACATCAGGAGTTTGACATGGGCAAGCGCAGCGGTTTGGTCGGTCTGGGTGTGTTTGTCGGCATCGCGTCTCTGGCCCAGGCAGCGCCGCCCGTCGTGGAGGTCATCTACAGCCGGGCGCCCCTGGGCAGCACGTCGGATGTGCCCGGCGCGGTCGATCTGACCGGCACAGCGGTCGCCACCAAGTTCAACAGCATGCTTGAACTGTGGACGAGCCCCGATGGCAGCCGCTTTCTGCTGCGCGGCGCCACCACGCAGCCCACGGCCGAGTCGGACAACTATCTCCTGCTCGGCAGCGGAAACGCGGGCTCTGTGTTCCAGCAGGAAGGGCGGCCGTTCCCCGGCGCGGTTGGCGCCGAGGTTGTGGACTTCTTCTCGTCGTTGAACCCGCAGCCATTCAACGGCGCCAACGACTTCGTCTTCCCCGTGCGCTCCCGCGGCGGCGTCGCTTCGGTTTTCCAGAAGATCATCCAGTTCAATCCGGGCGGCGGCGGAACCCTCCGCTACCAGATGGGCGATCCGTACGTGGACCTGGTCGATTCCCCGACCACCGCCTCGGGCGACGAAACCATCGGCAACTCGGTGGCATCGGCCCACCTGCTCAACGACAACCGGATCGGCTGGCAGGACAACGCCGTGGGCAACCTCTCCAGCACGCGGCGCCCAGTCACCGCCTACAACGCGGTGAAGTTCCTGCAGTCCCGTCTCGACACCGTCACGCCCATCTCCGGGACGGGAACGATTCTGCTGACCAACATCGCGTCGGCCGGCACGGTCTCGGTCTTCATTACCTCCATCGACGGCTCGCGCGTCGTTGTCCGCGGCGCGGTCGATGTGGACGGCAACGGTTCGAACATCCCCGCCGACCCCGAAGTCGTCATCGTCGATGGCCAGGTCCGCGTGCAGGCGGGCCAGGTGCTGCCCGGCGATACGGTCACGGTGTCGGCGGTCCACCAGACGTTTGTGGCGCCGAACAACGACTGGTATGTTCGAGGAACGCACTCGGCCGGGGCGTCGGCGTTTGTTGCCCGCAACGGCGCGATCATTGCGCAGAGCGGGGGGGCGATCACCGGCGACACTTGGGGAGCCGCCATGTTCAGCGTCGCGGGCAACTCCGGCGGAGACTGGGTGATCGCGGGCAAGTCGGCGGCGACGGTGGCGACGGATGACGTGGTCGTCTCGAACGGGCGCGTGCTGCTTCGGGAGGGCGACCCGGTATCGATCGACCTGACCGGCGACGGCGTACCCGAGACGGCCTTCATCGGCCGCAGCAACAACACGCTGGGCGCGTTCGTGGGCGGCAGCGGAATCGGCATCACCCCGAACGGGACGGTGTACACGATCGCGTACCTGCGCGACAGCGCGGGTGTTGATGTCGCGCCCACGGGTTCAACCACGGGCTACGCGCTCATCCGCATCGTGCCCACGGGCGCGTGCTGCGCGGGCGATGGGGCGTGCACCATCACCACGGCTTCGGCCTGCGTCGGCACCTACCGCGGCAACGAGAGCGTGTGCGAACCCACGGCGTGCGTGGTGGTCGTCACCGGCGCGTGCTGCTGCGGCGCTAACTGCGCCATCACGGCATCCGCCGCGTGCACGGGCCCTGGCACCGCGTTCATTCCCGGCGGCGCGTGCGCTCCGTACAGCGCCACCGTGCCGTGCTGCCGCGGTGATTACAACAAGTCCGGCGCGCCCCCGACCGTGCAGGACATCTTCGACTTCCTCGCCGCCTACTTCGGCAACGATGAGTGCGCCGATGCCAACGACAGCGGCGGCATCTCGGTCCAGGACATCTTCGACTTCCTCGCCGCCTACTTCGGCGGTTGCTGAATCGCCGGGGCGCTGCGCGCTACGGAAGACGGATGAACGAGTTGCGTGCGCGGGGCCACCCCCCGCGCACGTTTTCGTATCTGCGGAGCGTCCGCGCGATTATCGGCCCGCGGCGCGCGCCGCGGGCGCGTTCAACCCGCCCGAATCCCCCTGAATTCACGGGCCGGTTCCGATAGCTCGTTGCGTGCCCGGCATGATCGGACGATTGTGTATGCGTGAGAAAGCGTGGGTCCATCCCGGCGGGCGCGGCGCGCGCGAGCGCGGTGGTGTCGTGCCTTGCCCTCGCCGCGATCCCGTTGTCGGCGGGCGCGCAGACCGTCGCGCGCCCGTTCTCCCGGGACATCTACTACACCGTGGCCGGGTCCCCGACCCGCGTGCCAGAGCTCAAGGCCGTCACCGTCGGCGGCCTGGATGTCGCCTCCGCCTCGCTCTCCAACGCGCGTGCGCTCTCGGCGTTCGCGAACCCGCAGCCCGTTGACGGGATGATCGGGCCCGGCGTCGGCGATCTGGTCTTCGGGCCCGACGGCGACCTGCTGGTCGCGGGCGCGGCGAATCGGCTCTACAAGGTGCGGCCGGAAGATGGGCTGAGTTTCCCGGTGCAGGCCGCCGAATCGCCCGGCGGTCTGCTCGGTCCGCCGACGGTGACAACGCTCATCTGCGACCCGGCGACCGACAAGGCGTGGAGTTTTTCCACCGAAGCCCTCGCCAGCATCGTCGGGCTGCTGCCCGGACCGACGGCCAACGCGCCGGTCGCGATCACCGGCTCGGACATCCGGCGCACGCGCCTGCACTCGCTGGTCTGGGCCCCCGGCGCGCCGGGCGAGTCCGGTGCGATCGGCACCGCGCCGCGCGTCCTCTACACCGCCATCGCCACATCGCTCGACGGGGTCGAGACCCACCACCTCGGTCGGATCGACATGGACACGCTGGTCACCACGCGGCTCATCAGCAACCTTCCCGCCGCGAGGGCCATGGTGCTCGACACCTTCACGGGAAAACTCATCCTCTTCGGCGACCGGTTCATCGCCCAGCTCAACCCGGACCCGATCACCCCGATCGTGGAGCGCACGCTCGACCTGAACTCGATCGAGGGCGCGCAGGGCATGATCCTGGTTGACGGCACCGCCGACGCGGAGGGCCGCCTGTACGCGGTCGGTCACGACGGGCGGCTGGTCATCCTCGACTACTCGCAGACCCGCGACATCCAGAGCGCGTCCAACCGCGTGAAGGTTCTGAGCCTCGAATCGCACGAGCCCGGGCAGGAGCCCGCGGGCGTCGGCGCGCCCGGTGCGGTGCAGGGCCTCGCGCCGCTGTCGGGTCCGGGGCGCGCGCAACTGGCCTATTGCCTGTGGGACAACGGCGGGTTCGATGGGCTCAACGGGCAGGCCTCGCGCACCGACACCTACTCCGGCGCGCCCATGACCGCCGACGACTTCTACTTCGAGCCGGGCTCGATCTACCGCATCGATACCGTCACCGCGCTGCTGGCCACCAACTCCGTGCTGCCCAAGGCGCGTCTCACGATCTTTGAGGATTGCGACGGGCTTCCCGGCCGGCAGATCGCTTCCTACGAGTCGCTTCGCATGGTGAACACCGGGACGTTCTCCGACGCGCTCCCGGTCTATCGCGCGGAGTTCGCGCTCGGCGGGCTGCATGTGTCCACGGACATGCTCTCGCAGGACGGCGCGGGCGGCGGGCGGGTCCTGTGGGCCGCGGTCCAGGGCGTTGCGCTCGGTCTGCCCGACGAAGAGTGGTACTGGTGCACCGCCAACAACCTGCGGCCGCGAGGGTCCTCGGCGCGGTTCTTCTCTCCCTCGCTCGGCTACCCGGAGTGGACACCGATCGACACGTTCGGGTGCGGCTGCACGGACTTCGCGTTCGCCGTCATCGGCGAGCGCTGCAAGGTGCTGTACAACGGCGGCGAGCTCGACCTGGCCGCCACGCCCGCCGGCAGCCTTTCGCAGATCGCCGGGGTGTCCGAGGCCGCCCGCTCGGCGGACAACTTCGTGCTTCCGCCCTGTGCGCCGGCCGACCGCATCGCCTCGGTGCGGGAGACGCTCTGCTACATCCGGGCGTACGTCTACTCCAACTGCACCCCCGTGCGCGGCCGGTTCGAGCTCTACCCGAACACCTGCAAGTCGCCGCCCGATCCGGCCACGCCGACCTCGCCGCCGACCCCGCTCTACTCCACGCCCTTTGCCCGGATCACGGACCTCGGTTTCACCGCCATGATCGACGGCGAGCCGGTCAACGCCTACTGCGTCGAGGCCGTCGGCCTTGATTGGAACCTGCCGAGCGGGAACGACTACTGGATCAGCGCGGTCGGCGAGACCAACGGCGGCCTTCGCAAGCGCAACTACTTTGCCTTCGGATCGGCGTGCGCCCGCGGCTGCCCCGTGCAGTTCTCTCCGGCCATGGTCGTCGGTCAGGGGGCCGGGGCCGACACCTGGCGGCGCATCGAGGCGGGTGGTCAGTCGCGAGACCTGGCCCTGCTGGTCGCCGCGCGCCAGCCGATCCCGCTCAACGCTTCCGGTCCCAGCGGGAACGGGGCGACGCCGGGTTGTCCGGCCGACACCAACCGCTCCGGGACCATCACGCTTCAGGACCTGTTTGACTTCATTACGTCGTGGTTCCAGGGTTGCCCGTGATGGGCCGCCGCGCTCGCGGAAGATTCCCGCTCGTCGTGCGTGCGGCGTGCACCCGACCCTCATTTCCACTCGATTAGGCGTGCCATAAGTTCCTGTGTCGCATCATCTTGCGAGCGTGGAGTCCGATAACGTCCGCGGGGGATGCAACGCTTGCAAAATTGTCTGTTGGGTCTTTACAGCCCCCCCCAAGTTCGGTAGTCTGCTGGTGTCCGCCGCACACGACCGGGTTGTCGTCGGCCTTCGCCGCGGCGGGCTTGGGCGAGTCTGCAACATCGAACCGCCGCGGCCCGGAGGCAGGCCGCGTCGATTCGATGCGCGCGAGGTCCAACTCGGTAGCGATGGTCCAGGGATCCATTTTTTTCGAGAGGCGTAGCAATGTTCAGTTCATGGAAAGCGGTGGGATGTGCGGCGCTGGTGCTGAGCGCGGCGGGTTCGTCGCTGGCGCAGCCGGCGAACGACTTCTGTTCTGATCCGACGATCGTGCAGTGCGGCCAGACGCAGTCGTCAAGCGACGGCGCCACCGGCACCAGCCCGGGCTCGTGCGGCGCATCCAACGACGGCAAGAACGTGTGGTTCGAGTTTATCGCCCCGACCACCGGCTCGTACAACATCAATACCGGCGGGTCCAACTTCGATACCGTGCTGGCCATCTTCACGGGTTGCGAGGGCACTGAACTTGCCTGCAACGACGATGGCCTGGGTGTCTTTGGCCCCTCGACCGTGGATGTTGTTCTTAGCAGTGGTCAGCGGGTGCTGATCGAGGTTTCGAGTTGGGCCAACGGTTCCGGGGGGAGCATCCTGCTCACCATCGGGTGCCCCGAAGAAGGCGAGTGCTGCCAGCCCTGGGATAACGGGCGCTTCGACCGTCGCAACGCTCAGACCAGCCAGATCGGCTTCGGCGAGGATTGGCGCCTGGTCGGGCGCGTCACCGCGGACGACTTCTGGCTCTGCGAGGGCAACATCTACCGCATCAACAGCATCTCCGGCCAGCTCACGACCGACTCGGTCGTTCCCAAGGCCGATGTGATCATCCTCGAAGACTGCGATGGCCTTCCCGGCGAGGTCGTCGCGGCGGCGTTCTCGGTCACGCCGACCGAGATCCCCGAGAGCGCCGAGTGCCTGCTGGGCGAGGTCACGATCAACGAGACCGGCCAGACGACCGACGACGGCTTCCGCATCATCGACGTTCGCGCCAACTGGGACCGGCTGTTCCTGAAGGGCGGCGCGTACTGGGTCATCATCTACGGATACAGCGGCACCGCCGACCCCGACGAGCAGTTCTTCTGGGGCACCAGCGGCAACCAGCGCGTCAAGGGCCGCCCCGGCCAGTTCTCCGAGTTTGAGGTGGAGTCCGGCACGCTGCACTGGACCAGCATCGACGAGATCTGCTGCGGCTGCACCGACTTTAACTTCTGCGTCCAGGGCGAGCAGTGCAAGATCCTGCTCGACAACGGGCTGCCGCGTGTCGAGACCCGCGGCGGCGGCCTGGCGGAGTACGCCATCGCCGGCCCCAGCTTCTCGTCGCAGGGCAACATCGCGACCAAGGTCCGCACCGCGGATCAGTTCGTCGTCCCGCCGTGCAGCGACGCGTACCTCTGCTACATCGAGGCCTGGGTCTGGACCAACTGCGACACGATCCGCCTTGAGCTCTACTCGGGCGACTGCCACCTGCCCGGGGAGTCCGAGCCGATCGCGACCTTCACCGCGGAGTGCATCTTCGACACCGAGATCGTCCGCAACCTCGGCGGCCAGGACGTGACGCTCCGCAAGGCCGTGTTCTTCGGGCAAGGCCCCGGCACCATGCTCGGCGGCAACGGCGGGCGCGGCTACCGGCTCGAGGGCGGCCAGAACTACTGGCTGAGCGCGTACGCCGACGGAACCGGGCGGCAGAACGGGCGCGGCTTCTTCGCGTTCAACTCGTACTGCGACCGCGAGTGCTGGATCAACTTCGACCCCAGCGCGACCAAAGGCCCGCCCTACGCCACCTCGCTGTGGCGCGCCAACTCCGACGACAACGCCTTCCTCGTCGCCATCCACCAGGTGGCCGAGCCCATCGTCGGCCCGCCCGCCGGCGGCTCCGACCCCGTCTGCCCCGGCGACTTCAACCGCGACGGCAACGCCACGGTCCAGGACCTGTTCGACTTCCTGGCCGCCTACTTCGCCGGCTGCCCGTAACGCCTGAGGCCCGGCGCATCGCACGCAACACCTCGGCCCCCGAGCTCACGAAGAGTTCGGGGGCCTTTTCGCTGGTCTGGTGTCGCTCGGGAAGCCGGGGCGCGCCCGGCGCGTGCGCGCACGCGCGAGCGGTTCACCCCTGAGCGTTCAACCGCACGTACCTCGCCAGCGACATCACCGGGAAGTAGTGCCGGTACATGTTGTACCGCAGGTAGAACACCTTGGGGAAGCCGGTTCCCGTGAAATGGTGCTCGACCCACCCGCCCGCGCGGTCGTGAACGAAGTCCGTGGCGGCCAGTTCGTCCGCGCCGGGCGTGAACGTCTCGACGCCCGTGCAGCGCGAGGCCTCGAAAGGGGCCTTGTCGTCGCTCAACTGGTGGTCGCACAGCCAGGTCACCGCCCTCTCGACCGCCGCATCGCCGATCGAGATCGATCCCTCGCCACTGCCGACGAAGTAGAGCAGGCACGCGAGCCCCCAGGCCGTCTGGCTCGCCGTGCTCGGCCCCTTGCCCATCAGCGAGCGATCCAGGTACGAGTTGGCGCTCTCGCCGAACCCGCCGTCGGAGTTCTGTACGCTCCGGACCCAGTCCAGCGCCCGGCGCATCGTCGGGTGCGAGCGCGGCACGCCGGCGTACGCCATCCCGCCCAGGGCCTGCCAGGTCCCGTAGATGTAGTTGCACCCCCAGCGTCCCCACCAGCACCCCTCCGGCTGCTGCGTACGCAGCAGGTAGTCCACGCCCCGCGTGATCGCCGGATGGTCGGGCGCCATCCCGCAGGTCACCAGCGACTCGATGACGCGCCCGGTGATGTCCGAGCAGCTCGGGTCCTGCATCGCGTTGTGGTCGGCGAACGGGATCGCCTCCATCCACGGTCGGTCGGTGGTCTTGTCGAACGCGGCCCAGCCGCCGTCGTCGTTCTGCATCGCCGTGATCCAGCGCGCCGCCCGGCGCGCCGTCTCCGCGCGCCCGGCCCGGAACATCGCCTTGGCCACCATCGCCGTGTCGTCCACATCCGGGTACCAGTCGTTGTGGTACTCGAACGCCCACGCGCTGGCATCGACGCCCAGGCGGATGTCGCGGTCTTCCGGGCGCAGGTTGCGGACCCAGTCGCCCGTCGTGCATACCTGCCGCGCCTCCAGCCAGTCGCACACCCGCGCCACGCGGGCGTCGTTGCCGACATCCAGCCCCGCCTCGGTCGCGGCGTAGAGCGCGATCCCCGTGTCCCACACGGGGCTGAAGCAGGGCTGGCAGCGGACGTGGTCCAGCGCGGGATCGTCGTTGGGCTCGTCGATCAGGAAGTCGTTGAGGTCGCGCTCGGCCTTGACGATCAGCGGGTGCGATCTCGGATAGCCGAGCGCCTGGAACGCGATCTGAAGGTACACCATCGGCGGGAAGATCGCCCCGAGGCCCTCGGTGGTCTCGGACCGCACGCGATCGACGATCCACGCCTCCGCCGCGCGGACGCCGCGGCGGCGCCACGCGGGCAGCCCGTCGAGCGGGTGGTCGGGGTTGTCGCGGCGCTTCGGCGCGAGGGCCTTCATCGCGCGATCGCACGCCAGGAAGAAGTTCTTCCACGACACCGGCTCGTCGCGGTTCCACGGCTGGTTCAGCCGGGTCTTGAAGCCCGGGTCGATGAACAGTTCGTCGATGAGCATCGACTCGGGGAGCGTTCTCACCGGGCGCAGGGCCGAGCAGATCGCCAGCGGCAGGATCATCGTCCGCGTCCACGCGGCGACCTTGTCCATGTGGAACGGGAACCACCGCGGCAGGAGCGCGATCTCGGGCGGGATCGCCGGGCACGCATCCCACGACACCGCGCCCAGGCACGCCAGGTAGAACGTGCTGAACGTGTTGCACCTCTCCGCGCCGCCGAGTTCCAGGATCCGCGCCCGCGCCCGCGCCATGTGCGGCGCATCGATCGGCTCGCCGAAGCACTTGAGCGCGAAGTAGGCCTTCACGCACGCCGAGATGTCCGGCGGCGAGCCGGGGTATTGGCCCCAGGTTCCGTCCTCTCGCTGCACCAGGCGCAGATGGTTGACCATCCGTTCCAGCGTCCGTCGGCCGACGCGACCGGTCGGGTTCTCGCGAGAGAACTCCCGCCCGGGCGCGACCCCCGGCGCGATCTCGTCGCGCTCCTGCCCGAGGATCAGTTTCATCAGCAGGTACTCGCTGGAAAGGATCGAGTCGCCTTCCAGTTCGGCGCACCAGTGCAGCCCGTGCGGAGCGCCCGCGGGCGCGCGGTCCTCGCGCAGTTTCCCCATCAGGGATTCCAGCGCATCGCTCAGGGTCTGCGAAGCGCGGGCCGGCAGATCGGCCGCGCGAGCGAGCTGGGCGCTTCCGACCATCCGCGAGCCAGAACGATGTGTTTCAATCACGGACATAGACCGCCATTGTTGGCGCGCCCACGCCGGAAACCCCGCGCTCGGCGAGCATTCGGGAGGCCGCACGCGGGAGTATCAGCGGACAGCGGACAAGCCGGAGAAAGGCCGAAGGCGGAGTTGAACCATCCCGGGTTTCCCGATCGCCTTCGTCGCCGATCCCTCCGATGTTTGCCGACGCCTCCGCGTACCGATTCTCACCCCGTCGTCCCGGTATCCCGCCGCGCCTCACGCCGTCGTGCGTTTGCCCATCAGCCAGCCCAGCAGCGTGCACAGCACGACCACACCCGCGAAGATCCCCACCCACATCATGAAGTTGCTCGCGACCAGGTCTGCGATCACGTTCTTGCCGCTCTCGGTCAGGCCGATCACCGTCGCGATGAGCGAGAACCCGCACAGGATCGCCGCCGCCAGCGCGGCCCCGCCGGCCAGCCCCGAGCCCGCGCCGTCGTAAGGCTCGGCCGCGACCATGCCCACCATCGCCCCCGCGCCCGCGCCGGCCGCGGCGGAGACGTCCGAGGCCGCGCTGGTCGGCTCGAACAGCCCCGAGCTCCCCTGCGTGTCGCCGGTCCCGCCCTCTTCATCGCCCTTGTAGACATCCTCGAGGAGGTCCGCGCCGAGCGAGGTGTCGTCGCCCTCGCGCGTCAGGTCGAGCAGCCCCGACCCCGAGCCGACCGACTCCAGTGAGAGTTCGGGCGCGGTCGCCGCGTTGGTGATGCGAGTCACGGCGTTGGCATCGCCCTCTTCGGTGCTCTCGGTGTCGAAGATCGAGATCCCCGACTTCTCCTTGCTGCCGGCATCGTCCAACGCGATCTCGCCCGACCCGCCGCCCGACGAATCCTCCAGGGAGAGCGTCAGCCCCGACCCGCCCTTGCTGTCGGCCAGGGGAATCCCGCCGACGCTGTCGTGGCCCGCCAGCAGATCGACCTGCTCGCGCTTGAACATCAGCCGGTCGCGGTCGCGGAACTCCTGCAACTGACCCGAACTGACCAGTTCGCGGACATCGTCCTGCGACTTGCCGAGCTTCTCGGCGGCCTCTTCCAGGGAGTAGAACATCTTGGCCATGGCGGGAGTCTCCGGTCAGAGTTTGTGGAAGGCACGCCGTGCCATCGTGCAGGGGTGCGGGGTGGGTCGAGTCAGGACCGACAGGGTAACGGACCCCGCTCGGGGGATCAAATGGCTATTCGCTTGAGATTGACCCGCGGTTGTCGTGACGCTTGGCGCGCCCCGCCTACTCTCCCGAACAAAGGGAGCACATCCGATGAGTGTTGTCGGCCGAGTCCATCGCGCCCCCAAAGCTCTATTTGAGTCGCGTTCCGGTTCGGGCGAGATCATCGTCGGGGACGCCGCGGCGGAACTCCCACGACTCGCGGCGGGAACCTTCCGATGTTGCGTGACCAGCCCGCCCTACTGGGGCTTGCGCGATTACGGGTACGACGAGCAGATCGGCGCTGAGGAAGAGTTGAGCGCGTATATCGCGCGGCTTGTGCGCGTGTTTCGAGAGGTCCGACGCGCTCTGGCTGAAGACGGAACGCTGTGGCTCAACATCGGAGATTCTTATACAAGCGGCAACCGACGCTGGCGTGCGACCGACAAGAAGAACCCGGCCAGGGCGATGAACTACCGTCCGCCGACGCCCGACGGGCTCAAGCCCAAGGACCTGATCGGCGTGCCGTGGCGGCTCGCGCTCGCGCTTCAGTCCGACGGTTGGTACCTGCGTTCCGATATCGTCTGGTACAAGCCCAACTGCCAGCCGGAATCCGTCAAGGACCGACCTACCCGCTCGCACGAGTATGTCTTCCTCTTTTCCAAAAACGAGGACTACCACTACGACCATCAGGCCATCCGTGAGCTCACCGATGATGGGCGCGGTCTGCGGAACCGGCGTTCGGTTTGGCCGATCAACACCGAGCCATTCCCAGAGGCACACTTTGCCACGTTCCCGCGAGCGCTCGTCGAGCCGTGTATTCTCGGCGGGTCGCAGACCGGGGACCGCGTGCTCGATCCGTTCTTCGGCTCCGGCACGGTCGGGGTCGTCTGTCAGCGAACCATGCGCGGTTTCTGTGGGATCGAGTTGAAGTCCGAGTACGCCGAGATCGCGCGACGGCGGCTTGGGTGGCGGGATTGAGCATGTCGAGGCCCAGGCCCGCCGAAAACCCGCTTGTTCCGGATCTTCAGATTGACTTCGCTTCCCGCCTTCGGGCGGCGCGGACGAGCGTTCTGAGGGAAGCGCTTGCGGTCGCCGCTGGTGCTGCGGAACTCCCGTGCCTGAACCAGCAACTCGACGAGTACGCGGATGAACGAGTGCTGAGCGAACTCGCAAAGTCCGGGATGCGCGGCGAACTCCTCTTCGCCACGCCGCTTCTTCTCGAACTCAAGCCCTCGCTCTTGGGCTACTACCGGCTCTTGCTGGGGTTTTCTCAGAAAGAGTTCTACAAGGGCTGGCTGAGCCCGTTCAAGTCGATGGAAGAGCGCGACCGCATCACTGATCGGAACAAATCCCAGGTTCCTCGTCTGTGCGCGGCCATCAACTCCGCCGCCGCGCTCCTGCACGCGGGTGTGCCCGCGTTCACGCAGGAACTCGCGCACGAACTCCAGTTGCTCACACTGGGTCCTCAGTTTCGTGGGGGAAAGAACAACCGAATAGGGCAGGGCGCTTCCGGCGAGGTCCTGAGCGTCATTCGGTCGATAGCCGGAAAGGCCGTCGTGTCGGCGACCGCACGCAGTCTGATTCTGCGCAACAAGGCGGGCCGCAGCGTCATTGTGGAGTTTGCCAACGACCCCGACATTGCCGTGGTTGAGCAGCTTCCGAGCTCGACGCGCCTGATTCTGTCCATCGAGATCAAGGGCGGCGCGGACGCATCCAACGTTCACAACCGTATCGGCGAGGCCGAGAAGAGCCACCAGAAAGCCAAGGCGCGCGGCTTCGTCGAGTGCTGGACAATCGTTCGGGCCGCTGTGGACCAGACGCAGGCGGCGGCGGAATCGCCCTCGACGACTCGGTTTTTCACGCTCTCGGGAATCGTGACCCCAAGATCGAAGGAACGATCGAGCTTCCGCGACGAGTTTTCGGCTCGCGTCGGCATCTGACTCTTCATGCCCGCTTCACACCCCACCGAATCCCCACCGTCCCACGCGCCGGAAACACCGCCACCTCGCTCCCCACCGCCAGCGTCACGTTGACGGGTGCCACCCCCGACAAGAACCCCCAATCCGGCCCGTACACCGCCGCGAAGTCGAACCCCACCTCGTAGTCCTCGACCGGGTACACGCCCCACGTGGGGTGGATCACCTCGTACGCCAGCCCCCGCGCCGCGCGTTTTCCGCGCGCAGGCCTCATCCCGAAGCCCAGCGCGTGCTCCTTGAACCAGTGCTCCACGCTCCCAGGCCCCGGACGCGAGACCGGCTTGCGACCCCGCGCACGCATGAACTGAGACTGTCCCGGCGGCCAGTCCAGCCGGTACTCCGCGCTCACGCGGCTGGCATCCTGAGCGATCGACGCCTGCACCGGCGCGGCCACGTACGGCTCGTTGTAGAACTTCTTCGCCGCCCACGCGATCATCCTCTGCGGCACGAACTCGCGGATGAACACCACGCCCCGCTGCCTCGACCCGGTCGTCCGCACGTAGAACCGCAGGTTGATCTCGGCGAAGTTCGTGTGCCCCGGCCACGCCACGCCCCACACCCGGCACTGCTGAAACTCGAACCCCACCAGCGACACGAACGCGCTGGGCTTCTTCGCGCCCGGCACCAGGTCGTCGCGCGTGTCGGGCTCGAGCGTGTCCCCCTCCGGGCCCACGGGCATGTACGGCGCGAGCATCGCCGGCGGCACCGCGTACGACGCGATCACCAGGTTCGCCCAGCGTGCTGTGAGAAACGGCCGCGGCATGGGACGCCAGCATAGCACGCGGCATCGACATCCTTGCCGATGTCTTCATCCGGGCGACGGCCTCCCGCCACTTGCCCGCGGAGTCCATGTGAGTCATGGCCATTGACCCGGGCAAACGCGGCGGCAACCCCCGCCCGGGCGACGGTGTCATCGATGGCCTCCGCATCAGCCGCTCGCGACAAGCCCCGCCCTTCACTCTCCGCCGCGCACCCATGCCCGGCAGCAAGGCCCGCGCATCTACGACGCGAGTCGCCGCCGGGCAGCGTCGCGCCCGTCTCGCCCACACCCATCCTGCCTGTTCTCGTTCACATCTCATGAACACACGAGTAGGCGGGTGTTGCTTGCACATGACATCGTGTGTAAGTTGCATCCACAGTTCTTATACGCTGGATTCTTAACACGAGAACACGGGTGCACACTTATCTCAGATCACCGTGCCGAGGCCCGCCGTCGGTGTCCGCGAGGTTCACCGGCCTCGTACTTTCGAGTCGGCAACCGGGCTGCCGCTGAACCTCGTTCGTGAGATTCGCCTCCCGCCGATCCGCCATCGCCGACGCCGCGTCGGCGTCCGGGCGGTGTTCTTGGCCGCGGTTCGTGAAGCCCGTGTTCTCCCGGCTCGACTGTCCGGTGGCCGTGCGCGATGGGTGCGCGCGTACGCCGCTCTGCAATCCCGCACTCATCACCCCAACTCAGGAGTTCCGATGACTCGTTCAATCCTGCTCTCATCCCTCGTCGGCATCGCCGCGCTGGCCTCGCCATCTCTGGCCCAGGACTCACCGCCAACACTGCTCGACCGTCTCGCCGCCAACGGCGTGACGTTCTCGGGAACGAGCCTGGACTCCGATGCCGTCATCGACATCGGCGACAGCCAGGACCTGTACCTCTACACCGATGGCGCCCTCGAAGTCCGCGATCGCGAGAGCGATGACCTGCTCCTCTCCGGCATCGCCACGTATCAGCGTGTCAACAAAGACTCGATTACCCTTCTGCTGACCAACGGCACCCACAACTTCAGGGTCCTCGTCGAAGCATCCTCGCTCACCCACACCGGCGTCGTCATCGACGGCACCGTCACATCCAACGGCAGGACCCACCTCTTCGCCCCCCTCTGGGTCGAAGACACCGCCGACAACGCCGAGCTTCTCGCGCAGGTCCAGCCCGTGCCGATCCCCATCCCGCAAGACCCACCCATGCGCGGCAAGTACGCCTGCATCTGCGGCTGGACCAACCCCGACGGCACCACCGGCTACCGCATCGGCTGCGCCAAGCAGGATTGCAACATCCAGACCACCTGCACCAGCGATGGCAAGGCGCCCTCCTCCACCACGCCCACCGACCCGTCAACCACCAACAGCAGTTCTTCGAGCAGCAACTCCACCGGCGCCAACTCCGGCACCGGCGGTACGCAGGCGGCCGCGCTGGCCGCGGCCAACATCACCGGCCGCTGCATGTGGGTCGATTCTTCTGATCCCAACGGCGCCGCAACTCCCGCCATCATGATCGGCGTGCTCTCCTCTTCCACCCTCGCCGGCTTTGCCGGGCTTGCCTTGCTCCGCCGCCGCCGAGTCTCCAGCAAGCCCAACGCGTGAAGCGGCCCCGCCCCATCGCCTTCCCCGTGGCCATCGCGGCGGCCTATGCCGCCCTCTATTTGGCGTGGTCCTCGGGATCTCTCCGCCGCCTGACCGCGGATGCCTATTTCGCGGTGCTGTGCGTCCTCGGTCCCAGCCGCCCCCAGCGGCTGGGACCTTTGCGGTACGCCCTGGATGACCACCGCTACGTCATCATCGATACCTGCACGCCGTGGTTCATCTGCCTGGCCGGTTTCGCCCTCCTTGCCCTGGCACGCGTCTCACCCGTGCGCTATCTCGCCGCGTGCGCGATCTTCTTCGGCGCCGCCCTGGCCGCGATGTGCCTCAACAACGCCGTGTCCATGTGGATTCGCCCCCTCGTCGGCTGGCACCTTGCCCACCGCCCCGGCCTCACCTCCATCTACATCATCGCGTACCTCGCTTGCCTTCTCTACATCCTCCGCACGCGCCACGCCCGCTCTTGCATCTCCCCGCAACCGCATGAACGCGCGGCGCTGCCCGGCTCGGCGTGATGATCGAGTCCGCCGGCACATCCTTCTTGCTCTACACTCGATCTTCCAGCGCCGGTCTGTCGGTCATCCCTTCGCCGTAAGCATGCTCCGAGTCTCCGCCACCATCGCCGCCTCCTTCCATCTCGCGGCGTGCGCCGCCGAGCAGTCGCCGCCCCCTCGATCACCGCTGATCGCCGGGCTCGGCCATGCGCAGGTCCTCGAGCGCTCGCGCGAAACCGAGGCCCTCACCTTCGCCGACTTCACCGCCGACTGGTGCGAGCCCTGCCGCGACATGGAACGCCACACCTGGCCCGACCCGCGCATCGCCGAATGGCTGGCTCGGCGTTCCGCCGTCGTCTACTCCGTCCGCTTCGATCCCGACACCATGGCCGCCCCGCTCGACATCCAGGGCATCCCGCTGGTCATCGCCTACCGCCGAGGCCGCGAACTCGACCGGCTCCCCAGCCGCCGATCGGCCGATGAAGTCCTCGCCTGGTTCGAGACCGTCGCCGCCGGCAAGACCCACGTTGACGCCTTGCGACAGGCCGCTGCATCGCTCGGCGGCACGGGTCGGCCCGAAGAAGCCGCCGCTCGCTTCGAGCTCGTCTCGGCTCTTGTCCGCACCGGCCGGTTCGACCAGGCCGCCCCCGAACTGGTCTGGCTGTGGCAGAACCGCCCGCTCTTGGCCGGCGCGCCCGCCAGCCGCCGCGATTCACCCGCGCAACTCCCACAACTCATCCGGCAAACCGTCGAGGCCCGTCCCGACACCCGCGCCGTGTTCGACGCGCTGCGAAACCCCGCCGATGCCGACGACTTCCTGATTCTGTCCGATGCGCTCGGCGATTCCCGGGCCATCGCCGATTGGTTCGATCGACTGCCCGATCCCGCCTCGCACAAGGACCGGATCGCCTCGCACCGCGCCGCACTCTGGTCGGCACTTATCGCCGAGCGCCGCTACACCGCCGCCCTCCGGCTGACCGAGCTTTTCGTTCCGGCAACCACGTACGCCCGCAACCGTCTCGCGCCCAACGACCCTGTCCGGCGCGTGCTCGCGCCCGCCGAGCGGGCTCGCGTGCTCGCCGAAGCCCGTCCCGAGATCGCCGACCTCTACGCCGCGCTCCTCGTGGCCCATCGCGACGACGACGCCGCCCGAGTTGCCGACCTCCTGATCCGCGCCCTCGATGATGCCGACTCGCGCCTTGCGCTGGTGCAATCCGCCCTGCGGGCCGGCGCACCCCGCGCTTCCCACCGCGCCTGGCTCGATCAGGTCCGCGGCCGCGATATCGCGGCACTACGCGCAGAACTCGAAGCCGCGCTCAAGCCCTCCCCATCACCTTAGCGGTCCGCACTCCGGGCACGCCGCCCCCGCCGCGAGCCCGCGCAGGTCGTACCCGCACCTCTCGCACCCGTGCGTCGATTCGCGCCGCGACACCCGCCACCCCCACGCCGTGGCCACCGCGCCCGCGAGCGACACGACCCACAGCGGCACCATCACCACCCCCATCGGCGATGGCCGCAGCTCGAACCGCCACCAGAACCACCAACTCAAGTCCGCATGGAAGTCCTGGCAGATCCACCCGTTCTGCCCGGTCATCCGCGCGTTGCTCGCGATCGTCACCCGCCCCGCGTACACCGCCACGCTCAAGGGCCTGGTGTCGAACCCCAGCACGCGCTCGCGCGTGATGGAGAACAACGCGATCGCCGCCGCGCACGCAGCCGGCCCGATCCATCGCGCCGCCCTCGCCACCGATCTTCGCCGCTCTCGCCTCGACATCATGTCCTTCCATGGCCTCCCGCGCTGCGCCGTCTTCATCTCCGCTCACTCTGCAACCTCACCCGCGCTCTTCTCCCGCTCGCGTTCCGCCGCGGCCTCCATCGCCCGCGACAGTCCGAGCCGGAACCGCGTCAGCACATGCACGCTCGCCGCCGCCTGTACGCAGCCCGCGGCTGCAAACACCGACAACGCCTCTTCGTTCACACCGCACGTGGCCGCAATGGCCGCGAACGTCAGCGCAAACGGCAGCCAGATCAGGCACGAGCACCACCTGTGCATCTTCTCGTCCCGCAGCCTCCGTGCCATGGCCATCATGTAGATCGATAGCGTGAGGTGCCCCACGAACAGCGCCAGCACCGCGACCGTCCACACTCCACATGCATGCACGACCGTCGCATACCCGCCCGCACCCAGCCCCAGCGCGCCCAGCAGCGAAAGACGAGCAATCCGACGCGGCTGGTCGCCCACCGGCGCCCGCATCCTCCCCGGCTGCGGCGTCGTCACGCCCCACAAGCCCAGCGCCAGCCCGACCGCAAGCGTGATGCCCACCACGATCCCGGCGTTGCCCGTCGATGAGCCCGAAAGCGACAGCGTCGCCTCCGCGATCAAGAGCAGGCTCCCCAGCACCACGAAGATGCACAGCAGCCTCGCGCCAAGCTTCAGCCGCAGCAGATACCCCACCGGCGCAGCATCAAGCCTGTCCCCGCTCCGCGTCACCTCGATCGCCAGTCCGCACTCCGGACACACCCCATCACCCGGCAGCCCCCCCAGGTCATACCCGCAGCCGACGCATGTGTAGTACCAAAGCCCCTTCGACACGGCCCGCTCCCCTCAGTCTTCATCGGAGCCCACCACGCCAACGGCGGCCGGCGCTTGCCCCGCCAACTCGCGGCGCGCCGCGACATCCATCGCCCTCGACAAGCCTCGACGAAACTGCTCGATCACCGTGAAGTAACCTCTCACCAAAACCAGGAATAGACCAACAACCGTGGCTACGGCGACCAATGTGCCCAAGATATTGGCAAGAACGAAGCCGGCAACAACCACCACCGCGGGCAGCCAAATCAACGATGTTGCGGCCCGCACCATCTCCGAGTCGCGAATCCTCACGGCCATGGCGCGGAAGTACAACGAGATGGCCACGTGGCCAATGATCGTCGAGAGCACCACGACGAGCCCGGTCTCGAACACTTGCAGCGATTGGACGTCAACAGCATTCAGCACGCTGGCCACCAGGCGACAGCATGTTGCTGCACGAACCACAAGTCTCGCCGCATTTCCCCTCGGCGCCCGCCATCGTTGCGGTTGCTGCGTCGTCACGAGCCACTCCGCACACACGAACATTGCGGAAACGGCCATCGCCGCGGCTCGAAAAACACTGTCGGCGACAAGTCCTTGCACGCATCCCACCACCACGATCGCTATGAACGCCACCCACGCCCACCGCAGCAACCCCGCGCCCCAATACAACTTCAACAGGTACGGCAGCGGCGCCGTCTCCAGCGCATCCCCCGACCGCGAAACGCTCGCCCGCACCCCGCACTCCGGGCACTTCCCATCCGGCGCAATGCCCTGCAGGTCATACCCGCAGTTCAGGCACGTCGAACTCCGCGGCACGCGCAACATGCTCTGCACCTCTGCTTCACTTTCCTGCTTTCTGTTTCCCGCGTACCGCTTACTGCTTCCTACTCCTTCCCCCTCACACCCTCCGCGTCACGCTCACCGCCACGTACAACCCCGAGATCCCTTCCCGCGGCAGCACCCGCGACGGATACTTGCTGTTCAGCGCGTGCAGGCGGATGTGCGTAACCGAGGTGTTCGGCGCGGGAACGCCCGCCGCGGGCTTCACCGTGCCCGGCTCGATCGCGCGCCCGTCCGGCCCCTCGAAGAACACCCGCTTGAACGTCGTCTCGTGGTTCGGCTCCAGCCGCACAAAGCAGTCCGACCCGCTCACCACCGAGCGCGACGGCGAGAAGATCACGATGTCGCCCTCGCGATAGTCCGGCATCATGCTGTCGCCCACCACGCGGCAGGCGAACGCGTCCGGGTCGCGGATATCCGGAGAGCGCACGTACGAATCCGCCACCCGCGCGGGATAACCCAGGTCCGTGAAGTCCTTCGGATACCCCGCCGCCACCGAGTTGATCAGCGGCACCTCCACCGGCAGGATCCGCTGCACCGGCCCCTCGCGCGCCACCGAGTTGTGCGTGTCGCGCTCGTGCGGCGTGTGGTGCTCGTCGATCCCTCCGAGTTGATCGATCAGTTCGCGCAACTTCCCCGACTTCCACGCGTCGTCGATCCCGCCGCCGCCCTTGCCTTCCACCAACTCGCGCAGGCGCGTCACCGCCGCCTTCTGTCGCGCCTCCAGCGATTCGATCTGCCGCCGCACCGCCGCCGGCGTGCTCTGCCAGTGCGCGAGTTTCAGGAGTTCCCCCTTCGGCACCCGCATCGACCACTCCAGCCTCGCGATCAGTTCATCGCTCGGCGGGTTGGCCTTGAACCCGTTCTCGATCATCGACAGGTAGCTCTTGGCGCACCCCGCCGCATCCGCCACCTGCTGCAGGTTCATCTTCCGCAGTTTTCGCCACGTTCGCAGCGCCTCCCCAAAAACGGTGGTCTGGTGGTCCTGCGACAGGGGTAGATCGTTGCCGGGCAAGGACTTAGACATGATTGGCACCCTCCCTGAAAAACTGTCCACAATCCGAACTTTGTCTTGACAAATCTTCTGGAATCAGTAAACTACTCAGATCATTCGGCAATCAGTGAACTTCACACTTGGAGTTTACTCAAAGTTTCGGGGTTTATCAAGTACCTTTCCAAATACACGCCAAAAATCATCCCGCGGCGTGAACAAGGGGGAGCCATGCAGGTCGGAGACCTCCAACAAATCGAGTCCTGGGCCACCAGTTCTGTTTCCGAGGGTGCGCTGTCCGCCACCGCCGATCGCCGCGGCACCCTGCTCACCGCCAAGAACACGCGCCGCCTGCTCGAACTCGCCCGCCACCTGCCCGAGGCCGACCACGCGCTGGTCCGAGCCATCTATGGCGATGGCACCCCCATCCGCGTCGTCGCGGGCCTCCGCCGCCAGCCCGACCGCGAGTGCCGGCGCAGGCTCGCCCTGCTCGTCGATCGCATGAACCATCCGGCCTTCGCCGTCGCCGTCCACGGCTCGGCACCGATCCGCGGCCGGGGCGCCCGCATCGCCCGCGCCTGCTTCGTCGAGGGTCTCACCATCCGCCAGGCCGCCGTGCGCCTGCGCACCAGCGTCTACGCCGTCCGGCGCGAGCGGGCCCGCATCCTCGCCATGGTCCAGTGCCTCAAACTCGCCAACCGCCTCTCGCACGCGGCCGCACGCCAGGCCGCGTAGCGCGATCGTGGGGCGGGCGTCCCGCTCGCCGGCACGACAGTCCCGCTCTCGCTCGCCCATCGTCATCGCTCTCATCCGTTCAGTCACAACCAATGTTCAGGGGGAAGGGGCCATGCCCACGCACGCACACCGTCACCACCGCTCGACCTTCAGCACCCGCGCCCTGCGCGCCCTGGGCGCGTTCGGGCTGACCACCGCCGACCTGGCCAACGTTCAACCCGCGCGCCCCGCGGCCCAACTCGCCGCGATCATCGACTCGCGCCTCGCGCCCGGACAGATCGCCTTCATCACCGGGCCCAGCGGTTCGGGCAAGAGCAGCGTCCTCGGCGCGTTCAAGCGCCTCCGCGGCGCGGTTCTCGAGGTCGAATCGCCCGCCCGCGTTGCCCGGTTCCGCGCCCGCGCGGTCGATGTCGTGGGCAGGGGTGGGGGGGGCGGCCGCTCGCTCGACCACGCGCTCACGCTCCTGGCCACCGCCGGCCTGGCCGATGCCCGCCTCATGGTCTCGCGCGTCGCCGACCTTTCGGAGGGCGAGCGCGCCCGCATCGCCCTGGCGCGGGCGATCGAGCGGGCCGAGTCTTCCCGTGCGCGAGTCGTCACGCTCGTCATCGACGAGTTCACCGCCTCGCTCGATGACGCCACGGGCATGTCCGTCGCCGCGTCGCTCGCGCGATGGGCGCGCCGTCCCGGCTCGCGCATCCGCATCGTCGCCGCCGGCCCGCGCCGCGCCGCCGCGCGCGCCCTCAAGCCCGACCTGCTCTTCACGCTCCCGACAGACTGGATCGCCGGGGCCCGCGCCGCGGCCTGATCGGGGTGTTCGAGGGACGGGCGTCCGGCCCGTCAACGTGTCTCTCGCAACTCGCGTCTCACAACGTCTCACGGCACAGGGGGGAACATGTCCGTCCGCATCCAGATCGGATCGCTCGCCGACTACCGCGCCCTGGCGCGATTCCACTACCGCGCCGGCCCGCCCGCGACGGTGCGGCTCGTGCTCGTCGCGCGTGAGCGCGACCGGTCGCCCATCGGCGTGCTCGTCGCTTCCAACCCCACGCTCAACGGCCCATGGCGCGAACTCGCCTGGCCGGGCCTGTTCCCGGCGCGTCGGCCCGCGCTCCTGAACGCGGAGGTCCGCACCATCAGCCGCGTGATTGTCGAGCCGCGCTTCCGGGGCCGAGGCATCGCCGCCGAACTCGTCCGCGCGTACCTCCGCGAGCCGCTCACCCGGCGCACCGAGGCCATCGCCGCGATGAGCGCGTTCTGCTCGCTCTTCGCGCGCGCGGGGATGCGTCCGATCCTCTATCCGCCCGCGCGCCGGGTGCGCACGCTCCTCCTCGCTCTGCGCGAACTCAACATCCCCGCCCGGTCCCTCGCCGACCCCGACGCCCTCATCGCCCGCACGCGCCGTCCCATCCGTGCCGAACTCGGGCGAGTCCTCCGCTCCTTCGCCCGCGCCCACCGCGACACCCGCCCGCTCGCCGATGCCGACCTCCGCACGCTCGCGATCCTCGCTGCGCGCCGCGCCTCCGCACGCCCCATCGCGTTTGTCCACGATGCGGATAGCGAACCCACGCTCACGGATGGAGAGCGCTGCGGGCGCAGCACGAGGGCCGACCCGGCACCAAGCACCTAGCACGCAGCACCACCCGCCACGCGATGCACGTCACACATCAAGCCATCCACACCGGGAGGGGTCCCATGCCTCGCAACACAGGTTCCAATCGCTCCACCACCACCACCACCACCACCGCCGCCAAGCCCGCTCGCGCCCGCAAGCCCGCCACGCCCACGGTCGAACCCGCGCCCGGGTCGCACGCCTTCGTGGTTCCCCAGACGCCCGATGAACTCCACGCCTGGATCGGCGCCCAACTCGGCATCCAACTCTCGCGCCTGCCGCTCATCGACGACCACGCCGCGCCGTTCGACTACATCGTCCACGCGTTCTTCGAGGGTCGCTTCCGGCGCGAGGGGGCGCTGTGGATCGACCACGACAGCACGCAGCGCCCGCCGCTGGATTGCGTCATCTGGGCCAACCGCGGCGGCGGCAAGACCTTTCTCGGCGCGCTCGCCACGCTGCTCGACATGGTCTTCAAGCCGCGGATCCAGGTCCGCATCCTCGCCGGCTCGCTCGAACAGTCCGGCCACATGTACGAGCACCTCCGCGCCCTCTTCGACCGCCCGAGGCTGCTCGAACTGATCGACGGCCCTGTCACCACGCGCCGGATCACGCTCGTCAACGGCTCCCGCGCGCAGATCCTCTCCGCCAGCGAGCGTTCCGTCCGCGGCACGCGCGTCCACAAGGTCCGCTGCGACGAGGTCGATCTCTTCGAGCCCGCGATCTGGAGGGCGGCACAGCTCACCACGCGCTCGTTCGATCGTGACGGCCCGTGGGGCGCGCGCGTGCTCGGCGCGGTCGAGGCTCTCTCGACCATGCAGAACCCCTTCGGGCTGATGTGGGAACTGGTCACCGGCCAGCCCTCACGCATCCACCCGACCTCCGCGCTCGCGCCGCTCTTTTCGCACACCGGCCCCGCCCGGCGCACGCTCTTCCGCTGGGGCGTGGTCGATGCGCTCGAACACTGCCCCGAGTCACGATCCTGCCAATCCTGCGGCCTGCACGAGGAGTGCGCCGGCCGCGCGAAGACCCGCGCGCCCGGAGTTGCCGGTCACATGAGCATCGACGACGCCCTCTCGCAGAAGGCCCGCGTCGATCGCCAGACCTGGAAGTCCGAGATGCTCTGCACCCGCCCGACCCGCGGCGACGCGGTCTATCCCGAGTTCGACCCCGACCTGCACGTGCTCGACGGCGATGACCCGCGCCTCAAGGCCCGCTCGCCCGTTGAGTACATCGCCGGCATGGACTTCGGCTGGCGCTCCGAGACCGTTGTACTGCTCGCGAGCACCGACCACAAGGGCACGCTCCTGATCGAGCGCGAGCACGCGGCCAGGCAGCTCACCATCCACGACCACATCGCCCGCATCCGCTCGTGGATCGCCGAGGGCGCGACCGATGTCCACGACCCCTCGCTCGGCCCCACCTCCGGCCTCGCGTGGATCGGCATCGACCCCGCGGGCACATCGACCAACGACCAGACCGGCAAGTCCAACGCCGCGATCCTGCGTTCGCACAACCTGCGCGTGCTGATCCACCGCCTCAAGGTCCGGCCCGGCCTGCAACTGGTCCGTGCCCGGCTCGCGCCCGCGCTGGTTCCCGATTCCTTCCCGATCATGGTCAACGGTCGGCACATCGCGCCCACGCCGCGGCTGTTCGTCCACGCGCGCTGCACGCGGCTCATCGAGTGCCTGACGCGCTACCGCTACCCCACCTCCGATCCGACCGCCGAGCCCAGCAAGACCGACGGTTTCGACCACGCCTGCGACGCCCTGCGCTACCTCGTCGTCGCGCTCGATCACAGCCAGCCCGTCAGCGCCAGCGACTACTGACCTGGGTACCCCGTTTCTCCGAAGCGGGATTCTCATGCATTCGCCTCCAGAAAAAGCCGTCGAGCCCACCATCCCCGCCGCACGAGGTCCCGTGCACGCCCGCCTCCGCGCCGCCATGACCGCCGCGCCCAGCGCCGTGCCGACAGCAGCACGCCGTCTCATCCGCGCCTCGGCCCCGATGGGGCAGATCTCAGATTCGTCCCCAGGGTCCATCCCTGAGCGCGAACCCGCTCGGCTGAGCCTGCATGAGTTTCCAACTTCCGCTGATGAACATCCTCCTTACGGTACCCATCCCGGTTGGAACGCCTGCTCGCTTCCAGTACGCTGTAGACCTGCGCGCATGAACGATCACGATCACAACAACCAGTCTGTCGCCGATGGGCAAGTGACGCTCGCGCTCCGCGCCGTATCCGGCGGCGACGCCAACGCCGCGGCGAACCTTCTGCCGCTGGTGTACGAGCAGCTCCGGCGCCTTGCGCGCGCCAAGATGGGCCGGCTCCCGCCGGGCGTGACGGTCCAGCCCACCGCGCTGGTCCACGAGGCGTACATGCGGGTCCTCGCCGGGCGCAAGGAGGACTTCAACGATCGCAACCACTTCTTCGCCACCGCGGCGAGGGCCATGCGCGATATCCTCGTCGAGCAGGCGCGCCGCCGCGCCAGCCTGAAGCGCGGCGGCGACCGCGCCCGCGAGGCCCTCGACGATATCGCCGAGCGCACGCCGGCGATCCACGCGCCCGACGAGGCCGAGGGCGCGGCCGACGACATGCTCGCGCTCGATCGGGCCCTGCACAAGTTCGAGCAGGCCGACGCGCGAAAGGCCGAGGTCGTGATGCTCCGCTTCTTCGCGGGGCTGACGCACGAGCAGATCGCCGAATCGCTCGGGCTGAGCGTGCCGACCGTCGAGCGCGACGTGCGCTTCGCGCGAGCCTGGCTCGCGCGCGAGGTCGGCGCCGCGAAGCAAACGCAAGGCTGACCGGCGGGGGGACGCATGAGCAACCGCAGCGAACAGATCGAAGAACTGTTCCACCTCGCGGCGGAACTGCCCGCGGATCGGCGCGCCCGATTCCTCGACGCCCGCTGCGCCGACGACCACGAACTGCGCAGCGAGGTCGAGTCGCTCCTCTCCGCCGACGGCGGGGGGCTCGACGGCGTCATCGCCGGCGCGGCCGCGATCGCCGGCGAGCCCGCCGAGACGCCCGAGCGCATCGGCGAGTTCGAGATCATCCGGCTGCTGGGCGAAGGGGGCATGGGCAGCGTCTACGAGGCCCGGCAGGTCTCGCCGCGGCGCACCGTCGCGCTCAAGGTCATCCGCACCGGGATCCTCTCGTCGCGGGCCGCGCGCTGGTTCTCGCGCGAGGTCGCCGTGCTGGGCACGCTCAAGCACCCGGGAATCGCGCAGGTCTTCCAGGCGGGCACGGCGACCGGACCCGGAGGAACCGCCCTGCCCTACTTCGCGATGGAACTGGTGCAGGGCCCGAGCCTCACCGCGTTCGCGCGCGAGCGCGGGCTCGACACGCGCGCCAGGCTCGAACTGTGGGTCCGGGTGTGCGACGCCGTCCAGCACGCCCACCAGCGCGGCGTCATCCACCGCGATCTCAAGCCCGGCAACATCCTCGTCGAGCAGCCCGAGGCCGGCGGCACGCAGCCCAAGATCCTCGACTTCGGCATCGCCCGGCTGACCAACCCCTCGGGCGACGGCGCGCCCGCGCCGACGAGGAACTCCGCAGGCTCGCGCCGTAGCGATCGCGCCGCCCGCCGCCTCTGGTCCCCTCCCGCTCCCTCGATCCGGTATGCTTGGCCCCATGATCGACCTACTCGTCATCGCACAGGCCGGCCACGAAGCGGCGTCCCACGCCGGAACCCACGCCGCGGCCGTTTCCGGGAGCCTCTTTTCCGGCCAGAACATCGCCGCGCTGCTCACGCTCACCGGCCTGGAGATCGTGCTGGGGATCGACAACATCGTGTTCATCGCGATCCTCTGCGGCCGGCTGCCCGAGGAGAAGCGGGCCAGGGCGAGGTTCGTCGGCCTGTCGCTGGCGATGCTGATGCGCATCGGGCTGCTGTTCAGCATCTCGTGGGTCATGTCGCTGACCAAGCCGCTGTTCTCGCTCCCCGTGCTGGGGCATGTGCTCACCGGCAAGGACCTGGTGCTGCTGGTCGGCGGACTGTTCCTGGTCGCCAAGGCGACGCTGGAGATCCACCACAAGATCGAGGGCGCGGGCGAGGGGGCGCACGCGCCGCACCTGCCGGGCGATGTGCACGGGAAGGGCGGCGTGGCGAAGGACGCGGCCAAGCGGGTCAGTTTCGGCGGGATCCTGTTCCAGATCATCCTGCTCGACATCGTCTTCAGCCTCGACAGCGTCATCACCGCCGTCGGGATGGTGGGCTCGTCGCCCGACCATGAGAAAGCGAAGAACGGTCTGTACATCATGATCGCGGCGGTGGTGATCGCCGTCGGCGTCATGCTCGTGTTCAGCGGGTTTGTCTCCCGCCTGATCGACAGGCACCCGACGCTCAAGATGCTCGCGCTGAGTTTCCTGATCCTGATCGGCGTGATGCTCACCGTCGAGGGCGGCGGCGGGCACATCAACAAGGGCTACATCTACTTCGCGATGGCGTTCAGCCTGGGCGTGGAGATGCTGAACATCTGGGTGCGCAGCCGGTCGGTGCGGAAGGCCGCGGCCTGATCGGCTTACCGCACCGCCGTCTCCTGCCCGTAGTACATCCTGATCGTGTCGTAGAGATCGGGCAGGTGCTCCCGCATCTCCCGCCCGCGCTCGAAGAACGTTTCGGTCGCCACCGCGAAGAACTCTGCTGGGTTGGTCGCGCCGTAGTAGTCGATCAGGCTTGGCACGCCGGTGTGAGCGCGGCGGACGAGGTCGTTGTAGTAGGCCGACATCACGCGCTTCCACTGGTCGTACTCGGACTTGTTCTTGAGCGGGGGTGTGCCATCGACAACGCCGTCGAGGAAATCGAGCTTGTGCGCGAACTCGTGCAGGACGAGGTTGCGGCCGTCGCCGCCGTCGAGCCCGCCCTCGTGCGCGTGCCGCCACGAGACGATGATGGGGCCGCCGTACTGGCCCATGTAGTGCGCTTCGCCGAGGTTCGAGTGCCCTTCCGTCACGACCCCGCCCGGACCCTGCCGCGCGGTGGGCGCGATGAAGCCCGAGGGATAGACGAGAACTGTCTGCACGTTGGGATAGACCGCATCGGTCAACGGATCGAGGTCATGGCCGAGCAGGAGCAGCGCGGCCTGCGCGGCGATGACGAGCCGCATCTCGTCGGTCAGTTCGAGCCCCGCGCATCCTTCCCAGTTCTTCTCGCGGATGATGACCCGAGCGAGCTTGATGAGCCTGTCGCGCTCGGTCTGGTTGAGGCGCGACCAGAAGGCGAGGTTGGCCGCGAGCGTTCGCGTCTCATCGAGCGTGGGCGCGGCGGCGAGGGCGGACTTGCGGCGATAACGGCGGAGCACGGTGACCATGATTGGTTGTTGGGCAACGGCGGGGCCAGTGTGTGGCCCGTTTCGCGCCCCGGACGGAGTCCTGATTCCACGTTCCAGCCGTTTTATCGTGGGTGCCACAAGTTGCAGCGAGGCTTCGCCCTGCCAAGGCGGCATGAGTGCAGCGCGGCAGGACGAACGTCCGGATACACTGCTGACGCTACCGACGGAAACGTTCAACCTCTAAGGGGAACACCATGAACTTCGTCTGGTTTCTGCTCATCGGACTGGCCGCGGGCTTTCTGGCGGGGGCGATCCTCAAGGGGCGCGGGTTCGGGTTTGTCGGCAACCTGATCGTTGGCGTGCTCGGTGCGCTGGCGGGTGGATTCCTGTTCGGGTTGCTGGGCCTGGCCTCGACGAGTCTTCTCGGTTCGTTGATCAGCGCGACGGTCGGTGCGATCGTGGTGCTTCTGCTGGTGAGCTTCATCAACAAGAAGACGTGATGCGGCCGGCGCGCGCCGGAGCGGGGCCACAGGCCGAAGGGGCGCGCGGTCCGCGGAGATCGCGAGCGGGTTGCTCGCCCGTTCGAGCACGAGGGGTCTGCACCGATCCCCGGGATCGACCCGGCGGATCGGTCATCGGCGGGGATGCCGATGCCGCGCGGTTCAGTCTTCGAGCGCGAGCCGGCACATGACCTCGATCCCCGTGGGCAGGGCGTCGTCGTTGAAGTCGTACTCGGGCTGGTGCAGGCTTGGGTAGTCGGCGCGATCGGCGGGCTTGACGCCGAGGACGAAGAAGCAGGCGGGGACGTGGCGGCCGTAGTAGGAGAAGTCCTCGCCGCCCATCGTGGGTTCGGGGACTTCCTGCACGCGGGCATCGCCCAGGGCGCGGACGGCGACGCGGAAGAACTTGTCGGTCATCGCGGGGTCGTTGTGGGTGACCGGGTAGCCCTCTTCCCACTCGATCTGGGCGCGGGCGCCCAGCGCGCGGGCCGTGCCCTCGACGATCTCGAAGAACCGCTTCTTCCCGAGGTCGCGCGTGCCCTGGCGGACCGTGCGCATCGTGCCGATGAACGTGAGTTCGCGCGGGATGATGTTGCTGGCGGTGCCGGCGTTGATCTGCGCGACGGTGACGACGATCGAGTCCTGCGGCGCGGCGTTACGGCTGGCGATGGTCTGGAGCGCGGTGATGATGTGGGCCGCGGCGACGACCGGGTCGCCGCTCAGGTGCGGGTAGGCCGCGTGCGCCTGCGTGCCGACGAGTTTGACGGTGAAGTTGTCGGTCGCCGCGAGCAGCGGCCCCTCGCGTGAACCGACGGTGCCGAGCGCGAACTGCGGCCAGCCGTGCAGGCCGAAGATCTGGCCGACGGGCGCGCCCAGCCCCCCCCCGCCGCCGGTTTCGCCCTTGAGCACGCCTTCCTCGCAAAGGCGCTCGCCGCCCGCGCCGCCCTCTTCGGCGGGCTGGAAGATCAAGAGCGTGCCACGCGGCCGGTGCGGCAGGCGGTTGAGCACGCGCGCCACGCCGAGCAGGTTGGCCGTGTGGCCGTCGTGGCCGCAGGCGTGCATGAGGCCGGGGGTCCTGCTCGCGTAGGTGGCGCCGGTGCGTTCCTCGATCGGGAGTGCATCCATGTCGGCGCGGAGGGCGACGGCGGGGCGCGACTCATCGGCGGGGTCGGTGGGGGGCAGGTAGGCGATCACGCCCGTCCCGCCCGCGAGGCCGGACTTGTGGCGGATGCCCAGCGAGGAGAGTTCGGCCGCGACGACGCCGGCGGTGCGGCGTTCCTGGTAGGCCAGTTCGGGGTGCGCGTGCAGGTCGTGGCGTAGGTGGATGACGCGGGCGAGCTCTTCGCGGATCAGGGCGCGGAGCTTGTCGGCGGGGAAGCGCGGTGCGGCGGTGCTGAGGGCGTCTGGGGCGGGCATGACGGCGGAATGGTAGATGTCGTGATCGCGTGTGCGACGAACGGCGCGCCCTACCGCCCGTTCAGCACCTCTCCGCAGATCTTCATCGCCTCGTCCATCGCCTTGGCGGCGCGCTCGAGGTTGAGGTCGGACAGAGCCCACCGCTGCACGGCCAGCGGGCCGGGGTCGGGGTTGGTCGAGCGCTGCAGGCGCGCCGCGGGCGTGTTCTCAAGCCCGCGCGGCGTGGGCAGGTTGTGGCTCTCGCCCGCGGCCAGCATCGCCTCGCACTCGCGCGAGAGCAGGAAGTCCACAAGCAGCGACGCCTCGGCGGGGTGCGGCGCGTGCTGGAGCACGGCCACGGTGCAGGGTACCTGCATCGAGCCTTCGGGGAAGGCTTCCTGTCGCGTGCCCGCCGAGCCGGTCGAGCGGCGGTGCCAGGAGCGGGCGGGCACGTTGGAGATCGCCAGGAATGCGACGGGCCACCCGTTGGCCTGCGCGATCAGGGCATCGTCGGAGTCGGTCAGGCCCAGCCACAATTCCCCCGAGCCGACGGCGCGGGCGACACCCGCGTTGCCGTCGTAGAGGCGGAGGCCGTTGTCGGCGACCCCCCGCAGCCAGTCACGGAACAACTCCGAGCCCAGCGAGCAGAGCGCGGCCATGTGGCCGCGGGTCGTGCCGAACTCGGGGCGGGCCATGCCCACGCGGCCCTTGAACTTCGCCTCGGTGAGGTACGACAGGTCGCGTGGCACATCGTCGGGCTGCACGAACCTGGTGTTGTAGATCAGCACGCGGACGCGCCGGGCAAAGCCGTACCACGTGCCGTCCGAGGCTCGCATCTCGAGCGGCCAGCCCTCGCCGGCGACCTCTGCGAAGTCGTTCTCGGCCGCGCCGCTGATGTGCGGGGCCAGCACGCCGGCCTGCGCCAGTCGGATCGAGCCGAATGGCTCGCTCGACCACCAGACGTCGGCGGTTGTGGCGCCCGACTGGTGCTCGTTGAGCAGGCGGTTGACGAGGCCGGTGGTCTTGGTCGCCTCGGTATCAAACACGGGCTTGACCACGATGCCCGTCTTCTTCGTGAACGCGTCGAGGACCGGCTGCGCGATCGGTGCGTCGGCGGAGCAGTAGACGACGACCTGGCGCGGCCCCGCCGGCGCGGGCGAAGGTCCGGAGCCCGAGCGTTCGCACGCGGCCAGCACGACGCCGAGTGACGCGATGAGGAAGGCGCGGCGCGCGGTTTGTCGGGGGGGTGTCACGCGGGTGAGTTGTACGCTCCGCCCTGCTCGGGCGGGAAGGGGCGATCAGTTCTTGTCGTCGGCATCCTTCGCGGGCGCGGCGGCCGGCGCGGGGGGCTGGTCCTTCTTGTCGGCGTTGCCGCCGGCCTTGCTCTTGAGCCGGCCGAAATAGCTCTTGATCGCGTCGTGGTACTCGCGCGGGATGGTGTTGTTCTCGATCGCCTCGGTCGCGTTCTGATCTGCGCTGGCCACCACGCGGGCGAACTCGGCCTTGCTCTCGCCGCGGATGCTCTCGCCCTCGACCAGTTTGGTCGAGACGATGGGGCCGTCGCCCTTGGCGCCGATGGACTTCTTCTTCTCCTTCTCGAAATCGGCGCGGGCCTCGCCGGGCCGGCCGCCCTGGCCCAGGCCGGGACCGCCGCGGCCGTTGCCCATCGACTCGTTCCAGCCCGCGCTCCACGGCTTGGTGCCGTTGCCCCGGCACTGGCTCATGCCGTTGCCGTTGCCGCTGCACTCGCCCATCCCTTCGCAGTCGCCGTCCTTGCCCATCTGCGCCATCGCGCTCTTGCACTCGCTCATGGCGGCGTCGGCCATTTCCATTTCCTGCTGCAGGGCCTCCATCTCGCTCAGTTGCTGGCTCATGCCCGATGAGCCCTGCTCGCCCTGCTGGCCTTGCTTGCCCTCTTTGCCCGACTGGGCGATCTTGTCCATCGCCTCGGCCATCGCGGCCATGCCGCTCTTGCACTCCATGCCGCCCTCGCACATCTTCTGCAGGGCTTCCTTCTGCTCCTTGCTGAGGTTCTGGCTCTCCTTGAGGGCTTTCTGGAGGGCCTCCTTGCTGGCCAGGGCCTCTTTGGGGATCCCGGCCTGTTCGAGGGCCTTTTCGAGCCCCTTCTGGTTCTCGGCGAGCTGCTTCATCTGCTCGGCGAGTTTTTCGAGTTGTTCGGCCAGTTTCTGCTTGTCGGCCTCCGACATCTCGCTGTTGGAAGCGAGCTTTTCCTTGACCTTTTCGAGTTCCTGCTTGGCCGCCTTGAAGTCGGCCTTGGCCAGGGCCTTGGAGAGTTCGCTGGTCTCGTGGCCGGGCTGCTTGAGCTGCCTGAGTTTCTCCTGCATGGCCTGGAGTTTCCGGGCCTGCACACCGTTCTTGAGGTCTTCGAGCTGCTCGGTCTTGCGGGCGAGTTGCTGCACCATCGCCTTGCGGATCTCCTCGGCGGTCTGCGGCTCGGGCTTGTCGCCGGTCGGGGTCTCGACGGCCTTTTCTTTCTCCAGGCTCGGGATCTTGGCGGTCAGTTCCTCGATCTTCTTCTGGGTATCCTGCACCTCGCGCTTGGCGTTGACGATCTCGACTTCCTTCTTCTTCTGCGCGACGGATTCGGCAAACCAGCCCATGACATCGAGCTTGGGCAGGGCGAGGAAGACGACCGCGAGGCTCAGGCCCAGCGCGAGCGGGACGGGCCAGAACCGGGGCGGCTGGATCGGCACCGCGGCGCCGACGTTCACGCCGCGGGCGACGCGGGATGCGCTCTCGACGGTGGCGCGGGACCAGGGGTCCTGCTGTTTGGCGACACAGAGCGCGGTGCTGAGGCTCTCCTTCAGGTTCGCGCCCTCATCGACCCGGCGCGCCACGGCCAGCGGCTTGGGCCGGCGCGCGATCGCCCAGACCAACCCGCAGAGCACCGCCGCGCCCGCGCCGCCGTAGGCGACGCGCTCCCACATCCACGCGCTGTCGATGCGGACCTTCGCGCCGGGGAGCTGAGGCCCGACGCTGGTCGCGGCGGTTTGCGTGAACGCGAAGACCTGCTCGGCGATGCGCAGCAGGATCGCGAGCGCGAGGCCGACCGCCAGCGCGACGACCAGCCCGCGCAGGAAGTTGATGAACCCCAACCGCCATGCCGCCTTGCCGAGGACTCGATTGATCTCGTTCATGGAAGGACTTCCCGGCGATGAACCAACGGAGGTGCGCAAGTGGGTATCGACCCCGCCCAACCAACTTCTTACCTGCGCGGCGGGACTTGGCCGCAGAACCACCAGTCACGGCCCGCACACCCGAAAGAATACCAAACAATTGCGTTTGTGTCAAGCGCATTCTAAGTGTTTGCTCCGACTCGGGTTAGGTAGGATGGCCGCAACCCCGGGCTTGACTCCGGATTCGTGGATTGGCCGCACGGCGGTCGAACCGGGTACTTTGGTCGATCCCCGGATGGCCTGGACCCGCCAGACACAAGCCCAGATCGATGACCTGTTCGCCCGGCAGCGGGCGGCCGACCCGTTCGGGCTGCGGCTGCACGTGTTCTTCGCCGCGGCGTACGCGTTTTTCGCGGCCTGGCCCACGACGTACGTGGATTGGGCCGGGCTGTGCCTGCTGGTGTGCTGGGCGGTGCGGATGCTCACGCACCATCGGATCCTCGGCCCCCTGGTGTGGGACCCGGTGACGCGGCTGACGGTCGCGTGGGTCGCGTGGGTCGCGGTGAGCGGGCTGTGGTCGCGGGGCACGTGGTCGGATTGGGCCGCGGATGCGGGGTCGATCCGGTACGCGATCGCGCTGCCGCTGCTGTACCCGGTGATCGATCGGCGGGGCGTGGTGATCGCGGCGGCGGTCGCGGGGTTCGCGCTGGGCGAACTCTCGCAACTGGCGCACGCCGTGAGTGTTTGGGCGGGCCACGCGGGCGCGCTGTTCAACCGCGACCCGGCGCGGCTGTCGGGGTGGTGGGACCCGGTGGCGGGGGGCTCGATGCTGTGCGGCGGGCTGGGCGTGGTGTGTGGGCTGGCGATGTCGCGGGAGGCGTGGCCGGGGCTTGGCGCGCGGGCGTGGCGCCGGCTCCGCGTGGGCACGATGGTGATGATCCCGACGACGCTGGTGGCGATCATCGCGACGGGCACGCGCGGGGCGTGGATCGGCGCGGCGATGCTGTTGCCGCTCGCCGCGCTGGTGTTCCTGCTCCGCGAGCGCGGCACGTTCGGGCGGAGAATCGCCCTGCGGATCGCCGCGGCCGGGCTCGTGGTCGTGGCGGTCGGCGGCGCGGCGGTGGCGTTCTCGCCGGGGCTGCGGTCGCGCGTGGAGCGCGGGTACACGGAGGTCGCGCGAGTGTTCGAGCGCCGGGACTACGCCTCCGACACGGGCGCGCGCCTGGCGATGTGGGTGTGGGCGGGGCGGGCGTTTGCGCACAATCCGATCGCGGGCGTGGGCGCGGGCGGGTACCGCGCGTTCGCGGAATCGCGGGGCAAGGCCCCTGAACCGGACGGTTCCGGGCCGCTCCCGCTCCCGCTCCCGCACGCGCACGCCCACAGTTGGCCGCTGCACACGCTGGCGACGCTCGGGGTCGTGGGCGCGGGGGTGCTGGGCGCGCTGCTGGTGGCGGGCGCGTGGCCGCGACGCGGGGGCGGACCCGGCTCTCCGGGCGCGCCGCACGCGGCCGTGACGCTGGGGATCGCCGGGCTTGCGTTCGCGGGGCTGTTCGACACGATCCACGTCAATCAGCAGACCGCGAACCTGCTGTTCATCCTGCTCGCGCTGGGCGTGAAACCCCGGCCGACGGACGGGCGAGAGTGAACCGGGCGCGCTCGCGCGTCAGTAGGACGCGATGAACGGCGCGAAGCGGATCACGATGAGGTACGTGGCCGCGCCCAGCAGGATCATCGCGATGACGATCTGCGCGGTCATGTAGATCACGTGCATCCAGTAGCGGTTGAGTTCCTGCATGCGCACGGCCTTGTAGACGACGGCGACGCCGAAGGCCATGGGGACCAGCAAGAGGAACCAGCTCTCGTGAACGTTGATCGGGTCGATGAACGGTCGCCACGGAAGATCCGCGGCAGCGGGCGCGGCGGGAGCGCCCGGCGCGGGCGCCGCGCCGGTCTGGCCGGTGGCGCGCGGGATGAGCAGCACCACGCCCAGCGCGATGAGCGTGAACACCGCGAGGCGGAAGAGGCGGTTCAGGCG
Organism: Phycisphaerales bacterium; assembly: GCA_020846975.1. Lineage (GTDB taxonomy): Bacteria > Planctomycetota > Phycisphaerae > Phycisphaerales > UBA1924 > JADLCX01. Next base: position 61,018 of record JADLCX010000059.1, read on the forward strand.
TTCGCGGCCGAGGAACTTCACGCGCGGATTCCTCCGACGGCCCTGCGGTTCCGGCGGAGTTGGCCCGCGTCGATGACCGCGATCAGGTTCATGAACCCGGCGACGGTGCAGAACAGCGTGCCGAGCTCGTTGACGCGCCCGAGGCTGGAGATGTTGGGGGGGAACTCGCCCGGCCCGGCCTTGCGGAAGACCGGGACTGTGACCTTCACCTTGCGGCCGGCGGCGGGGTCGTCGATCTCGACCTGCGTGGTCGTGCGGGTCTCCTCGGGGCGGGCCGATCGCATCGAGCCGCGGCGGGCCCGCACCAGGTCATCGGTCTTGCGCAGGTTGCTCACCGAGGCGGGGTCGAGGGCCTTGAAGTGGTTCTGATGGATGTAGTCGGTCCCGAAGGCGACCGGCCCTGCCAGCGCCTGGCCGAGGAACCAGAAGAAGTTCTCCCGCTTGTCCACGCAGTCGATGCCGCCGACGAACAGACCCCCTGCAAACAGGCCGAACACCCCCCCGGCGATCAGGATGGCGCGTCGGGTGTAGCCGAGGAAAAGGTGCCCGGCACCCGGCACGAGCCATGCCAGGACTGCGGCGATGGGCTGGAGCGGGCCCGGCGGCATCGAGGCCGGGCGCGCCGCCGCGGCGGATCGGACGGACGCCGCCTGGGCAGCGGGTGCGGATGTTGGAGAGAGGTTCGTCATCAAGAGCGGTCCGACGCGGCCGCGGCGGATTTTCCACTATCGCTCAGACGCTTTACACCCGAAGAGTGGGGGTTGACAGGACCGGACGGGCGAGTAGTGTACGCGCTTGACGGTCGGGCGAACCCCTTTGGTCGGTCTGGTTCGCCGGTTCTCGGCGGACGGGCGACGGGATGGATGATCGGGTCGGGCAACGCCCGCGGTCTCGGCGGCGGACTCAGAGAGTCGGGATCGGTCCCGAAACGGCGAGGGGAATTCGCGGCGCGGCGTGGATCAGTGCACGCGGGATCCGCGAACCGGCGGCGTTGGGCGACGACGGATTGCCAAGGGGCCGGGGGAGGGGGGTTGACATCGTGCGATTGCGTGCGAACAAGGGGGTGTGAAAACGTTGGTCGCGGAATCGGGCGGGGCGGGGATGAGTTCGATCCAATCCGGGTGGCGGCGGGGACAGGTCATGGGGCGGGGCAACACGAACAGCAAGCCGGGGACAGCAAACATGGTCAAGAACATCATCGAAGCGGCGGGGACGGGTGAGGCATGGATGGAAGACACGTCGTGCGGGTGCGCGGTGCTGGATGCGCCGGCGCACGGCCGCGCCGACGTTGCGGCCTGGCCGGTCTGTGACGACGGCAAGAAGTACGACGACGACGACGCGGACTCGGACGATGACGAAGAGTCGGGACTTGACGATGCTGACGAAAACGAGGAGGGGGCAGACGGCGACGACGAGTTCGACGACGAAGACGACGACATCTTCGACGATGAGGACGAGGACGATGACCTCGACGCCGATGTAGACGACGACGAGGACGACGAGTTCTGAGTCGCTCGGGATCGAGAGCCTTCGGGCGGCCGGAGTTCGGCCGGTGCGGGAGGCGGTGTTTCCGGGCGATCAGGGGCCGCGCGAGTCCGCGCCGTCCGCATCGCTGGGAGGCACCCGATGAACAAGCACACCGGCAACGGTAAGGACAGGACCAGCAAGGCCGCGAACACCGACGGTCCGGGCGATTCGCCCGAGTCGTGGGGGGGCGGCGGCGTGATCGACCGTCGATGCGGGCTGGATCGGCGCGAGATCGCCGAGCGTCTGGGCCGGCGCGAAGACGAGAGCAAGGAGAGCGGGAACGCGGCCACGGGGCTGGAGCGGCGTCGCGGCCCGGGCCGGCGGCGGACCGATTTCACCAAGAGCGCCGAAGAGGGGGAGATGACGACCGAGCAGTTCCTGTTCATCCTCGCGATCGAGAGCTTCAAGAAGGCCAACGGCAAGATGTTCCCGACGTGGACGGATGTGCTCGAGGTCATCCGCAAGCTGGGATACCGCAAGACCATGCACAGCGAACTGAGCATCCGCGGCGCGGAGGACTGGCGCGAGCCTTCGGATGCGCCCTCGGGCGTGCACGCCAAGCCGGGCCATCCGGAGGATGAGTGGCAGCGCGAAGCGGCGTGAAGCCGCGGCGCGGCGCGGTGAGGTTGAGTCCCAAGCCGCCCCGTCGGTGCGCGACGGGCGGAGCGGCCCGCGACCGAGACCTCTCGGCCGCTTGAAAGACCCGCGCGGCGGATGAGGGGCCGCGACGGGCGAACGCTTCCATCAAGAGTGCGGTCGGCGGCGCGGGTTCTGACAGCGCGGGCGAGAATCACCCGCTGTCCGCGGCGTGCGGCGCGGCGGGTGACCACCCATCCCGGGCGCGGGTCGGATCAGAGACCCTCTTCGATCAGCGGCTTCATCGCGAAGGCCTCGAGGAGCGCGGTCTCGACGGCGGGCAGGCACCAGTTGTCCTGGTTGACGAAGAAGATGTGGTCGCGGTAGGGAGCGCGGAGGCGTTCGAGCACGCCGTCGGCCAGCAGGTTGGGACGTGCGATCGGCATGGAGTGGCCCCAGCGCGACAGGCGGATCTGGCTCACATCGCGGCGTGCCAGCCCGAGCAGGTTGAGGATCAGGTCCAGTTCCGGGCCGATCAAGGTCGCGAAATCGTTGAAGCCGTGATCGAAGAGGACATCGAACCGGCCGCTCGCGTAGGGGAGCGGCCAGTAGAGCGTGAGCACGCCCTTGGGCGAGACGGCGCGGCGGGTGAAATCGCCGCGGACGGCGTCGATCACGCGCTTGAAGTGGCCGGGGTCGATGCTGTTGGCCAGGGCATCCGGGAACAGGCCGTCCTTGAGCAGGAACAGGTCGTAGAAGTCGCGGCGGATGGGTCGGGTCAGCAGGACGTTGGCGACGACGTAGGCCGCGGTGTGAACGTCGTAGGAGAGCTCGAAGCGTTCGGGGTCGTCGTTTCGCCAGTTGTGGATGAGGTGTCGGGCCACGTGCTTGGGCGTGCAGATGGCGACGCGCTTGGCGAGCAGGGAGCGGAAGGCTCCGGCGGAGTCCTTGTAGGTGACCAGGACGCGCTCGGGGCCGAGCACACGGACATCGACGACGCGGCAACCGACGCGGAGCCTCTGCGGCGGGCACCCCGGCGGCGTTTTCGACTCGAGCCCCTGCAACTGTTGCCAGAGCGCATCGGCCAGCCCCGCGTTGCCGCCGGGGAGCACCCAGCGGCCGTACTCCTCGGCGGCGAGGAAGTTCCAGCCGGAGGCGGCGGAGATTTCCTCCCAGCCGGCGTTGAAGGAGGAGTAGCAGTAGCCCTGGATGGCCGCGTGCAGGCGCGCGGGCACGGGCACGGACATCCGAGACACGATGTGGTTGCGGAGCGAGAGGCGATCGAGGTCGCGGATCCACTTGTTGTCGAGCGTGTCGTCGAGGGGGATATCGGGGTAGTTGTCGGCGTACTCGGCGACGAGCGCGGCGTATTCCTGGAACGCGGCGCGCTCGGCCTCGGGAAGGCCGTCGCCGAACCAGAAGCCGGGATCGATCGCGCCGTTGACCTCGACGGGGTCGTCGGTGTTGGGGCTGACGCGGACCTTTCGATCGACACCGAGGGCGCGGTAGAGCCAGTACAGGTCGGAGTTGTCGTCGGGGGTGATGAAGTACGCGCCGCCGAGCGAGTAATCGAGGCCGCGCCAGCGTTCGCCCATGCTTGTGCCGCCGACGCGCTGGTGCAGCTCGAAGAGCACCGGGTCGCGGTGCCGGAGCAGGTAGGCGGTGGTCAGCCCGGAAAGCCCGGCGCCGACAACCACGATGTCGGCGCTCTCGGAGGGCGCGGGGGGCTGGCCGCCGGGGAAGGTGTTCTCCGCGGAGTGGAAGGGGATGGAGGCGGGATCGAAGAGGTCGCCGAACCACTGGTTGGCGAACGGGAGCCCGTTGATCTCGACGGTGTTTCGGGGCTGGTAATCGACGTTGGCGAAGGGGCCTGCGGCGAAGCGGGGGAGCGCGCCGGTGTCGAGGCAGGGGGGCGTGGGCGGGACCAGGAAGGCGTTGCCGATACGGATTGCGCCGTGCGCGCGGCCGAGGCCGCCGGCTCCTCCGGCCGCGCCGAGGGCCAGGGCGGCGAGGCCACGACCGAGAAACTCGCGGCGGGAAGTCGGACGATTCATGATTCTCTCAATCTAACCGACGGTATGGGGCGAGTCAACGCCGAACGGGTTATTCAGGCGCATCCGGCGAAATAGGCGGCGAGGAAGTCGAACAGGTCCTGCACGGTTATCGAACCGGAGTTGTTGAAATCGGCGACGGTCGCGTTGGAGAAGTAGGCGGCGAGGAAGTCGAAGATGTCCTGCACGCTCAGCCCGCCGGAGTCGTTGATGTCGGCCGGGCAGGGGACGGCGACGGTGAGCATGACCGGCGTGCTGGCGATGCTGGAGCAGGAGTTGGTGACGAGCACGTCGTAGAGCGCGGAGTCGGCGGGCTGGGCGTCGGAGATGGTGAGGGTCGTGGTTGTCGCGCCGGAGATGCGAGCGTCGTTGGCCAGCGGCGCGCCGTCCTTGCGCCACTGGTAGCTCAGCGGGTTCTGGCCCGAGGCGGCGACGGTGAACATGGCGGTCTGGCCGGGCTGGATGCTCGCCGGCGCGGGCTCGGCGGTGATGGCGGGCGCGAGGCCCAGCGCCCAGCACGCGGAGCGGTCGAGGATGGCGCGGGCGGCGGCGTTGGTCGCGTTGAAGGTCGAGTCGTTGAAGAAGAGGAAGACGCGGCGGGCGGGCGTGACGTAGTTGTTGAGAAGGGTGGCGCCGCGTTCGGCGACCATGATGGCGGGGTTGGCCGGCGTGTTGAGGCGAGTCGCCAGGACGGTGGCCTGGGCGGCGATGTTGCCGTTCCCGAAACTGAAGGTCTGGTTGGAAGCGGTCATGACGGCGTTGCCCAGGGCCAGGCCCTGGGTGATCGGGTGGGCGTTGTTGACGATGGTGAGCTGGTTCTGCGAGCCGGCGGTCGTGCTCGCGTCACAGAGCGACTCGCGGGAGGTCGAAAAGAGCGCGCTCTCCCAGAAAATCATGGGGATGCTGGTGCCGCGGAACTCACCGGCGACGTTGCCGCTGGAGATGCTCGAGGAGACGAGCACGAGGTCGTGGGACTGGCCGATGAGGACCGCGCCGGGGCGGTTGGTCGGCTCGTCGTCCATGACGGTGACGAGATAGCCCAGGCCGATGAGGCGGGTGACGATGGCCTGATCGGCGGAGGTGGGGGCGAGCGGGAGGGCGCCGACGATCATGGCGATCGAGGGCGGCTGTCCGACGCGGATGAGGTTGTCGCGCTTGAGGGTGACGGTGCCGGACGATCCGGTGACGGTGAGTCGGACGCTGTAGAGCCCGCCGGCGGTGTAGGTGTGCGACGGGTTTCGGAGGGTGCTGGTGGCGCCGTCGCCGAAACTCCAGTGCCAGGAGGTCGCACCGATGAGCGTGGAAGCGTCGTTGAACTGAACATCGAGCGGCGCGGCCGGGCCGCTGAGCGGCGCGGCGAGCATGCCTGCGAAGCCCTGGTACTTGACGCGGACCAGGTCGGCGCCGGGATCGGTCGCGCTGCTCGATCCCTGATCGCGGTAAAGCGTGGTGAAGTAGAGACCGTCGGGTCCGGAGGCGATGCCGGCGCATGTGCCGCGTCCGGTTCCGTTGTACTCGATGACGGCGATGGGGCCGGAGACGAAGCTGCCGGAGGCGTCGATGTTGAACTCGCAGATGCGCTTGCTGCCGGCGATGGGTCCGGCGGTCCAGGGGGCGCCGGTCTCGGTGACATAGGCGCGTCCGTAGAGGCCCGAGGGCATGCCGCTGCCGGCGAAGGACTGGCTCTGGATGAAGGCGATGCCGTCGGCACCGACGTTGGTGAGGTTGGGGGCGGCGCCGAGGGCGGGCCAGTTGTAGAGCGCGAAGGAGGTCATGGTGGCGTCGTTGCCGTCCCAGAGGTAGTTGCGGGCGCGGACGAGGCGCGCGAGGCGGTCGGTGGTGGCGGCGGCATCGACGAAATAGGCAGCTCCGTCGAGCGAACGCCACGCCAGGCCGAGCGGGTTGCGCACGCCGCTGGCGTAGACGTAGTCGATGGCGGTGAAGGGCGGACCGTCGGTGGAGGGGTTGTCGATGGGCGCGGAGCCGTCGGGGTTGATGCGGAGAACCTTGCCCTTGAAGGAGGTGTTGTCGATCGCGGCGGCGGGCTCGGAGCCGTCGCCGTTGTTGACGTAGAGCTTGCCGTCGGGACCGAAGATGAGGCCGCCGATCTGGCGGGGCAGTTCCTGCGGCGCGTCGGGGAGGTCGAGGAGGGTGGACTGCGAGGAGGCGGTGAGGCCGCCGTCGGTGGAGTGGAGGCGGACGATGCGGGCGAAGCGGGTAGTGCTGGGGGGCGCGGGGTCGTAGAGAAGCGAGACGATCACATCGCCGGTGACGGGCTCGACACACAGGCCGCCGATGCCCTGCTCGCCCGGGCCGGGGATGGCGCCTCCGGGTGTGAAGTTGAGGAGGCCGGTGGCGTAGTCGGAGGTCGCGCCGTTGCGGCGGACGAGTTTGATGACGCCAAAGCGTTCGGCGATGTAGCACCAGGGCAGGTCGGTGATGGGGCTGGCGCTGGATGCGCCGGGGTGGAAGGCGACGGCGACGGGCAGTTGGAGGTCGGTGGCGATGTGCTCGGTGCGGAAGCCGGGCTGGCGGACGGTCCACGGCCCGCTTGCGCCGCGCGCGAGGCTGACGAAACTGGGCGAGGTCTGGGCGGGCGAGCCGTTGAAGGTCGCGCCGTCGGAGGCGACCCAGAGCGTGCGCGACTGGCCGGCGGCGAGGGAGGTCGCGGGCAGATAGACCACGCGGGCGGCCGCGCCGCCGTCGGTGAACCGCACATCGAGGTTGGGGAGCACGAGCGGGTCGGAGCCGGCGCTGATGGTGAGTCGCACGGGCGCGGGCGCGGCGAGCGCGGCGGGGTTGTCGACGAGGTTGACCATGTTGTCCTGGCCGCGGATGGACAGGAGCAGCGAAGTCGAGACATCAACCGCCTCGAAGCGCAGTTCGGCGGCGGCGGGGCCGGCGCGGAGGGTGAAGGACGCGCCCGCGGTGTCGGCGAGCGCCGGGGTCGGCGCGGCGGCGACATCGGCGATCGAGAGCGGGGCGAGGTCGGCCCGCGCGGTGAGAGCGAGCGCGAGGGTTACGATCGGGGCCACGACGCGCCAGAGGCGAGTGCACATCGACAGACTCCTCAACCCGCACCCATTCACGCGAATCTCCTTGAGCATGGCATGTTTTCCGGATTCGACAAGATCCCGCGTGTATCTCGCGGAAGCAACTAGGGCGGACACCCGCCGTACCACGAATCGAGAAAGGCGAAGAGGTCGTCGATGGAGAGGATGCCGTCGTGGTTGATGTCGGAGGCGGGATCGCCGGAGAGGTAGGCCTCAACGAAGTCGAAGACATCCTGGATTCCGGTGGCGCCATCGCGGTTGATGTCGGCGATGCAGCAGGCGCTGGGGGTGCAGACGCCGCCGACAGCGGGATCGCCGTCGTTGGCGAAGCAGGCGGAGGGTGTGAGGGCGAGGTAGCAGTCGCCGCGGGCGCAGCAGGCCAGGTGGCCGGCGGGCGCGCGGAGCAGGACGCCCTGGGCGGTCCAATCCGAGCCGATGAAGACCTGGCCGAGCGAGCCGGACCAGATGTAGAGGATGCCTGAGACGGGTTCGACGCGCGGGAGCAGCGAGAGATCGCCGCGCATGTCGGCGGGGAGCGTGAACTCGAAGGTGTAGAGCGCTGTCCAGCGATCGCCGGCGAGGATGGAGACGGGTTCGGTGTGGATGTTCGAGATGGCGCTGGGCGAGATCGTGCCGTTGCGCGGGTCGTCGTTTCGCGGCGTGGGGCCGGGGGGATCCCAGCCGCGGTATGCGCCGTGAAGACCGCGAGCGGGGCTCAGGCCCGAGCAATCGGAACCGGGGTTGAGCGGGGGCGGGTCGAGCGTGGGAGCGGCTTCGAGCGTGGAGAGCGGCGCGCGGCTCCAGAGCCCGGCGCGGGTGGAGGTGATGGAGAAGTCGAGGGCGACGACTCCGCCGGGGACGATGCCGTCGAAGGGCTGGGTGTCCACGATGCGGGCCTGAACCTCGAATCGCCTGGCCGCGCCGGGGGTGATGGCGACGATCCCGGGCGGGTCATCGAACACGCAGCCGAGCGGGCGGGCGGGCGCGGCGGTGTGGGTGCCGGACTGGGCGGAGATTCGGAGTTCGAGGCGGGCGGGCTGGGCGTGGGCGATGGCCGTACCGGTGACGGCGAGCGGGAGGAGGTGGCGGGGGATGGTGGCGAACCGCCGGGCCATGCCCGTAGTTTACCAAAAATAGAACGATTTGCAAGGTTTATTTGGTTATTTTTGGTAATCGATCTAACTTATTGCCAAATCTGGGGTTATGGCTTGGGAGCGGGTGTGGAAGGGGGCGATTCGAGTTGACGGTACTTCTCGCGGTACTTCTTTTCGAGTTCGGTCTGCTTGTTGGCGAGGTTGAGCTCGCGGCCGTCGATCCAGGCCCGCTCGACGGCGGTGGTGATTTCGAGGATGTCGCCGTCGGTGATGAAGAGCGTGGCGGACTTTCCGGGTTCGAGCGAGCCGAAACGGTCGGAGACGCCGAGGACTTCGGCGGCGGAGAGGGTCATGGAACGGACGGCCTGATCGCGGTCGAGGCCGTGGGCGACGGCGGTTCCGACGGCGTAGGGGAGGTTGCGTTCGTTGGCGGCTTCCTCGCCGCTGGAGATGGCGAAGCGGACCCCTCCGCCGGCGTTGTGGAGCTTGGCGGGGAGGGAGAAGGGTTCGTCGTAGTCGCCATCGGCGCGCTTGGGGAAGCGGTGGGTGCCGGTGATGATGACGGGGATATCACGGGCCTTGAGCAGATCGGCGGCGAGGTGGGCATCCATGCCGCCGACGATGACGATGCGGAGTTTGTGGCGGTCGGCGAAGGCGACGGCGGAGTGGATCTGGTCGTAGTCGTTGGCGAGGATGAAGACGGGCTTCTGGGCGTGGCCGTTGCCCGCGGGGGCCGCGCCCTCGGAGGCGGGCGCGGCGGGGGCGAAGAGAGGCTTCATGGCTTCGAGGCGGAGATCGGTGGGCAGGGTCGCATCGGCGTTGCGGGCGTCGCGGTAGGCGCGGGCGTCGGTGAAGAGTTTCTCGACGGCGGCGAGGGCGGTGTCGGTCTCGGCGCGCTGCTCTTCGCGGGAGCGGTTCATCCAGGGCGCGTTGAAGGGGCGGATGTTGGGCCAGTTGATGGTGAGACCGGCTTCCATGTCGGCGGCCATGCTCTCGGTGGTCCATCCGTCGAGGCGCATGATGCTGGCGCGGCCGGGGCAGAGGGCGCCGGAAGTCGGGAAGACGCCGGCGAGGAGGATGCCGTTGCTGCGGGCGACGGGGATGAGCGTGGAATCGGGATTGACGGCGACTCCCGCACGAACTTCGGGGGTTACTCCTCCGACCTCGGTGGTGTCGAGCGTGGCGCGGACGGCGGCGAACTCGGTGAGGCCGATCTGGGAGTAGGCCGCGATGAGGCCGGGGTAGATGTGCTTGCCCGTGGCATCGATCATCGTCCAGCCGTTCTGGCGGTTCTTGTCGATGTCGATCTGCGGCCCGAACGTGCCGACGCCGTTGATGTTGCCATCGGAGAACATGACGAAACCGTCGGCGATGGGGGGGCCGGAGACGGGGTGGACCGTGGCGTTGTAGATCATGATCGGCGCGGATTGCGGCGGGGCCTTGGGCAAAAGGTCCTGTGCGAGGGCGGGAGAAGCAAAGGCGAGCATCGCGCAGAGAGGCAGAGACGCGGAGGGGAGTGGGGAGGCCATGGGGTTCTTTCGTGCATCGAGCAGTCAATCAAGGCAACAGCGAAAAGCGAACAACGAACAGCGAACAGCCAGACAAATCAGTCCGCACCGGCGAGTTTCTTGCGCGACCGTGAAATCATGGCGCCAAAGATGCGTCGTAGCTCCTGGCATTCCTGTTCTAGGTCGGCAAGGCGGGCGGCTCTCAACCAACCGCGGCGGCCAATCAAGCGGATCCAATAGCGGGATTCACTGAGTTCTTTGTTGACGATGCCCAACGTCTTGCAGAAGTCCGCGGCGCTCATGGCTTCGTCGGCTTCGAAGATGTTGGCGCCGACGGATGTACCACACGCGCTGATCTGATCCAAAACACGACGGGACACGCGTTTGCCCGGCAGCGCATCGACGACATCCAGCATCCGATCCGAAAACGTTTCGACACGAAGAAGGGTGGCTTCTTGCAAGCGGGGCACGTGTGTCTCCTGATTTGTTCCGGCTGTTCGCAGTTCGTTGTTCGCTCTTCGCTGTTGTCTTCAGAAACCGCAGCCGCAGTCGCCGGCTCGCATCCAGCGGGGGTCGAGGCCGCGGCGGATGAGATCGAGGTTCTGCTCGCGGATGTAGTCGTCGGCGGAGCGCTGGGCTTCGAGGAGCATGAGGCGGCGGCCGACGGCGCGGGCCTGCTGGAGCGAGAGTTCGATCTGGAGGTTGGTCGCCGCGGAGTCGTAATCAACGTCGAAGTCGGCAGCAACTTCGGCGCCTTCGCCGGCGTCGCGGCCGCCTCGGTCGGGGTTGGCGAGGGCTTTCTGGATCAGGCGGGCGCGCTCGGAGGCGATGTGGTCGCGGTGCTGCGAGTCGAGCTCGAGGCTGAAGAGCCTGCGTCCATCGACGAAGGTCGTTTCGCAGCGGGAGGTGGGGCTGGTGGGCGCGCCGGACCAGATGGCAACGTCGGCGTCTTTGCCGGCTTCGAGGGTGCCGGTGAACTTGTCGATGTGGAGTTGCTTGGCGGGGTTGAGCGTGACGAACTTGAAGGCTTCGTGGGGCGAGATCGCGCCGCCCTTGTTGTTGCGCGAGTACTTGGTGGCCTTGCCGGCCTCGACGTTGAGGCGGCGGGCCATCTCGTCGGAATCGGAGTTGTAACTGACGGTGACGCCCTGCTCGGCCATGAGGGGGCCGGCTGCGGGGATGGCGTCCTGGACCTCGATCTTGTATGCCCACCAGTCGCTGAACGCGCTTCCGCCGCCGGAGTGCCTGACCAGTTCGTCGGCGACCTTGTAGCCCTCGAGGATGTGCTGGAAGGTGCCGATCTTGAAGTTGAAGTCGCGGGCGACGCGGGTGAGCATGAGGATCTCGTCCTGCCGGTAGGAGTGGCAGTGGACGAGGCGGGTGCCTGCGAGGACTTGGGCGAGGGCTTCGAGTTCGAGGTCGCGGCGGGGAGCACCGTGCGGAACGAGATCGCCGTTTCCATTCGCGACCGATCCGACAACGCTCTTCTTGAGCGCTTCGCCGTATTCCTTCGCCGCGGTGAAGCGATCACGGATGAGCGTCTCGACACCCATGCGGGTCTGCGGGTAGCGGGTGACGCTGCGGTCGCCCCAGTTGGATTGCTTGGGGTTTTCGCCGAGGGCGAACTTGATGCCGGGGAGGGCGCCGCGGGCTTGGGGGTCGGTGGTGGAAGCACTGCCCTCCAAAGCGAGGGCAGTGGCACGCTCGAAGTGCATGTCGTCGGGCCGTGCGCAGCCCCAGCGGATCTTGTTCACCATCGACTGACCGCCGATGGCGTTGGCGGAGCCGTGCAGGTTGTTGACGCAGGTGACGCCGCCGGCGAGCTGGCGGTACCAGCTCACATCGTCGGGGTTGGTGACATCGCCGATGCGGACCTCGGCGGTGACGGCCTGGCCGGACTCGTTGACGCCGCGGGAGATGCCGGTGTGGGAGTGGCAGTCGATGATGCCGGGCGTGACGAACTTGCCTTTGGCGTCGATCGTGGTGAAGCCGTCGGTGAGGCGAGGGAGGCTTGCGCTCGGGCCGACGTAGGAGATCTTGCCGTCGCTGATGACGACCGCGCCGTTGGGGATCACCGTGTCGGCGGTCCCGTCCTTGCAGGTCCAGATGGTGGCGTTGGTGATGAGGAACCGACCCGGTGCGGGCTGGGCTTCGAGGCCGTAGGGACCGAAGGGGAGCGGCAACTTCTCGGGGATGGACGCGATGGCCGCGGTTTCCCTCTTGATGTCGTCGGGCTTGATGACTCGCGCCGCCTGGTAGGCGTGGGCGGAATCGGCCGAAGTGCGTCCGAGGCCGATGAGGATGTCCTTGCCGGGGTCGTCCTTGTTCCAGGCGATGGTGAGTTCATCGCGGGATTCACCGGGCGCGCCGAGTTTTTCGAGCGCGTGCAGGAAGAAGAGTTTTCCGCCGCGTTGCTCGATCTCGCTTGCTTCGATGAGGGTCGGGGGCTTGTCCTTTCTGGTGAACGTGAGCGTGACGGTTGGGCCGCGGGAAGCGGAGCCATCGCCGGCGGCTTCGGCCGCGCGTCCGCGGCCGCGACGACCGCCGCCGCCGGTGCCGGGGCCGGATTGGGTGCCGCCGCCCTTGATGGTGATGGTGAGGCCGTCGGGGGAGTTGAGGTCGTGGGCGACACCGTCGGCCTGGGTGATGCGCCAGTCGCCGGCGAAGGGGTTGCGGGCGCGGCGGATGCTGGTGAAGGCGAGCCTGGGTGCGCCGGCTCCGTCGGGCGGTGAGAGAGTTCCCGAGAGCCGCGGCGGGTTGGTGGTCCAGTCCATCGTGGCTTCGACTTGGGCGACGCCTTCGAGGGGCTTGCCGTCCTGGCCGAGCATCTGGGACTGGTCGAAGGCGTAACTGAACTTCGCGCCGTCGTAGGAGAAGTTGTCGATCTTGAGGGGCTTGCCCTCGACGGCCTGTTTGAGGCCGGGCGCGGGCTGGATGGTCGGGATATTGCCCTGATCGAAGACCAGGAGCGGTGTGTTGGATGCCGCGCCGGGGGCATCGAAGAGCAGGGGCCATGCGCCCGCGAGGGAGCGCTTGCGCGGCGCGGCGGGGCCGGTGCGGCGCGCGGTCCAGTTGAAGATCTTGCCGCTGGAGCGGACACCCTCGGCGCGGAGGACGGTTGTTCCGTCGGGCGACTTCTCGATCACGCCGGAGTTGACGAACACGCCCTTCTCGCCGAACGGTTCGTGCTCGAAACTGAAGCGGAAGGTGGTGTTGCGAACGGTGAAGTCGGTGACGTTGATCTCGACGGACTTGTCCTTCGAGGCATCGTCGGGATGGGCTTCGTCGGGCGTGGTCTTGGTGATTCGGAGGTCGGGACGATCGGGGGATGAAGAGTCGTCGATGTCGAAGGTGATCCGCAGCGTGGCCTGTGGGGGCGGGTCGAGGGTCAGTTCGTAGCGGCCGCCGACGGGGATGGGCGGGAGCGAGCGGATGATGTGCTCGCGGCCGTCGATCCAGACACCGGTGATGCGCCCCGGTTTGATGTATCCGGGCTCATCCTTCTTCGGGGCGTCGGGGCGGTCGGTGAAGAGGGGGCCATCGGCGACGACGAGGTTGGCGACCTTTCCGGGCTCGACCGTGCCGAGGTCGCGTTCAAGGCCGAGCAGGCGCGCGGGGTTGATGGTGAGCATGGCCAGCGCACGGTCGGCGGGGAGGCCGTGCCTGATCGCGCTGCCGAGGCGGTCGGCGAAGGACGAGCGCGAGCCGCCGGCGCCCGCGGATTCGGGACCGGGCTGCGATTCGGGAGAATCGACCACGGGTCGGCCGCGGCGCCCCCCCCCGCCGCCGGCGCGATCGGCGGACTTGCTGGTGGTGAGGCAGAGGTCAGAGGCTCGTCCGGCGGCCGCGAGCGCGGCATCGACTCGCCGGGGATTGGTGGGGGCCTGCTCCCAGTGCATGAGTTCGGCGAGTTCGGTGTTGTTCTGTTCGCCGATGGAGCCGACCTGCGGGGCGCGGGGCGCGACGAGCGGCAGGATGAGGGGGAGTCTGGTGGAGACGACGGCCTCGAGCCGCTGATACTCCTGCCCTGAGCCGAGGATGGCGGCGGGACGCTTGAACTCGTCGGCGATTTTGGCGCACCGCAGGGCTTCGAGTTCGTCGGCGGCGTCGAAGAGCAGCAGGCCGTCCCAGGCGCGGTCCGCGCCGGATGGTGAGTTGGGGGTCGGGGCGGCGGCCGGCGGCTTGGCGAGGGCATCGAGCGCGTTGTGCGCATCGTTGAACTGGCCGCCGGCGCGGGCCTGCTGCTGCCAATCGGCGTCGGAGAGCGTCTGGCGTACCAGCGCGATCGCGCCCATCTGGGAGTTGGGATAGCCGGACCAGCGCGAGGAGTCGGGGGTGGAGTCATCGCCGCGTCCGCCGGCGCGTACGGGATCGAGCCCGACGCACTGGTACGCGTGGTCGCGGTAGGTGCGCGGGCGCGAGCCGGAGGGGTCCCGGCCCATGTCGGCGAGCGAGACGACCGACGAGGAGCCGCGGAAGATCCCCGCGCGGGGCGAGATGGCGGCGGCGGTGAAGCCCATTTCGCGGAGCGAGCGGGCGGTGCGGTCATCGACGCCGCGAGAGCCCTTGTCGAGGGCGGTGCGCTGGGGCGTGACGTTGGGGTTCCAGTGGACGCCGGGCGCGTCGGCATCGGGCGCGGGGACATCGACTTCGAGGTAGGGCTCGATGAAGCCGGGGTAGATGTGCGTGCCCGCGGCCTCGCGGACCTGCACGCCCGGGGGCGCCGCTGCGCCAGCCGGGCCAACGGACTCGATGCGCCCGGCGCGGATCAGCACGGTCGCGTTCTCGATGGTCTTGCCGGGCGCGGTGTGGACGGTCGCGCCGGTGAGGGCGAAGCGCCCGGCCTCGCCGACGGGAGCGCCGGGGTCGAGGCGGCGGACACCGTTGGGGGGCGGGGCGAGGGGTGAGGTGGAGGTGGGCTGCGCGAGGGCAGCGACCGATCCGAACGCGAGAGCGGCGAGCAGGCCGCGCGTCAGGTGGGTGAGCATGGTGCAAGAGTAGATGGGTGTAGTCCAAGTTTGTGGTGGCGAGACTTGGGGGCGGGGTACCCGCCACCACAAACTTGGACTACACCCGGGCAGATTGGAATCCGGCGACTCGTGCGGCTTCGGCTACCATCGCGCTCGCATTCGAGCCAGCAAGGGAGTTTGATCGATCATGGCTAAGTCGAGCAAGGGAGTGCTGATGGGCAACGCGGCGATCGGTCAGTCGGGCGGACCGACGGCGGTGATCAATCAGTCGCTGGTGGGGGTGATCGAGGGGCTGAGGGGGTTCGCGGGGGTGCGCAAGGTGTACGGGATGAGGCACGGGGTGAGCGGGCTGATCAAGTCGCCGCCCGCGCTGGTGGAGGTGGGCAGGCTGAGCCCGGCGAAACTGAACGCGATCGCGCGGACGCCCTCGTCGGCGCTGGGGTCGAGCCGCGACAAGCCCGATGCGGCGTACTGCGGGAAGATCCTGGAGTCGTGCCGCGCGGCCGAGATCCGGTACTTCTTCTACATCGGGGGCAACGATTCGAGCGACACGTGCCGGATCGTGAGCGAACTGGCGGCGAGCACCGGGTACGACATGCGGTGCTTCCACGTGCCCAAGACTGTGGACAACGACCTGGTGCAGAGCGACCACTGCCCGGGGTTTCCGTCGGCGGCGCGGTACGTGGCGACGGCGTTCATGGCGGACAACCTCGACAACGCGAGCCTGCCGGGGGTGAAGATCAACGTGGTCATGGGCCGGCACGCGGGGTTTTTGACCGCGGCGAGCGTGCTGGGTCGGCGGAACAGGGATGACGGCCCGCACCTGATCTACCTGCCGGAGGTGCCGTTCGACAACGAGGGGTTCGTGCGCGACGTGCAGGCGGTCTATGACCGGCTGGGCCGGTGCCAGATCGCGGTGAGCGAGGGCATTCAGACGTCGGATGGAAGGCCCGTGGCGGAGACATTGATCGATGGGCTGGAGCGTGATGCGCACGGCAACGTCCAGCTCTCGGGTGTGGGAGGGCTGGGCGATGCGCTGGCGAATGTCGTGAAGAGCCGCGTGAAGCGGTCCGACGGCAAGCCGCCGCGCGTGCGGGCCGACACGCTCGGATATCTGCAGCGGTGCTGGCCGGATTTCTCGCCGGTGGATGCGCGCGAGGCCCGCGCGGCGGGGAAGTTCGCGGCCAAACTCGCGGCCTCGGGCGCGGCGTCGGGCTCGGTCGCGCTGGTCCGTGCCAGGGGCAAGGCGTACAAGGCCGTGTTCGAGCGTGTGGAGTTGAAGGAGATCGCGGCCAAGACGCGGCACATGCCCGCGGAGTTCATCGACGGTCGTCACGGCGTCACGCCCGCGTTCGTTCAGTACGCCGCGCCGCTGGTGGGAAAACTGCCCGAGTTCGCGCGAATCTGAGGCGCGGTCTGCGATGGTTATCAGGTGATGCGAGCGCGTGGATTCGACCGATCCAAAGGGTCCGTCGAGGCCGACGGCGTGCGGCCATGCCGTCCGCACGCAGACCGGGAGTTCGCATGCGCAGACTTTGCCGAGGATTGGTGGTTTGTTGCGCGTCGGCGCTGCTCGGCGCGTGCGAAGAAGGAACGATGTACCGCTCCACGCTCCCGCCGGGCACGTTCTCGCCCGTGACGGTTGCGGGAACGACCACCCCGGCGACGGGCGCGTACGGGTTCGTCGAGACGTTCGACGATGCGCGGTTCGCAACGTCGGTGGTCGCGAGCGCCAAGCCCGTGCTGGTGGATTGCTGGGCCCCGTGGTGCGGACCGTGCCGCGGCATGGAACCGACCGTCAACGAACTGGCCCGGGAGTGGGGTGGGACCATCCGCGTGGGCAAGCTGGATGTGACAACCAGCCCGGCCGCCGCGAAGAGATACGGAGTCTCCGCGCTGCCGGCCTTCCTGGTTTTCCGCAACGGGGTGGTGGTTCAGCGCGTGGTCGGGTACCAGTCGAAGGAAAACCTGAAGCGGATGGTTGAGGCGGCGGCACGCTGAGCGGCCCGACCCGTTTCTGCACCGTCCATCCGCCGCGGATCCAGGGCAACCGCATTATTGCCGAATAATGACTGAACGATGGTGATGCTGATCGATGCTTGGTGACACGGCGGAGGCCGTGGATCAAGCGGAGGTCAGGATGACCAACTCGGTGACTCGGCA
>JADLCX010000060.1 GCA_020846975.1 Phycisphaerales bacterium
GACTTCATTGAGCGGCTCCTTCAAGAGGGGTGTCCGGCCGTTGAAGCCGGCCGGACACCCTTGGAGCCGCCATCCTCCGCCCTCACGCGGGGCGGTTCAACTTCCCACTACCAGGGGGACACCCTCGAGATCAAGAATCGGAAACGTGAACATCGACGCCGGACCGCAGTTGGATCGGAACTGATTGCCCTCCCAGCACGGCCACCCATAGTTCTCGCCGCCGGTGGAGTTCGCGGGCTGCCGGTTGACCTCCTCTCGCAAGCCTCCTCCCACATCGGCGATCCACAGATCGCCGGTCAATCGATCGAACGAACATCGGTACGCGTTGCGGATGCCGGTGGCCCAGATCTCGTCGAGCCCCGGGTGCAGGCCGGCGAACGGGTTGCCCGGCGGGATCGCGTAGTTTCGCGCGGCATCGTCCGGGAAGTCGTCCCCGCGAACATCCAGCCGGAAGAACTTCCCCGTCCACGTCGTGACGGACTGCGGCGAGCCGTTGGTGTCCTGCCACAGATCACCCCCCGAGAGATACAGGTACCCGTCCTTGCCGAAATCGATCCATCCGCCGGTGTGCTGCGAGACGCCCGGGCGCTGCAAGAGCACCAGCCGCGATGTCGGGTCGGCGAGAGCGGGGTCCGTGGCCGACATCTGGTAGCGAGCAAGAACCACGCGGCCCAGCGGCGCGGAGTGGAAAATGTAGAAGTACCGATTGGTCGTGTACTCAGGATCGAAGCACAAGCCCGTAGCCCCGTTCGCGGAGTTGCCTACAGCCGCCGTGGCGTCGAGGCACGCGGTCGGCGCCAGCGCGCCGTTCTCGATCACGCGGACCATGCCCGACAGCGTGAGCACAAACAGACGCGCTCGATCGCCCGGTGGATACGCCACCGCGCTCGCGTTGGTCAACGCGGCGACCTGCTGCGGCGGACCGAATCCCTGCCCATCCGCCGCCGCGGCCGTCGCAAGCGAGATTCCGGCGGCCAGCACGGCGCCCGCGTGCCTGAACATGATCGGGATCTCCATGGCCAAATGGTGCTCGGGAAGGAGGCGAGACTCGGCTCGCTCACCCCAGCAACCGATACGCAGCCGTGGCGACCAGGCTGCGCAACCTCCAAAAGGCCGCGCTCACAGCAAAGTACATGCCAAATCCCAAAAAGATCGACTTGACCACCGCAGGGCCACGCGCCGGGGCCTATCGTCCGTCTCGCCGCTTTGTTTGCGCGGTCGAGCGGGGGCGGGGGTCGCTCGCTGGGTGGGGGGAGCCATCCCGGTTGCTTTTCGCCGGGCCGATCCGTGGGTTCGCGCTCGCCGCGCCGCCTCTCGAATCGGCTTTCAAGTCAGGAAGGACGCACCGCCCATGTCATACGAAGCCGCCGTTCACGCTCAGGCAATCGAACTCGACAAGATGAGTCTGGAAATGACGGCCGCGGCCGGCGCTGGCCACCCAAGCACCTGCATGAGCATCGGGCACATCGTCACCGTGCTCATGTTCAGCGCGATGCGCTACGACCCCGACTACCCGGACTACCCGACCAGCGATCGCCTCGTGCTGAGCGAGGGCCACGCGGTCCCGATCGTGTACGCCGCGGCGGCGAAACTCGGCATCAAGATCGGCAAGGACCCCGAGAACCGCCGCGCCCTCAAGGTCGAGGACCTCAAGACCCTGCGCGAGTGGAAGAGCGAACTCGACGGTCACCCCAACCCGATGGAAGGCTTCCCCTTCTTCGACGCGGCGACCGGCTCGCTCGGCCAGGGCCTCAGCGTCGCGGCCGGCCTCGGCGAGGCGGCCCGGATCGACGGCCTCGACCGGCGAATCTTCTGCATCATCGGCGACGGCGAGAGCCGCGAAGGCCAGATCAGCGAGGCCCTCGACTTCGTGATGGACCGCAAACTCACCAACGTGCTCCCGATCTTCAACTGCAACGAGTTCGGCCAGGCCGACCGCGTGAGCGCGCAGCAGAGCGCGGACCGCATCAAGGCCAAACTCGAGGCCTACGGCTTCGACGTGCGCACCATCGACGGTCACGCGCCCAAGCAGATCAAGGAGGTCATGGACGAGTTCGCCAAGCGCTCCGGCGATGAGGGCGGCAAGTGCATGGCCGTCGTCGCCAAGACCGTCAAGGGTTGGGGTTGCCCGAGCATGCACGGCGGCGGCTGGCACGGCAAGCCCGCCGAGGGCGACGCCCTCAAGCGCGCCCTCGCCGAGCTCGACGAGCGCCGCGTCGAACTGACCAGCTCGCTGGTCTCCAGCGACCAGTTCATGATCCAGCCGCCGCAGGAAATGCCCGACGTCACGCCCAAGACCGGCGAGATGCCGGGTTTCGGCCAGATGATGAAGAAACTGGATATGGAGAGCGTCGTGCACTCCGGCAAGATGGCCAACCGCCGCGCCTACGGCATCGCCCTCCGCGCCCTCGGGCAGGTCAACGACCGCGTCGTCGTCCTCGACGCCGATGTCAGCAACTCCACCTTCGCCGAGATGTTCCGCAAGGATTCGGCCCTCGCCGACCGCTTCGTCGAGTGCAAGATCGCCGAGCAGAACATGTTCAGCGTCGCCGCGGGCATGAGCGCGGCCGGCAAGATCCCGTTCTGCTCGACCTTCGCCAAGTTCGTCACCCGCGCCTACGACCAGATCGAGATGGCGATCAACTCCGGCGCCAACCTCAAGATCGTCGGCTCCCACGCCGGCATCAGCCTCGCCAGCGACGGCCCCAGCCAGATGAGCCTCCCCGATGTCGCCTGGTTCCGCGCCTTCTCCGCCATGCGCGACCACCGCGGCAACCCCGGCTGCTACATCCTCCAGCCCTCCGACGCCTACGCCGCCTACGCCCTCACCGCCGTCATGGCCGAGTATGAAGGCTGCTGCTACATGCGCACGCTCCGCCCCGACACCGAGTTCCTCTACAACGACGAGTCGGTCTTCAACCTCGGCGGCTTCGAGGTCCTCAACGAGGGCCGCGACGTCCTCCTCGTCGCCGCCGGGTACATGGTCCACGAGGCCAACAAGGCCCTCGACCTGCTCGACAAGGCCGGCATCAGCGCCTCGCTGGTCGACGCCTACTCCATCCCCTTCGACACCGACAAGATGCTCGACCTCGCCAACGCCAACGGCGGCTACGTCATCACCATCGAGGACAACTACGGCGGCGGACTCGGCGGCGCCATGGCCGACGCCTTCACCGACTCCGGCGACGCCTTCACGCTCCACCAGATGTACGTCAAGCGCATCCCCAAGAGCGCCAAGACCCCGGCCGAGATGCTCAAGATGTGCAACCTCACCGCCCAGGACATCGTCCAGGCGGCCATGAAGATGCTCCAGGTCGCCTGAGCGGACGACCTTCGCGGCACCACGCCGTTCTGTTATCATCCTCCCGCCGCGGCGACCTCCTCGCCGCGCCGGGAGCGCCCTCGGCCGTGCTGCACCGCCTCAGATTCCGGCTCGAAAACATCCGCAACAGCTACTGGTTCCTCCCCGGACTGCTGCTCCTGGCGGCGGCCATCGTCGCACGCATCTCCTACCACATCGATCGCGCCCTCAACTCCGGCAGCCTCGACGAGCGCTGGTGGATGCCCGACATCAAGGCCGGCCCCGCCCAGGCCGTCCTCGCGTCCATCGCCGGTGCGTCGGTCTCCCTCGCCAGCCTCGTCTTCTCCATCACCCTCGTCGTCCTCACGCTCACCGCCGGTCAGTACGGCTCGCGCATCCTGCGCCGGTTCATGACCGACCGCATCACCCAGTTCGTGCTGGGCCTCTACACCGCCACGTTCGTCTACTGCCTGCTCGTCCTCCTGAGCATCCACAGGGTCGATGACGCCGCGTTCGCGCCCCGCACCGGCGTCGCCGGCGCCATCCTCCTCGCCGTGCTCGATATCGGCGTCCTCACCTTCTTCATCCACCACATCAGCCTCTCCATCCAGGCTTCCAACATGGTCGACAGCGTGGCCCGCGATCTCGACGCCGCGATCCGCGACATGTTCCCCGACGAACTCTCCGACACGGCGGAAGAGCCGCCCGCGCCCGCGCAGCCGCCGCCCGCCGACTTCGACGACAGGCTCGTCCGCGTCTTCCCGGAAAGCCCCTCCTACATCCGCAACACCGACTTCCATGGCCTCGTCCGCGCCGCCTCCGAACTCGACCTGGTCGTGCGCATCCCGCGAGTCGGCGAGTTTGTCGGTCCCGTGCCGCTCATGGAGGTCTACCCCGCCGACCGTGTCGATCAGCCCGCGCGGGCCAGGCTCCGCGACTGCATGATCCTCGGCCCCACCCGCACCCCCGTCCAGGACATCGAGTACTGCGTCGATCGTCTCGTCGAGATCGCCGCACGCGCCCTCTCCCCCGCCATCAACGACCCGTTCACCGCCGTCACCTGCATCCACCACCTCGGCGCCGCCGCGGCCAAGCTCGCCGGCCGTTCCGAGCCGCCGCGGTTCCACGCCGACGATGCCGGACGCACCCGCGTCATCACCGACACGCTCACGTTTCAGGAAGTGCTCTCCCACGGCTACGACCCGATCCGCCAGTACGGCGCGGGCCAGATCATCGTCACCAAACACCTCTTCCTGTCGCTCTCGGCCGTCGCGCTCAGCACCCACGACCCGGTCCGCCTGCGCGCCGTCCGCGCCCTCATGGACCGTGTCTGGCTCACATGCCGACGCGATCAGAGCGAAGACCCGCAGCTCCCCGTCATCAAGAGCGCCCACGCCCGCGCCATGGCGGTCGTCCCCGTGCCCGAAACCGAGTCCGAAGAGGCCCGAGAGGGAGAGGTCGCGCCCGCGCCCCCGCGGGCGTCGAACTCCCCGGCCGATTCGGCTGCCACTTCGGCAGACCGCCCGAGCGTTCGGTCATCCCCCCGATCCGCCTAGGTCAGAAACGCCCGAAAACGCCCGCACGCAACCCTTTTCAACGCAACGCCAGGCTGGCGCGCGGGTTGCATACCTCTGTGCGGAGCGGTTTCCGCTCGGAGGTTGGCCATGCGGATGGATCGATTCACAACAATGGCCCAGCAGGCCCTGGCCGATGCCCAGTCCGACGCCGCCGCGCGCGGTAACCCCGAAGTCACCGGCCTGCACATCCTCGGCGCTCTGCTCAGGGAAAAGGGCGGCGCGGCGTGGTCGATCCTTGAAAAGGCCGGGGGCGGCGGCGGGGGGGGAGCGGCACGAATCGCGCAGATCGTCGAGGGCGAACTCAAGCGCTTGCCCACCGCCTCCAGCGGGACCGCGAGCGCGGGGCGGACCCTCGTCGAACTGCTCGGCAAGGCCGAGGCCGAGGCCCGCCGAATGAGCGATGCGTACGTCTCGACCGAGCACCTCCTGCTCGCGATCGCCGACACCTCCGGTCCGGGCACCGGTGCAGACATCCTCAAGACCGTCGGCGGCATCGACCGCAAGCGGCTCGAACTGGCCGTCAAGCAGATCCGCGAATCCAGCGGCGTGCAGAACGTCAACGACCAGAACGCCGAAACCCAGTACGAGGCCCTCAAGAAGTACTCGATCGACCTCACCGAGAAGGCCCAGCAGGGCAAGCTCGACCCGGTCATCGGGCGCGACGAGGAGATCCGCCGCTGCCTCCAGGTCCTCAGCCGCCGAACCAAGAATAACCCCGTGCTCATCGGTGAACCAGGCGTCGGCAAGACCGCCATCGCCGAGGGCATCGCCCAGCGCATCGTCGATGGCGACTGCCCCGAGTCGATGCGCAACCTCCGCATCGTCGCGCTCGATGTCGGCCAGTTGCTCGCCGGCGCCAAGTACCGCGGCGAGTTCGAGGAACGGCTCAAGGCCGTTCTCCGCGAGGTCCAGGCCAGCAAGGGCCAGATCGTCCTGTTCATCGACGAACTCCACACCATCGTCGGCGCGGGCGCCGCCGAGGGCGCCGTCAGCGCCGGCAACCTCCTCAAGCCCGCCCTCTCCCGCGGCGAACTGCGATGCATCGGCGCCACCACGCTCGATGAGTACCGCAAGCACATCGAGAAGGATGCCGCCTTCGAGCGGCGCTTCCAGCCCGTCTACGTCGACCAGCCCACCGTCGAGGAGACCGTCGCCATCCTCCGCGGCCTGAAACCCCGCTACGAGGCCCACCACGGCGTCAAGATCCTCGATGGCGCGATCCTCGCCGCCGCGAGCCTCAGCAACCGCTACATCACCGAGCGGTTCCTGCCCGACAAGGCGATCGACCTCATCGACGAGGCCGCCAGCCGCCTCCGCATGGAGAACGACTCCATGCCCACCGAACTCGACGAGCTCCGCCGACGCATCTTGCAACTCGAAATCGAGCGCGAGGCCCTCAAGATCGAGGGCAAGGAGAAGGCCAAGGCCGACGGGACACGCCGCGAGCTCGACCGCATCGAGCGCGAACTCGGCGAACTCCAGGAGCAGAACCGTGCCCTCACCGCCCGCTGGGAGGCCGAGAAGAAGGACCTCGACGCCGTCAAGACCGTCAAGGGCCAGATCGACCACAAGCGCACCCAACTCGAGCAGGCCCAGCGCCGAGGCGACCTCGAAACCGCCGCTCGCATCCAGTACGGCGAGATCCGCGAACTCGAAAAGCGCCTCGCCGATGCCGAGCGAGACCTCGCCGATCGCAACGCCGCGGGCGATGCGCTCGTGAAGGAGGAAGTCGATGCCGAGGCCATCGCCGAGGTCGTCGGCAAGTGGACCGGTATCCCCGTCAGCCGCCTTGTCGAGGGCGAGCGCGAGAAACTCCTGCGCATGGAGCAGGAACTCACCCGACGCGTCGTCGGCCAGGACGAGGCGCTCAAGGCCGTCGCCAACGCCGTCCGCCGCGCCCGATCGGGGCTCGGCGATCCCAACCGCCCGATCGGCTCGTTCCTGTTCCTCGGCCCGACCGGTGTCGGCAAGACCGAGACCTGCAAGGCCCTCGCCGAGTTCCTCTTCGACACCGAAGAGGCCATGATCCGCATCGACATGTCCGAGTACATGGAGAAGCACGCCGTCAGCCGACTGATCGGCGCGCCCCCGGGCTACGTCGGCTACGAGGAAGGCGGCGCGCTCACCGAGGCCGTCCGCCGCCGGCCCTACGCCGTCCTCCTCCTCGACGAGATCGAGAAGGCCCACCCCGACGTCTTCAACGTCCTGCTCCAGGTCCTCGACGATGGCCGCCTCACCGACGGCCAGGGCCGCACCGTCGATTTCAAGAACACCATCGTCGTGATGACCAGCAACTTCGGAAGTTCCATGATCCAGGAACTCACCTCCCAGAACGCCGAAGACTGGGAGATCGAGGCCGCCGTCCGCGACCTGCTCCGCCGCGGCCCCGCCGGCGCGGCCATGGCCGAGATCGGCAAGGCCGCGGGCATGAGCCCCAAGGTCACCGAGGCGATCATCAAGGCCCAGCACATGATGGGCGGGGCGGGCGGCGCTCCCCTCATGCGCCCGGAACTGCTCAACCGCATCGACGAAGTCGTCGTCTTCCACCAACTCAAGCGCGAGAACCTGCGCCGCATCGTCGAGATCCAGCTCGGCCGCCTCCGCAAGCGCCTCGCCGAACGCGAGATCGGCCTCGAACTCACCCGCGAGGCCGAGGACCACCTCGCCGCCGAGGGGTGGGACCCCGCCTTCGGCGCACGCCCCCTCAAGCGCGCGATCCAGCAGCGCATCGAGAACCCGCTGGCCTCCCGGATCCTCGGCGGCGACTTCGCCGACGGCGGCAAGATCCTGGTCGATTACAAGGGCAAGAGTTTCACCTTCGAGAACGCCGGCGCGCCCTCCCGGCCGGCGCACGAAAAGGCAGGACGCCGATGAAGACCGCCACCCAAGGGTTCGTGCTCGCCTCGTCCGATCTTGAAGCCCGGCAGATCGCTCCCGGTCGCACGATCGCGGGCGCCGAGTTCCCGCCGCAACTGCGGTGGTGGCTGACCAGCGGCGGGCTGCTGCGCCAGGGTTCGCGCCCGCGCCGGCTCGCCGGCGGCGCACCGCCGATCGCCCCCGCCCCGCCCGCCGAGACCTGAACCGCCCCACGCGCCCCGGCGTATCGGAGACATGCCCGACAGCACGCCAACGCGCGGCGACCCGTCCGCGCCAACCAGAGCTCGGCGCGACCGGGCCCGCCGCAAGAGAGCCTCTCGCCGCTGGCCCCTGCTCGCAGGCCTCGCGTGGTTCGCCGTCATCGCCGCGGCCGGGCTCACCGCCTGTGCGTGGCTCTGGAACGACAACCTCACCGATGTCCCCAACACCCTCCTCGCGGTCCACTACGCGGTGTTCATGGCCGTGACATTCGTGTTCCACGCCGGCCTTGCGATGCTCCCGGTCATTGCTTTCGCCGCGCTCACGCATCGAGCCAAACTCGCCCTCGCCGCGCTCGCGCTCTTCGGCCTCGCATCCGGGCCCGAACTCGCCGCCCTCGCCTCCCGCGGCGCGCCCTCCACCGACCGCGCCGGAACGATCGCCGTCATGTCCGTCAACCTGATGTACGGCCGCCACGACCCCGCCCGGCTCGCGGCGGTCATCAGGACCCACAGCCCCGATGTCATCGTCTTTCAGGAGTGGACCACGGGCGCGGCCGGTCTGCACAAGGCCGACCTGCTCGTCGAATTCCCGTACGCGGTCGAATCCGTCCGCGACGACGCCTTCGGCCAGGCCGTCGTCTCCCGCCGGCCGTTCCTCCGCGATCCCATCATCTACCCACCCCTGGCCCGCGGCGTTACCGAGCCGCAGATCACGATCGAGATCGAGCACGACGGCAAGCCGCTGCGGATCACCGACATCCACACGGCCCCACCGGTCCGTCCCAGTTACCTGGCCCATCAGCGATTGCTCGCCTCGGAACTCGCCCTCTGGTGCGACAGGCCCGATGGGCCGCACGTTCTTGCCGGCGACTTCAACGCGGTGACGCGCGCGCCCACCGTGAGGGTCTTCACCCGCGCGGGCTACATCGATTCGCTCGACGCCGTGGGCGGGTTGGCGGGCTCATGGCGCGGCGCTACCTGGCCGCGCACCGGCAATCTCCGCCACGCACCCGGCATCCGCCTCGACCACATCCTCCACGCCCCCACACTCGTCTGCACCGAGGCGACCGTCTGCGAAGACATCGGCTCCGACCACGCGCCCATCATCGCGCGCCTGCGCTGGCGCGACGGCGCCCGATAGCCGCGGCCCGGACTCTCTCGGTCGTCGGGCTGACTCTGAGGTCAGCAACTTCGACGATCTTCGGTACGATCGCCGTGTTTCACTGGTTTTCGGCGTGCTCTCGATCCACACTGAACCAGCCATGCGCCATCGCCAATCGCCCGCACTTTGCTTCGGCATTCTCACCATCTTCGCGGCCGCACCCGCGTCGTTCCTCCGGGCTCAGACCACGCGCCATGTCGCCGCCCCCACCGACGGCGGCAACGACGCCAACCCCGGCACAGCCGCGCTCCCCTTCGCCACCATCCAGCGCGCCGCCAACGCCGCCGCGCCCGGCGACACCATCCAGGTCGGCCCCGGGACATTCGCCGGGTTCAATGTCGGCGCAGGAGTCGCCGCCGAAGGAACCGCGGCCGCGCCCATCACATTCCGAGGCGCGCGCAGCGCGTCGAACCAGTGGCTCACGGTCATCAACACCGAGGCCGCCCGCTTCAACGGCACCACCCACCACGCCCGAATCAACATCGACACCGCCTCTTACATCACCATCGAGGACTTCGAGGTCGTCGGCGTCCCCGACCAGCGCACCAGCAAGGCCGGCATCCGCGCCGTCATGCCCGACACGGGGACCGACGGCCACATCACCATCCTCCGCTGCAACATCCACGACAACGGAGAGTGGGGGGTCTTCACCGGCCACGTCCACCACGTCACCGTCGAGGACTGCCTCATCCACCATCAGGCCGACGAGCACGGCGTCTACCTCTCCAACTCCGGCGACGACCACGTCGTCCGCAACAACATCATCCACTCCAACTCCTCCAACGGCATCCACGTCAACTCCGACGCTTCGCAGGGCGGCGACGGTGTCATCCGCCGCGTGCTCGTCGAGCGCAACACGCTCTACGCCAACGGCGGCGGCAGCACGTACATCAACGGCGCCGGCGCGTCCGTCAACAGCCCGGGCGGCGGGTCGGCCGTCAACTTCGACGGCGTGCGCGACTCGATCATCCGCAACAACCTCATGCACGACAACCGCGCCAGCGGCATCAGCCTCTACCGCATCGACGGCCTCCTGCCCGCGAGCGGCAACGCCGTCGTCAACAACACCATCATCAACGCCGCGACCGGCCGCTGGTGCCTGAACATCAGCGACGGCAGCGGCGGCAACACCGTCTTCAACAACATCCTGCTCAACCACCACCCCTTCCGCGGCAGCATCATCCTCAGCGCCGACACCCTCGCCGCGGGCGGCATCACCAGCGACCACAACATCGTCATGGACCGTCTCGATCCCGGCTCCGGCTCGCCCGGCACGCTGGCCCAGTGGCGGGCCGCGACCGGGCAGGACCAGAACTCCACCGCGATCCCCTCCGCCCTTTGGGGCGCGATCTTCGCCAACCTGCCCGCTGCCGATTACCACCTGTCGCCCACCAGCGCGGCCGCCAACGCCGGCGTTTCCTCGCTCGCCGGCGCATCCGCGCCCCCTGTCGATCGTGACGGCGCCGCTCGTCCTCAAGGCCCCGGGTTCGATATCGGCGCGTTCGAGTTGCCCGAGCCCCGGCCCTGCCCCGGCGACTTCAACGCCAGCGGCGGCGTCACTGTTCAGGACATCTTCGACTTCCTCAACGCCTACTTCTCGCACTCGCCCGCCGCCGACATCAACAACTCCGGCGGCCTGAGCGTGCAGGACGTCTTCGACTTCCTCGAGGCGTACTTCGACGGATGTTGAACCGAGCGGCCCGCAGCGCGTCGTGCCGTGCTTCGCATGGCGACCAACCCGTACCGGCCGCTCACGCTCGGCCCTCCGGCTGTTCGATGCTCGCTGTGGTCCTTCCAGCCCAGGCCTCCGCTCCGGCCCCGGGCCCCCTCGACGATCAGGCGCCCGCCCCCGGGATGGCCCCGCGCGCCGACAACGGGGCCGCAACCGCGGCCTCCTTCTCCGGGTGCGAGTAGTCGTACGCCACCATCGCGTCGTACTCGGTCACATCGCCCGGGTCCTCCCCGTCGTCGGGTTCGTACGCGCCATCGGCGGGCCGCGCCATCGCCTCGGTCAGCCACACGCCGATACCCGCGAACATGAACATCATCGTCTGCGTCGCGATCGACCGGGCCATGATGTGCCCCTCGAAGAAGCTCGACGCGAAGTACATCGCGTTGTACGCCACGAACATGTCCACCAGCGGGCGCTGCTCCTTCGGCAGCCGACCCCGCATCAGCGTTACCCTCGCGCACTTCCACATGCTGAACAGCAGGAACCCCGTCATCAGCAGCATCATCAGCGCGCCGTACGACGCCCACCCCGCCAGGTAGCTCGACTCGCTCGCGCCCGTTTCCTTCCAGCCCACCCCGACCAGCGGGCTCTCCATGATCACCTGGAGCTGCCGGTTCCACACGCCCTCGCGCGTGTTCTCCGTCGAGGTCAGCCGCTCGAGGTTGTTCGCGATCTGCAGTTCATCCGACAGCGCGCTCAGCACCACCGTCACCACCGCCGCCACCGGCAGGAAGATCACCACCTTGCCGACCCGCCGGTACAGCACGAACACCGCGCCCGCCACCAGCGTCAGGAGGCCCGTCCGCGAGCCCGTCCAGCCCAGGAACAGGAGGTTGATCCCCACCAGGCCGATCCACAGGACCTTCATCCGCCGCGCCCGATCGTTCAGCATCAGCCACAGCGCGACCACCGCGAACGGCGCCACGATCAGCGCCGCGCCCTGCGCGTTCGAGTGCATCCCCCAGAACCGTCCCCGGTCGCTGTTCACCAGCAGCCGCGGGTTGATCACGAACTGGATCGAGCAGCACACCGTCCACACCACGCTCGCCAGCATGATCGCGCGCACCGTCTTCATGCACGCCTCGTGGCTCCGCGCCGCCGCCGGACACGCGAACAGCATGCACGGCACCACCGCCAGCGCGAACCCCAGCGTCTGCGCCGCATCCTTCGGCGTCTCGTGGATGAACATCATCAGCCCCGCGAACAGGTTGATCGCCAGGATGAACAGGCCCTGGATCGGAACCCACCCCGCGTGCAGCCGGTTGGTCAGGATCACCACCAGCGTCAGGATGATCCCCAGCACCAGGTGCGCGTTCGCCCGCTGCATCTGCACCGGGAGCATCCACGTCTGGAGATACTGCGTCCGCTCGAAGTTCGCCGGCGGGCTCAGGCAGTTGAAGAACAGGATCCCCGCCAGGATCCACTGGATCAGGCTCAGCCGGATGAACAGCGCGGCCAGCAGCGCGACGCCCGCGAAGCCCACCATGAAGATCTGCACGGCGATGCCGTGCTCGAATCCGTAGAACTGGGCCAGCGTGGTCTGCACCAGGACTCCTGAACGACAACCCCGACACCGCACCCGAGCGGCCCGCGAAAGGGGCACTCGGACGAACCGCTCCTACGACCGCTTATCGGCCCGGTTCGGGCCTTCCCTCAGTCCCGCTTGTTGGTCGGCGCTCCGCCGCCCCCGATCACCAGTTCAACCAGCACCGGCACGTGCCCCGACGACATCCGCGGACCGATCGACCACCCAACAACATCGATCCCCGGCGAGATCAGGGCGTCATCGATCGCGATTCCTGCCGGCCATGTTATGCGAACGTTCGGTCCGATCCGCTCGCGGAGACTGACCGGCAGAGGGTAGGTTCCGACAGGGCTGAACAACGGCTTGGCCCGCTTCAACCCCGCCGCGCTGTGCATCAACCGGCTCCGGTGGCCCGTCGGCGTCGAGTTCAGGTCCGCGAGCACGGCCACTTCTCGCCCTTCTGCGCGCAACTTCCTGACCAATCCCGCCACCGCCTCGGTCGTCACGTTCCCCGTCGCCCAACGTCCGGCCGTCCGTGGCGAACGCGGATGAAACGCCACCACCGCGAACTCCCCGCCCGACTCCGCCGGCCGCTCCACGATCCCCGCGATCACGTAGTTCGCCGCCTCGCCCATCCATCCCGTGTCCACCGCGCGCAGCCTCCACTTCGACACCACGAAACCCGATGTGACCTCCGTGTAATCGCCGTACACCTCGGGCTTCCACTTCCGCACCAGTTTCCCCGCGTACTCATCCTCGAGTCGCTTCCCATACACCACCGCTTCCTGGAAGCGGCTCGGCGGGCACACGATCGAGATCACATCCGCCCCCGACTGCCGCATCGACTCCTCGATCTCCGGCCCCGACCCATACGCGCTGGCGTTGTAGTGCATCAACCGCACCAGCCCCGGCGTCGCGCGCGGCCGGCTCCCGATCTCCCGCGGCCAGTACGCGGCCCGCCCCGCGCCCAACCCCGCCGCGCCCACCGCGCACGCCGCCAACCCGACCGCGGCGTGCTTCCAGCGGCGCGTGAACACCCACAACGCCGCCGCCGCGCCGCCGACCAGCAGCCACTGCGCCGTCAGGTTCGCGACCAGGTCGATCGCCCAGCCCCACCCCGACACCAGCCAGCACGCGCTCGCTCCAACCAGGACCGCCGCGATGAGCCACGACACAACATCGAACACCCGCCCCAGCCGTGTTCTTCGCCCGGATGCCTTGATGCCTTCGCCTCTCATCACCACGCAATCATCCCCCGCCCCGAATCCATTCCCACTGCCGCGCCAAGCCCTCGGCGAAGCCCGTCGTCGGCTTGTACCCAAGCTCGGCCGTCGCGCGCGTCAAGTCCGCGAACGTCCGCTCCACATCGCCCGGCTGCGCGGGCAGGCTCTTCACCGGCGTCTCGCGCCCCGTTACCTTGTGGATCGTTGCGATCATCTCGCGCAGCGTCGTCGGGCTCGAACCGCCGAGGTTCCAGATGCGGTACCCGTGCCGATCGATCCGGTCGTACGAGGCCAGCACGCCGCGCACGATGTCGTCGATGTAGGTGTAGTCGCGGCTGGTCGAGCCGTCACCGAACATCGGGATCGGCTGGGGGGGGTTGTCCCGCGCCAGCCGGAGGAACTTGTCGATCGCCAGGTCCGGCCTCTGCCGCGGCCCGAACACCGTGAAGAACCGCAGGCACGCCGTGGGCATCCCCGTGAGCGCGTGGTGCGCGAAGCCGATCAACTCGCACGCCCGCTTGGTCGCCGCGTACGGCGAGATCGGCTCCGACACGTCCGCGTCCTCCCGAAACGGGACCGTCGCGAGGTTGCCGTACACGCTCGAACTCGAGGCCATCACGAACCGCGCGCAGCCCGCGCGGCGGGCCTCCTCCAGCAGCACCTGCGTCCCTATCACGTTCGCCCGCGCGTATCCCACCGGGTCGGCGATCGACGGCCGCACGCCCGCCTTCGCCGCCAGGTGGATCACCCCCGCCGGCCGGTGCGACTCGAACACGCGGCGCATCGCATCCACATCGCAGATGTCGCCCTCGACCAGGTGGTAGGCGTCCTGCGGCGCGCGCCCCATCGTCTGGTTCACGTTCCTCCGCTTGATCGCCAGGTCGTAGTACGGGTCGAAGTTGTCCACGCCCACCACGCGCTGGCCACGAGAGAGCAGCGCGTCCGCGACATGCGAGCCGATGAACCCGGCAGCGCCGGTGACAAGGATCGGAGAGTTCGTCATTGCGTGATTGTTGGCTCGCGGCCGCGCCCGGTCAGAACTGGAAGTAGATGAACTCGGCCCCCTCGAACACGCCGAAGAACACCGTCCCCAGCGCGCACGCCGTGTAGCACGCCCACCGCGCCGGCCGCCACGACCACGCCCGCATCACCGCCGCGGGCCGGCGCACCATCACGAACTCCGCGCCCGCGACGGCCCCGATCAGCGTGAACGCGACCGCCATCTCGAACCGCGGCAGGTTGAGCGTGAACAGGTCCGTCACGCGGAAGCCGCGCAGGTCGGCCATGTGCCGGACGATGTGCACGCCGTCGCGCACCGTCGCGGCCCGGAAGAACACCCACGCCAGCATCACCAGCGCGAACGTCCGCAGCACGCCGCCGAGCGCCAGCGCGGGGTGGTCGGCGCGCACTCCCAGCGACCCCCACAGCCGCGCCCGCGCGCCCGCCGTCAGCGATCCGATCACCATGTACGCCCCGTGCAGCCCGCCCCACACCGCGAACGTCCAGTTCGCGCCGTGCCACAGGCCCGACACGAGGAACACGATCATGATGTTGGCGTACCGCCGCGCCGTCCCCACGCGGTTGCCCCCGAGCGGGATGTACAGGTAGTCGCGGAACCACGTGGAGAGCGAGATGTGCCACCGGCGCCAGAACTCGCCGATGCTCGGCGCGAGGTAGGGCTGGCGGAAGTTGGTCATCAGGTCAAAGCCCATCATCCGGGCCACGCCGATCGCGATGTCGGTGTAGCCGGAGAAGTCGCAGTAGATCTGCACCGCGAACAGGAACGTCGCCAGCGCGAGCAGCGGCCCCGAGAACTGCTGCGGCGCGGCGTACACCGTGTTTACCGCGGGCGAGACCAGGTCCGCCACCGCCAGTTTCTTGAACGCGCCCCAGAGCACGAGCACGAACCCCGATCGGAACCGGTCGAAACTCAGTTCCCGCCCGGCGTGCAGTTGCGGGAGCAGGTTGTGCGGCCGCTCGATCGGGCCCGCGACCATCTGCGGGAAGAACGCCACGTAGATCGCGTACCGCAGCAGGCTGCGCTCCGCGGGCACGCGCCCGCGGCAGACCTCGATCGTGTAACTCACCGCCTGGAACGTGTGGAACGAGACGCCCAAGGGGAGCACGATGTGCGGCACGGGAAACCCGGCGTCGAACGCCGCGTTGATGTTCTCCGCCATGAACCCGGTGTACTTGAACGCGACGAGCACG
This sequence comes from Phycisphaerales bacterium, assembly GCA_020846975.1. Classification (GTDB taxonomy): domain Bacteria; phylum Planctomycetota; class Phycisphaerae; order Phycisphaerales; family UBA1924; genus JADLCX01. The sequence continues at coordinate 15,809 of JADLCX010000060.1, forward strand.
CCGAAGTTGGTCGCGATGCTCAGTCCAAGCCAGGCGCGCTTGCGTGCCGGCGTGCTCGCGCGCTCGATCAGCAGCCCCGCCGCGTAGTCCACCAGCGTGATCCCGATGATCACCGTGATGTACCACGGCACCGAGCACATGTAGAAGTAGTAGCTGGTGATCAGCAGGAACCACAGCCGCGCCGGCCCCCGCTTCGGAAGCATGAACAGCAGCGGGAAGACCGCCGCGAAGAAGAGGATGAAGTGCACCGTCGTGAAGATCATGGGGCGGCGCGCCCCTTCTTCAGCTCCGGCGCGACCAGCGCGGCGATGGCGCGGGTGTAGTCCTCGGCCCCGACGCGGTTGGTGTGGATCGGGTCGGAGAACAGCCGGTTTGGGTAGAGCAGGTAGTCGGGGCCGACGATCGCGAACTCGTCGTGACCCGCCAGCACGCTCGCGGCCTCCGGGTTGTGCCCGCGCGCGGGGGCGTACTGGCCCTCGCGGAAGTAACTCGGCACGTAGATGCACCGCACGCCGCGCTCGCGGCACAGCTTCGAGATCCGATCGAACACCGGGCCGCGCGGGATGACGCGGGGCGCGATCTGGCCCGGCGTGTCCGTCGGCGCGGTGAACGCCGCGGGCAGTTGGTCGTTGGCGTAGTGGCTCTGGCGCGCGATGAAGTAGTACCCGCGGTCGAGGGCGACCTGCTTCACCGTGCGCTCGCTCTCGGCGTAGGCGGCGCGAAACCGCGACGGGCTGAAACCCGACTCGGTCGCCATGATGAACGCGTCGCGAGGCAGTTTGCGGAACGGGAACACCGCGTCGATGATCGGCCGGTTGTGCGTGATCGGCCTGAGCACCGACGGCGCGGGCAGTTCCTCGGCGGGCCAGGGGATGATGAGCAGCGCGACATCCGGTCCGGCGCCGCGATCCACCATCGCCTCGAACTCCTCGACGAACGCGAACTCGCCGGGCAGACCGAAGTTGTACGACTCGACGCCCGCGACGCCCAGCCGCGCGGCCTCGCGGTCGAACAGGTCGGGGATGAAGCCCGAGAGCGTCTTGCTGCTGCCGAACGCCATGACGCGCAGCGAGCCGTCGCGCGCGAACGGGCGCCCCGCCTCGGCCAGCCCGCGTTTCATCTCCGTCACGAGCGTCGCGCCCGAGCGCACGTACGGGAACCGGGCGTTGACCAGCCAGAGCGCGGCGCAGACCGCGCCGAACACCGCCGCGGCAAGGAAACAGTGCCGCGCGATCCGCCGCGGCGCGCCGGATTGGAGGGCTCGATCCCCCATGCCTCGATGTCCTCCGTGCGCGCTGCCCGGGGAACCGGGCGTCACGGCCGGGGCGGTCACTTCTTCTCCCCTACGCGGAGCACGACGACAGTGAGGTCGTCGCTCCGCCCGCTCAGCCCGGTGTGCTGGCGGACCTGGGCGACGACGTGGTCCACGATCCGCGAGGCGCTGGCCTCGGGCTCGGCGCGGAGCACCTCGAGCAGGGCGTTGCGCAGGCGCGTGCCGCCGAAGCGCTTGCCCTCGAAGTTGGTCGCGTCGTGGAGGCCGTCGGTGAAGGCCAGCAGCACGTCGCGCGGCGCGAGCTGCGCGGTGCCCTTGGGGTACTTCTGCGATTCGTCGATCCCCAGGGCCATGCCGTCGGCGGTGAGGCGGCTGAGGTCCCTGTCCTCGACGGGGCGATCGCGCGGGACGCGCACCAGGAGCGGCCAGTCGTGCCCCGCGCCGCAGTAGGTCAGTCGCAGCGTGCTCGGGTCGGCGACGCCGTACCAGACCGTCGCGAACTCGTTGTCGAGCGTGTCGCGCGCCAGGCTGCGGTTGACCCGGCTGAGCACCTCGTCGATGTGGTAGACATCCTGCGCGTGGGCCCGCAGGCTGGCCCGCACGGCGCTCATGAGCAGCGCGGCGGGCACGCCCTTTCCGACCACATCGCCGATCAGGACGCCCAGGTGCCCGCCCAGTTCGAGGAAGTCGTAGAAGTCGCCGCCCAGGTCGAACGAGGGCGCGTAGTGGGCCGCGACCTCGAAGGGCCGGATGCTCGGCATGGTGCGCGGGAGCATCCGCCGCTGCACGCTCGCGGCCAGGCGCACCTGCCGCTGCATGTGCTGGTCCTGCTCGCGGAGGGCGCGCAGTCGCGCGCTGGTCACCGCGCTGGCGGCGTGCTCGGAGATGGCCTTGAGCAGCTCGCCCTCGTCCTCGGTGAAGACCCGGGGCGAGCGCGTGTACAGGCGGATCAGGCCGATGGGCTTGGAGGCCGGATCGAGCAGGCCCGTGGTCAGCAGGCTGCACAGGCCTTCGTCGATCACGCGCTGCTGGTCGGCGATGCGGTCGTCGGTGCGGAGGTTCTCGACGGCGATGATCTGGCCGGCCATCGCCGCCTGGCGCAGCAGCCCGCCGCGGGAGAGCGGCGTGGTGGCGGCGATCCACTTCTCGCTCAGGGCGCGGCGGAAGCGGATGACGGGACCGCGTCCGTCGGGCGCGCCGGGGCCATCCTCGATCACGGCGATCGAACCGGCATCGGCCCTGAGCACCTGCATCGCCAGGTCGAGCGCGAGGTTCAGGACCTGGTTCGGGTCGGCCGCGCCCGAGAGCATCGACGAGAGGCGGAAGAGCGCGTCGAGCTCGCGCACGCGGTTGTTCAGATGGATCTGCGACTCGCAGGCATCGCACACGCTGGAGCCGAGCAGGGCGAGCGAGCGGCGCACGTGGGCCATGCGGGATCGATCGATATCGCAGGGCAGGCGGTACGCGATCGCGCCGATCACGTGGGCGCCGATGCGCAGTTCGACCATCGAGGTCTCGCGCTCCAGCCGGGCGTCGGCCGGGCACGGGCATTCGAGAATCCCGAGCCGCGCGTGGGCCCGCGACCGCCCGGCTGCTTCGCTCACCACCGCCCATCGCTGCCTGCCCGCGCCCCCGCCCGCGTCGGCGCCGGGCACGGCCTCGGGCACGATGACCTCGCCCGACCGATCGCGCAGCCAGATGGGGATATCGAGCAGGAGCGACAACTCATCGCACAGCGCGGCGACGGACCCGTCGGTGATGAAGTCGCGGAGGCGGGTGCCCCACTCCGGGCCGGGACCGGGCCCCGCGCTCAACGGGCGCGCGGGCCCATCCGGGCCGGCGGCCGGCGCGGGCTCGACTGCGGTGATCGGTGCGGCGGCGTCCATGAGCGTGCCTGGGCAACCCAAACAAAAGCCTTCTGTGGTCGTGGTTGATGGCGAGCAAGTCCGGCGTTCAGGGTAGGTTTGTGCCCTCTTGATCGGTCATCGGCGTATCGAGCCATGCCGAGTTGGGTGTGGACCGGCTCGTGATCTCGGCGTACTCCGCCGTTCTTCCTATCCGGCTGCTCGTCGTGCTGGTCGCGGCGCGGGCCCAACGGGCACGCCGGGGATGCTCGCGCTCCGGCACAAGCCGATCGATGCGGCGCGTGGGCGGTCGGCGCGGCGGCGCTTGCCGATACTCCGGGCGTGGGTCGGCGGCGCGATCGTGTTCGGTATCGTCCGACTGCGCGCGGGCAGCGTGCCGATGGTGGCGGAATGCCGCGTGCTGGTGATGCGGTCGGCGCGCCGTCCGAGGTGGTTGTTGTTCGCGCCGACTTGACAAACGGACCGGAGTGTGGTTTGTTTTGTCCGTGGTTCCGTTGACATCGGACGAGATCGTGACGCGGGTTGGTGCGGCGCTGGTGTGCGGCGCGCTGGTGGGGCTGGAGCGCGAGCGGAAGCGGCGACCGGCCGGGTTTCGCACGATGATCCTGATCAGCCTGGGGTGCTGCGGGTTCGTGATCATCGGGCACGAGTCGTCGGCGGCGATCGGGCGGTCGGCTGCCGCGGAACTCCCGGCGGGCGTGCCGCTCCCGGGGCAGGCGGAGATCAGCCGCGTGCTGCAGGGGTTGATGGGCGGGATCGGGTTCGTGGGCGCCGGGGCGGTGTTGCAGAGCAAGAAGGCGGTGCGCGGGATCACCACGGCCGCGGCGGTGTGGGTGGTGGCCGCGCTGGGCTCGGCGTGCGGGCTGGGGTTGTTCCGGCTGGCGATCATCCTGAGTGTGGCGACGCTGTTCACGCTGGTGGTGCTGGAGGTCGTGGAAGACCGGTACTTTCCGGAGTTGGACGAGGGGAACGGGCACGGGGAGCAGAAGGCGGGCGATATCCAGTAGCCCGGTGGTCCGGGATGCGGCGCGACCACGTCCTCGCGGCGACGATGTTTCGGTGACCGAGTCTGCGGATGTTCATGCACCCTCCCTCGTCGGGTTTGGCTAGGACTTCAAGCCCCTTTCGAGCACATCGCAGAACGCGCCGCAGAGGGTGGGCTTGCTGAGTTTGGTCTGGATGACATGGCGGGCGCGGCGGCCCATGGCCTGGAGTCGGTCGTCGGGGGCGTCGAGGACATCCTGGATGACGCGTGCCGCGGCCTCGACATCGCCGTGGGGGATGTGCCAGCCGATGGGTTGCCTGGTTGGCTGGTCTTCCTGGCCGCGTTCGCCGGAGACGAGGTCGCTGACGTGGCAGGGGTCGGGGGCGAGGAGGATGATGGGGCGCGCGACGGCCATCGCGCCGTAGATCTTGCAGGGGTGGATGGAGCCCACGGATTCGTTGCCGACGCTGACGAGATGGGCGTCGGCGGCGCTGAGGCTGAAGCGGAGGTTGCCGAGGGGCTGGTAGGGGAGGCTGAGCATGTTGGTCATGGCGTGCTCCTTGATCGCGGCCTCGACCTCCTTCTTGCGAGCGCCGTCGCCGATGAAGAGGAAGGCGGCGCGGGGGTGGTCCTTGAACTTGACGGCGGCGCGGAGGAAGGTTTCGAGGGGGAGGGCGATGCCGTGGTTGCCGGAGTACATGAAGACGCGCTTGCCGTCGAGGTTGTATTGATGACGGAAGGTGTTGTCGGCGTGGGCGATGGGCGCGAAGTCGTCGGTGTTCTCGTGGGGCCAGGGCGGGAGGATCGCCATTTTCGGTGTGACATCGAGTTTGTCGTTCATGGTTTTGGCCATGAACTTGTCGAGGACGACGACATCGCTGGACCGCTTGAGGATCATGCGGTTGAAGAGGTTCATCAGGCGCGCGGGCATCGAGTCGGGCTTGATCTTGCCGAGGCTGATGAGTTGGTCGGGGTTGATGTCCATGACCCAGAACTTGATGGGGGCGCGCCCCCCCGTGCCGAGGCGGAGCAGGCGGATGGCCATGGCGGCGACGACGCACATCGGGGGGCTGGTGGAGACAAGGATCGCGCCGGACTTGCCGCGCGGGCCGGAGAGGCCGCGGACGAACAGGCCGTGCCAGATGGTCTGGAGCATGAACAGGACGGCGGCGAGGATTCGGAGGGCGAAGCGTTTCTTGCCGAAACTGGAGAGGGGGAGGCGGAAGATCTCGACGCCGTCGATGGTCTCGCGGCGCTTGTACTTGATGGAGGGGTCGTTGTAGCCGCTGGCGGAGGTGAGGACGACGACGCGCCAGCCGCGGCGGGCCATCTCGGCCGCGGCATCGGCCATGTGCTGGCCGACGCTGGCGGGGTCTGGGATGTAGACCTGGGAGAGGATGAGGAGGGTTTTCTTGTTGGCTGCGGCCACGGCGGGGGTTCCACGGTGAAGCGAAGACAGGCCCGTCCACGGCGAGTGTGCGGCGGGTGGGGGCAAAGGGTACCGGGGTATCGACTCGAACCGGAGCAACCAGTCAAGGGAACTACGGAGAGGCGGCGTTGGCGTGTTCCGGCGAGGTCGAAGGCTGCTGCGCGGAGGCGGGGATTGCGGCGTGGCGGTGGATGATGCCGCGCCAGTAGGCGGGAGAGTGGGTCCTGGTGAAGTGGTCGGCGCGGATGTCGGGGAAGAGGAGGCGGAGGTCGGCGAGTTCGGTCGGGAGGAGGGGCTCGGGTGTGGCGTGGTGGAGCGGCTCGGTGGGCGCGGGTGTGGCGGGAGCGCGGGTGGGGGAAGCGGGCGCGGGCTGTTCGGGGGCGGGGGGGCGGAGTTTAAGGAGGGCGGTGGCGATGCGGCGGAGTTCGCGGGGGTCGTCGGCGGTTTCGAGGAGTTTGGTGCGGGCGCGGACGGCGAGGAGTTGAGCGTTGAGGATGGCGTCGGCGAGGGTGGGGATGAGGGCGGTGGCGGGCATGGGGGGGCTCCTTGTCAGCCGAACAAGTCTCAATCGTATACTTGCGGTCTAGAAGAACAGTGTACACGATTTTTGTTTGGTATGCAAGGGCGATTTTGGGTTTTGTGAGGAAACGATACAAGCCCTTGTGGAGCAAGGGCTTGCGATCGGGGCGTTCTGGTTGTCGCGGGACCACCGTGCTCGGTGAGGGGTGGAATGTGGCGGCGGCAGAGTCGGCTGGGAAGCAAGGCCGCGGCATGGGGCCATCGGCTGGAATCCGAGGCGACGGTCATGGGCAGGGGGTGAAATACGCGGCGAGGAAGTCGAAGAGGTCCTGGACGGTGAGCGTGCCGGAGGCGTTGACGTCGGCGCGGGGGTCGCTCGCGAAGTACAGGGCGAGGAAGTCGAAGAGGTCCTGGGGGCTCACGATCCCGGAGCAGTTGGCATCGCCGATGCAGATGGCGAGCGCGGCCGCGGCGGAGGTGGTTGAGCCGCAGTCGTTGGCGACGATGCAGTCGTAGGTTCCGGCATCGGAGGCCAGGAGAGGTTGGATGCCGAGGGACGCGGTGCCGAGACCGAAGAAGCGGGGGCCGGGCGTGAGGGGCGCTCCGTTCTTTCGCCAGGTGAACGTGGGCTCGCCGAGGGAGACGCCGGCGAGCGAGAGGTAGAACACGGGTCCCTCGACGGCGCCGAGGCAGGTGGTGATGTCGAGCGGGTGCTGGTCGATCACGGGGGTGTTGCTGTAGCGGGCGAGGTACCAGGAGGAGATGCCGGGTACGGGCGACTCGAAGTTGGTACCGAGCCAGATTTCTCCGCCCGATCCCGTACCGACGGGCTCGATGTCGTAGATCTCGGTCTGCGTGGGTGCGCCGATGGAGAGTTTGCGCCAGGTGGTTCCGTTTTCGAGGACCGCGAAGTAGTTGTTCCGGCCGCCGGCGTAGAGCAGGCCGTCGATGGCGCGGAGGGTCCAAACGGAGGCGGCGGCGTCGAAGCCGTCGGAGAGACCGGTCCACGTGTTGCCGTCGAGCCGGAAGACCATCGGGCCGCCGGCGACATCGAGGATGGAGGCGTAGAGCGAGCCGTTGAGGGAGGCGAGCGAGGTGCAGGTTGTCGGGAGCGGGGGCGAGCCGACGGCGACCCAGGTTGAGCCGTTGAACCGCGCGACGGGGCTGGAACCGGAGCCGGGGAGATTGAGCGCACCGCCGATGTAGAGCGAGCCGTTGTGGACGCACGCGGTGTCGGGGCTGGAGTACGGGTTGGTGGACCAGATGGGTCCGAGGGTTGTCCAGGTTGTGCCGTTCCACTGGGCAACGCCGGGGGTTGGGAGGGCGGAAGCGCCGATGGCGGTCACAAGACCGTTGAACATGAGGATGACATTCACGGACTCGTAGGTGTTGGGACCGCCGGTCCCAACCGCGTTCCAGGCCGCGCCGTCCCAGCGGGCGATGTTGGGCGCCGCGACGGTCCCGGCCTGGGTGAACTGGCCGCCGATGTAGACATTGGGGCCGTCGCTGAAGACGCAGCGGGTGAAGCCGTTGGAGCCCGCACCGAGGGGAACCCAAGGCGCGTCGGGCGTGGTGAGGGAGCGGGCGGCGATGTGGGAGGCTGGGGTGTTCTCGATCATGGAGAAGCCGCCGGCGGCGAAGATCGTGCCGCCATCGGGAGACTTTGCGAGATCGAAGATGTGGGCATCGGTTCCGGAGCCCATCATGCGGATGCGCTGGCCGTCGTAACCCATGACCTTGTCGGCGCGGATGCCGAGCATAAAGGAGATTCCGCCGCCGCCGAAGACGGTGAGGTTCTGGTAGTGCGTGGTGTAGATCGGGTTCACGAAGATCGAGGTGACGCCGGTGGATTGCCACGCGCCGGCGGACCAGCGGACAAGGCCGCGGAGTGAGGAGTTGCCGATGACGGAGAAGGGTCCGGCGGCGTAGAGGTCGCTCGAGCGTGCGGCGAAGGAGGTGGGGGGAACGCTGAGGCCGGGTCCGAAAGCGGCCCAGCCGTTGGGATCGCCGTGGTTGATGCCCTCGGCGTAGGACGCGATGTGCAGGGCGGAGATGATGGGGCTGCCGGCCTGCGAGAAGTCTCCGGCGGCCACGAGTTGGCTACCGCCGAAAACGATCGGGTTGTAGACGTGGTTGGCCAGCAGGGTGACGCGGCCGTTGAGGTTGCTGCCGGGCACGGGCGACCAGGATGAACCGTCGAAGCGGGCGATGTGGGTGGCGTTGGTTCCGGGTCCGGCGGTGGAGGCGATGGCGGAAAAGCTGCCGCCGACGTAGAGGCGGCTCTTGAAGGTGGCGGCGGCGAGGAACTCGCTGTTGGAGTTGCCGATGGCGACCATCGACCACGTTGAGCCGTTGAAGCGCCAGACCTCGCCGCGCGAGCCGGCACCGAGGCCGACGGCGTAGAGGTCCGCGCCGTACTGGGCGAAGGCGCGGATGGTGAGCAGGCCGGAGGAGACGAAGGTGTTCCATCCGCCGCCGATGTCGGTCTTGATCGAGACGCCGTGCTGCGAGGACCCGACGATGGAGTATCCGAAGACGGGTTTCCCGTTGAACGAGCCGACGGCGGTGATGCGGAAGTTCTGGATGGGGATGTCGAGGGTCCAGTGGCCGTTGCCGTCGTAGCGCTTGATCTGGTCGTAGGGCTCGGCGGAGATGCCGGCCCAGAGGACCTGGCCGCCGGCGGTCTGCTCGGTGGTGAGGCCGCGGACGCTGGCGCTGGGGATGGACTCGAATGGCGAGCCCGGGAGCCACTGGCCGCAGGCGCCGACGACGACGCCCTCGATGCGGACGGCGGGGAGTTCGGCGTTGTCGGTGCGCTGCCAGACGCCGGGGACACCGCCGGGGCTGGCGCGGCTGGCGAGCGAGCCGAACGCGGCGGGAAGGCCCGTGTGCGCGACCGCGAGGTTGCCCATGCTCACGGCGCCCCTGATGACGAGCCAGTAGGGCTGACCGGCGCCGAGCTGCGCGGTGTCGAGAGACGTGAACGTCGCGAACGCACCGGCGGTGGTGACGCCGAAGTCGCCGGATGACCAGACGGGCGGCTGGCCGGGCAGGCCTGCGACTTCGGGCACGATGGTCGTGTGGAGAATCGAGAAGCCGTTCCCGCCCGCGGCGTGCAGGAAGGCGGAAACCTGTGTGACCCGGGTGTCGGAGGCGGGCACGAAGCGGACGGCGACCTCGCCCTGGAGGCCGCCGGAGATGGCGTGGCCACTGCTGGGGTTGACGGCGTTGCCTGGGCCGAAGGAGTCGAGGATGATGTCGTCGGCGCGAGCGGGGAGGGCGGGCGCGAGGAGCGTTGCGAGAGCGAGGGCGAGGAGGGGGCGGAGGAATCGGGCGGGCATGGTGGACCTCCGGGGTTGGCGGCAGGACATTCGACACTCAGGCGCGGAGCGGGTGGGCGGGGGGACAGGGAGCTGGAAAGGGACTCGTGACCGCGCGCGGTTCCGCCGCGGGTGGTGGCGGCCGGTCGGGGTTCGGGCGCGACGCGGCCGGCATCGGCTGGAAGCCGATGCCACGGTCATGGGCAGGGCGAGAAGTAGGCCGCGAGGAAGTCGAAGAGGTCTTGCGTGGACTTGGCTCCGGAGTGGTTGAAGTCACCTGGACAAGCGCGGCAGGTGGCGGGCGAGCAGGCGGAGTTGAGGCCGTCGAAGCGGAGGCCGAGCGTGGAACAGGTGGAGGTGTCGAGCACGAGACATCCGCCGGTGTCGGGGTTGCAGCAGGCGCCGATGAGGGCGCCATCGATGCGGACGGCGGGGAGTTCGGCTCCATCGGTGCGGACCCACGGAACGCCGGGTCCGTTTCGGAAGGCGTAGGAGCCGAAGACGGGCGGAAGTCCGGCGTGGGCGACGGCCGCGTTGCCCTGGCTGACGGTGCCGTCGATCAGGAGCCAGTAGGGCTGGCCGGCGTTGAGTGTTGCGGAGGTTGGCGAGGTGAAGACGGCGATCTGGCCGGCGGGCGAGACGACGGTGGGACTTGAAGTCCAGACGGGCGATGCGCCGGGGAGGCTCGCGGATTCGGGGACGATGGCGGAGAAGAGCGAGGAAGAGCCGTTGCCGCCGACGGAGCGGAGGTAGGCGGAGACCTGCGTCACGCGGACGGTTGCGGTGGGCACGAAGCGGACGGCGATGGCGGTTTGCTGGCCGCCGGAGATGGCGAAGCCTCCGCCGCCCGCGCTGACGGCGTTGTTGGGGCCGAAACTGTTGAAGATGATGTCGGCGTGTGCGGGCAACGCCGCCGCGGCGGACAGGGAGAGCGCGGCGGCGACGGCGTGTCGGGGGCTGGCGAAGGGTGCGGGCATGGGGGGGGTCCTCGTGGTGGTTGGAACAACCACTCAGGCGCGGACCTGGGCTGTGGGGGGACAGGGAAATGGGTGGTGAGTACCTGGCAGCCTGCACCCGCCGTGCAGCACGCGCCGGCGAGCGCGGGGCAAGGGTCGGGCGCGCACGTTGTTCCGGCTCCCACAAAGGTGCCGCCGCTGCCCGCGCGTTGGCTTCAGTCGGCGATCACGCACGTGACGGTGGTGTTCAAACAACACGCGCCGGACTGAGCCGCGGCACGATGTGATGTGGCGCACGATCGCCAGCGCGACCTGCCACGAGCACCGATGGGTGCAAAGGCGTGTGAAGGAATACATGGTGGGATGTCCTTTCGCGAAGTCGGTGCGTGCGATATCGAGAGCGCGCAGCCACGGGCGGGCGGGGCGCGACGCAAGGCCTCCGAGGCGGAACTCTGGGCAAAGTGGGTGGCGAGCGGCTGACAACCGTGAGCCGGTCGCTTCCTGATCGGGTTTGCGAGGACGATCAGGCGGCGGCGCTGGAGGCGGGGCGGCGGGTCGCGGGCTTGATGTCGCCGTGGATCAGTTCGTACTCCGGCCAGTGTTTCACGCTCGCGAGCACTTCGGCGATGGTCGTGAACTTGAAGGTGCGGAGGGACTGGCGGAGCTTCTCTTCGCACCCCTTGATGCCGACGTAGTACTTGAAGTACTTCTTCCACGGAAGTTTGAGGCGGGGCTGGTCGGGGTCGATCTCGCGCGGGTGGATGTAGGCCATGCCGGGGCGGCCGGCGGCGTGGTTCTGGCGGTAGCCGCGCTTGACGAGCGACATGGGGAACAGGCGCAGGTAGCCGCCGCCTGAGAAGGGCGTGGTGCGGCCCATGAAGTCCATGACGCTGACGGGCCAGCACTTCATCGAGGTCGGCTGTCGGAGGTCGAACGTGGGGTGCGGGGGAATGCGGAGCAGGAATGGGTCGCGCGTGAAGCCCTCGACGCCGCCGTGGTCGCGAGCGGCGGGGACGATGCTCACGTCGGTGGTGATGCCGTGCTTGGCGAGGATGGGGTAGGCGTAGGCGAAGGCCTCTCGCTTCATGCTGAAGCCGGGGGCGCGGAAGGCGGTGACGGGCTGGCCGCTGATCTCGCGCAGGACTTTCAGGCACTGACCGATGTCGGCGTCGAACTCCTCGGGCGTCTGCTCGTAGACGACGCGGTGGTAGTAGGTGTGGCAGCCGATCTCGTGGCCTGCGTCGGCGAGGCGCTTGATGAGGCTCGGGTACTTCTCCGCGACCCAGCCGACGGTGAGAAACGTGCCGCGAGCGCCGGTCTCGTCGAGCAGGCGCATGAGGATTTCGGTGTCCTTGACGACGAAGGGCGGGGCCGCGTCCCAGGTGGCGGGATCGTTGTAGGGCGTGTCGGCGGCGCAGATGTGCCACCACTCTTCGAGATCGACGCAGAAGGCGTTGAGTTGGGTTGGAGGTGTGACCATGAGAAGGAGGCGGGAACACAGAGACACGGAGAAGTCACGGAGAGCACAGAGAAGAGCCGAGAAGCCGGGTTCGGATGAGTTGAGAGCTCTTCTCTGTGCCCCCTGCGGTCTTGGCTCTGCGCCTCCGCGTTCCGGCTTCTTACGCCGGCTTTGGAAACTGTTTGATCACTTTCGCCGGGTTGCCTTGAACCATGGTGTAGGGGGGGACGTTCGTGACGACGACGGAGCCCGAGGTGACGACGCTGGCCTTGCCGATGGTGACGCCGGGCATGACGACGGAGTTGACGCCGATGAAGCAGTGGTCTTCGAGGATGACGGGCTTGAGGACGACGGGGACCAGGCCGGACTCGCGGAGGTAGTGGGGGGCCTTGATGTGCGACATGATGACGCAGCCGGCGGTGATGCGGACGTCGTTGCCGATGGTGATGTTCTCGGGGAAGGCGGTCTCGATGATCGCGGTCGGATCGATGAACACGTCGCGGCCCATCTTCACGCCGCGCATGCGGTGGATGGGCAGGATGACGCCGCGGGGCGCCCAGCGGGCGAGGTTGCCGAGGAGCCAGTTGCGCCAGAAGTAGTTCCAGGCGAGCCAGAGGACGGAGCGGTTGCCGCGGTCTTTCGCGCTGGACGCGGCGTCGCCGAAGAGGCCGCGGGACTTGGTTGGGTAGGCGGAGTTGACGGTGGATGCGGCGGCGCGGGGCTCGATCGGCGCGGACCTGGCGATCGTGGCGGGGCTTGGCGGCGCGGGGTGTTCGCGCTGGTGGTCGGCGATGCGGGATTCGAGGTGGCGGATGACATCGACCTCGCGGACCAGTCCGTGGCCGGCGAAGATGGTCTGGGCGTCGAGACGATGCTCGTCGATGAGGGCCTGGGCTTTTTTGGAGATGGCGAGGGAGGCGGCCGGGCGGTCCGGGAGCACGTGCGTTCCGGGCCCATCGGCGCTCGCCTCAACCGAGCCGCGGGCGTCGGCCCGCGGGTCGCTGGGAGCGACCGAACCGCTGCCCGCACCAACTGTTCCCTGCTGCCTGTCTCGGAGGCGGTTCGACGAACGGACGGGTGTACTCGCGGCCCCGCGCGACCCGTTCACACCGTTGCCCGGCTGCGTCCCGCCGGGTGACCGCGGGGGCTCGGTCGACGCACCGGCGACGGCCGCGGGCGCGGTCGCAAGCACCCGCCCGATCAACTCCCCGATCGGCACCTCGGCGCCCTTGCCGTGGAGAATCTGGACGAAGCCTCCGGCGTCGGCCTCGACTTCGAGGACGGCCTTGCTGGTCTCGATGCTGACGAGGAGTTGCCTGGCCTTTACCTGGTCGCCGTGCGAGACGTGCCAGTCCTGGATGGTGACGGTGTCGTCGTTGACGGTCTCGCGCGGGACGCGGATCTCGGCGAGGGTGGGGGCGGGGTCAGCGCTGGACGTTTGCGTGCTCACGCATCACCTCCAGCGCCTTGGTCACGATGTGGTTGGCGCCCGGCAGGCAGAGCTGCTCGAGCGGCCGTGCGGCGGGGATCGGGTTGGGCGTCGCGGTGACGCGGCGCGCGGACAGGCCGAGATGGCCGAGGCGTTCGCACGCCTGGGCGATGATCTCGCTGGACATGCTGACGAAACCCTGGCCCTCTTCGACGATCAGGAGCCGGCGCGATTGGCGCAGGCTCGGTTCGAGCACGCCGATGTCGAACGGGTAGAGCCGCGTGGGCATGAACAGGTCGCAGACCAGGTCTTCGTCGTTGAACAGGCGGATGACGGCCTCTTCGGCATCGACGGCGACGCCGCCGAGGGCGACGATGGTGATGTCGGTTCCCGCTCCCGCGCCGTGTTCGTTCGTGTCGGGCTTGAGGCGCGCGGTCGGGAAGCGCTCGTTGGTGAAGATCAGGTCGAAGCCCGGGGGCGGGTCGGGGTTGACGTTCTGGCCGTAGAGGATCTTGTTCTCGATGACCAGCGTGGGGCGGTCGATCGAGGCGAACAGGTCCTTGTAGAGGAGGGTGGGCGAGTAGCGGTGGTTGAGGCAGAGGACCTGGGTGTCGGGGAGGCCGACGAAGTGCTTCTCGATGCTCTGGGAGTGCGTGGCGGCGTAGCCGCGCTTGCCGCCCATGGGCGTGCGGATGATGAGGGGCACGCGCACCTTGTCGTTGAACATGAAGCGGAACTTGGCGGCGTGGTTGATCCACTGATCGGCGCAGAGGGTCATGAAGTCGCCGAACATGATCTCGACGACGGGGATCATGCCGCAGAGGGCGAGTCCGTTGCCGATGCCGCTGATGGCGTGCTCGGAGATGGGCGTGTTGCGGACGCGCTCGGGCCACCTGGTCGAGAGGCCCATCGTGGCCTTGAACGCGCCGCCGTAGGGGGACTCGATGTCCTCGCCGATGAGGACGAGGTTGGGGTGGCATTCGAGACCGTGTTCGAGGCCCTTGCGGACGGCGGCGACGCCCTTTTCCTTCTCGAACGTCCTGTGCTGCCAGTGGTACTCGTGCGCTGACCCGGGCTTGTGCTCGTCCATGCGCACATCGCCCCACGGCGCGGCATCGGCGGCGGCGACGGCCGCTTCGATCTCGGCGGCGATCTCGGTCTCCATCGCCTTCCAGCGCGGGTCGGCCTCGTAGCGCTTCATCAGAACGTTGACCGGGTCGCGGTCGAAGAAGGGCTGCACGTACTCCTGCGGGCGGTTATCGTCGCCCTTGCTGTGGGCCATGAGGCGGAAGGTGTCGACGCGGTGCCACGCGGGGCGGCCCGTGCGGCGGATCTCGTCGATGCACGCCCTCATGTTGTCGAGGAGTTTCGGCCAGTCCCACGTATCGCTGTGCCAGGCCTTGATGCCGAACGCCTCGGCGCGGGCGTTGATGTCGCCGGCGAGGGTCTGGGTCTGGCTGGTGGATTGCGCGAACAGGTTGTTCTCGTTGACGAACAGCACCGGCAGGTCCCACTTGCTGGCGATGTTGAGCGACTCGTAGAGCGCGCCCTGGCCGAGCGTGCCGTCGCCGATGTAGACCACGGCGATGCCGCCCCCCCCTCCGGTCGAGCCCTTCAGTTTGTGGGCGAAGGCCTGGCCGGCGGCCACCGGGGCGATTCCGCCCTGGATGCCGTTGGAGTAGAAGCCGTCGATCTGGGTGTGCTGCGATCCGCCGCGGCCGCCGCAGACGCCGCAGGACTTGCCCATGATCTCGCCGATGAGCGCGAGGATGTCGCGGCGGTAGGACAGGAAGTGGCCGTGGCCGCGGTGGTTGCTGAAGATGGTGTCGCGGTCGTTCAGGCAGCGCGAGACGCTGACGCCGACGAACTCCTGCCCGATGCAGGTGTGGACGGTGCCGAAGAGTTTTCCCTCGCTGAAGAGTTTGAGCAGACGCTGCTCGACCATGCGGATGGTGAGGGCGGTCTTGAGTTCGGCGGGGAAGTTGGAGAGCGGATCGGGCAACAGGGTTCTCGGATCATTCACCGGTGAGAAGACAGAGAGCACTGAGTGACCCATGAAGAAGGTTCGATGCCTCTCTCGGTGGTCTCGGTGCTCTCCGTGGTGAGAATGCGGGTCTCAGCGGGCCTTGACCTTGGCCCGCCCCTTGGATGCGGGCTTCTTGTGCTTGCCGTTGGTGGAAGGCTTGGGCTTGCCCTTGGATGCGGTCTTGGACCTGGCGGGCTTGGGCGCGGAGACGGTCTTGCCCGAGCCGTACTTGGCCAGCCACTCCTGCTCGATCCACTCGTAGGTCTTCTGCATGCCGTCGCGGAGGCGCGTGTCGGGCTCCCAGGCGAAGACCTTCCTGATGAGCGTGTTGTCGCTGTTGCGGCCGCGCACGCCCTTGGGGGCGTCGAGTTTGTAGGAGCGGTCCAGCCTGATGCCGGCGATGTTCTCGGCGATGGAGACGAGCTGGTTGATGCTGACCAGTTCCGAGGAGCCGAGGTTGATCGGCTCGATGAAGTCGCTGTTGGTCAGCGTCTGGATGCCGCGCAGGCAGTCGGAGATGTACATGAACGAGCGGGTCTGCTCGCCGTCGCCCCAGATCTCGATCTGGTGCTTGCCGCTCTGCTTGGCGGCGATGACCTTGCGGCAGATGGCGGCGGGGGCCTTCTCGCGCCCGCCCTCCCAGGTGCCGAAGGGCCCGTAGACGTTGTGGAAGCGGGCGACGCGGGCCTTGAGCCCGTAGTCCTCGCGGAAGTGCCGGCACATGCGCTCGCTGAAGAGTTTCTCCCAGCCGTAGCCGTCCTCGGGCATGGCGGGGTAGGCGTCGGCTTCCTTGAGCGCGGTGACGTCGGCGTTGGTCTGCTTGTCGGCGTTGTAGACGCACGCGCTGGACGAGTAGAAGAACCGGTCGATGCCCTCGTCCTTGGCGGCGAGGATCATGTGCGTGTTGGTGAGCACGCTGAGCATGCACAGGGCCTTGTTGTTCTCGATGAAGCCCATGCCGCCCATGTCGGCGGCGAGCTGGAAGACGTAGCCGCCCTTGCAGCCCTTGAGGGCGCGCCGGCAGTTGTCGAGGTTTTTCAGGTCGCCCTTCTCCTCGCCGGCGATGTTCTTCACACCGCGATGAACCTGGTACCACTCGTCGAGCGGCTTGATATCCACCGAGCGGATGCTGGTGTATCCCTGGCGCAGCAGGTCGGCGACGAGGTGGCCGCCGATGAACCCGCCGCCGCCGGCGACGACGATGGGGGTGGACTTGGACAGTCGGGTGTTGCCGATCATGGAGGGCTCGATCTCTCTCAGGGGTGGAATGGGGGGAAAAGCGCGTGGGGAACAGGGCCGTCAGCGGCGCTGATCGCGGCTCAGGCGGCGCTGGCGTTGCGCGGCGACTTCTTGCCGGATGACGGGCTGTTGGATACGGAGTTTATGCCCGGCGTGTTCGGGGACTTGGCCGCGGCGGTGTCGTGGTGGGCCTTGTCGCAGCAGTTTTCACGGCCGCAGCAGCCCGGGTTGGTCGGCTTGGCGGCTTGCTCGGCCTTCGGATCGGCGAGGTGGGAGTGCGGAGGACGGAAGGGTGGGTGGGTCATGGGTGGACCTTTCGAGAATGGAGCACACATCCCTAACCCGGCTCGCGGATGCGGAGGACGGGAGAAGGGCGGTTCCAACGACACAATCGGCCAAGTTTGCCGGGCACTGAACCGCCGCGCGGCGAGAGTCGGGCGGGAACTGAACGGCCGCGGCACGCTCGGAAGGGGTTTCCCAGGTTGAAGCGGCTCAGGTCCGTGAGAGCAACCACGCGGCGGGGATCGCGATGGCCCCGCACAGGCATGTCAGTGGACCGCCGAACCTGACATAGTCCTTCCACCGATACCCGCCCGGCCCCATGACCATGAGGTTGGTCTGGTAGCCGATCGGCGTGACGAACTCGCACGATGCGGCGACGGTCATGCACAGCACGAGCGGGAGGGGTTCGATCTGGCGTTCGTGGGCGATCCGCACGGCGACGGGGAACAGCAGCACGGCGGCGGAGTTGTTGCTGAGCAGCATGGTGAAAAGCAGGGCGAGGATGTAGACGGCGGCGAAGACGCCCATCGTGCCGGCGCCATCGGCCAGCCGCATGACACTCTGCGCGACGGTCGCGGCGAGCCCGCTGGACTCGACCGCGCGGCCGATGCCGAAACTGCCGGCGATGACGAGCAGGACCTGCCAATCCAGCGCGGCGCGTGCCTGGCCGGTGGAGCAGCACCGCAGGGCGACCATGAGCAGCGCGGCGCACATCGAGAGCGTCATCTCGTCGGGCAGGCGGCGGGCAAGGCCCGGGAGACCGACCGAGCCGAGAGTGAGCAGGAGCAGGAGCGCGGCGAAGATGACGGCGGCGATGGTGGCGCGCTCGTGCCTGGGCGCGGCCGCCCCTTCGAGCTCGGAGACCAGGTGAAAATCGGAGGAGTCGCGGTAGCGAGAGGCGAACGCGGAGTCGGCCTCGATGAGCAGCGTGTCGCCCGGGCGCAGCACGATGTCGCCGATCTTTCCGGGCAGGCGCTGTCCGTGGCGGTGGACGGCGATGATGACCGCGCCGTAGCGGGTGCGGAACCCGCCGCCGCCGCCCTCGCGGACCGAGCGGCCGACCAGCGGCGAGGCGGGCGAGATGACGGCCTCGACCAGTTTCAACCGCGAGCGCGGGACGGGGCGGGGGTTGGTCGGCGAGCTCGGCGGGGGCGCGGCGTCGGCATCGTCGGCGTGGTGCTCGGCGATGGGGACAAGGCCGCGGATCTTCTGGAGATCGACGACCGACTCCAGCACGCCGACGAAGACGAGG
This sequence comes from Phycisphaerales bacterium, assembly GCA_020846975.1. GTDB lineage: Bacteria > Planctomycetota > Phycisphaerae > Phycisphaerales > UBA1924 > JADLCX01. The sequence continues at coordinate 33,843 of JADLCX010000060.1, forward strand.
GTGTCATCGCCCTGCAGGATGTGGGCGGGGCCGGGCGCCGGGATGATCGACCGCGGATCCTGTGTGGACCCGGCGCGGGCGTCGAGGCGCTCGATGCGTGAGAGGAAAAGGCCGGGCAGGTGGCGCAGCCCCGCCTGCTCGATGGTCTTTCCGACGATGGGCGAGTCGGGCGTGACGCGCATGGCGGTGTGGTACTGCCGCGCGTTCTCGGTGATGAGCGGGTCGGTGCGGCGGTCGGGCAGGAGCAGGCGTCCGAACAGGAGCATGTACAGCACGCCGCAGATGGCGACGGGCAGGCCGATGGCGGTGATGTCGAACATGCCCATCTCGGGGATGGGCGCGGGGGCGGCCGCGGCCCCGCCGCCGGCGGCGCGGGCGTTGTGCGCGCGAATCAGGCCCGCCACCACGACGTTGGTGGAAGTGCCGATGAGCGTGCACACGCCGCCGAGGATCGCGGCGTAGGAGAGCGGGAGGAACAGGCGGGACGGGCTGATGCCGGTGCGCCGGGCAAAGCCGTGCAGCACGGGCAGGAACATGGCGACGATGGGCGTGTTGTTGATGAAGGCCGACATGCCCGCGACGGGCAGGATGAGGTTGGCCTGGGCCGCGAGCGTCGAGCGCGGCCTTCCGAGCATCCTGGCGCCGATCAGCCCGATAGCGCCGGTCTCCTTGAGCCCGGTCGCGACGATGTAGAGGCACGCGACGGTGACGAGCCCGCTGCTCGAGAACCCCGAGAGGGCTTCGGCCGGTGAGATGACGCCGCAGACCAGCAGGATCGCCACGATCGCCAGCACCACCGCGTCGGCGGCGAAACGGCCGGAGCCGACGAGCAGGAACATGGCGATGATGAGGCCGGCGGTGAGCCAGGCGGGCGAGGACATCGGCCAGAGGTTACGCGGAAACCGGTCCGCCCGCGTCGGGCCTACGCGGGGCGCAGTTCCGCGATCGCGGAGATCACCCGTGCGTGCAGGTCCGGCGGCGCGACGACCACGCCCTGGTTGGCTTCGAGACCGTGCCCGCGGGCGAAGTCGAGCGGCTTGCCGTTGATATCCGTCACGCTGCAGCCGGACTCGCGCGCGATGAGGGATCCCGCGGCGTGGTCCCAGATGCGTTCGATGTAGCCGGGCTTGACGGGCAGGCGCAGGTACACATCGGCCTGGGCGCGCGCCACGACGGCGTACTTGCACTGGCTGTCGAGCCGCACGGCCTTGTACCCGCCCGCGCCGGCCGCGCGGTTCATGATGCGGGCCGCGGCGTCGTGGTCGGAGTGCGCGGCCTCCATCGACTCGGCCACGCGCACGGGCGGGCGGATCGAAGGCGAGCGGGTGGCCATGCGGACCGGGTCGAACGCGCCCGCGCCGCGGACAGCGTGGAACACGACGCCGACCGGGCCCGCGGCGGGCGCGAGGGCGTCGATCGCCGCGCCCGAGGAACGCGGCAGGTTGGGGCACGCCATCGCGCCCAGCGCGACCTCGCCGCGCTCGATCAGCGCGAGCGCGATGCAGTACTGCTGGCTGCGCAGGAAGCCCTTGGTGCCGTCGATCGGGTCGAGCGTCCAGAACGTGCCGCCGGGATCGGGCTCTTGGGCGCCGCGGTCGATGGCCCCGAGCACGGCATCCTCGGAGGCATCGGGCCATGCGCCGGACTCGCGCAGGGCGGCGATGGTGGCCCGGAGATGGACCTTGTGTTCCGGCTCGCGCAGGAACCCGCCGGACTCTTCGGCGACGAGCCGGACGCCGCCGAGGCGCCGGGCCAGTTCACGCGCGACGACCGCCTGCGAAGCGAAGTCCGCGATCGTGACCGGCGAGCGGTCGTCCTTGGTCATGGAGCGCACGCTCGCCAGCCGCTGCTGGACGTGGCGGGTGACCAGCGAGGCCTTCTCGACGGCGGAGCGGGCGATGGAGATGTGCTTCTGGTCGATCATCGACGCATCATTCGCGTGCGAGTGTCGGGGCGGGAGCGGCCCGCAGGAGTTCCATGCAGCGCCGGACCGACTCGGCGATGGGCGTGCTCGCGGTGGCGAGGGTGAGATCCGGGCGCTGCGGCGACTCGTACGGGTCGTCGATCCCCGTGAACCCCTTCAACGCCCCCGCGCGGGCCTTCTTGTACAGGCCCTTGGGGTCGCGACGCTCGCACTCTTCCAGCGGCGTGTCCACGAACACTTCGATGAACCGCAGCGGCTGGATCCCCTTCTCGGGCGCCTCGTGCATCCGTCGCACCCGTTCACGATCGGCGCGGTAGGGCGAGATGAAACTCACCAGACAGACCACGCCGCAGTCGGCGAACAGCCGGGCCACCTCGCCGATCCGCCGGATGTTCTCGTGTCGATCCTCCGCGCTGAACCCCAGGTCGGCGTTCAGGCCGTGGCGGATGTTGTCGCCGTCGAGCCGGTAGGCGATGCGTCCGTGGCGGAGCAGTTCGGCCTCGAGCGCGGAGGCGATCGTGGACTTTCCCGACCCCGACAGGCCGGTGAACCAGACCGTGCACCCGGCCCGGCCCTCGGCGAGGCCGATCAGTTTCCACCGCTGCTCGCGCGACAGGCCGGCCTCGCTCCACACGATGTTGTCCGCGGCGTGGGTTGGCTTTGATGGGTCTGTGGACATGGGGTGGGCGGAGCGGGGCGGCTCGTGCGAGTGTAGTGAACTTCCGCCGCGCAGAGCCGAGGGGCCGATCCGGTCTGTTCGGGTATTCGGCGAGACCGGCCGCGGCGAGGTACACTCGCGCCGCCGCGCTCCCCCGTCGAAGCCCGCCCCGATCCGACGCCCCCGAACGCCGTCATGAGCACCCATACCGCCGCCCGCTCTCCGATCCACGTGACCGCCCAACCGAACCCCTCGTCCTCGGCCGGTTCCAAGCCCGCGGCGTCGAACGCCGCGGCGGACTACTCGTTCCTGCGCCGGTACGCGGGCCGCTTCATCGTCTTCGAGGGTCCGGATGGATCGGGCAAGAGCACGCAGTTCCGTCGCCTGACCGAGGCGTGCAAGTCGCTCGCGCCGCCGATCGCGCTGTGCGAGGTGCGCGAGCCGGGCGGAACGCCCGTCGGCGAACGGATCCGCCAGCACATCCTGCTGGCCCGCGCGGAGGAGGGGCTCGAGATGGGGGTGCGGTGCGAGATGCTGCTCTACATGGCCAGCCGCGCCGAACTGGTCGAGCGCCGGATTGTTCCCGCGCTCAAGCGCGGTGAGCTGGTCCTTGCCGACCGATTCGTCGCCTCCACGCTCGCGTATCAGGGCGCGGCGGGCGGCCTGTCGATGGCTGATATCGCGGGGGTCGCCCGCGTCGCGACCCGCAACTTGCAGCCCGATCTGGTGGTGGTGTTTGATATCGACGAGAAGGCCGCGGCCAAGCGCCTCAGCCCCTTGCTCGACCGCATGGAGGCCAAGGGTGCCGAGTTCCACAGGCGCGTGCGGCAGGGTTACCTCGATCAGGCGAAATCGGACCCGGGCCGGTACGCGGTGGTGGACGCTTCGAGGGGGGAGGAAGAGGTGTGGGGGCAGTTGACGGCGATGCTGCGGGGTCGGGCGGGCTCGCTATCGGCGCGAACCACGCGCTAAGATCGGGCCGTCACTCAACCCCCGCATGATCTGTCGGTACCGCCCCCATGATTGCGGCCATGCGGTACACCGGAAGACCGAACCGCTCCGACCCTTGTGGAGCGGGCGCGGGGCACAAACGTGGTCAACCCCAACTCGCCGACGAACGACGGTCCCCCGGGCGATGACGATCCGCCGGAACCCGGTCCATTCGGCCCCGATGACTCAGCAGATTATCTGATTCACCAGGGTGTTCGCTACCCGCGAAGGATCGGCAGCTTCACGCTCCGCTCGTTCATCGGGCGCGGCAGCTTCGGTCTGGTCTTTCACGCCGAGCGCAGCAACCCGCTCAAGCACGTGGCGTTGAAGATCCTGCGGCCCGACGTGACGGAAGAGATCTCGATCCGTCGCTTCATGAGAGAGGCGGACCATCTCGCCGCGCTCGACCACGACAACATCGTGCGGGTGTTCGAGAGCGGGGTCGTGAAGGTGGAGGGCCGGAGCACGCCGTACTTCGTGATGGGCTTGATCGAAGGCGCCAGCCCGATCAACGTGTACGTGATTGACAAGCAACTCGGAGAAGCGGCGCGGGTGCGGCTGGTCATCAAGGTCGCCCGTGCCGTCCAGCACATGCACGACCGGGGGATGGTCCATCGCGATCTCAAGCCCTCGAACGTGCTCGTGGACAGCGGAGGCAAGCCGCAGATCATCGATGTCAGTCTGGTGCTGACGGGCGATCCGATCACGCGCTTCGAGCAGCTTGGCACATGGTGCGGCTCACTGCCCTACATGGCGCCCGAGCAGTTCGACGGTCCGAACAACGTCACGCCGCGGACGGATGTCTACGCGCTGGGCGTGATCCTGCACGAACTGCTGACGGAGAAGCTCCCGTACGACATTCGGGACGTCGCGGATTGGAAAGAGATCAAGCCGATCATCCAGCACACGCCGCCAACGCGACCTTCTGACCACGTGAAACTCACGCATCCCGAGCTCGATGCGGTGGTCGCGCGGGCGCTCGAAAAGGACTTGGCGCCGAGCGATGGCATTCGGCGGCTGAAGACCGCTTCGGACTTTGCCGACGAGCTTGAGGCAATCGTCGGCGCGTCGGTCGTGACCGGCAGCGACCGGCGGCGCTCTTCCACCAACATTGCGATGCCTCCGGAGACCGTGCGCGGGCCGACGGTGCTCGGCCGTGTGCGACAACTGAGAGCGATGGCGCCGCTCTTGGCGGCCGTGCTTATCGGCGGGCTGTTCGGCGACAGGCTCGCGACATGGACCGGCTTGGCCGGTTGGTACGAGCGATGGCTGCTGTCCAGCCCCCTGGGCGGGTCGCTGGTCGGCGTCGCCATCATCGACTTCGCGGATGAGGACGAGCCCGCGCGTGTCGCGGAGAAACTGGGAATCGCGGGGTTTGATCCGGACAATGTGCACCATCACAGGGCGCTGCACGCGTCGCTGCTTCGTGCGCTCAAGGGCTGCCAAGCCAGGTCCATCGCGCTCGACATCGAGTACAAGCCGGTGGCTACACCGTTCGACCGGGAGTTGAGGTCCGCCATCGCGGAACTCGACAGCGGTCCGCAACCAATCCGGGTCTTTGGCGCCAGCGAGTCGTGGAACTACGTAGGCCGCATACCGCCCGACACGATGATTCTGGCGCCGCCGGCGCTCGTGGGCGTGACACTGCTCATTGAGGATCGCACGAGTGCCTGGGTGCTGGATGTGGCCCTGCAGCGTGGCCAGACCAAGGTGTGGCCCGGGCTGGTGGCCGCGGTCTGCGCCACGTCGGTCGATCCGCGATGTGATTACGATTTCCACATCGACGCGGAACGCGAGACCATCCAGTTCGAGTTCTTCGGCAAGGGAGACCTGCCGACGAGGGTGGTTCCGGACGACCACCCGCGGCCGCTCACGTCGGTTCAGGCCATCAGCGAGCCCACCGCCGACGACGCCGACTGCGGCATTCTTGCAGGCGACCGGCTGGCGCTGATCAAGCTGGCGTTGCCGCCACAGAGCGTGATCAACAACGCACGATTCTCGTACGAACGTGTGTTGGCGGCGTCGCCCTCGGAACGCCTGGGTTGGTTTGATCGCAAGATCGTGCTCATTGGCAACACGGTGAAACGGGGGCGGGTCGAGCGAGACTGGGACTTGTTCGAGACGCCGCACGGAGAGCGTATGTGGGGGGTCTACGCGCACGCCGCGGGGATCTCCGGGCTGCTGACCGGCCGGATCATCCGTTATCCGGCGGGCTGGATGAGCTGGCTTGCGGTGGTGGCGGTCGCGACGACCGCCTTCGGGATCGTGGCGTGGCGGTCTTGGAAACCGCGATGCCTGCGTCGGCCCGCATGGCGAGCGTTCGTCGCCAGCGGGGCAGTGCTGCTGGCGATGTCGGCTACGATCGTGGCGAGTTGTGTTTATGTGTCGCGGCATCATCTGCGATTCTGGCACCCCTTCGACCTGATGCTCGCACTTATGCTCGGCGCATTGCTGGCAAGCGTATCGAGACAATCCGCGACCCAGGAACCACACACGAAGGCTTGAGGAGACAGGCAATGAATGGGCTATTGGTGGCCGTTGGAATGGCGATGTGCGGCGTGATGGCCTCTTGCGAGAAGCCGCCGGGGTCCAAAGTCACTCTGACCAGCATGGAGAGCAGGCCGGCCGAACCCATCGAGGAGGATGTCCGCAGGGTGTGCCTGGTCGTTGATGATGCTCACGACTGCAAGGACATGGCGCTCCGTTGGACCTATTTTGATGACAAGGTTGAACGTAATTTCAGGCTTGTTCTGGGCTCAAAGGCGGCCAAGGAGGACAACCGGAAGGTCTTTCGCGAGCTTTCAGAATCCAAGACAGCCGACAGCAGTTTGGGGAATGTGAACGACGGGCGGTTAACGTGGATCGAGAAGGGCTACGTCATTGCCGATGGCCGGGCCCCGATCGTTCGGGGCCGCCGCGTACGCGCATCCTCGCCGGGCACCCAGTTCATCATCGAACAGCTCGAGCAGAACGGCCCGGAACGCGTGTATCTTGTCACCACCACCAAGGACTCTGCTGGGAAAGTGCACAAGGTTGAAGTGAGCGCCATCAAGGCCGATGGGACTCACAAGACGTTGACATTGGACGAGCCGGATACGTGGCTGGAGATCGACGCCAACGGCAAGTTCGTGTTCGAGGTCCCTAAGAAGTTGAAAGACGCCACCGAAGCGCAGCAGCTGTTCGTTCGCAATCTCAAGTATCTCATCGGCTTGGGGGGCTGTGCCGCGGGATTGGCGGAATCAACCAAGATCAGGGATGCGAAGACTCCGCTGGGCGACTTCGCCCGGCTCTTTCCGAACATGGAGATTCTCTTCAATCCCGAGCCGCTGGACCCGACGGTGAAGCCCGGTCCCGCCGCGCCGAAAAGCGATCAGGGTGCGCCCGCGCCCCCGGCACAAGCGCCTGGAGGGTGATTCGGCGCTCTGGCGACGCCCGGCCGGCTCGCTATTCCGTAACTTCGACCACCACCGGCACGCTCACGCGCTTGGCCCACGCGCTGCTTCCGCGTGACCACCACAGGATTGACTCGGGGTCCAGCGCGGGGCTGGGTTCGGTCGCGGCCGACTCGGGCAGCACGCAGAACGCCGCGCGGTGGCTCTTGTTCACCGCGATATCCCGGAGCAGGTCGTCCAGCGCGCGGGTTTCGGCCGAGGTCTGCACGATCCGCACCGCGCGAACGTGGGTCCTCGCGGCCGGAAGGCTCGGGCCTTCCGTCGCATCGTGCTTCACAACCGCCGGCTTGGGAGCGGTTCCGGGGCCCTGGTCGCCCGCGTATGTCGGAACCGCGTGGCTCGGACGATCTGGGCGGGTGGGGGACTCGGGCGCGGGCGAAGACTCGGGAAGGGGCGAGGCCAGCGCGGCGTACTCGATCGGGAGCGCGTTGAGCTCGAACGCCCGCCACCGCTCGTCGCGCCCGGAGGCGCGGGACAGGTCCTGGAGGTGCCGCAGCGTGCCCTCAAAGTTGTCCGAGCGCACGCGGATCACCAGCCGCCCTGCCTCGGCGAGTTTCAGGGCCTCGGCGAGCGTGAGCCCCGTCGGCGCGGCCGCGGCGACCGCGGTCTCGGCGGGGTCGCCGGCGCTTGTGATCGGCGATTCCGATGATTCGGGCTTGTCGGGTGTTGCGGGCACCACGGCGACTTCGGTCTTCTCCACCGCGGGAACCTCCGGCGCGTGGCCCCGGTCGTTCTCGGACGCGGTGTTGGTGACGAGCGGTCCGAGTTTCGAGGGCTTGGGCCAGGCCTTTGACAGTTCCTGCACAGCGACAAAGCCCAACCCCGCAACGATCGCCAGGGATGCGGCGGTCGCCAATCGACGGCCCCACGCGCTCTCGGCCAGCACGCTCAGCACGTTGCGGCGGTGGGGGATCACGGAACTGATCGGGATCGCCGCGGGGGCCTCTTCGCTCTCGGCCACCAGCGCGCTGAGCGCCTCGCGGTTCAGTTTCGCCTCGACGGCATCGACCATCCCAACCGGCTGCGGGATGCGGACCTCGGCGAGTTCGGCGACCTCGGCCCGGTCGGCCCGCAACTGCTTCACCAGCAAACCCAGCCGCGGCGACCGTTGCAGGCCCTCGATCACGACCGCCTCTCGCGACTTCGGCAACTGGCCGTCGACCAGGTCCACCACGTCGTCGGGGGTGACCCCCGGCGGCAGGTCAAGATCGGGGTTGTCGAGGCGGTCGTTGCTCACGGCTCAATCGTTCCCGGGTTTGGCGTGCGTTCCTTCGAGTCTCTCGATCGCCTCGCGAAGGGCCAGCCGTGCCCTGAAGAGTCGCGACTTGACCGTTCCGCCCGGCACTTCCAACGCCGCGGCGATCTGGTCGTATTCCAATCCCTGAACATCCCGGAGAATCAGGATGGCCCGCTGGTCGGGTTCGAGCCCGGCCAGCGCTTGCGCCACGATCCGGCGTTGGGCACCTTGTTGGACGTTTGAGGCGGGTGTTTGTTCCCGGATGGCGGAGGTAACCCCCCGATGAGGGGCGTTGGGCGTCCGGGAACCCGTGACCAAGCGGATGTCTTCCGCCGAATCGCCCCCCCGAACAAGTGACGAAGCGACGCCGCCCCCCATGGCGTCCAGACTGGCGTGTTTTCGCAGTTTCTGGGCCCGAAGGTGGCTCAGGCAGACGTTCATGGCCACGCGGATCATCCACGTGCTGAGTTTGGATCGGCCGTCGTAGGTCTCCAGACCCTGGATGATCTTGACGAAGGAGTCCTGGGTCAGATCGGCGGCGGTTTCGCGGTTGCCGACCAGCCGGAAGCAGACGGCGAAGAGCCTGTCCTGGTAGCGGTGGACCAGTTCGGCCCAGGCTCGGCGGTCGGCGGGGCCGGCCTGGCGGATTTGCCCGAGCAGGGCGAGTTCGTGGGCATCGTCGGGCGTTGGCGAGGATGTCGGCTGGGAAGCGGGCATCAGGGGTGAGGCTCAGTCGATCGTACATGCTTCGGACGTCCAGGACCGGGTATGGTTCTGGCCCCCATGGAAGCGCCCCAGCCCCGACACCGGCTCGCGACCGACACCGACGACGGGATGCTGCTGATCATCAGCGGCCCTTCGGGGGCGGGGAAGACGACCATCACGCGCGCGGTCGAGCGGACGATCCCCGGCTCGGTCTTCAGCGTCTCAGCCACGACGCGCCCGATGACGCCGGCGGATGTCGATGGGGTTGATTACCACTTCGTCGATGATGCGACGTTCAAGGCGATGATCGCGCGGAACGAGTTCCTCGAGCACGTGGACCTGTTCGGCAAGCGGTACGGGACGCCTCGGTTGTGGGTGGAGGAGCAGCTGGCCCGCGGCCGGCTGGTGATCCTCGAGATCGACGTGGTGGGGGCGATCAAGGTCAAGACGCAGGTGCCGGAGGCTTTCGCGGTGTTCATCCTGCCGCCGAGCGAGGAGGTTCTGCTGGAGCGGCTGCGCTCGCGCAAGCGAGAGAGCGAGGAGGCGATCCAGAAGCGCTTCGCCGAGGCCCGGCGCGAGATGCAGACGGCGCGGACGGCGCGGATCGGGGACCGGCCGGTGTACGACCTGTTCATCGTGAACGATGACCTGCAGCGGGCGATCGACGAGGCGGTGGGGGGGGTGCGGGGCGAACTGGAGCGGCGGCGCACGGCACGTTGACCGCCGTGTCGGTACGATCGTTCCGCCGAACGCGGCTCGCACAAGGAACGCCCCACGCATGCCCAGCCCCGCCTCGCTTGTCTCTTCGCGCCAAGCCGTCGTCGGTGTGGTCGCACTCGGCTACGTCGGCCTGCCCGTCGCCCGCGCGTTCCACGATGCCGGCTTCAAGGTGCTCGGGTTCGATGTCGATCCGGCGAAGATCGAACAACTCGCCCGCGGCCAGAACTACCTGCGGCACTTCGGCGACGCGTTCGTCTCGGAGATGGTCGCGACGGGCCGGTTCTCGGCCACGGCGGACTTCTCGCGTCTGGGCGAGCCCGACGCGATCATCGTGTGCGTGCCCACGCCGCTCGGGAAGCACCTCGAGCCCGACCTGTCGTACATCGAACGCTCGGCCGACGACATCGCCCGCACGCTGCGGCCCGGGCAACTGATCGTTCTGGAGTCCACCAGTTTCCCGCGCACGACTCGCGAGGTTGTGCTGCCGCGACTTGAGAAGTCGGGTCTCGCGTGCGGGCGCGACGATGGCTTTTTTCTCGCGTTCAGCCCCGAACGCGAGGACCCCGGCCGCAAGGACCACACGACGGTCACGATCCCCAAGCTCGTCGGGGGGATCGATGCGCCCAGCGGCAAGCTCGCGGCCTCGCTCTACAGCGCTGCGTTCAAGACCGTCGTGCCCGTGTCGAGCGCGGAGGTCGCCGAGGCGGCGAAGATCCTCGAGAACACGTACCGCGCCGTGAACATCGCGCTGGTCAACGAGTTGAAGGTGCTGCTCACGGAGCTGGGCATCGACATCTGGGAGGTCATCGACGCGGCCAAGACCAAGCCCTTCGGTTTCCAGGCGTTCTATCCGGGGCCGGGGCTGGGCGGGCACTGCATCCCGATCGATCCCTATTACCTGGCGTGGAAGGCCCGCGAGGTCGGGCTGAGCACGCGGTTCATCGAACTGGCCGGCGAGGTGAACCACGCGATGCCGGCGTACGTGGTCTCGAGGCTGGTGCACGCGCTCAACGATCGCGGGCGCGCGGTGAAGGGTTCGCGCGTGCTGGTGCTCGGTCTGGCGTACAAGCCCGACATCGACGATGTGCGCGAGAGCCCGAGCTTCGAGCTGATCGAGCGGCTCAAGGAGCTCGGCGCGCATGTGGACTACAACGACCCGCACGTGGCCCAGACGCACCAGATGCGGAAGTACGACCTGCGGATGAGTTCGGTCGCGCTCACGGAGGCGTCGATCAAGGGCTACGACGCGGTGGTGATCAGCACGGCCCACAGCGTGTACGACTGGAACATGGTGGGGCGATCGGCGAGGCTGGTGATCGACACCCGCAACGCGCTCGGCGGCTACAAGGGTGATCGGTCGCACGTCGTGCGGGCGTGAGCCCACCGCGGGACTCGTGCTGTCGCGGCCGCTCCAGACCGCCAAGTGTGCGATGGTTGCGGGCGATCGGCGCTTGGCCTCGGTCGAGGTACAGTGAAGGCATGAAGTCAGCTTCGCGACGGGCTCGGGCTGCGGCGGTGGACTGGCCTTCCGCGCGGGTCGCGCTCACCGGCGGCGCGGGGTTCCTCGGCTCCGCCGTGGCCCGGGCGCTCGCCGCACGCGGCGTGGCCCCAGCCGAGCTCGCCGTCATCGGCTCGCGCGAGTTCGACCTGCGCGATCCCGCCGCGGTCGCGCGCATGTACGAGCACGCGCGGCCGGACATCGTGATCCACTGCGCCGGGTTCGTGGGAGGAATCCAGCTCAACCGCGACCAGCCGGGGCGCATGTTCAGCGACAACATGGCGATGGCGATGAACCTGATCGAGGGCTGGCGGCGGTGGTGCGGGCGATCGCCTGCCGCGAGGGAGCGAGGCACCTTTGTGCAGGTCGGCTCGATGACCTCGTACCCGGCGGATGCGCCCGCGCCATTCAAGGAAGATTCGCTGTGGACGGGCTATCCCGAGCCCGCGAGCGCGCCGTACGGCATCGCCAAGCTTGCGGCGTGGTCGATGCTCGATGCGTACCACCGGCAGTACGGCGTGCCGGGTGCGTACGTGATTCCCGTCAACCTCTACGGCCCCGGCGACAACATCGACGATCCCTCGCGGGCCCACGTCGCCGGTTCGCTGGTGAAGCGGTTTGTTGATGCGGCGAAGGCTGATGCGCGTGAGGTGGTGTGCTGGGGCACGGGCGCTCCGACGCGGGAGTTTCTGTACGTGGATGATGCGGCCGAGGCGATCGTGCGAACCGCCGAGCGGATGCGTGAACCGACGCCGATCAACATCGGATCAGGGCTCGGTGTGCCCGCCGCGGCCGGCGGAAAGGGGCAGGAACTCTCGATCCGGGAACTGGCCGAGTTGATCGGTCGGCTTGCGGGGTATCGGGGGACGATCGTCTGGGACGCGACCAAGCCCGACGGCATCGCGCGCCGCTGCGTCGATTCATCGCGCACCCACGCCCTGCTGGGCTGGTGCGCGGGTGTGGGGTTGGAGGAAGGGCTGCGGCGGACGGTGGAGTGGTACACGGCCCGCGCCCAGACCATACAATGATCGCGTGGCTCCGCTAGTGCAGGAAAACATCGATCGGATCCGCGAGTTGTGCGAGCGGCACGGCGTGCGTCGCTTGTTTCTCGTCGGCTCGGCCGTCGGGCTCGAGTTTGATCCCGCGTCAAGCGACGTTGACTTTCTTGTGGTTTTCAAGGACTTCGAGCGGAAGGGCTGGGATGACCCATACTTCCAGCTTCTGGCGGCGTTGGAATCGACGCTCGGCCGTCCGGTTGACCTGATCGAGGCTCACACGGTGCGCAATCCATACCTTATCGCTTCGCTCAACAGGTCCAAGCAGGTGCTGTATGCCGCTTGACCAGGCGGATGTCAAGTACCTCTGGGACATGCTGGACGCCGCTCGCCGCGTAGTGCGGTACACCCACGGATTCGACGAGGCCGCCTTCCGCGGCGATGACAAGACCCAGGCGGCCGTCGAGCGGCGCGTCGAGGTCATCGGTGAGGCCGCGCGCCGGGTTTCGCAGACGACGCGCAGCACCATGCCTCAACTTGCGTGGGGTGCGATCGTCGGAACGCGTCACATCCTCGCTCACGAGTACGGCGAGATCGATCAGGCGCAGATGTGGCGGATCGCGACGGTGCACGTTCCCGCGCTCGAACCGGCGCTTCGTGACCATCCGCCGCCTTCGGAGGCGTCAAAGGACTTGGGCGCGCCATGACCTCCCCCTACGACACCTACACCAGCCCCCTCGCCACGCGCAACGCCTCGCCCGAGATGCTCAGGCTCTGGTCCGCGCGGCACAAGTTCAATACGTGGCGGCGGATCTGGCTGGCGGTGGCTGAGGCCCAGCACGAGCTCGGGCTGCCCGTGACGAAGGAGCAGGTGGAGGAGCTGCGGGCGGTGGTGGAGCGGCCGGGTGGGATCACGGATGCGGAGATTCAGGCCGCGGAGAAGTACGAGCGCGAGTTGCGGCACGACGTGATGGCGCACGTGCACGCGCTGGGGGATTCGTGTCCGAAGGCGCGGGGGATCATTCACCTGGGGATGACGAGTCAGGATGTGGTGTGCAATGCGGATTTGCTAGTGATCTACGCCGCGTTGGACTTGATCATCGTCAAGGCCGCACGGGCCGTATGTTCGTTGGCGGATCGCGCTTCGACGATCCCGAACACGCCGACGCTGGGCTTTACGCACTATCAGGCCGCGCAGCCGACAACCGTGTCGCGTCGGCTCGCGGGGTGGGCGGCCGACCTTGTCACGTCCGTGCGGAGCATGACCGTGGCCACCGATAGGCGGCGCTATCGCGGACTGCGCGGTGCTACCGGCACGCAAGCGGCGATGCTGGCGCTGATGGACAACAATGCGGAACTGGTGGACGAGTTGGAAACGGCATTCCTCCTGCACATCGCACCCAGGAGCGGGTTCTGGGAGGTCGAATCCAAAGACGGCAAGACACGCAAAGTCCCGATTCCCGCGCCGACGTTTGAGGTTGTAGGCCAGACGTATCCGCGCGTGTTCGACACGACGGTGCTTGCTTCGCTGGCTACTGTCGCCTCCGTCCTCCACAAAGTCGCCACGGACATCCGCCTGCTCTGCAACCGCAAGGAGATCGACGAGCCCTTCGAGGACAAACAGATCGGGTCGTCGGCGATGCCTTACAAGCGCAACCCGATGCGCTGCGAGCGCATCTGCGGCCTCACGCGCTTCGTCATGAACCTTGTCGGCAACGCCTACGACACCGCCGCGACGCAATGGCTCGAGCGCACGCTCGACGATTCGTCGAACCGACGCCTCAGCCTCCCCGAGGCCTTCCTCGCCCTCGATGGCGCGCTCGACCTCATGCACAACGTCGCCTCCGGCCTGATCGTTCACGAGGCCATGGTCCGCAAGAACCTGATGGCTGAGTTGCCGTTCATGGCCACCGAGAACATCCTGATGGCGTGCGTGAGGTTGGGCGGCGACAGGCAGCACTACCACGAACTGATCCGCCAGCACGCCCAGGCCGCGGGCCTGCGCGTGAAGCAAGAAGGCCTTGACAACGATCTCCTTGATCGCCTGAAGGCCGACAGGAACTTCCATTCCAGGGCTCGTGGCGGAGCGCTCGCTTCCGACCTCGATTGGGACGGCGTGATGGATCCGATGAAGTACATCGGGCGCAGCGTCGAGCAGACCGAGCGATTCATCAAAGAGGTCGTCGAACCCCTCCGCGAGCAGTACGGCGACGCCATCGCCAAGCTTGGGACGAGCGGCCCGAAGGTCTGACGTGGCATGGGCATCCTTGCCCATGTGCGTTCAGGCGGGGCCAATCCCTGCCTGAACGCAGCGGCGCGAGCATCACGCACCCGTCGCACCCGTTCGTACGGGACTGACCCGTCAGGCCGAATCATCGGCAAGGATGCCGATGCCACCCGCCGGCGCCTCGTATACCCCTCCGGAAAGCCCCAGCGCCGCGGCGAGGAGGGTTGTCTGCGCATACACGACGCGCCCATCCCGCTCGCTCGCCGTGAGGCGATCATCGACCTCGATGTGCACCCACTCTCCATCGCGCACCACGCTCGCGCGGGCTTCCGCGACGAGCGGAACGATCGCATCATCCTCCCCGATCTCCAGCCGCAGCGCCGCCGATGCGATGTCGTCTTCCACCCGCCACTCCAGCGTCGCACGCCCGATCCTCTCGGCCTGCCCGTTCATCGCCGCGACTTCCGGCAACGGCGAGCACCGGATCGCGCTGGGGCTGATCTCCCAGCGCACGACCAGCGCGCCGTGCTTCGCGGCCGTTGTTCGCAGGAGTTTGGCGGCTCCGATCGCGGTCATCCCTGGTCCCTTACCCCCAATCCCCAGTCCCTGCCTCTTTCCCCTCACACCACCTTGCTCAGCACCGTCGCCGCAAGCCGCAATCCCTTGCCCTCGCTGCCCACGAACCGCTCGCCGAGCTTGTCGAGCATCTGCACAAGTTCGAGCAACCGATCCAGCCGCTGGTTGTGGGCGGCGACCACGTCCGGGGCGACGATCCCGCCTCCCTCCTGCGCGGCGTGCGCCGTCTCATCCCCGGTCTGATCGCGGATCTCGTACAGCGTGGCGAGCACCGGCAGGATCTCCCGCCGCAACCGCTCGCGGATGATCGTCCGAGCGATCGTCCAGACATCCTGCTCGGCCTCGAAGTACTCTTTTCGGTCGCCGCGCTTGTGCACGCGCTGCACCAGCCCCCACTCGATCAGCGACCGCAGCGTCATGCTCGCGTTGCCGCGGCTGATCCGCAGCCGGTCCATGACCTCGTCCGCGTTCATCGGCCGCCCGCCGATGTAGAGCAGGGCGTGCACCTCCGCCATGGTGCGGCTGATTCCCCAGCTCGGACCCATCTGCCCCCACGCGGCCAGAAAGTCGTCCTGAGCCTGGGCCAGCTTCGCGGCGGAGATTTTGGGAGCCGGGACTCGCATCGGCCGACTGTACCGCGCCGGTGTTTCGACGGCCACTGGAGTTTCAGAACATCTTGAAACTCGATCTTCGGAACCAACGCGAGATCCGTCGGTCGCGGGTGACTCGGGCGTTGGTGGATACTAACATTCGCCCCGCATGTCGCCGTCCTCCTTCACTTTGGCTCCCCGTTCGACCACGATCGGCCGGCCGGTCGAGGTGCGTGGTGTGGGGCTGTTCACGGGCAAGCCGGTCGTGGTGATGCTGCGCCCCGGTGAAGCGGGAGCCGGGATTGGGTTCCGCCGCGTCGATCTGGGATCGCCCGAGTCCGGTGCGCGGATCGCGGCGATGCCCGACTTCATTCAACCCGAAGCGCGGCGGACGGTGCTGGGAACGGGGCCGACGGGTCCGAGCGTGCAGACTGTCGAGCACCTGCTCTCCGCCGTGCGCGGCATGGGCCTCACCGATCTCGAAGTCGAGGTCTCGGGTCCCGAACTGCCCATCGGCGATGGCTCGGCGGGCTTGTGGGTGTCGGCGATCCGCGGCGCGGGTGTTGTGGAGCGGCAAGCCCCGGCCGCGGCGGCGGTGGTGGTCCGCGAGCCGGTCCGGTTCGGAGCGGACGGGGCCGTCGTCGAGGCTCTTCCCCTGAGCCCGAGCGAACTGGCCGCGGCGGCGGATGGGCGCGGGCCGGCGGCGTTCTACAGCTACCACCTCGACCTTTCCAACTTTCCCATCGCGGCGCTCGCGCCGATTGCGTGCAAGCGCATCCCGGCCCAGCACGCGTCGGTCGAACTGATGCTCAACGGGGAGGGGGGGGGCGACTACGAGCGAGAGGTCGCCCCGGCCCGGACGTTCAGCCTGCTGGAGGAAGCGCAGGCGGCGCGCGCCGCGGGGCTTTTCCAGCATGTCTCGCCCCGTGATCTTCTGGTCATCGGGAATGACGGTCCGATCGACAACGCCTACCGGTTCGACAACGAGCCGGCCCGGCACAAACTGCTCGACTTAGTCGGCGATCTCGCGCTGTGCGGCCGACCGATCGTGGGGCGGTTTGACGCGACGCGATCCGGGCACGCGCTGAATCAACGCCTGGCGACGCGATTGGCCGAACTAGCCTGAGCGAGGCCGAGGCTCGATGTCGCAACCGGGCCGGACGACACGGGTTAGAAATGCTCCGGCCGGATTCAAGCCGGCACGGGCGTTTGCCCGAACTTCATCCGACCGCGGCGCCCGTCGCGGGGCCCGCGGTGAGGGGCCGATGCACGGAATGGTGTTGGTCGTCCCGCCGAGTTCGGATACGCTCGTGAAGAGAGGTTGTGCATGACGCGGTGGTGGATCAATCAGCAGCAGAACCGTGCGCGGTGGATGCGTGCCTTTACGCTCATCGAGCTGCTGGTGGTCATGGCGATCATCGCGATCCTGGTGGGGATCACGATCCCCGCGCTCGGCAGCGCGCGGGAGACGTCTCGCCGCGTGAAGTGCATGGCCAACCTCAAGTCGTTCGGCCAGGGCCTGCAGAACTACATGAACGACAGCAAGGATGTGCTGCCCTTGGTGCGGCCGTTCCACGACACCGCGAGCAACCCGAGCGACCCGTCGCTGCTGGACATCATGACGACCTACCTCGACGCCTCCAAGCCCGAGCGCGAGGATCCGAGCGATCCCAACTCGCTGTACGTCAACGTTTCGGACGCGTTCAAGTGCCCGAGCGATCTGGTCGGCAAGGACCAGCAGACCAACTTCGAGCCCCTGTGGCGTTCCAGCGGGATCAGTTACGAGTACTTCGCCGGCGCGCTGATGATCGGCATCGAGTTTCTGACCATCCCGGTCGAGGTCCGCGCCCGCGCGGTGACCAAGACGTACGAGCTGCCGAGGTGGAAGGACCTGCCGGTGATGATCGACAACGACGACTGGCACCCGCAGCGGCGGGGCGCGGTGCCGCGGAACGCGCTGTACTTCGGCGACTGGCACGTCGATTGGGCCACCGACCTGACCCGCTACCAGAACCAGGCGCTGCGCGTCGACCAGGTCTGGGCCGAACTTCTGTGCGACATGGGCCGGTTCGGTGGTCTGCGGCTTCCGGGCTGCCAGTGAGATCGCATTGCTGATCGAGTGGAACGCATGAGCACGCCAAACAACACGCCCAACGGCCCGTCTCCCGCGCCCGGCTCGCTGCTGGAGGGCCTGGACATTCCGGCTCGGGCGGCGAGCGCGGGGAAGCCCGCTCGCGCGCCGCGGCCGTTCGTGCCGCCGATCCTGAAGGACAACCGCTTGACGCGCTGGTGCGGCCGGAACAGGCGAGTCGCTTGGGCGGCGCTGGCTCTGCTTGCGGTCGGCGCGGGGGTGGGGGGCTACCTCATTCTGCGGCCGATGCCCGAGCCCGACTTTGCCAGCGCACCGATGGCCGACCTGCTCGACTACACGCTGCTGGAGGACGAGTTCAACAACCTGCCCGTGGCCAAGCGCCGCGAACTGCTCAAGGAACTCATTGAGCGGTTCACCAAGATGTCGTCGAGCGATTCGGCCGAGATGGCCGCGTGGGCCGCGATGATCGAGGGCGATCTGCGAGAGCAGATCATGAAGAACGCCTCCAAGCTCGCGATCGACACGTGGGACGAGTTCGCGACCGACTACCGCACCGTCCCCGACGATCAGCGAGAGGCCTTCCTCGACAAGACCGTTGTCGATTTCTTCAAGATGATGGAGGGCTTCAACCCCAACGGGCCGCGCAATGTCTCCGATGAGGAGCGGCTCGAACAGGCCCGCGCCCAGGCCAAGCGGGATCAGGAGATGATCCGCTCCGACGATGCGCCCTCCAGCGGCGAGCTCGGCCAGATGGCCGACTTCCTCCGCAACGGGCTGGGCAAGTTCGCCACGCCGCAGGCCCAGATGCGCTCCCAGCAGCTCATGCGCGACATGACCCGGCACCTCCGCGGCCAGGACATTTCGACCGGCAAGCCCAAGCCCCGGTAACCCGTGCCGCCGGCCGCCGGGAAATAGGGCCGCGTTTACGGCGTTCAGCCCTGACTCCGCCGATGCTCGCCATCGGGGGATCTGGAGACCGACCCATGTTCCGAACCCGACTCCTCGCCGTCGTTGCGGGCTTGTGGACCGCGCAGGCCGCCATCGCCCAGACCACCGAGAAGTCCGCGCTCCCGACGCCCCCGTCTCCCTCGCCCGCGGCCAACGCTCCGCTGAGCGGCCCGAGCGTCGCTCCGCGCGATGTGCCCGGCGTCGAGGGCCGGTTCGGCGAGAGTGCCGATGGGCTTCGTCGCCGTCTGGGCGACCGCATCCCGCCGCGGGTCATGAAGCAGGCTCTCGGCGCGATCCTGGGGGAGGATGCTCGCGAGGATGTGCGCGCCACGCCTGAGCAGCGAGAGAAGATCGAGCGGGTGCAGAGGGAGTTCGAGGAGCAACTCCGCGAGTACCTCCGGACGCACCGCGACGAACTGATGGAAGTCCGCGGCATGATGCCCGCCGACAGCCCGATCGGCGAGATGCTGCGGCGCTACGGGGTAGAGAGGCCGCGTGACGGCGCTCAGGCCCGCCGTCGCGCCCGGGCGGCCGAGGGGGGCGGGCCGACCGAAGCCCGTGCGCCGGAAGCCATGGCCGATGCGCCGTCCGACAAGCCTCCGGCACGCCCGGCGGAGCAGGTCCCGCCGGAGAAGCGCGAGCGGGTCCGCGAACTCCTCGAAGGAATGCCGCAGCCCGAGCAGGCTCTCACGAGGGTCTGGAAGGAACTGACGCCCGAGCAGCGCAAGGCCGTCGAAGCGCGTCTGAACGATTACCGGGAACGACAGGCCAAGGCCCGCGAGGACGCCTACGTCAAGCAGAGGGCCGGCAAGGACAGCGCGCCAGCGCGGCCCGATGCGAGCGCGCCTGAGCCGCGCGGGCGCGCCGAGGGCGCGCGAGGCGAGCCCGGCGCGCCGCCGCGCGAGGAGATGATGATGGCGCCCGAGAGCGATCGTGCCGGCGCGCCCGCCGATGCCCCGCGCCGTAACCGCGCCCAGGCCGCCGGCGCCGATCGTCGCCAGCGACTGCTCCGAATGTTCGAGGCGATGACTCCCGAGCAACAGGACCAGTTGCTCGAGCGGCTCGAACAGCGCATGCGCGAGACGAGCGGCGGACGAGGACGCCCGGCGCGCGGAGAGCCCAAGCCCGCGCCCGACATGAAGGACCAGCCTGTCCCGCGTCCGGAAGAAGTTGCCGATCCCGAGTGACGAGCACCGGCGTCGAAGCCCGATTCCGATGAAGCGTCCAATAACCTGCGTCGCGCGCTGATCGAGCGTCCGCCGGCGATTCCTGCCGCGGAATCTTCTGCGCGGCGCTTCCGTTCGGTTTTGATACGCGCGGGGTGGCTACGTCAAGCCGCAAGGCTTGCGCAGAGCGCCGAGTTATCCGGTCCAAGCGAAAAAAGAGGGGAAATCTCGCTCGATTTCACTGGAACATCGGCCGACGGATTTCGTATAAGTGGGTGTCCGTGCTCAGTTTCTGGGCTAAGATCGTTTGTTCAACTTGGGCAATCTGGAAGGCCGTCGTCGAGGTTCTTTGTGCTCGGGGCGTGCCAACTCGCGGGCCGGATTGCACACTACACGAGTCTTCCGCGCGGGTCTGTCCGCCATCCGATTGGCGTCTTTCGGTTCCAGGACTGCACCGAAGCCGATATAGACCCGACCTCCCTTTGATCTCTCTCTCCTCCAGCGGGGCGCTGTCTTGCGATGGCGCCCTGCTTTGTTTTTGGTTTGCGCGCAGGGCGGTGTGAGCCAATGAAAACACGCCCGGGGGCGGAGCAACAAACGGCCCCCGGGCGTGGAACACATCGGTCTTGATTCAGGCCGGATCAGGCGGCGCGCGGCCGGTCGGAGCCGTCGTCGTCGCTGGTTTCCGGCGCGATGGGAAAGCGGAACGCCGCGTCCACCTGCGACCGGAAGTCGTCGAGGCGGGACTGCATGCGCTCCAGCGTGCTCTCGATCTGGCGCACCAGGTCGCGCGAGTTCACGATCCGGCCCGCGCACTCGGGGTCGTCGAGGTCCGGGTCGGGCACCAGCGCGCACGGGCTGTCGGTGCCGGTGAAGCGGCGCTCCACGGGCGCGCGATCGACCTTCGCCGCGACGAGTCTTTCCGGACGCTCCAGCCTGCGCCACGCGCCCGCCGGCCCGGCGACACCCGCCGGCGTGCCCGGGAACTTGTAGCTCGACGGGCGCGAGATCGCCGGCCGCGCCCCGCTGTCGGCGGTCGGGGTCGTCCGCACCAGTCGAAGATGCGGGTTCTCCGTCCTGAGCGCGGAGGTTGGGTTGGGCGGCGTGGGAGGTTTGCGGGGGGTGGTTGGGCCAGATGAGCGGCGCATGAGTGCGGTCCTCCTGATCAACGCACTGGAGGAGATCCGTGCCGCCGCGCGGCGGTACGGCCGCATCACCATCGGCCCGCCGCGCCGGACGTTGCGGGCCTTGCCGGATGAACCTCGCGCCGATGCTCGTCGGAGGGTGCCAGAATCGGCGCGACTGGTTCAGTCGGAAACGTGGGTATCCGAGAACCGCGCGCGGTCCGCAAACGTGCCGGAGTTGCGGGGCCGGGGGGCGGTCCGATCACGCGCCCGGTTTATTGCCATTGACCTTCGCACGCCCCAGCGGGAGGCGAAGGCGCGAGAACGCGCTGATCTTGGGCTCTTTGCCCGCCAAGGCCCGCGCGATATTGGCCCGATGCCGGTAGATGATGACCCCGGCGAGGATGGCCGTCAGTACGACGTAGTGCCAGTCGAGCACGCCGTCGCCGAGCCCCATCTTCGTTCCCGGACGCACCTCGTCGCCCGGGAACATCCGCCAGCGGATCGCGAGTGCGGGCGCCACGAGCGTGAGCACCGGTGCCATGACCGCCGCGACCACCGACGACACCCCGACCATCCGCGTCAGGCGCAGACAGACCAGCCAGATCGTTACCGCGCCGATCATCGCGATCGTCATGATCGGGTAGCAACCCGCCAGCGCACCGAATCCCGTGGCCACGCCCTTGCCGCCCCTGAATCCCAGCCACACCGGGAAGATGTGCCCGACAACCGCCGCGCCGCCCACGGCCAGCGGTCCCAGGTTCAGCATGGCCGAGTCGAGCGTCTTCAGCGTCGGCTCGGGCGTGCTGGTGAATCCGCGCGTCGCGAACGCCGTCGCCATCACCGCGGGAACCAACCCTTTGAGCACGTCCAGCCCGAAGCAGGTCGCCCCGACCCGCCAGCCCATCACCCGCCACACGTTGGTCGCGCCGATGTTTCCCGAGCCGTGCTTGCGGATATCCACCCCGCGGGCCCGCGCCAGGAGCGGCCCGACAGGGATCGAGCCCACGAAGTAGGCGATCGCGAGCAGGGCCAGCAGCCATCGGGCATCGGTCGGCACGGCTCAAAGGATAGCGGCATCGACCGGCCGGCTCGGAATCCACGACTTCGCCCGGCGCGGCGGTAGTATTCCGCCCGTTCGGAGATCTCCCGATGAAGTTTGCGTGTGCGGTAGTCTGCGTCGGCGTGCTGGCGGTCCCTTCGTGGGGCCAGTTGATCGGCAGGGTGCCTCCCGCGCCCCCGCCGACCCCTGAGTTCGTTCCGCCACCGCCTCCCGAGCCCGTCGCCCCGCCCAAGCCCGTCGAGCCGGAGAAGGCGCCGCCGTCGCTCGTTGTGCAGGACAACGGCAAGGTCCGTCGCTACGTGAACGGACCGGAACGGGCCGCCATCGAGTTGTTCCCGTTCGACGACGCGACCCGCACCAAGATCGCGGCTTCCGACGCCAAGCGCAACGCCGAGCTCGAGCGCCTGGCGCTCGACCGCCTCGATGCGGTTCTGGCCGCCCGTGTCCGGCTCAGGACCATCGATCAGGTCAGGACGATCAACGAGTTTGACGCGGCCAAGCAGGCCGCGACGCCGCTGCAGGTCGAAAAACTCTCGGACCGGCTCCTGCGTGACGGAGCCATCACGCCCTCGCAGCAGAGCAAGCTCGAACAGATGGTCAAGGAGTACGAGGCCGCGATCGGTCAGGAGATCCGCTCGGACCCGAAGTTCGATGTCCAGAACATCTTCAACGCGGTCGCCGCAACGAGCTTCGAGAAAGCCACGCGGGACATGCTCGGCGCGTTCGAGCATCTGGCGTCTCGTGCGGCGGCCAAGCTCCCTGATTCGGCATCGGACCTGAACCTGACCTCCGAGCAATCGGCCGCGCTGGGCCGTGCCCCTTCGGTGGATGCGGTCGTGTCAACGCTGAGTGTTGACCAGCTTCGCACGCTGCTCGGCAAGAGCCTGCCCGATGCCCCGGCGAAGTGAACCCGATCAGTGGGGCCGGGCCGAGACGGTCAGCCGGGCCTTCGTGCCGTCGCCGTTCACATCGCAGAGCGGGGTCGGTCCATCATTCTTGCTCACGAGGTCCGCCAGCGTGACCCCGGAATAGACGTCGATGACGGCCTTGGCCGCCGCGTCGATCCGCTTGTGCAGCGGGCACAGACCCGCGCCGTGGGAGGGCAGCCCGAGCGGACAAGCGGTGATCCGCTTGATCTCGGCCACGGCCTGAACGATCTCGATCAGCGCGATCTTTCCGGGTTCCCGGCTCAACTGATACCCGCCGCGCACGCCGCGCCGGCCGTGGATCAAACCCGCGGCCGAGAGTTGTTGCAGCACCTTCGCGAGATAGTGCGGCGGTACCTGGGTGCTCGCGGCCAGAGTCGTGGTGGGAACCAGCGTCTCGGGCGTCAGCGAAAGCCAGGCCATGGCACGTAAGGCGTATTCGGTCGTTTGTGACAGCACCGATCGTGCTCCCGGGTGCGCGTGAACAAGAGATACAGGCGTTGGATCCGACCTATGCGAACGGAGCCCCGCTCGGTGGCACCGAAGCGGAGATATTCAACCGTAACTCCGGAAAGCGTCTTGGCTTGGTCAACTGTACCGCTGTTCCGCCGTCTCGGTTTCGGACGCCAGTGTCCTGATCGAGATTCCCCGAGTCCCCAGAAGCAGGAGCGAGTTGGCGACCACCAGCAGCGTTCCGCCCTCGTGTCCCAGCACACCCAACCAGAGGGGCAGGGGATGCCCCGTTCGGGAGCCGACCAGAGCCGCGACGACCATGATGCCGATGGCCGTCAGGGACAGGGTCAGGTTGAACAGGATCGTCCGGCGCACCCGCCGGGCCAGCCGGACCGCCCACGGGATCACGCCCAGGTCATCCGAGAGCAGCACGATATCCGCGGATTCCAGCGCGGCGTCCGACCCGATCGAACCGATGGCAATCGCGACATCGGCGGCGGCCAGCGCGGGGGCATCGTTCACGCCGTCGCCGATTACCCCGACCGCCGCGGCCTTTCCAGGGCGTGCGTGCGGGGCGATCTCGGCCTTCATGGCGTGCAGGAGCGCGAGTTTGTCCTGCGGCAGGAGTTCGGCATGGAACCGATCGAGGCCCAGCTCGGTGGCGACCGCCTCGGCGGTGGCGCGGTTGTCGCCGGTCAGCATGACGACCGGGCGCACACCGAGGGCGTGAAGATCGCCGGCCAGCCGCTCGGCCCCCGGCCGCGCCGAATCCGCGAGGATGGCCACGCCGGCCTGCTGATCCCAGGCGATGACCGTGCCGATCCGGCCTCGACGCTGAACACCGGTCAGCACCTCACGCACCCGTGCGCGCAGGCAGACGGGAATCAGATCATCGGTGTAGACCAGGTTGCCGACGCGGGCCTCCTTGCCCTCGATCCGCGCGCTCATGCCGCGGCCCACGGTGAACGCGTGATCGGTCGCGGGCACGGGGGCCAGCCCCCGCGCCGTCGCGGCCTCGACGATCGCGGTCGCGATCGGGTGCGTCGATTCGCGCTCGACCGCCGCCGCCGCGGCGAGCAGGCGGCCCTCGTCCGACCAGCCGATCGGGTGAACCTCGTGCACGACGGGCCGGCCGACGGTGAGCGTGCCGGTCTTGTCGAACGCGACCGCGCTCATCCGGGCCAGCCGCTCGATCGACTGCCCGCCCTTGAACAGCACCCCCGCGCGGGCGGCGCGGGTGATTCCCGCGAGCGTGGCCGTGGGCGTGGCCAGGATCACGGCGCACGGAGAGGCCACGATGAGCAGGGTCATCGCGAGGAAAGAGCCGTTGAGCAGGGTCTCGCCCAGCGCGAGCCACCACACCAGAAGCACCGTGATGCTGAGCGCGAAGACGGAGATCGCGTACGGCTGGCTGACGCGATCGATGAGCCGCTGCACGGGCTCGCGCTGCTGCTGCGCGGTCATCACCAGGTCGAGGATGCGCTGCAGGCTCGATTCCCTCGCCGGCTTGGTCACGCGCAGCCGCAGCGGGTTGCCCACGTTGATCGTGCCCGCGTACACGGCGTCGCCCGGCCCCACCGACCGCGGCACACTCTCGCCCGTCAGGCTCGCGGTGTTGATCGACGAGCGTCCGCCGTCGGGCGTCACCACGCCGTCGGCGGGCGCCGACTCGCCGGGCAGCACCTTGACAACGTCTCCCGGCCCGAGCGATTCCGGCGCGACCTCTTCCCACTGGTCGTCGGCTCCCTCGATGCGCCGCAGCGCGTGCGTCGGCATCAGTTTGTGCAGGGCCTCGACCGCCCGTGTTGTCCGCGCCGTCGCGAGTTCTTCCAGGGCGCCGGCGAGCACGAACAGGAACAGCAGCAGCGCGCCCTCCGCCGGCTTGCCCAGCGCCGCGGCCATTCCCGCTCCGACCACCATCAGCACATCGATGTCGAACTTGAACTCCCGCAGAGCCGACAGCGCGGCCCGGCCCCCGTGGAACATGCCGATCGCCAGGCTCGCCCAGATCGCGATCTCGCCCGGCCGCTCAAGACCGAGTTTCCCGAGCAGCCACCCCGACAGCAGCAGCGCACCGGCGATGACCGCCGCCGCCAGCTCGCCGCGGGGAGATGTGACCACCTCCCAGGCCCGCGGCCGCTGCGCGGGTGTCGCGACGACATGCCCAACCGAATCGGGATTGGCCGAGAGCGTGCTCATGCCCCTAGACCCTACCCTCGATCGGTCGAAGGCATCGTGTGAGAATCGGTCTCATCTTGGGCGATCGGTCGGAGGGTTGGGGCGAGAAGGGGCGGGGCGGGGAGGTGTCCGGTCCGGGAATCGGACCATTTGAGGGCATTACCGCAAAACGTCGGCGATCGGGCAACATGGATTCAGCGCCAGTGGGCATGCAGGTCACGCATTCGAGCCGAGGGCCGGACGGTCCGTTGGCCTCTTCGGTCTCGAAGGGGGGCGATGCTTCTCACCCATCGATCCCCGCTCCCGGGCCTGACGGCGCAGGCCGTCTGTCGGCCGCGGATTTCGCCGCTCGATTCGGCGAGTCCTGGAAGGTGCTCTGGTGCGCCGCGGTCGCGATCGTTCGAGATCGGACCCAGGCGCAGGACCTGGTCCAGCAGGCGGCCGTAGTCGGACTCGAGAACCTCAACGATTTCCAGCCCGGAACGAGTTTTGTGTCATGGATGGTCCGCATCGTCAAGAACCTCGCCCTCAACGAAGCCCGGTCGAGGGCCCGTCGGCGGACCAGCGCTTCGGATCCCGCAACGCTGGACCAGTCCCGGTTCGCCAGGCCGGATCACCACGACCGCGTCACAGCGGCCGCGATCGATGGTACCGGGCAGGTCCGGCCGGGGCAGACGGAGTTTGACGACGCCGTGATGGACGCCCTCAAATCCCTTGACGAGACCGCCCGCGCGTGCCTGCTGATGCGCGTGGTGCTCGACCTGTCGTACCGCAGCATCGCCCTCGCGCTCGACATCCCCGAGGGCACGGCGGCCAGCCACGTCCACCGCGCCCGCGCCGCCATGCGCACCCGGCTCGCGCCGGAAGGGGGGGTTGAATGAGCAATCCCAACACCGTTGGTGGGTACGGACCGGGCGAGATCGACGCGATCATCGACGCCTACCTCGATCGCGAGATGGGCCCCGCCGATATCGAGCGGTTCGAGTCCCGCTTGCGCGGCGACCCGGTCCTCCGCGGGCGCGTTGAGCGTGCGCGCGAGATTGAATCCGCAACCCGCCGGCTCTTCGCGCTCCCGCTCGCCGCGCCTGGGATTCCCGCGGCCTCGCTCGGGCTCGCGGAGCGGGGTCGTCCCGCGCGTGCCCCGCGTCCGCGCTGGCTGCCCTGGGGCGCGGGGATCGCCGCGCTCCTGGCCCTTGCCGCCGGCATCCAGTACGGCCCGGCCGTGTGGCGCGGCGCCTTCGGACCTTCGGCGCCCGCGTTTGTCCGCGGCGATGCGCTGGCGTGCTTCAAACAGTTGGAGGACCTGGGCTTCCGGCCCGAGTGGGTCTGCAAGGACGATGCCGAGCTCGCACGGTTCACGCGCGAACAGTTCGGTCATCCGTGGACGATCGCCCCGGCGGAAGGCCTGACGCTGATTGGCTGGACCTACTCGGGGATGCTGTTCAACGACAACTACGCGCGTGTACTGCTCGCCGAATTCCAGGGGAAGCGCCTCGCCGTCGTCATCCACGAGTCGCGATTCGACCGGTCCGTCACGACCCCCGCCGACCACTCCTTCTTCGCCCACCGCGCCTGCTTCGGCGGCCTGGTCGCCTACGAACTCTCGCCGCTGCCCGAGCCGGTCGTCCTCGGCCGCATCGCGGTCGGGAAGTGAAGCCGCCGCCGCGCTCGAAAAAAGCACGGTCCCGATCGGACCGTGCTCTTGCTTCGACAGGTTGCTTGAGTGGGGCGTGTCCGGCCCTTTCGGTCAGGGCTGTGGGACGGGCTCGCGCGTCAGGCGGCTCGGGCGATCGACATAGAACGCGCGCCCGAGGTCCTGCGTGAACATCCGCCAGTTCTCGTCCCACATCACGACGAGCGCGTTGTCCACATCCTGCGGCCGCTGATACAGCGTGTCGAGGTTGGGCGTCGGGTCGTCCTTGACCGCCTGGTAGCGGGAGGTCTCGCACGCACCCAAAGAAAGGGCCGTGGCGGCGAGCAGGCAGGAGGCGATCAGCGATGAGGATCGGGACTTCATGGGCGGAACTCCAGGTCGGGAGGGAGGTTGTACCGTGTTCGGGATCGGCGGTCAAATTGCCGGGACTGCAAATCGCTCGGGGACGATCTGGGGAAACCCTTTTATCCGCGGTGTTGTGCGGAGCGTGTTTGGTCGATACACCTACCGTTGGTCAGGCGATCAATACCCTTCGCGACGCCCTCCGGCGGCGGGGTTGGGGGGGCGGGGGGGCGAGGCGAACGCAGGGCTCTTCATGACACGGTACGAGCACAACGGATTCGCGGATGCGATCGGCGAGGCTTCGAGCGCGCTGGTCGCATCCATCCGCGGCGATGGCCTGACCCGCCTCCGCCCCAGCCGGCGCTTTCCGCGGCCGGGTGCTGTCGGCGCGCCGATGCGTGCCGAGCAAGGCGCGGTCCGGGCCGCGGACCTTGCCGGTCTCCGAGACCTCGTGGAGCAGGCTCGTCGTCTCATGTTTCCCGGTTATTTCGATTCCGAGCCGCTCTGGGATGGCGAGATCGAGCCTCGCGTCAGCCGACTCTGCGAGTCGATCGCCGGTGCGCTGGGGCAGGAAGTCCGGACCGTCATGCGCTACCGGCGCAGCGAGCCCGGCGCGGAAGGTTGGAGCGTCAAGGGTGATGACGAGTTCGTCCACCACGCCGTCTCCACGTTCATGCGCCGACTTCCCGCCGTCCGCCACCTGCTCGCGCTCGATGTTCAGGCCGCGTACGACGGCGACCCCGCCGCCGAACACACCGACGAGATCATCCTTTGCTACCCGGGGCTCGATGCCATTTTCACGCACCGCATCGCCCACGAACTCTACCAACTCCAGGTCCCGCTCCTGGCCCGAGTCATGGGTGAGCAGGCCCACAGCCGCACGGGCATCGACATCCACCCCGGCGCGCAGGTCGGCGAGAGTTTCTTCATCGACCATGGCTCGGCCACCGTCATCGGCGAGACCAGCGTGATCGGCAAGCAAGTCAAGGTCTATCAGGGGGTTACCCTTGGCGCGCGAAGTTTTCCGAAGGACGAGCGCGGGCGTGTGATCCGCGGCATCAAGCGCCACCCGACCATCGGCGATCGCGTCACCATCTACGCCGGCGCCGTCATCCTCGGGGGCGACACGGTGATCGGCGACGACTGCGTGATTGCCGGCGGAGTCTTTGTCACATCGAGCGTGCCGCCCGGCCACGTTGTGCAGCAAACCCGCCCCGAGCCGGTGCTCAAGCCCACGCTTCGGGATTCCAAGAACGCGCCAACCAGACCAGACTCTCCGAAATCATCCCAGTTGGGATGGCTGGAAGACGGGGCCGGTATCTGAAATCTTATTCGAATTCCATTGAATTACCCGAGATGGGGTATTGACGGAGGATCAGGCGCTCGTGTAGCGTACCTCCCGAGTGCAGATACAGAGATCCGGCACCTGTGCAAGGCCGGGCCTGTGAGCGAGAGAGACTCCAAGACGCGTCGGTATCTCGAACGAGATGTTGCCTCGTTGTGCTGCGGCGGATTCGCGGCGGACGAGGCGGTGTGGCCGCGCGTGTTCTTTACAGGGCGCGTTCGCGGGTTTGAGAGAGCTGGTCCGGGCACGGCGCGCGCGTGCGCGTGGTGACCGGGCCGAGACCTTGCGAGGGCGCGCCGCGGCACGTGAGCGGCGGAGTCCATCGCGAATGTATTGGAGAGAGACATGAAGAATCTTCGTACGTCGGTTCTGGCCCTCGTGGTGGCCGGGGCGACCGGCACGGCGCTGGCCGATGCCAACTCGCTGAACCTGCTCTTCCCCTTTGACAGCGCCAACCCGGTCGGCACCGGTTGGACACAGTCGATGGACCCGAACGATGACGGAAGCACGGGCTCCACGGCTCTGGGCTTCAACTTCTGCCTTTATGAGACGGACTACAGCTCGGTCTTCATCAACAACAACGGCAACGTCTCGTTCGGCGGTCCGTTCAGCACCTTCACCGCCTCGGGCTTCCCCACCACCGGCTTCCAGATGGTCGCTCCGTTCTGGGGCGATGTGGACACCCGCAATCGCGTGAATGGCGGCATCGAGACCAACCTCGTCTGGCACCGCACCTACGACACCAACGCCGACACCGTGCCCGATGTCTTCGTCGTGACGTGGGATTCGGTCGGCTACTTCAACGCGCAGAACGATCTCCGCAACACGTTCCAGCTCGCCATGGCCGCCGATCCCAACCACTTCGGCCCGAGCCTCAACGCCGCGTTCAGCTACGGCGACATGCAGTGGACGACCGGCAGCGCCTCCGGCGGCGTCGGCGGATTCGGCGGAGTTCCCGCCACGGTCGGCATCAACAACGGCGACGGCATCCGCTTCAGCCAACTCGGCCGCTTCGACCACGCGGGTGTCGACTACAACGAGATGGCCGGTCTGCCCAGCGGCGTCTCGTTCCTCGACAACCGCGACTTCTACTTCAACGCCTGCGAGGGTATCGTTCCGACACCCAGCGCGATGGCGCTGCTCGGCCTCGGCGGCCTGATCGGCCTCCGCCGCCGCCGCTGATGCGTCCCTGACTCTGGAACACTCTTCGGGCGTGCCCGCCTTCGCGGCGGGCACGTCTCTTTTTGGGGTACCGAGCGTTTCCGAGGCGGGATTGCCGAGGCGACAGGCTGCTACGGCTTCAGTTGGCCCTTCCTCTGTCCGATACTCATCCTCATGGACGGCCTTACCTCGCACATCCTCGACATCCAGCAGGCCCAGTTCCAGCAGCGGGTTGATTACGCCGTCCTGCGGAAGGTCCTTGACTCACAGTCCGCCGCGGGCGATGCCGCGGTCAGGCTGGTCGAGTCGGCCGCAAGATCGCAGCGACAGGTCGTCGAGTCTCTCGACGCGATCAGCGCCGAAGGCCGCCTCGACGTTACGGGCTGAGCGTGCCGGGGCACCCCAAAAACGAAAAACCGCTCGGTCCGGTCCGTGACGGATCGAGCGGTCCAACACCCGCACACTGCGGATGAGACGAGCAAAGGTTTCCGGGTAGAGTCGGTTGTCCGTTCCCGGGTCGGCCTCACGATCCGACCGACGCCGCTCGGCGCTGCTGCGGCCCTAGCCTCAGCGCCGAGCGGTGCGGCCGTTCAGAGGGATGCAAAGACCGATGGGGAGGTCTGACCCATCGATCTCTTCTTGAGGCGACAATCTCACTGCAACGACCATGCCATGGCGTTGGCTGGCTCCAAGCCCGCTGGCGTGGCCACCCGCGGCCTCTTGGTGGCCACGCTGGGCCAGCTCGGGCCACACGGGTGGCCACATCTGGTCATCCCGGCAGGGTGTCCGGCGGTTCGCAACCCGCACGCTCGCAACGCACGTTTCGATCTACAATCCCGCTCAATGATCGAAACCACCGAGCCCCGCGCTGACGGAAAAGGTCTTGACGCCGCGTCCGGCGGGTTGACCGCCGCGAGCATCGCGGTCGCCGTCGGCGGAGAGTTGGTCGGCCCGCGCGACCTGGCCATCCGCGACGCCTCGGGCTTGGAACACGCCGGTCCAGGATCGCTCAGTTTCATCCGCTCGGCGAAGTTCGCCGCGGGATGGGCGTCGAGCAAGGCCGCCGCGGCGTTGGTGTCTCGTGGCATCAGCGTTCCGGGCCACGACCCCTCGCGGCGCGCGTTGATCATCGTGGACAACGCCGACCTTGCGATGGTCAAGGTCCTGTCCCTGCTCAAGCCGCCCGACCATCGGCCCGCGGAATCGGACCGAACGCGCGCTTCGGTCGATCCGACCGCAAGTATCGGCCGCGGCGTCACGGTCGGGATCAACACCGTCATCGGGCCGCGCGCCAGGATCGGCGACGGGTGCGTCATCCACGCGAACGTGACGATCGGCGCCGATGTGACGATCGGCCCGGCGACCACGCTCCATCCCGGCGTGGTGGTCTACGACCGCTGCACCATCGGCGCCCAGTGCACGCTCCACGCGGGCGTGGTGATCGGCGCCGACGGGTTCGGCTACGTTCCCGACCCGCAGGGCCGTGGGCTGATCAAGGTTCCCCATGTCGGCACGGTCGAGATCGGCAATGCCGTGGAGATCGGAGCCAACTCGTGCATCGACCGGGGCAAGTTCGGCGCGACCACGATCGGGGACGGAAGCAAGATCGACAACCTCGTGCAGGTGGGGCACAACGTGCGGGTCGGCCGCTCGTGCATCGTCTGCGGGATGACCGGGATCGGCGGCAGCGCGATCATCGAGGATGGGGCGGTTATCGCCGGACAGGTGGGCATCCAGGATGGACGGCGCGTCGGGGCGCGGGCGACGATCAGCGCGATGACCGGCGTCATGAGCGATGTTCCCGCGGGGCAGGTCTGCTTCGGCATTCCAGCCGCGCCCATCACCGAGCAGATGCGGGCGCAGGTCGCGCTCCGCTATTTGTCCGAGCACATGAAACAGGTCAAGGCCATGGTTCGGGCGCAGGAAGACCGCGAAGCGACGGGTCCGTAACGGCGGAGGGGGCGGGGACGAAGGGTGGGAGAGGGGCGTCGGCCGACGTGCTCGCCCAGACACCTGAACCGGACGATCGCATCGCGCGCGAAGGCCGGGAGCGCGAGCGTTACGCGCCCGAGCGAATCGGTCGCGGCGTCGAGCAGCGCGGCCGGCTCGGTCGGTCCGCTTCCGGGTCGCCCTTCCGCCGCGGCCGCAAGCAGGATGTCGCCGCCGCGGGCGACGCGGCGGATTCAGGTTCATGCAGAGAATGAAGTCGCGTTTGGTGGCGTTCTCCCGTAGGATCGGGGGTTCGTGTCCGAACGGGTCAACCGACGACTGGCGGACAGGAGACCAACACGTGAACGGCAAGCAGGTGGATCGACGGGACATCGTCAAACTCGGTGCGGCCGGTGTTCTCGGCCTGACGCTAGGCGGCGGGCGCGTGGCGCAGGCGGCCGCCCGCTCGGTCATGCCCCGGTCGCGTCGGCCAGCCCCGGCGACGAGCCTTCGGCTCGCGCACCTCACCGATATCCACGTTCAGCCCGAGAAGCGCGCCGGCGAGGGAATGGCCGCGTGCCTGAAGCACGTCATGGCGCTCAAGGATCGGCCTCACCTCGTCGTTACCGGGGGCGACCTGGTGATGGATTCGTTCGCCCATCCCCAAGCCCGCACCCGCGAGCAGTGGGACCTGCTTGGAAAAGTGCTCGAAGACGGGATCGCATCGGAGGTGCGTCTCGCGCACGCGCTCGGCAACCACGACATCTGGGGTTGGAACAAGTCCAAGAGCAAGACCACCGGCGACGAGCCGGGCTGGGGCAAGAAGTACGCCATGGAGCGGCTCGGGCTCGCACGCCCGTACCACAGCCTGGTGATGAACGGGTGGCGCGTGATCGTGCTCGACAGTGTCGCGGTCGATCCTCGCGACCCCAACGGCTACATCGCGCGGCTGGATGACGAGCAGCGGGCCTGGCTGGAGGCCGAACTCATCGCCGCGGCGGAACCCGTGGTGGTCGTGAGCCATGTCCCCATCCTATCGATGGTCGCTCTCTGCTACACCGGCAAGGCCAACGAGAAGGAGTTGCGTTGGGAGACCGGCGCCGGGCTCATGCACATCGACGGCATGAGGCTGCACAAACTGTTCACCGAGGGAGCGGGCAAGGGCAAGGTCAAGCTCTGCCTCAGCGGCCACATCCACAAGATCGACCGCGTGGAGATGGACGGCCTGACCTACATCTGCGACGGCGCGGTGTGCGGGAGTTGGTGGAACGGGAAGAAGAACCAGTGCGATGAGGGGTACGGCGTTGTTGATCTGGCGAGCGACGGGTCGTTCGTGCACCGGTACGAGACCTATGGGTGGAAGGCCGCCAGTTCGCCGGAATGAGAGGCACGTCAATACCTGAAGAGGTATGCCGCGCCGACGCCCGACTGGCCTTGTGGGTCTTCGTAACACAGCCCGTCGCTCACAAACACCCGGACTTCATGCGGAGCAGTGCCGGACTGCTTGCCCAGCCCGACAACGGCCGCGCCAAACGATTCCGATCGACGGCGTGAGGGCGACGTGATGATGCGCAGACCTTGGAAGGTCGCGCCCGAGTACAGGTGCATGCGGCCACCACCCGCGGCATAGCGGGTTCTTTCACCCGGCGCGCCGACGGCAAGGTCGGGTGTGCCGTCGCCGTCAATGTCGGGAATGCCGGCGATCGATGCGCCAAATCCGCCGCGCCGCCTATCCGTCGGAGGCTTGAGGGTTGTAAGCAGTCGGCCGCGCGGACCGAAGATGTGCACGCGCCCGGGGACATCCGGCGGTTGGCCCGGTCCTTCGCCCGGCGCGGACACGATGATCTCGCTCAGGCCATCGTTGTTCAGATCCCCAGCCTCGGCGACCACCGCGCCGAACTCTCCCGTGGCCCTCGCGCTCGGCGAATCAAGCGTGTGCAGCAAGCGCCCGGTGGCGCCCGAGTAGACATACACCTTTCCCGACCGCTCTCCCGCGCTGCCGTCGTGCGATTTCGCGCCAACAACCACATCAGGCCGGCCGTCACCGTCAACATCCTTCAATCCGGCCAGCGACTCACCAAAGCCCGAGTCGCCTTGTGATGCGGGCGAAACCAGCTCGCGCAGCACCGCACCCGTTCGGCCGGAGAAGATCCACACATGAGGGCGACTGTGGCCGCCGTTCCAGGCTCGCAGGTACACATTGCTGGCGACAAAGTCGCCGCGGCCGTCGCCATCAACATCCGGCAGGCCTGCGACCGCTGTTCCGAAGCGGGCGATGTACTCGCTCGATGGGGGATAGATCAGGCGTATGAATGATCCGTCGCGGCCGGAGAACACGTGCACCCGCCCGGGACCCTCGCCGGGCGCGCCAACGACAATGTCGCCGGATCCGTCACCGTCAACATCAGACAGGCCCGCGACCGACTGCCCGAAGTTGCCGAAGAGATCCTGGAAGGGCGACTCAAGCACATCGACCCGGTGCCCCGCGTTCCCGCCAAACACATACACGCGGCCGGCCTCCCAGTCCTCACCAACCTTCTGGTAGGGCACGCCGATGAGCACATCGGGCATGCTGTCACCGGTCAGGTCCGGGACCGAGGCGATGCAGAACCCGAAACTCTCATCGGGTTCCCCGCTGAGGGGCCGCAGAGCGGTCTGAGCCTGCAGCGTGGTGGCCAAAGTCAGCGAGATCGCCGCGAATGCTCGAGCGCTTGCAGGTCTCGGGAGCATGCACCAAATCCTAGGTGAGGAAAGTGCCGGGATGCTGTGCCAGCAATCCTGAAGAAGGTGGCCATGGCTAGGAGTTTGCGTGGGCGCTCTGCGGAGCGTGCATTGGCCCGTCTCAGGGTTCGGCATACTGTCTTAGAATCATTCCACGATATCTCAGGGAGAACCTCGCATGGCCCACGGCACCAATGGACAGAACGGGCATACCTGCCCCGCGCAGGGAACCGAACCGCGACTGACGACCGCCAACGGCGCGCCGATCGGTGTGCAGCAGGCACTCACCGCCGGACCGCGAGGACCCGTGCTGATGCAGGATGTCGCGCTGCTCGAACAGATGCAGCACTTCAACCGCGAGCGCATCCCCGAGCGGGTCGTTCATGCCAAGGGTTCCGGGGCGTATGGCACGTTCACCGTGACCGGTGATGTGTCGAAGCTCACCCGCGCGAGGTTCTTGGAGAAGGCCGGCAAGAAGACCGAGTGCTTCCTGAGGTTCTCGACCGTGGCCGGCGAGCGCGGCGCGGCCGATGCCGAGCGAGACGTGCGCGGCTTCGCGCTCAGGTTCTATACCGAAGAAGGCAACTGGGACATGGTCGGCAACAACACGCCGGTCTTTTTCGTGCGCGATCCGTACAAGTTTCAGATGTTCATCCACACCCAGAAGCGTCACCCGCAGACCAACCTGCGCGACATGGACATGCAGTGGGACTTCTGGTCGATGTGCCCGGAGAGTCTGCACCAGGTCACGATCCTGTTCTCGGATCGCGGCATTCCCGCGTCCTACCGCCACATCAACGGGTACGGCAGCCACACCTATTCGATGATCAACGCCCAGGGCGGGCGCGTGTGGTGCAAGTTCCACTTCAAGACGCGGCAGGGCATCCGGAACATGACCGACGACGAGGCCGCGGCGGTCATCGGCTCCGACCGCGAGAGCCACCAGCGCGACCTGTTCGAGGCGATCGCGCGGCGCGAGTTCCCGAAGTGGCGTGTCTGCATCCAGACGATGACCCAGGCGCAGGCCGAGGCGTTCCGATGGAACCCGTTCGACCTCACGAAAGTCTGGCCGCACAGGGAGTTCCCGCTCATCGAGATCGGCGAGCTGGAACTCAACCGCAACCCGGAGAACTACTTCGCCGAGGTCGAGCAGGCGGCGTTCAAGCCCAGCGCGCTGGTGCCGGGCATCGGTCCGAGCCCCGACAAGATGCTGCAGGCGCGGCTGATGAGTTACGCCGACACGCACCTGCACCGCCTGGGCGTCAACCACCACCAGGTTCCCGTGAACAGGCCCCGCTGCCCGGTGATGAACTACATCCGGGACGGCGCGCTGGCCGACGGCGCGGCGGGCTCGAAGCCGAACTACTGGCCGAACACGGTCGCCGGCACGCCGCAGCCCGACCCCGCGTTCGCCGATCCGGCGTGGAAACTCGGCCAGACGATCGTGGACCGGTTCGATTCAACGGTGGACCACGACGACTACACCCAGCCGGGCAACCTGTACCGCCTGTTCGACGAAGGCCAGCGCGAGCGGCTCGCGACCCGGATCTGCGGCGGGCTGGGCCGTGCGCGGAAGGAGGTCCAGATGCGCCAGTTGTGCCATTTCTTCCGGGCCGATGAGGACTACGGACGGCGCATCGCCAAGAAGCTCGGCCTCGACGTCTCGGCGATGATGGCCGCCCAGCCGGCGTGAGGGCCGGTTCGCTCAGGCCGGGCGCGAGGGCGCGCCCGGGCGCGGGAGCAGTCCCGCCTCGACACGGTTGAGCTTGTCGCGGTAGAGCAGTTCGATCATGTACTCGTAGGCGGTCATCATCATGGCCATGTGCAGGCCGGCCGCGCCGTCGAGGATGCCCAGCCGCAGGAAGTACATGTACGCGAAGCGGAGCAGGGGCTTGCAGGGCGTGCGCGGCCAGACTTCGCGCCGGAGGTACTGCCGGTACTTCATGGTGCGGGTGAAGAGCCGCTCGGCGCTGGCGCCGGCTTCCTGGCCGTACCGGAGCTTGACCCACTCGTCGGATTCGAGGTCGGCGTATCGGATGTGCTTGCGGATCCATTCGTGCACGGATTCGCCGCGGATGTGCAGCATCTCCTCGTGCAGGTAGCGGGTCGGGCCGTCGCAGACCATGTGCTCGTGGACCGAGCGGTCCTCGTAGCGGCACTTGCCGCGCTTGAAGAATCGGAGGTTCCACGAGGGGTACAGGCCGCCGTGGCGGATGGCGCGGCCCATGAAGAGCACGACGCGGTTGATGTAGTAGCCGTCGGCGCACTTGGGGTCGGCGATGACGCTGTAGAGGTCGTTGCGGAGCGCGGGGGTGATGCGCTCGTCGGCGTCGAGGATGAAGACCCACTCGCCCTTCCACGGCAGGTTGTCGAGCCCCCAGTTCTTCTGGCGTGCGTAGCCGAGGAACTTCTGCTCAACGACGTGCGCGCCGGCGGCGCGGGCGATCTCCTGCGTGCCGTCCTTGCTGCACGAATCGAGCACGAACACCGGACCGACCCTGAGGGCGTTGGTCACGGTATCGCCGATCACCGCCGCCTCATTGAGTGTCGGCACGAGGATCTCGATCTGGCCGTAGAGGGGATGGGGTGCTGGGGGCACTGGCATGCTCGAGGGGCGTGGCTTGAGAGGGTGACAAGGTGACTTGGTGACAAGGTGAAAAAGGCCGAGTCAACCAGGCTTGGGGGGCTTCGACGGGGGCGGGCCGATGATCCACGTTTCGGGGTGTTGGATCATGCCGACGAGTGTTCGGAGGATGCCGTCATACTTTCGATAGAGCTCCCGGGCTGCCTGACGTTGCGCAAAGCCGCAGTCCACGGAGTATTGGAGCCACGTCTGCGTCTCGGCGGCTTCTTCCTCGGCATCGGACAGTTTGCTGACGAACGCCCCCTCGTAGCGACGCTTTCGCCACGCGGCCGTGATGTTCGCGGTGACCGAGCGTGACGATCGCAGAATCTGGCTCGTCAGCGAGTAAACTTCTTCGCGAGGAAACTCCCGGGTCATCCGGAAAATCTCCATCGAAGCGGCATACGCCCGCTGGTAGACATCGAGATCAAGATGCGTCTTGATTTGCTTCGCCACAGCACACTCCAATTAGCATCCGAACCTTGTCACCTTGTCACCTTGTCACCCCATCTTCCCGCAGCATCTTCTCCGTCAGCCGCTGCGTCTTCGGCCCCCACGGCTTGGCCTTCTCGACGATCTTCAGTTCCGTCCAGTACTCGTAGGTGCTGATCATCGCGCAGTAGTGGAGCCCCGCCATCCCGTCGAAGATGCCGCCGCGGAGGATGAAGTTGTAGAAGAAGCGGATGATGGCGCGGCCGCGGAGGAAGTAGGACATGTTCTTCCAGGCGCGACGGCGGGCGGTCGCGTCGCCCTTGAAGAGCTGGCGCAGCCGCGGCCTGCCGCCGGTCTTGATCACGGCGACGGCCTCGTCGGCTTCGCGTCCCGAGTAGTCGTTGTGCTTGTAGAACCACTCCAGCACGCCCTTGCTGAAGTTGTAGTGCGTGTACGGCTGGACGAGCGTGCCGACCGCTCCGATCGGATCCTCGCGCTGGCCGTGGCCGAAGTCCTTGTACCGGCACTTGCCGAACCGGAACAGCCGCACCTGGTAACTCGGGTAGCCGCCGGAGTGCTTGAGCCAGCGGCCCAGCAGCATCATCTTGCTCGGGCAGAGGTACGCGGCCTTGTCGGAACTGTTCCCGTCCGCGCCGAGCAGGTCGAACATCTCCTCGACCAGTTCGGGCGTGAAGCGCTCGTCGGCGTCGAGGTGGAAGTGCCACGGGTGCCTGCACGGGATGTTGTCGATCGCCCAGTTGCGCTGGTCGCCGAACGACTTGAACGGGTTGGTGTGCACCTTCGCGCCCAAAGACTGCGCCAGCTCGATGGTCCGGTCGGTCGAGCCGGAGTCGAGCACGTGCACATCGTCGCACCAGGCGCACGAGCGCAGGCAGTCCTTGATGTTGACCTGCTCGTTGAACGTGAGGATGACCACGCTCACGGGCGGGCGGCGACCCTCGGGGGCTTCGACCAGCGGCTGGCGCCTGAGTTCGAGGCTGGCTTCGAGGCTGGGCGCCTCGGCGGCGCGTGCGGCGGTGTCGGCCGCGGCCGGGGCCGCCGGGGAGGGGGCGGAGGGAGGGGGTGTCGTTGAGGCGGGCATTGGGGGAGGCGGAGGGTGCGTGCGAGGTCAGGAACGTAGGTTATCGGTTCGATCCGGCGCAAACTGAGTTGCTTCCCAAACAAGGGTCTAATCTGAGCGTACTGAGCGGGGCCGGGGCGGCGATGGTCGATCTAGGTGGGTCGTTTCTCAGGCCGCGCGCAGGAAAGTCGCATAGATGGACACCGCACAGAGCCGACAGCCGGGGGAGGAGAGCCGGGTGTACCGCGGCTTTGCCAAGAAGGACTCGCCGCACCCGGTGGGCAACCGGGCGGCGCGGGCGGTGTGGTCGGTGGTGTACGCGCTGCTGGTGCGGCCGTCGCCGCGGTTTGCGCACAAGTGGCGGAACTGGGTCTATCGGCTGATGGGCGCGAGGCTGCACCCGACGGCGCGGATCTACCAGACGGCGCGGGTGTGGGCACCGTGGAACATCACGATGGAGGAGGGCTCGTGCATCGGCGACAGGACCGACATCTACTCGGTCGCGCCGGTGACGATCGGGGCTCACTCGACGGTGTCGCATTACTCGTTTGTCTGCACGGCGAGCCACGACTTCGAGGACCCGGGCCACCCGCTGACCACCGCGCCGATCACGCTCGGGCGGCACGTGTGGCTGGCGGCGGATGTGTTTGTCGCGCCGGGGGTGACGATTCCCGACGGGGTGGTGGTCGGGGCGCGGTCGAGCGTGTTCGCGAGCGACCTCCCGGCATGGCACCTGTGCGCGGGCAGCCCGGCGAGGCCGGTGCGGAAGCGGCGGCACGCCGAGGCGCCGGAGTGAGCCGTCATGCGGGAGCGGTTCCATCGCGTGGCGCGCCCGGATGGGCGCGGGCGCGGATGGGCCTGGCGGGGTTGCCGGCGACGATCATCCACGGGGCGACATCGCGCGTGACGACCGAGCCCGCGCCGACGACCGAGCCCGCGCCGAGGGTGATGCCGGGCAGGACCATGGCCCGCGCGCCGATGAAGACATCCTCGCCGACATCGATCAAGCCGACGACGAGCGGGAGGCCGGGGTCGGAGAGGTCGTGCGTGCCGCCGCAGAGGTAGGCGTACTGGGTGACGTTGGCTCGGGCGCGGAGGATGCACCCGCCGAGGTTGTAGATCTCGGCGCCCGGGCTGACGCAGGCGCGGTCGTGGACTTCGAGATCCCAGGGGCGCTTGATCTTCGCGGAGGCGGAGATGAACGGGTAGCCGTGGACCTTCGCGCCGAAGAGCCTGAGCAGCAGCAGCCGCCACTTCGTAAAGGGGAACATCTTGGGCGTGGGGCGGAAGAGCGTGGCCCAGACGATCGACCACAGGCCGATGGCGAGGCGCTCGCGCGCGGACCACGGCGAGGAGTAGGCGTCGGCCTGGCGCTTGGCGTGCAGGCGCGGGGCGGGGGAGGAGGAAGCGGGCGGGGCCTGGCTCATGCGCGGCCTCCGATGAGCGACTCGAACTCGCGGAGGTGGCGGTCGGCGACCGCGGCGTAGCCGAACTCGCGGGCGCGGGCCGCGGCGGCCTCGCCCATACGGCGGGTGGCCTCGGGATCGTCGAGCATGGCGGCGAGCTTCTCGGCCAGCGCACCGGCGGGGTCGGCGCAGCGATGATCGAAGATCGCGCCGGTGGCGCCATCGACCATGAACTGGCGGAAGCAGGCGAGGTCGGAGACGATCGGGGCGAGACCGGTCGCCATGGCCTCGAGCGGGGCGACGCCGAAGGTCTCGCCCTTTTCGGCGAGGGAGGGGTAGCAGTAGAAATCGGCGGTCTGGAGCGCGGCGGCGAGGCCCGATCGGTCGTAGATGGGTTGGTCGATGGCGAGGGGGAGGCCGCCGGCCTTGTCGCGGAGTTGGCGGGTGTAGTCGTCGCCGCCGCCGCCCTCGTTGACCTTCTGCGCGCCGACGAGGCGGAGGCGCAGTTCGGGCCTGCGAGCATGGACGCGCGCGTAGGCGTCGACAAGGAGGTGGATGCCCTTCTCGGGATGGATGCGACCGGTGTAGAGAAGGGTCAACTGGTCGGAGCCGGCGCGGGACTTGCCGGCGGGCGCGGGCATGGGGGTCGTGAAGACCTCGGTGTTGATGGGGTACGGGACGACCGTGGTGCGCGGCGCGGCCCAGGGAACCTCGGC
The DNA here is from genome assembly GCA_020846975.1 of Phycisphaerales bacterium. Lineage (GTDB taxonomy): Bacteria > Planctomycetota > Phycisphaerae > Phycisphaerales > UBA1924 > JADLCX01. The sequence continues at coordinate 74,775 of JADLCX010000060.1, forward strand.
GATGATCTGCTCGCGGATCGCCTCGCTGGGCGTATCGAACCGGGCGGCGCGGCGGTAGAGCCTCAACTGACCCTTGGGCGCGCGGGCGACGTGGACGATCAGGCGGCCGCGGGTGCGCTGCCGCCACGCCGCGAGGATCGGGAACCAGAAGGCGTTGGAGACGACGACATCGGCGCGGGGCATGAGCAGCGCGGCGCGGGTGGAGTACCAGGAGTCCTTGATGATGTCGGTGTAGATGTTCTTGCCCTGGCGGAGGGAGGTGCGGCGGCGGATGGTGATGCCGCCGCGAGATTCTTCGGCGGCCTGGCCCTGATACCGGCAGGCCAGGATGGTGACGTGATGGCCGCGACGGGCGAACTCGTCGGCGAGGTCGGACCAGATGCGCTGCACCGCGCCGGTGGGGGCCGGCGGGGTGGGGTAGAAGGGGCCGAGGGCGATGGTGATGTTGAAGGGGCGGGAAGTCACGCGGCCGACTCGACGCCGCGAAGCTTGGCCTTGCCTTCGCGAGTTTTGGTAATCTTGACAAAGAGCAGGCAGAAACTATGCCAGATCCGGCCTTTGAGTCCCGCGGGCGCGGTCGTCGGCGGCAGGGTCAGTTCGAAGCCCTCCGGGAGTGCTCGGCGGAGATCGTGCAGCGAGACCCAGTGGATTGCATCGGCATCGCGGTACCAGGGCCGATGGAACATGGAAGGGTCGGTGTGGATGAGGAATGCGGGCCGGCCGCCGAGCCGGGTAAAAAGCCTGCGGAGCGTAAGTGAGGCCAGCAGGCCGGCGCGCGAGAGAGTGCCATAGTGTCTCGCCGTCGGCGGGGTGTATCCCGGAAGGTCATAGCGCGGCGATGCGATATAGAGGCTCCCGCCCACCGACAGGCTGTCGAGCAGGTGCGTGAGAACACGAACCGGGTTCGACACGTGCTCCCACACGAACGTGGAAAACACGACGTCATAAGGCCCGGGCAGTTCGAGCACATCGCCGACGTGAACCCGATCGCATTGGGTCCGAAGAAACTCTTCGTTCTGCGGGGTTACGTCCTGGGTGTGGAACTCGATTCGGTTGCGCAGCTCGCCCAAGTAGTCCCCGAATCCTGTCCTCCCAGCGCCAAACTCCAGAACGCGAACCTTGTGGCCGACAGGCATGGCGCTGCCCAGGCGTTCTATCTCTGACCGGATCGGCGCCCAGACGGTGGGTTGCTGATTCGTCGCCTTGAACGCGTCGTATACGACGGTCGTCCCGTAGAACTCGTCGAGTCGCCGCCGAAGTTCGGCAACACGTTTGTCGGTCTCGCAACAGAGGTATTGGGGGGGCATGATGCGGGTCTCTGGCCCGCGGAAGGCGGGGATCGACAGTGTATCGGTCGGGTCCGCGAGAGGTATAACCAGAAGGTGTGGATGACGCACTGACACGGCGGCGTACTTTCAGGGTGTATTCGAAGCACCTGAACGGCCAACGAGGCCAGGAGTACGCGCCGATGAACGAGAATAGCAAGCGGACGGGCGGGGCGGTGATGGTGGAGGCGGCGGGGTCGAATGGGCGGGTCGGTGTTGTCGGGGTCGGGGGGGCACGCGATGCCCTGACGGAAGTTCTGCGTCAAGGGGCGGTAGACCTGCTGGCGGCGGCGGTGCGTGCGGAGGCGGCCGCGTGGATCAACGATCACGCGCATGTGGCGGATGCCGATGGCCGCCGGCAGGTGGTCCGCAACGGCTTCCTGCCCGAGCGTGAGATCGTGACGGGGATCGACACGATTCTGGTGAAGCAGCCGCGGGTGCATGACCGACGGCTCGTGGAGCAGCGTGAGAAGTTCACCGGCGCGATCCTGCCGCCGTACCTGCGCAAGATGCGGTCGATCGTTGGGGGGTCGATCACCGTGAGCGGCCGTCATCAATCGTGGGACTGGGCACGCTGATGGTCCGAAAACGGGTGGATTGGACGGTTCGTTGAGCATGCGCGCGACCCGTCCACCTCACTCGAGCGATCGAAGTTCGCTCGATTGACCAAGAGCCGAAGCATCCACACCCGATCAGGGGTTCTGGTCGCATACCCGGCGCAGCCACGCGCGCATTGGGGGGTTTCAATGGGGGTCGTTATGCGTCCCGATCGAAACACCATGGACTGAATCGCGATGGCGCGCTCTCCAGACGGGGCGCGGTAGCGCATAACCTTCGCCCGCCGCCGTGCTGGGGCTGGAACGGGCGTTCGGGGCGTACGAGGGGTGCGGCTGGTCGCGGCGGCGCGGACTCGCGTGAGCAGAGCATGAGCACGATGCAATCGACAACGACGGGGCCGGATGCCGGGACGGGCGTGGGCGCGTCCGGGGCGACGGGGCGCTTGAGAAAACTGCACCTGGGGTGCGGGTTGGTGACGCCGCCGACATGGCTGAACGTGGACGGCTCGCTGAACGCGCGGCTGGGCCGGTACCCGCTGGTGCGCCCGTTTGCGCGGGCGCTGGGGCTGACCAGCAGCAAGGCGGAGTTTGACAAGAAGGTGTTCGGGCACGACCTCCGGCGGCGGCTGCCGTGGGCGGACGGGTCGTTCGACGCGGTCTACGCGTCGCACCTGTTCGAGCACATGTATGTGGATGAGGTGGAGCGGCTGCTGTCCGAGTGCCGGCGCGTGCTCGCGCCGGGGGGTGCGCTTCGCGTGGTGGTGCCGGACCTCGAAGTGCTGATCCAGGGGTACGTGACGGGCAAGTTCCCGGCATGGACGCGGGACCACATCAAGGACGGGCCGCGGGCGGACATGCTGGTGAAGGGGCTGTTGATGCGCGAGCCCGACGCCCCGCGGGGCGGCCTGATGAAGCGGGTCTACCAGTCCATGTTCGATTTCCACAGCCACAAGTGGATGTACGACGCGGAGAGCATGAGGGCGAGGTTCGAGAAGGCGGGGTTCAGGGATGTCCGGCGGATGGGGTTCGGAGAAAGCCGGGTCGAGGGGATCCTGGATGTGGAGCGGGAGCTCCGGGTGGCGGACGGTGCGGGCGTCGTGGTGGAAGGCGTGAAGCCCTGAGATTTGGGGGGCCGCATCGGTGCGCGTCGGTCACTTGATTCAGTCTATCGATGTGACGTCGGGGGGGACGTCGACGGCGTTCTTGGGAACGCTGGGCGCGTTGGGGACGCGGGCTGGGTTGGAGGTGCGCGCGTACTGCGCACGACCGGTCGATGGGGACCCGTCCTGGGAGAGCGTGAACGCAAACCCGGGGTCGTTCACGCTCGTGACCGGGTCGGGGCGGATGCTGTCGGCGGGTGCGCTTGGGGCGGCGGTGTCGGCGGATGTGCGATCCGGAAGACTCGACCTGCTGCACGTTCACGGGCTGTGGTCGCCGGACCTTCTGGCGGCCGGGCGCGCGTGCGTGGCGGCGGGGGTTGCGCTGGTGTGGCAGCCGCACGGGATGCTGGTCCGCGAGGCCTACGCCCAGAAGCGTTGGAAGAAAGAACTGTTCATGCTGCTGGGGATGCGGCGGACGCTGATGCGAACTTCGGGGATGGTGTTCGTCACGGAGGAGGAGCGGGACCACAGCCCGCTGGCGGCGCGGATGGCGCGCGCGAAACTGCACGTCGTGCCGCTGCCGGTCTCGCCGCCGACGGTGGAGGTCGATGCGGGGTTGCGGTTGCGGGCGCGGGCGAGGTTCGGAATCCCGACGGATGCGGCGTGCATCGTCTTCATGGGGCGGCTGCACCCGGTGAAGCGGGTCGAGATGGCGCTGGAGGCTCTGCGGGAAGCGGCGGAGGTGCGCGGCGGTGCGCGGCTGATGCTGGTCGGTGGCGGCGATGAGGCGTACGTCGCCTCGCTGAGGTCGCGCGCGGCGGAACTGGGAGTCTCGGAGCGGGTGGTGTTCGCGGGGTGGGTGGCGGGTGAGGACAAGTGGCTGGCGCTGGCCGCGGGCGATGTGCTGACGCTGAACTCGGTGCACGAGAACTTCGGGTTTGTGGCGCCCGAGGCGCTGTGCGCGGGGACGATGCCGGTGTTGACGAGCAACCTGGCGCTGGCCGCGGAGTTGAAGGCGGCGGATGTGGCGGAGATCGCCGCGCCGGATGCGGCGAGCCTGGGGGCGGCGTGGGTGCGGGCGATTGAACGGAACCGCGCGGAGCCGGTGCTGGAGCGCGGGCGGGCGTGGGTGAGGGCGAACCTGAGCGCGGAGGCGGTGGGGAAGAAGCTGGAGGGGGTGTACCGCGCGGCGCTGGGTGGTGGGTGAGGGGTCAGGCGGCGGAGGGAAGCTCGGCCTGGGCGTTGATGAGTTCGCGGCAGGAGGTCTCGCAGGTTCGGCAGGCATCGACGAGCTTGCGGAGCTGCTCGATGTTGGTGCCGTCGCAGCGGTCGGCGGCGTCGCGGCAGATGCGGGCGGCGACGGCGCACATCTCCATGAAGCGCTGGGAGCCTCGCATCATGAAAGTGGCGGCGACCTGGCAGGCGTCGGCGCAGTCGAGGAGGCAGCGGACGCGGGCGGGCTCGATGGCCGCGCCGCCCATGTCGCGGAGGCAGGTGAGGGTGATGATCGCGCCGCGCTGGCAGGCGAGGCAGCGGTCGATGCACTCCTGCATCATGGAAGCGGGCGTCGGGCGCGAGGGGTTCGCCGCCGTGCTGGGGGTGGCGTGGAGCGTACTCATCCGAGGAGGAGGATCGGCCGGGCATGGGGGCGGGCTTGTGTGCGCGTGGGCCGAAAGAGCGAGGTGGGTACGGAGTGGGGGGGTGGGAAAAGTGTGCGGGCGGCGCGGTTGAGGGTTCTCGGGCGTCGAGGCTCAGGGTTGCGCCGGGATTGGACGGTGTGCAGGCGCGTGTGCTTGTGGGAGGAGGGATGGTGAGCGACGAACGACCGCGCCGGTCTTTGCCCGCGGGGTGCGTGACTGTCCTCCCGACGGATCAAACATCGGCGGGGACGCCGATGTCACGGCCTGATCGAGATCAGCGATCAGGTCGTCGGCATCTTCGAGCCCGATCGAGAGCCGAACGAGGTCTTCGGGGAGCTGGCGGCGGGCCCGGACCTCGGCGGGGATGCTGGCGTGGGACATGCGGCAGGGGAGGCTGGCGGTGGAGTTGATGCTGCCGAAACTCACGGCGATGGGGAACAGGCGTAGGGACTCGACGAGCCGTCGCGAGAGCTCGATGTCGCCGGTGCGGAAGGTGATGACGACACCGCCGCCCCCGCCGCGCGCCTGGCGAGCGTGGATGTCGCGTCCGGGCGCGTGGGCCAGCCCGGGGTAGCCGACCTCGAAGGCCGCCGGGTGTGAGGCGAGGAAGTCGGCGACGGTGCGGGCCGTGGCCTGCTGGCGGTCGATGCGGACACCCAGCGTTTTCAGGCCGCGGAGGAGGAGGAAGGAGTCGAAGGGCGAGAGCGCGGCGCCCTCGGCGTTCTGGATGAAGGCGAGTTCTTCGGCGAGACCGGGGTCGCGGACGATGAGCGCGCCGGCGGTGACATCGCCGTGGCCGTTGAGGAGTTTGGTGGCGGAGTGCAGGACGATGTCGGCGCCCCCCCCGTCAAGTTCAAGGGGTCGCTGGAGCCACGGGGACATGGCGGTGGAATCGACGAGGACGCGGGCGCGCGGGCCCTGAGCGCGTGCCGCGGCGACAACGGCGCGGATGTCGACGATGCGGAGGAGCGGGTTGGTGGGGGTCTCGAAGTGGATGAGCCTCGTGCGCGGCGAGAAGGCGCGGGCGAGTTGAGCGGGGTCGGTGAAGTCGGCGTAACGGACGGTGACGCCGCGGGGTTCGAGCAGGCGCGAGAAGAGGCGGTAACTCCCGCCGTAGAGATCGTCGCAGGCGACCAGTTCATCGCCGGGGAGGAGCGTGCGCGTGGCGGCGGTGAGCGCGGCGAGGCCGCTGGCGAAGGCGAAGGCGCGGGTGGTCTCGGGTGCGCCTGGATTCTCGAGTGCGGCGAGCTGACGTTCGAGGACATCGCGCGTGGGATTGCCGGATCGGGAGTAGTCGTACCGGCCGAACTCGAGCGCGGACTCCTGCGCGAACGTGGCGGTCTGGTAGATGGGCGTCGCGCTGGGGTGGAGGGGGTCGTTCGGCGCGGCGGCGAAGGCGACGGTGCGGGTGTACTCACCGATGGTGGGGGGTTGTGGGTGCGCCATCAGGCCGCGCTCCCCTCAGTCGCAAGCGCGGGCTCGGAGATCCGGCGTGCCAGAGCGCTCGGGCCGTGGCCGACGAGCGTGCCGTGTGTGGAGCCGAGGCAGGAGACGGTGAACTCCAGAGCGCGTGAGCGGGCGTAGCGCACCGCCTTGTGCTGGACGATGCCCTCGTCGAGTTCGAGGACATCGGCGTAGGTCACGGACTCGTAGCGTCGTGCGGGCGGCTCGCTTTCCTCGCGGGTCGCGGCGGGGTCGCGGTCGTAGAGCCCGTCCACATCCTTGAGCAGGCGACAGGCGGCGCCGATCTCGGCCGCGATGAAGAGCGCGGAGAGGTCGGAGCCGCCGCGGCCCAGCAGCGTGGTGTGGCCGCGCTGTGCGCAGCGGCCGATGAAGCCGGGGACGACGAGAACGGGGGCTTCGTCGAGGGCGCGGCGGATGGCGGCGGCGTCGAGCGCGACGGCCTGGGCGTCGAGGGTGGGGCCGTGCGTGCGCAGGCCGATCGCGGCGGAATCGCGGACACGGGCCTCGATTCCGGCGCGGTGGAGGGCGAGGGCAAGGAGGGCGATGGCGCCGGCCTCGCCGGTGGCAAGGAGCGCGGCGAGGGCGTCATCGGGCGGGTTGGGGCCGTACCGCCGGGCGTGGGCGATGAGGTCGTCGGTGGTGGAACCGAGCGCGGAGACGACGGCGACGACGCGGCGCCCATGCCGGATGACGCGGTCGATCTCCTCGACGGCGTCGATGAGCCGTCCCTCGTGCGGGAGCACGGACGAGCCAAACTTGAGCACGACGATGGGGGTGAGCGCGGCGGGGTTGGTGTGGTTAGACAAGGGCGGGCTCCTGCGCGGGCGTGGTCGTGGCGGTCGTTGTGGAGGTGTGGGTGACGAAAGACTCCGCGCTGGTTCGCGGGGCTTGACCCCGCTGCCCCGCCCCCCCCCCCTCCCCCGACGAGCCGGACATCGGCGGGGATGCCGATGCCGCGGCGAGGGCTTGATCGAGGTCGGCGATGATGTCGCTCACATCTTCGAGACCGACGGAGAGACGGATGAGGCCGTCGGCTATCCCGGCCGCGGCGCGCTGCTCGATGGGGACATCGCCGTGCGTCATGGTGACGGGGTGGGTGACGAGCGATTCGACGGCGCCGAGGCTCTCGGCGAGGCTGACGAGTCGGAGCGCGTTGAGAACGCGCGTGCCGGCTTCGACGCCGCCCTTGACCTCGAACGAGACGACCCCGCCGTGGAGCGGTTCATCGGCGCCCGCGCGGAGATGCTGGCGCTGGGCGAGCGCGTGCTGCGGAAAGGACGCGAGGCCTGGATAGAACACGCGCTCGATGGCGCGGTGCGATTCGAGGTGGGCGGCGACGCGCTGAGCGGCGCGGGAGTGCTCGCGGATGCGCAGGGGCAGGGTTTTCAGGCCGCGGAGCGTGAGCCAGGCGTCGAACGGGGCCTGGATCGTTCCGAGGGTCTTGCGTGTGAAGCGGAAGCGGTCGAGGAGCGCGGGATCGCGTGCGGTGAGCGCGCCGCCGATGGCGGCGTTGTGACCCTCGATGTGCTTGGTGGTGGAGTAGACGGCGATATCGGCGCCGAGGGCCAGCGGGCGTTGAAGGACCGGGGTGAGGAAGGTGTTGTCGACCGCGAGCAGCGAGCCGGCGTTGTGGGCGATCGCGGCGATGGCGCGGATGTCGCTGAGCCTGAGCGTGGGGTTGGCCGGGGTCTCGATGAAGACCAGGCGCGTGCGCGCCGAGATCGCCGCGGCGACAAGAGCGGGGCGCGAGGTGTCGATGAAGCGGGCGACAATGCCGAGCCCGGAAAGGACCTGCTGGAGGAGGCGAACAGTGCCGCCATAGACAACTTCGGAAACGATAACCTCATCGCCGGACTTGAGCAGCGAGAGGAAGAGGGTGGTCTCTGCGGCGAGTCCGCTGGAGAAGCAGACCGCGGGGAGTGCTCCATCAACGCGCCCGGCTTCGAGCGCGCCGAGCGAGCGTTCGAGCGCATCGACGGTCGGGTTGCTGGCGCGGGAGTAGCTGTGCCCCCGGTGCGACCCGACGGCCTCGTGCACGTAGGTCGTGGATTGGACGATGGGGGTGAGGATGCTGCCGGTGGAGGGGTCGGGCTCGAGGCCGGCACGCACGGCGAGCGTGGCGTCGCGCGTGGAAGTCGAAACTGGCATGGGAGCGTCTCCATGCCATCTTCGAGAACCGTGTTGGGCAATGGCGGTGGCCGACGATCGGTCACCCGGTTTGCTGATCCCCACCGACGATCCGGTGTGTCAGCCCCATCGCTGCGAAGGCTCAACGGCCGTTCGCTGGCTCGGCACCGCGGTCGATTTCTCGACTCGGTTGCCGCCCGGACCTGTGCTGTTGGGCACGGCCGGGTCTCTTAATGGCGGGAGGAGGCTAGCGGGCCGCGGGCACGAGTCAAACGCTGGGGTGGTGGATGAACGGTGAAATCGTGAAGCACGGCGCGGGTGGCGTGCGGGCGCGACCTTTTTGTTGAGCACGCGCGTAAGTTCGTGCGCTCACAAGGCTTGCGCCACGCGCAAGTGCTTATAAAGCAAGCGACTAGGAAGTCCGGAATATCCGAAGCTCGCGCGGGTTGCGCGATCGTGGCTTGCGGAGCGAGTGGCCGCGGGTTAGGCTGAAAAGGCGGCGAAGATCCCCGAAGCGTTGTCGCCGCGCTGGCCCGGATTTCGCGAGATCTCAACGCCAACGAGCGGATCGATCAGCAGGATGGTGAATGACGATTCGTAACCGATGAAGCAAGGTACGGATTTGGCAGGGGGCCTTGGGGTAGCGTCTCGGCACCTCACACCGCGGTGTGCAAATCGGAGATTCCCCATGCGAACGGCACGAAGCGTTTGGATCGCGTCGGTGTTGGTGGGTGTGTGCGGGGCGGCGGTATCGGCACGGGCGGCGTCGATCGATGTGATCGCGTGCACCGGTCCGAACGTGGGTTCGATCGACGCGAGCGGCGCGCCCCTGACGCTGATCGAGCACGCCTCTGCGAGCCCGAACGGGCACATCGTGGTGGTGGGGCGGCGGGCCGGCACATCGACGCAGTCGGTGTGGGTGCGTTCGCCGGAGGGGGCGTGGGCACGGCGCATCGAGACGGGCGCGACGACGGTGGCGGGGCTGAGCGACGGGCGCGTGACCGGGGCGCTGCTGGGCGTGCCGGTGGTGAACGACCAGGGCGATGTGATGATCGTCGCGCCGGTGACCTCGGGAGCAGCGACCCCCGCGCTGGCGAGATTCGCGCCGGACGGGACGAGCCGGTTGCTGCTGCGCTTCAACGCCTCGACCGGGCCGGGCGTGCCCTCGGGCGGGCCGGTGTCGTTCATGGGCTCGTCGATGGATTCGTGGCGGCTGAACCGGGCATCTTCCGTGTTTTCGAGCCGCAACGTGGGCATGTTCGGCAACTCGGCGATGTCGAGCTTCTTCACGCAGTTGACCGCGGTTGTGCGCGACGGCGTGAACGGCGCTCCGCCCGGCGGCTCGGGCACCGCGCTCTCGGTGAGCTCGTCCGGCGACGCGGCGACGTCGGCCTCGGGCTATACGGCGCAGCGGATCTCGACGGGCGCGTACGGTCGTGAGGACCTGTCGGGCATGGTGGTCTTCAACCCCTACGGCGTCGGTTCGCTCGCGGTGCGCGATCGCGCGACGCCGATCGAGGGGCAGCTCGACCGGTACGTGCTGAGCAGCACGCCCATGGGCATCGTCCAGGATCCCTCCGCGCCGGGGTCGAGAATCGGTATCAACAGCACGGGCGAGATCGCGTTTGTCGGCCGGTACGGAGCGGTGGAGCAGACGACGGGCTCGACGAACCCGTCCACCGGCCCGATCTTCAACCCGACGGCGGGGACCATGGCGATCCTGACCAAGGTGCATGGCCGCGGCGCGCGGGTGGTGGCCGAGGCGGTGACGAGCGGCGCGCCGGGCCTGCCGGGCCTGGAGGGTTACCGGTTCGTCTCGTTCGGCTCGCCGATGCTCAACACCAAGGGGCAGGTGGCGTTCACGGCGAGCATCGGCGGTCCGGGCGGCTCGGCCACATCGATCTGGACGACCGACCCGAACGGTCAACTACGACTCATCGCGATGACGGGCGTGACCGGCGGGCCGGGCGCGCCCCCGGCGGACTTGGGCGGGGTGTTCACAAGCATCGCGACGACGCCCGAGCCGAGCATCAACCGCAACGGACAGGTCACGTTCACGGCGTACACCACTTCCGGCTTGACACTGATGGCGTTTGACCCGTCGCTGGGGCTGTGCGCGCTGGCTCGGAACGGGCGAGTCGTCGCGCTGCCGAACGGCGGCACGGGTCACGTTCAGATGACGGCCGCGAGCGAGATCGGCGGACGGCCGCTGCTCTCGACGGGCAATGACGATGGGCTGCCCACGCTGCTCACGGACACGGGTCGGGCGATCCTGCGGGCCAGTGTGACGAACCTGGGCGCCGCGGTGCTCTCGATCGAGATCCCCACGGTCCGCGGCGGGTGCTGCGTGGGCAGCACGTGCGAGGTGCGGGCGCTGTTCGATTGCTCGAGCGCGGGTACGGTGTTCGTCGGCGACAACACGATGTGCTCGCCGACGTCGGGGTGCTGCATCGCGGACTTCGACCACAACGCGCTGGTCTCGACCGACGACCTGTTCAGTTACATCGACTCGTGGATCGGGCGTGAGACGCTGGCGGACTCGGACATGAACGGTTCGGTGACGCTCAACGATCTGACGACGTTTATCGGCTCGTATGTGACCGGTTGCCGCTGATGCGGCGGGCCGGCGGGGAACGGCGTCGCGGAGCGGGCTGGCGGGGGGGCGGGGGGGAGTTCGCGCCGGCGGCGGCGGAGTTCAGCAGCCGGTGAAGTACGCGGCCAGGAAGTCGAAGATGTCCTGCACGCTGATGGCCCCGGAGGCGTTGAAATCGCCCTGCGGACCGGCCGCGAAGTAGGCGGCGAGGAAATCGAACAGGTCCTGCACGGTGACCTCGTACGTGCCGTTGACATCCGCCGGGCAGCAGAGCGAGATCTGGTTGATCGGGTTGGCGCAGGCGGTGTTGTCGCCGCGATAGGAACCCGCGAACGTGGTCGCGCAGGCGCGCTGGGTGGTGACGAGGCAGCCGCCGCTGCGGCAGCACCCGCCGGAGGGGATGGTGGCTTGGATGGTGAGCGTGACTCGACCGGAAAACTCGCCGGAGCAGGAATCGCTCACGGCGGCCGGCGCGGGGTTGGTCATGACATCATCGACGACCGCGCCGATGCTGGCAAAGACGATCGGGCGCCGCGCGGGGTACGCGCCGCCTCCGGACCATCCCGGCGAGACTTCGAGCGTGCCCGAGCCGGTCACGGGCGCGCTGGTGCGTTCGGGGTGGTAGCCGGTTGTGAACCCCGCGCCGCATAGGCGCGCGGAGGGATCGATCGGGCATGTGACATCGATACCACCCTGGCAGATGATGCCATCTTCGGGCCAGTTGGGCGCGACGGCTTCGTACGGTGTCGCGGCGCTGGCCGAGTACTCCCACTGGTAGCCGACGCGGTAGGCCGCCCCGGCGGGGCCATCGATCTCGAGGGGGATGGCCGCGTTGATCTCGGTGTGGCCGCCCGCGCGATACCCGCACGCGGTCTGGGTGGTGGAGTGGTTGGTGACCGCCCGGAAATAGACGACGACCTGCGCGGTCCCATCGCCGCCGATGCCGACGACCGCGGTCGAGTCGGCTGTGGTCGTGCCGGTGCCGACACCGACGGCCTGGGGAATGGATGCCGCGATCGCGCCGAAACTGAACGTCTCGGCGAGGTACTCGAACCCGGGAACAAGTTTGTTGTCGCTGACGACCAGCGGTTGATAGTCACGCACGCCGCAACCGGGGTTGCCGAGGGCGGTGGCCTGCGAATCGCAATAAAGAAGCGTACCGGACTCAGCGCCGGAGACATCGAGCCGCCACACGGGTTGGGCGCTCGAAGCCGAGGCGCACAACGCCACCCAACACATCGCAAGTTGCGCTCTGGGCATCGGCTCTCCTCGCCGGCGGCATGGCCGGCCCGACCTCGCGGACGCAGACGACCAAGTTTATCAGAACTTGTGGGTTGTGCATCCCTTACAGAACCAGACTTCAAGTGCCCTGGCGGTCTTGGGCTGATGGGGAAGCGTGGTTTCAGCCAGAATCGCTCATGCCGGAGCGTTCGGCAGGCGATGTGCGACTTCATGCCCGCACGTCCCCTCCAACCTCAGAAGGCTTCCCCGGCGGTGCGCTTGGCCAACGGGCGCCGGCACGGTCGGCTGCGTGTGTGCGATGTTCAGTGCTCGCTGGGTGAGGTGCTGGACATTTCGCCGGTGGGCTTGCGCGTCCGGACGCGGGCGGGGCGGCTGGTCAAAGTGGGCCAGGGACTCTCGATGACGCTGGCGACACCGGTCGGCCTGCTGGCGGTGCAGGGGGTGGTGGTGTGGGCGCGGCGGCTGGGAGTGCGTCACGGCGAGATGGGCATGGCGCTGGTTGAGATGAACGACGATGTCCGCCGCGGCGTGCTCGCGATCGCGCAAGGATGCGTGGACGATCGCGAGCAGCCCTGAGCCTACTGGTCGTCTTCCTGACGCGGGCGCTCGAAATACATGCGGTACTCGCTCTGCCAGATCGGGTAGGCGACCTCGGCGCGGAACCCGTGGTAGTCGGCCGGGTCAACGCCTTCCTTCGCGAAGGCATGGCTGACGAGTTCGTCATGGCGGGGGAACGCGGGGTGCGGCCGGGGCGGTTGGGCACGGCCGAGCGAGACGACCTCGGGCATGTCGGGGAATCGCTCGTACCAGCACTGATCGGGCCCGCCGTCGGGAGAATCGCCGGGCGGGGCCGCGAGCGAATAGCACGCCAGGTGCGGCACGAGTTGAGAGGCGAGCGAGTGGTGGAGGTAGATGTCCATGAGCATCGAGCGCGCCGGGCAGGTCACGCGAACGGTGCAGTCGAGCCTGGCGCGGCTGTCCCAGACCGGGTTCGGGGCGACGGCCGAGTGAAAGCGGCCGGTCACGTCGGCCGGGCCCTGGCCGTCACCATCGGAAGGAACGCTGTCGAGGTCGACGACGACGAGCGTGCGCGCGTCGGCCGCGCCGATGCGCACGGGCCGGACTCCCGCGGTCGAAAACTCTTCGACGAGGTGGAAAGGGATGGTGTCGGCGGAGACGCCCACGGGGCGCGTCGCGGGCGCGCCGCCGGGGCCGTGGAGGTGGGACCACCAGCCGCCGAGGATGAACGTGACGATCGGGCGTGAGAAACTGTGGCGTCGGGCGCCGAGCAGGCGCGAGTACAGAAATGCATCCAGCCGCGAAGGCTGATCCGGGCGCGGGCGCACGATGGCGACGATGGCCTTTCCTTTCATCTCCTCGCCGGTGACGCGCCGAGCGCCGTCGAACAGAGCCTTGCGCTGGTCCTCCTGCATGTCGCGATCGGGCTGGCCCTCGGGGCCGGCGGCCTCGATGCGCAGCGACTCGATGATGCGAACCAGCCCGCGCTGGGTGCGGCCGTAGCTGTGGAGCAGGCTCTCGTACTCACCTATGGCGGCCTCGGCGGAGGCGAGAAGGTCGCCGTCCACCCCGCTCGATCGGGCCGCGTCGATGACCATCTGAAGCCCCTCGACGCCGGGAAGCCGGGCGAAGGTGGTCAGGCCGTCGCGTCCCGCGTCGAGCCCTTCGACGACGCGCTGGCAGGTGGCCTTATGAACGCCCAGCCAACGGGCCATCCCCGAGATGTTGCGCGCGTTGGGCGGGAAGGCCTCGACCGCCGCACGGAACGATGCTCGGAGTCGGTCTCCCACCCTCCTGATCCTCATCAGGTCGTAGTCAGCCATGGGTACGCATCTATACCCGAAAAGCCGATGAAAACCCAATGAATGGGCTTTCAGATATCTCAAATCAATGTGTTCTTGGCGTTGTTGTCACCCTATTCAGGTGATTCGTTAGACTCTCAGAGTGCCCGTGCGGTGGTTGTCCGCATGGCTGTTGAAGCCTGAACTGACGGGGCTTGCGCGCCCGAAACTCGGTGCGGTACGACGTGAGCGTGCCGATCGGACCGGGTTCTTGCCGAGAGTGAGCGGTATCTGAGACCTGGGTATCGATCAACTGATCGAGAGCTTCGGCGCGCTCGCTCCCATTCGCATCGAGGCGAGCGCGGCTTGGTTCTCGAGGTTGGTCGTGAGCGTTTCGAGCGCCTGAACGAGCGGTCGGTTGCGCGGGGAGGTATCCGTGAAGTTGTGGGTGGGGTTGCCGGTGTCGGAGTTCTCGCGCAGCGCGGTGTTGATTGGCACCGCGCCGAGGAAGGACAGGCCCAGACGCTGGGCCATGAGTTGGGCCCCGCCGCGCCCGAAGAGGTCGTACTCCTTGCCGTCATCGCCGACAAACCAGGACATGTTCTCGACGACGCCAAGGATCTCGATCCCGAGTTGCTGGAACATGCGGGCGGCCCGGACGGCGTCGTCCTGGGCGACGCGCTGCGGCGTGCAGACGACGACCGCGCCGGTGAGTTTGAGCATCTGGGCCATGGTGAGCGAGACATCGCCGGTGCCGGGGGGCAGGTCGATGACGAGGTAGTCAAGTTCGCCCCCCCCGCACCACTCGGTCTGCTCGACGAGCTGCTTGAACGCGCCGTGGGCCATCGGGCCGCGCCAGATCAAGGGCTTCTCGGGATCGACGAGCTTGCCGATGGTCATGGCCTTGATGCCGTGGACGAGGAACGGCTGGAGCATGTTGCCGCGCACGCTCGTCTCGAAGGCGCTCAGGCCGAGCATGGTCGGGAGGCTGGGGCCGTAGATATCGCCATCCATGAGGCCGACGGAGTGGCCCCGGCGCGCGAGGCCGACGGCCAGGTTGACGGCGACGGTGGACTTGCCGACACCGCCCTTGCCCGCGCCGACGGCGATGATGTGTCGGACGTCGGGAAGCGGGTTGGCCGGATCGGTTTCTCGCGGAGCGATGGGGATGGGGCGGTGACCGGGTGCGGGCGGGGTTGGTACGTCACTGGTGATCTCGACATGCACGTCGGCGAGCTCGGCGCCGGACTGCTGGGCGAGGAGGCGGATCGCGGCGACGGCCTGCTGTTCAAGGCCGCGGCGCTGGTCGGCGTGCAGGTTGGCGCCGGCGAGTTTGACGGAGGCGAAGCCGTCGCAGTAGGCGATCTTCTGGACCGCGCCGGCGGCGACGATGTCGGCCTTGAGCGCGGGGTGCTGGACGCGGGTGAGGGCCAGTCGGATGGCGTCTTTGTCGAAGGGCATGTGCGCAAGGATAGGAGGAAGCGGGATGTATTGCGCCCGACACGAGCGGATGGAGCGGCTAGTTTTCGAGGGCCCGCTTCACAGCAAGGATGCGCTGAGCCTCGGAACCGGCTCCGAGCCTGGGGTCGATCAGTTCGAGCCGCTTGATCTGGCCGAGCAGTTCGGCAGCGCGTTGGGCGTGCATCATCTCGACGATCTCGGCCCACGCGAGCCAGTAGTGGGGCGGTCGCGGCGCGATGGCCGAGGCATCGAGGCGATCGACCATGGTGCGAAGAGTCTGGATCGCGGAGGTCGATTCGCCTCGGCGACGCTGGAGAGACGCGAGGCCGAGCACGGCGCGGGGCTCGCCGCCCGCGGCAAGCGACCGGTAGATCGCAATCGCCCGGTTGGTGTCGGAGGTGGCGGAGGAGCGAGCCAGCAGATCGGCGACATCCAGCGCGGCAGACGGCGGTGTTTCGCCCGGGAGCGTCGAGTACGCGCGATCCACGGCGCGGGCGAGCTCCCCGTCTCCGGCAGCGGACGGTACATTGCCGACCGACGCATCGACGCGCGGGCGCACGACGGCAGCGAGCGCGTGACGGACGGACGCGGCGGCCGTCGCGCGGGTCGGCTCGGGAACGAGCGCCAAGACGCGGAGCAGGGTCTCCACCCGCGCCTCGGAAGGGTCGCCCGGGAGCGCGGCGAGTCGGCGCGAGAGGGCGGACACTGCGCGAGTGGGCGTGGGTTCGCGCTCGAAGGCGCGCTCGCACAGCGGGTCGAGCCGCGAGGCTCGCTGCTGACAGGCGGCGAGGCCGGCCGGGGTTCTCCACGCGGCGGACTCGATCAATCCCAGGAGCCTCCGCTCGGCGGTCGCGGCCAGCGGGTGCGTGCCGAAGCGGGTCGTGAATGCGATCAAGGTATCGACCTCGGCGGAGGACGAGGAGAGATCGTCGGGCGAACGGTCGGTCGCGCGAGAGAGGAGCACGATGTTCTCCCACGCGATCTGCGGGCGGATCGGTTCCGGGACGTCGGGTCGATCGTTGAGTTGGCGCAGGATGGTCGAGGCTTCGGCGGAGGACTCGGATTCTCGGAGCAGCGTGACCGCGCGAGCGAACGCGGCCTCGGCGGGGAGTTCGGATGTCGCGAGCGCAACCTCGGCGACGACGGCGAGTTTGGCATAGAGCGAAACTCGGGCCGTGTCGTCGTCGTGCGGGACTTCGAGCAGTTGTTCGCAGGCTTGGCGCAGCAGCGACGCACGGCGGGTCGAGTCGGCGCGTGCCTGTTCGACCATGCGCCGAGCCACGGCCTCACGTTCGGCAAGCGCCGGTGCCGGGGGTGGCGTACCCGGTGCGCCGAGGTAGAGCAGGCCCATGCGGGCGAGCCTCGATGGTCCGGCGACGAGATCGCTCGATGCGGACTCGAGGAGACGCTGCGCGGTGGCGCGGGTCTGGTCATCGACGCTGGTGCGTCGGAGCATGGCCGCGGCGAGATACGCGGTGCGCGCGTGCTCGGCCTGCGCGTTCCCGAGGCGCAGCGGGGCGAGGAGCTCCTCGGCGGCGGCAACGCTCTCGGTCCGCGGCGACCCCTCGCCCGCACAGGCGAGGAGCGCGAGAGAACGGCCGCGCAGCAGGGGCACGCGCTGGGTCTGTTCGACATCGACGAGTCTTGCGAGCCGGTCCTCGGCATCTCGGGCGCGATCGGCGGAGACGGCGAGTTGGTCGATGAGTTGCGATTCGAGTTTCGAGATCTCGGTGGCCAGTCGCGATTCGGCGTCGCGGAGAAGGTCGAGGGCCTCCCGGGCCACGTGCTCGACGCGGGAACGCTGGGAACGGGTTGGAATGCCGAACATCGCGGAAGCCTCGGCGCCATCGTCTCGAATGGCGTCCAGCAGGGACGCGGCGCGGTCGATGATGGATGTCGGCGTTGTGGTGTCGGAAGGCGTGGGAGGCTGTGCGCTCGCGGGCGGAACACTCTTGGGTTCCTCGTCTCGGACTTGCGCCTGCGAAGAAGCCAGGCCAAAACCGAGCGCGATGAGTACCGCGGGCGCCGATCTAACGCCCCGGCGCCACGGTCGGTCGTGCCGCGTCACCGTTCACCCCCGAGGTCTTCGCCGCGCTTGATCAGCCGATACCCGGCGACGGCGCGGCCGGCAACGTCGCGAGTCGAGCCGTGGGCGCGCCCGATCTCCTGCATGATCCCGGTCGGGTCGTTGTCGAGGAACTGGATCGTCTGAATGAGGATCGGTCTGCTTCCGTCGGCACGGGCGGGATTGAGCGCGTCCACGCGCGCCAGGGCGTCGCCGAGCGATCGATCCCACGCGTTGCCCCCGCCGCGCTCGATCGACCGCGAGAGGAGGAAGATCGCGTCGGGCGTGAACTCGACCGCACGCTCGAGGCCGGGCATGGGCGCCGAGCGGCCCGAGGGGCGGACACGCGAGAGCCATTCGTGCAGGCGGGCCCGCGCGCTGGCCGTGGCCCGGAGCAGAATCGGCGCGAACACCTCGACCTTGTCCTCGTGCGAGCCGGGTGTGTGCGTCAGCGGTTCGCGGAAGATTACCACGCCGAACTTCTGCGTCGGCGAGAGTCCTTCGATCGAGCGTTCGACCTCGGCGATTACGAAGGGCAGGCTCGTGACCATCGACCCGGAACAATCGACGACATAGACCACCGAGCGGGCGTTGGAGGCGCCGAGTCCCGCGAACGAAACCGGTCGCGCCGACGCCGCCGCGTCGGTGGCCCAGGATTCGGGCGGGGTAGAGGCGGCGGCTTGTGACGATGAGAGTCGCTCGGGCAACGAGGCGCCCGTGGGCGCGGCCGCGTGTGGGGAGCTCAGGCCTTCGAGTCTCGGCGGCGATGCCGAGGCATCGGGGATGGTGGGCGCGAACTCATCGATCCGAACCTCCGGCGCAGGGCGCGCGATGACAGGCTCGGTCGTGGGCCGCGCCGCGGGCGCGTCATCGCCCAGCGACGGGCTCTCGAACGTGATGACGGTCTGCGGCCCGGAGAGTGAGGGCTCGGCGACGCGCCACACGAGCAGGCCGGTCAACGCAAGGACGGTTGCATGGATGGCGACCGATGCCGTCAACGAGACCGATCGCGTGTGCCGCAGCGGACGGCGCGTCGCGCCGGGGGGAGGGGGGGGCGTTGAGATGGGGCTGGGCGCGGCGGGCATGAGGGCGTGCGCGGATGCGCTCGAAGGGTATTCGGTACCAACCCAGACGCCTCGGGGCGGCCGGTCGTCCAGCCCGGAGGGGTTCCCGGAATCCCCGCGCGGGCACCCGCGTATCGACCGAGCGATTTGTACGGGATTTTGGTGGTGTTCTCGGACCTTGGGTCGAATAAGTCCTTGTTCCGGCTTGGGTTGCCGGGATTCCGAGGTACGATTGATGGGTCCTTCTCTCTCACAAATCCGGAAGAGCAGAGTAGATCGGGCAGAGATGTTCATGCGCGATCAGCATCGCAAGAGCGGCAGTGGAAGTCGGTGGTCCGGGCTTGACCGGGCGGCGCGAGTGGTGCGCGCGGCCGGTCGTGATGGCTCGCTTGCATCGTGCGAGCCGCTCGAGCAGCGGCAAATGTTGACGACGGTTTTCGCCGTCACCGACAACAACGTTCTCCTGCAGTTCGACAGCCAGACTCCGGGCATCATCGAGCGGTCGGTGCCGATCACGGGGCTGCCGTCCAACGAGCGCATCGCGGCGATCGACTTCAAGCCCGGCACGGGCGGCGCGGCGCCCACACTCTTCGGCGTCGCCAGCGGCAACCGCACGCCGTTCTACGCGATCAATCCAACGACCGGCGTCGCGACGCGGTTCTCGAACGGCTTGCAGGGCGGGTTCCCGCTCAACTACGCCGTCGGCTTCGACTACGACGACCTGAACAACCAGTTCCGGTACTCGGATGAGCTCGGCGGCTCGTACCGCTTCAACGACCTGCTCAACGACTTCACCAACACGGCCGGCATCAGCGGGCTGACCGATGTGGCCTTCCGGCCCACCGGCGGCGATGCCGACCTGTTCCAACTCATCGGTGTCCGTTTCGACAGCGATTCGCTGGTCGTGATCAACGCGACGACAGGCGCGATCGTTTCAAGCGGCACGCTGGGCGTCGATGTTGAAAAATGGGTGGGCTTGGACATCGCGGCCGACGGGTCGCCGATCCTCTCGGTGCGCACCGGCGGCGTGGCGAGGCTTGGGACGATCAACTCGTCCGACGGACACACGTTCGCCGATCTGGGCGTGATCGGCGATGGGAGCCTGGTCATCCGCGGCCTGACGGTCGATCCGACTCTCCAGGCCGCGCCCACGCTCAACACCGGGCTCGCGGTGACGTACGGAACCATCAACGAGGACAGCGGCGCGACCGAGGGCGTGACGATCTCCGCCCTCATCGGCGGCGCCGCGGGCGACCTGATCTCCGACCCGAACCCGGCGGCGCTCGAAGGGCTGGCGATCACCGGGTCCGAGTCCTCCGCGGGCATCTGGCAGTACAAACTGGGCGGCGGTTCGTGGCAGGACGTCGGGGTCGTCTCGGTCGAGAGCTCGCTCCTGCTCCCGGCCGACGGGGTGGCTCGGGTCCGCTTTGTTCCCGCGGCCAACTTCAACGGAACCATCGCTCAGGCCTTGGGCTTCCGCGCATGGGACCAGACCGGCGCGAACAGCGGTGATCGCGTCGCGCTCGGTCCCGGCGGCGGCGCCAGCGGCTTCAGCACGGAGGGCTCGTTTGCATCCGTCGTCGTGCTGCCCGTCGCGGATCGTGCCTCGATCGATCGTGGCGCCGGCGCGGCGATCCCCATCACCGAGCACCAGACCGCCGCTCCGTTCGCGGGGTTCACGATCTCGTACGTGGACAACCCCGGGCGCACGCTGACGACGACCGTGTCGTTCGACTTGGCGCTCGGCACGATCACGCCGCAGAGCGTCGCCGCGAGCGGGTTTGCGCAGGTCGATGCCTCGACGTTCCGCTTTGTGGGCACGGCCGCGGCGGCCACGGCGGCCGCGCGGCTGCTCGCGTTCAAGCCCGCGGCCAACTCGCAGCCGAGCGGCCAGCAGTCACTGGCGCTGCTCTTTCTGACGGTCGATGACTCGCTGGTCGGGATCGCCGATGCGCTGTCGCCGTTCATCATCGTCTCGTCGGTCAACGATGAGCCCGCGGTGGCGGGCGTGTCGGCCGCGACCATCGGCATCGCCGACCGGCAGGCCGTGACTCCCTTCGCGGGCGCGTCGATCATCGACGGCGATCTGCCGGCTCAGACACTCACGCTTGATCTGGCGCTCTCCGTGAGCGGGCTCGGATCGTTCACGCCCGAGAGCCTCGCGCTCGCGGGCTTCGCGGCGATCGATCCCACGCACTTCCGCTTCACGGGCAATGCGGCCGCGGCGACCGGTGCGATCCGCCTCCTCGTGTTCCTGCCCGTTGATGGGGCTGCTCCGGCCGGCTCCGTGTCCCCCGTGTCGATCGGGCTGACGGTCAGCGACGGCGTTGCCGCCCCCGTCGGCATCGCGGGCCCGACGATCGCCATCACTTCGATCGATCATGCGCCCGCGATCGAGGGTGTGAGCGTCACGCCGATCGAGATTACCGACAAGCAAACCGCCGCGCCGTTCACGGGCCTGAGCATTCTGGATGTTGACAGCCCCGCGGGTTCGCTCACGCTGGAAGTGACCATCCCCGGGAGCGAGGGCGTGTTCACCGCGGAAAGCCTGTCGGTATCCGGGTTCGTGTCCATCGGCGCAGGCGCGTACCGCGTCGTCGGCAACGCCGCGGGCGTGACGGGCGCGCTCCGCCAACTCGTTTTCGCGCCGACCGAGAACCTGGCGGCTCCCGGCTCCATCACACCGATCGCGTTCGGGCTGTCGGTGGCCGACGGCGTCAACCCGATCGTGCTCTCGGGCGGACCGACGATCAACGTGACCTCGCTCAATGACGAGCCCGCCGTGTCCGGCACGATCGCGAGCAACGGCATCAGGATCGGCAAGGCCGTCAGGGCGTTCCGGCGCATCGTGGTGAGCGACCCGGACCTCGGACAATCGCTGACCACGATCGTGAGGCTCAGCAAGCCCGCCAAGGGGGCGTTCACGGCCACGAGCCTTCGGAACAGCGGGTTCGTGAGAGTCGGCAACGGACGATACCGCTTCGTCGGGAGCGCGGCGGCCGCACAGCTCGCCCTGCGCAGACTGGCCTTCAAGTTCAACGCCTCCCTCGCGGGCCAGACCCCGAGCCTGAGGGCGACGTTGACCATCACCGATCCGCTCGGCGCGATTCGTACCAACGGGCAGACGAACATCAGCCTCAAACTTTGATCGCGATCGCCTTCGCCGAGGATCAAATCTCGCGGCCGAGTCATCTGCAGCACGACGGTGCACCGGGTTGCTTACCATTGCGGCATGCCGCGGGCGTGGCGGAACTGGCAGACGCACAAGACTTAGGATCTTGTGGCCGCAAGGCCGTGCAGGTTCGATTCCTGTCGCCCGCAGTTTTGCGAAGTCTCAAAACCATCGGCGGTCCCGCTCGTTTTGTGCGATTTCGCACGGCCGTTGCTTGTTCCCGCAAGTCTCAGATTGTCCACAGATGACGAGTTCTGACTTGCTCTGCTGAAACCTTCCGATGAGGCCATGGTCCTTACACCTTGAGGGCGTGGGTGAGGACGCGGATGGCGGCTTCGCGTTTGAGCGCGATGTCGGATCGAGCCCGCGGGGTGGAGCCGAGCGAACGCTTCACCGAGCGGTTGACCGTCTTGATGTCCTATCGCCGGCGTAGCCGGGCCACCCCTGCTTCATCACTCGCCGGCACTTCCCGCCGACCTGGCCGACCCTGGAGCGCACGACCGGCGGCGCATCGCTCATGGCGCCCCAGTCCTCCCAGCACCGGTGGTGCCATCCGTTGCTGTCGCACCCGCCGTCGGCGTAGAGCGTTGCGTTGTTGAACACACCCGATCAACGTGCCGATCCACTCCGTCTTCATGCACCCCTATCCGCGCCATCCCGCACGCAGTTCTGGTGCTTTCCACAAAGCAGACTTGATCAGATGTGCCGCTTGTACAGAGATAAAGTTGTCCACAGCACGGGCACATCGCACGGCAAGCGTTGCGTGACATGATGGTGCTGCATTATGCTAGCAGCGCAGTGCCTACATGAAAAGCACAACCATGCTGTGGATCATTATCATGGCGGGTAACCTGCAAACGCAAACCCACCCTACTCAGGCTAGCCTAAACATGGGGGTTGCTTCCAGTCGGCAACTAGCGATCGCCACGAGCGGCATTACTACAGAAGATGCGTCTGCTTCGGGGCTTACGCGGCAGCAGGCGCTTCAGTTGATGACTCAGTGCGAGAATGCAGCCGTCACCAGGCTCGCATCCGCACGCATCTCAGATGCGCCGCGTGAGCCTGTGAGTAACCCAGGCCAAACACCTGAGAGCAATCGAGATGAGTGGCGGGCGTGGCTCGATTCGACTCGCCGTGAGGCCGAGCAGGCCGGGCAGTTGGATGTTGCTTCCCCTTCGCGCGTGCGCGGCTGCCGTAGTGCCTCGCGGGCTGGGTGGCCCCCGGCTTGGGGTTCGTATCCGAACTTTGAGGAGTCCAAGCGTTCGCTCGCGAAAGCCCTTTCTGCCGAACACCGAGCAGCCAGACTCGGCCGCACCCCACTTTCCGAACCGCATTCGGAAGTTCTGCGCAAGGTGCGATCCGATCGTGATGTGATCGAAGCCGAGCCTCGCGTCGACTCTGGTAGGTCGGTCATGCGCGAAGTGTTGGAGGTCTAGCGCGCACAGAGCGTGATCTAGCAAAGAATCGGCTCTCGACCACAGCGATGTGTGGCTGGAGTGACAAGAACATGAGCGTAGCGGACATCTCACCCCATACATGCATCATCGTGGTTGCCTTCGCCACTGTGCTGGGCGATGATCGGGTCGCCTGCGCGCAGCCGAGACCGACCAGTCCGTCGATAGAGCAACTTCAACTTGCCAGCCAGGTGGAACTGGCCAGGTTGATCGATCTTGCGGCGCAAAGACTCAATCTCAACATCGAGTATGATGCCGCCGTGCTCAAGGGCCAGGTTACGCTTCGGCTGGACGGGTCGCTCAGCGATGAAGAGCTGTGGGAGTTGACGAACCGTGTGCTGGCTGCGCGCGGGTTCACCACGGTCCGCCAGCCGGGTAGGCGCGCATTCAGTGTCGTCAGAATCAGTGAAGCGGCATCTGTGGCGACTCTGAGGATCGGTGCCGCACAGCCCGAACCAGGCGCCGGCGCGCTCGAAGACCCGACGCCAGGATTTCAGGCGGTCGTCCTCCGGGTCAGGCACCGATCCGTCGAAGAACTGATCGAGCAGATATGCAAGCTGCCCGGCCGCGCGGCGGGCGGCGGGGCTGGGGGCGCGGGTTCGATCGCTCCCCTCGGCGATTCCGGCCTGATCGTCATCGCCGATCTCACGCCGCGCATTGAGCAGCTGCGACGTTTGCTCGAGGTGCTGGACACTTCCGACGCCGAGCTCGTGACGGAGCAAGTGTCGCTTATCAACCTCCCCGCATCACAACTCGTCACTATGATGGCGCAGTTGAACGCGAAGCGCGAGGCTGCCGGGGGCCAGCGGCCGCCGGGAGAGCTCGTACCGATGCTCGATGGCAACGGCGTACTTGTTGTCGCGCCCCGGAGTGCGATCACGACCTGGAAGGACTTGATCGCTCAACTCGATCAGCGCGAGCAGGTGCAGACCGTTTCCTACACCCCTCGCGCGTTCGCTCCGCAGGATGTTGCGCGGCTGGCCGAACAGACGATTCGCCCGGTCTCCGCAAGCGGGGTTGCGGCGGCCGATGACCGCTGGCGAGTGATCACCGACGACCTCACCGGCAGCCTGATCCTGACGGCGACACCCTCTCAGCACACGCAGATGGAAGCACTCATGGCGCGGCTCGACAGCGTGCCCGCGGCCATGCGCAGGCCCGTGCGCACGTTCACGGTGAAGAACCGGAGCATTGATGAGGTCGTGGAAGTGCTGGAGCGTCTCCTGCAGTCCGGCTTGTTGGCGTCGGCAACGATGAACTCCTCCGCGGCTGGCTCCCCACCGGCCATTGAGGCCGCCGCATCCACGCCCGGTGTGTTCCCAATGCCGCCGCCACCGGTCTCGGCGCCGGGCACGATCGCGACCACTCCGGCAACCATCTCGCCCGCCGCGCGGCCAACACGCCCTGAACCACAGCCTTCCATCAGCACGAAGACCGACGCCCCCCCCGTCGTCCTCACCGTCGACAAGGGCACCAGCACGATCATTGCCACCGGCGAGCCTCGCGTGCTCGATCAGATTGAGGCGTTGCTCAAGACGCTGGACGTCCGGCAGCCGCAGGTGATGCTGGATGTGCTGCTGGTCACGCTCTCCGACGGGCAGACGCTCGACTTCGGAGTGGAACTCGAGAAGCTCGCCATCTCGGGCGGCACGCTGATGCGGCTCAGCTCGCTCTTCGGCCTGGGTGTGCGCGAGTCGGGCGGTGATCGCGACGGCCCCGACAGCGCCGCAGGCCTGACCGGCGTCGTGCTCAACCCCGGCGACTTCTCGATCGTGCTGCGTGCCTTGGAGACGCTCAATCAAGGCCGCGCCCTCAGCACACCGCGCCTGCTGGTCGGCAACAATGAGCAGGCGACGCTCGATTCGGTCGTGCAGCAGCCCTTCGCGAGCGTCAACGCCTCCAACACCGTCTCGACGACCAGCTTTGGCGGCACGCAGGATGCCGGCACGGTCGTCACGATTCAGCCGCAGATCGCCGAGGGTGATCATCTCCTCCTGAAATACTCCGTCTCGCTCTCCTCGTTCCTCGGCGCGGCCAGTTCGCCCACGCTCCCGCCCGCACGCCAGCAGAACCGTGTGCAGTCGGTTGCCACCATCCCCGACGGGCATACCGTGGTCGTCGGCGGGATCGAGATCGAGAACAAGTCCAACACGACTTCGCAGATTCCCGTCCTGGGCAACATCCCGATCCTCGGCGAGGTGTTCAAGAGCCGGAACAACGGCGATAGCCGCTCGCGGTTCTACGTGTTCATCCGGGCCAACGTGCTGCGCAATCAGGGCTTCGAGGACCTTAAGTACATCTCGGAGAGCAAAGTCGAAGAGACCGGAGCGGGCTCGGGCTGGCCGGATGTCAAACCGCAGGTGATCCGATGACGATGCTCAACGGACACGCCGGCGCGTTGGCCGAGTTGAAGCCGGTCGCGGGCGATGTCGTGCCGCAGCCACCTTTGGGTGCGGCAAGCCTCGCAGTGTCGCCGGCCCAACCTTCCGCGGAGTTCCTGTCGCTCATCCCCCACGCCTTCGCGCGGCGGCACCTGGTCCTCAGCGCGGGGTGTCACGAAGGCGTCGAGTTGGTGCTGGTCGGGCCGGGAACGCCGGCGCACATCTTGTTCAATGTTGGTGTCCGTCTGAAGCGCCCGATCCGGACCGAGCCGGCCGCGGCGGAAGAACTGGCCGTCTCGATCGACCGCGCCTTTGCCCGGAACTCCGCCACCACGCGCACGGACGATGCCAATGGACCGGCGGTGGTGGTCGAAGGCTCCACCGATGTCGAGTCCGACCTCACCGCGGCGGTTCAGGCCGCCGAGTCCGACCTGATCAACGTCGAGGGCAAGGCACCGAGCGTGCGTCTGGTGGACCTGATCCTGTTCGAGGCCCTGGTCCGCGGCGCGAGCGATGTGCATGTGCAACCTCTGCGCGAACGTACACTCGTTCGGTACCGACTCGACGGCGCCCTGCACACCGCGCGAGAACTGCCCGCATCGCTCGCATCATCCGTGATCGGCCGTATCAAGGTGATGGGTCGGCTCGACGTCGCCGAGAAACGCTCGCCGCAGGATGGCCGTGCCACGGTCAACATCGGCGGCTCGGGCGCGGCCCCCAATCAGATGGGGGGTGCGGCCCGCCGGATCGATCTCCGCATCAGCACGCTGCCCAGCACCTTCGGCGAGCGCGTCGTCATCCGGCTCCTCGATCCGTCTCGCTCGCCGCACCTGACGAGCTTCGCCGCGCTCGGCATGCCTGCGCCGGTCGAACGCCGATACCTGGCCGCGACAGGCAGAACCAGCGGCATCGTCCTTTCCACCGGCCCGACCGGTAGCGGCAAGACCACGACGCTGTACACCACACTGGCGTGGATCGCTTCGATGAACGCGGGAGGTTCGGCGCGCGGGTGCGAACTGAACATGATGACGATCGAGGACCCGGTCGAGTACGACCTATCCGGTCCCGGCATGACCGGCGGGATGCTTTCGGTCAGCCAGACGCAGGTCGATCCCCGCAAGAATCTCACGTTTGCCACCGGCCTGCGTCACATCCTGCGGCAGGACCCGGATGTCATCATGGTCGGCGAGGTTCGCGATCAAGAAACGGCGAAGATCGCCGTACAGGCCTCGCTCACGGGCCACCTTGTGCTTTCGACCTTGCACACCAACGACGCCGCGGGCGCGATCGCCCGGCTGCTCGACCTCGGCGTTGAGCCGTTCCTCGCCGCGTCGAGCCTGTCGGCGGTGCTGGCACAACGGCTCGTGCGCAAGACCCATGCGGTGTGCGCAGGCCGCGGCTGTGCGGACTGCCTGAACTCCGGCTTCCGCGGCCGCACCGGCGTGTTCGAGTTGCTCTCCGTCGATGGCGCCATCCGCGACCTGATCGGCGCAAGAGCCTCGGCCGTCGATATCAAGGCCACTGCTCAGAGGGTTGGCATGGTCACGCTGCGCGATGAAGGCTCGCGCCTGGTGCGTCAAGGCTTGACGAGCGCCGCCGAGGTGACCCGGGTGATTGAGGCGCTGGATGAGGTGGAGACATGAACCTCCGTCGCACCCACTTCGCCGCGGCGACATCGCTTGCCGCCATCGCGCTCGCTGCGTGGTGGGCGTTGCGGCCGCTCGGCGTGCCGGCATTCGACGGCGCAGCCTCAGTCGCCTCTCAACTCCCCCCACCCCCCCTATCCGACCAGCCACTTCCACGCCGCAAACTCGCCGCGCTCGACCTGACCGCCTTTAGCACGCCCCTTTGGGTCGCCCCTCCCGTACCGCCCGCACCACCTGCGCCGGCCGAGCCACCCAAGCCGCTCCCGCCACTGAAGGTCCAGGTGATCGCAATCGTGCGCGACGGTGGGAACGCTGACAAGCACGAGGAGTTCACGGTCCTGGTATACGACCCCGACGCGGACCGCCTGCTCTCGTTGCGCACGGGCGATCAGATCGCCGGTCGCACCATCGCGCGGATCACGGAGATCTCTGTCGAGCTCCGCGAGCGCGACCGCACCCGGGTCATTGCGCTCAGCGATGCGGGCGCGACAGCAATCGGGAATGGTGCAGGCAGCGGAGGCGGACGATGACCACGGCCATTCAGGAACCGCCGCCCCAGTCCGCTTCATTGCGCGTGCAGTGGGATGCCGCGATGTTCTACTGGGCCCGGCTTGAGGTTCCTTCCACCGGCCGAGCGAATCGTGCAGGTATAGTTCCTGCGGCCGGCATGCAGCAGTTCGTTGATCAGGTGCCGGTCTCGATCGAGGAGGTTCATGCCGTCTGCGTGCAGGTGAACGGGCAGGCTGAACCGGGAAGCCTCGGAACGCGGCTGATCGTGTGTGCCGTGCCGCGCGATCAGCTTGATCGGTTGCCTCCGGGGACTGTCTCGCTCACCCCAGGCGCGTTTCCTCGGGAGCTTGGTGCGGAAGGGCTCGACCCCACGGCCTTCAACCTGCTTATCGGCGAGTTCGAACCGGTCGCCGCGCGGCAGGCACGGGCGAGAAAACGCTTCGCCGTCGCCGCGGTCGCCGGTATGCTCGCTGGGATCGTCGCCATTGGCTCGGTTCGGCGCGCGAACCATGCTGAACTGGTCCGCACCGAAGCCCGCAAGTCCTCGGCCGCGCTGCTGGCCTCGCTCGACATGCCCAGGGCGACGCTCGCCGATTTGCACGCCGAGCGTTCACGCTTGGACATGTTCGCGCGTGCGGTCTCGGGCGAGTCACCGCTCAGCGCCGGCAAGGACCGTCCTCGCGATGCCGCGGCCGAACTCCAGCAGGTGCTGGCCGCCTGGCCGACACCCTCGAGCGCCAAGCCGCAGTCGATTAGCATCGGATCCGAGGGCGTCTTGCTCTCGGTGCTGGTGCCGGGCGATGCCGGAGCGTTCGTCAGCGCTCTGGTTGTCCCGGACGGCTGGAAGCTCGATGAGCCGAGCCTCGCGGCGGTCGGGCTGCAGACGCGGGTCAACCTGCGCATGCGGCCGGGCTTGAAGCGGGCCTCAACGGAAGGAGCGCCGAGATGAGCATCGGGGCGCGGCCCATCGGCCTCATCCTGTTCGTCATCGTTGCCGTCGGCGCCTCGGCCGTGCTGTTCGGTCAGTCCGTTCGTGCGAACCAGGCTTGCGCTGAAGACCTTGCTCGATTCGATGCGCTGCAATTAGCGGCCACCGAGGTTCGCGCACTCCGGACCACCGCGGAGCGCCTCCGGCGTCACCAAGAGTCCTCGGCGCCCCGGCTCGCGACCGCCTCAAGCGAGGTGCTCGCCGCGGCCGGCTTGCCCACGGCCACGCTTGCCAGCCTTTCGCCCGAGTCAGCGGCCACCGAGCGCATCGAGAAGGCCTTTCTCACACGTACGCGGGCCACGCTGACGCTCTCGCCCATCACGCTCCCGCAGTTCGGCCGGTTTCTGGATGTGTGGCGGCAACGGCTGCCGGGATGGACGGTCGCGCGCGTGGACCTTGAGCCGCGCCGCGAGACAGCCGCATCGACGCCCGGCGGCGGCGACCTGCCCCTTCGGGCGGTCATCGCGGTGGAATCCACCAAGTGGGATGCGAAAGGGTCGGTGAAATGATCGATGTGCTGCTGCTCCGTGCTCAACACCGACATCGCCGCGCAACGGCCGCGCTGTGGCTGTTCGCTGTCGTGGTCATCGGCGCTTCCTGTGGTTGTCAGTCGGCGAGCGGCCCGTACGTGCCCGCCTCCGAGGCTCGCCGCGACAGCGCCAAGGCCGAGCAACTCACGCGCGACGCCGCCGACCTGATCGATGTCAAGCCCGACAAGGCCGAGAGGCTGCTGCGCGAAGCGCTTACCGCCGATCTCTACCACGGCCCCGCGCACAACAACCTCGGCGCCCTGCTCCTGTCTCGCGGCGACCTGTACGCCGCCGCCGGTGAGTTCGAGTGGGCGCGAAAACTCATGCCCGGCAGCCCCGACCCGCGCATGAATCTCGCGCTCACACTCGAAAAGGCCGACCGCGTGGACGACGCCCTCAAGACTTACCTCACCGCCCTCGAAGTCCAGCCTGAGCACCTGCCCACCGTGAAGGCATACACCCGCCTCCAGATCCGCTCCGGCAAGACCGATGACCACACCCACGAACGCCTGCGGTTGATCGCCATGCGAGGTGATAGCATCTGGCGTGATTGGGCGCGGCTGCAGCAACTGCAACTGGCGAAGTGAGGGCGGGCTCTATTGACCTTTGCGCCGCGAAAGACGTGCGGGCCTGCTCTGCGGATAGAAGGGGGATGCGAACCAAGGGTACTCCGGCGGAGCTGGAGGCGCGGCGGGTGCGGGCGGCGGGGCTGCTGGGCCAAGGCAAGGGCACGGGCGAGGTGGCGTGGCTGGTCGGCGTTACCACTTCGTGTGTGAGCAAATGGGAGACGTGAGCGGTGCGGTTTATTCACCGCTCACCAAATCCCGGCACACCGCCCGCCGCGGCGTTCGTAACTCTTTTTGGTTCCAGCTCCTTCGGCGGAGGGATTGGCAGGTTCGATTCCCGTCGCCCGCAATTCGACGTCAATCGCGCCGGCCGGGTGTTCGCCGGCCGGCGCGGGTGAGGCCGAGAGTCTCCGCAAAGGGATCATCTCCCGCGAGTCGTCCCTACTTCTTCGGCGGGTCCTTGTCGAGGGTCTTGGGCAGTGTCTTGTTGTTGTCGCGCGGCACCTTGCCAGTGATGTGGGCCGTGTGCGGGCCGCGTTGCGCCACCAGAGCGCCGCCATTGCACGTGTCGTGCACGTATTGCGCGGCGGTGAACTTGTAGTCGATGACGTCTGCGTCATCAAGCCCCGGCTTTCCCGGGATGTCGCTGGTCTTGAATCCCGGATCGCTCTTGTCGGGCTTGCCGTCCTGGTCGTCCGGGTCGTTGCCGTCCGTGCCGTCATTGTCACGCGAGTATCCATCGTCGTGCATGGGGCTGGTGTCGGCCTTGAACCCCTTGTTCGGGCCGTCGGATATCGTCATGACGGTCATCACCTGCTGCGAGTAGGCGCAGCAGCTCGGGTCGCAGGGCTTGACCGAGCCAAATGTGATCTCCACCTGAATCTCCACGAGCGATCCCGGGCTCTGTTTCTTGGCGGCGGCGCTCGGCTCGGTCCACTTCACCTCGAACTTCTCCACACAGCACTTCTTCTCGTCCTTCTTCTCCTGTTCGGCGACCTGCAACCACCCGTCCCACCACGACGCCAGGTGGAGCGGCAGTTCGGTATCCACGGGGTTGTTGCGGGCGAAGGTCGCCCAACTCCCCGCGCCGGCGGTCATGCCCAACCACTCGCCCAGGATGCCGTCGGTGTCGCCGTAATCCTGGATGAAACTGCCGATGCGGTGGTCGAGGGCGCGCCCGCCCATGACCGTGTAACCGGTCTCGGCGTCGTAGCGCCTGCCGAGGTAGGCGAACGGGTTCTGGCTCGGAGCCGCCAGCCCGACGATCATCAGCGAGAACGCGAAGTCGGCGCTGGCCAGATCCCACGGCGCGACCTCGTTGTCGCGGACGCTCACCCGCCCGTTGCCATCGTCGCTGGTTTCCCAGCCCCAGGTCGTCGGGTCGCCGAACGTCCCGTTCTGGATCGAGAGCCAGTAGCGAATGCCCGGCTGCAGCGTGATCGGGCTCGGCAGCGTGCACTGGTACTGGAACTCCTGCGAGTTCGGGAAGTCGTTGCAGCACAGCGTCCGTCCCGTCGGGTTGCGGGTCACCTGCGGCCCGCTCAGGAAGACATCCAGGAGCACCGCCTGGGGCGCGCCCGTGCCGGGGTCGCTGTGGTAGATGCGGATCCTGAACTGATCCGGGTTGAGCAGCGGCGCGCCGTAGTCGTAGCCGCCGCGGAATGTGAGTCCGTTGAGCGTCAGCGGCCCGTTGGTCTGCGGCAGCCAGAAATCGTCGGCGACCTCGCGTTCCAGGCCCGTCGGGCCCGCGTCCCTGTCCGAGTCGATGCTGTAGACCAGGTCGCCGCTCTGCGGCCCGTTCGGCGTGAATGGTCTGCCGAAATCGCCGTACTCGGTCATGTTGGTCACCTGCCGGTTGGCGTTGGTGACCTTGACGATGTTGCCCTGGTCGTCCTCGTGCAGGTAGAACCTCGCCGTGCCCCGCGACGACGCGATCACGCAGCGGGAGTTCTTGCTGTGAACGTGGGTTGCGACGGTGACGTTGGCGGCGTTTTGTTCCTCGATCTCCTCGTCCCCGTCGTAATAGAACTTCGAGATCACGGCGCCGACCGCCTTCTGGATGCGCCGCCCGAGACAATCGTACTTGTACACCGTCGTCGCGCCCGAGGTCGAGTCGATATGCCGCACCAGGCGGTGATGGTGGTCGTACGCCAGCGTGCGCGAGACGGTCGCGATCTGGCTGGTCGCGCCGCGGAGGTTGCCCGCGTCGTCGTACGTGCGCGAGTCGATCGGCGTCAGGGTGTAGTGCCCGAGCTGGCAGTCGCCGGGGACCGGCAGGGTTGGATCGCACGAGTACGCGCCCGCGTCGTTGCCGCCGGAAACCGCCGAGCGCTTGCCCGTGCCGTCGAGCCCGTACGAGGTTGTCGGCCAGTACGACGGGCCGAGCGAAGCGACCAGCCGATCCGCCGCGTCGTAGCTGTACGTCCGCGTCGCCGCCGGAACGATCAGCGCATCGGTCCACGACAACTTGTTCCCTTCCGCATCGTGGCCGACGGATCGGTCATCGAGAATCGAACCCGACACCGTGTCGGAGTGCATGGACCGCACCAGCCGGCCCAGCGCGTCGTACGTGTACTCCGATCGCGTGGCGTTGCCGAAATCGCGCCGCTCGATCCGGCGCGGGCCGATGTAGCTGTAGGTGGCCACCGCAAAGGCCGGTGCGGCGTCGGCGACGGTCGCGGTCCGGTCGAGCGCGTCGTGCGTGCGTGTGATGACGCGGCCGCCCGGGTAGCTCAGCCGCGTCTGGTTGCCCATGCCGTCGTAAACGGCCGTCACCGTCCGCACCGGCGAGGCGGGCTGTGTGATCTGCTGCGTCTCGCGGGTCATGTGCCCGAGCGAGTCGTAACCCCGGGTGACGCTCGAGTCCTCATCCGTCGCACGCACCAGGCGCGAGAGGCCGTCGTACTGGTACGTTTCCATCAGCACGCCGCCGTTGGTCGGCGGGGGCGGAGCGGGCGCCAGCCCGGGCGCAGGGGTGACGTTGTTCTGCACCCTCCGGTCGTGGGCGTCGAACACCGAATCCACCTGCGTGCCGTCCGCGTCGATCAGGCGAACGCGGTTGCCGCGCTGGTCATACTGGTACTCCAGTTGCAACCCGTCGGCGCGGGTCGTCCGCACGATCCGGTCCAGCGAGTCGTAGACGTACCGGGTCGGGTTCCCGCTGTCGTCGATCCGCAGCGTCATCCGCGAAGACTCGTCCCACTGCTGCAGCGTGACGATGTCGGGTAGCGAGCCGTCCGGGCCGGTCGCGTCCATGTCCCGGATCGAGCGCACCAGCCGGTCGAGCCCGTCGTACTCGTACCGCGTCCCGTGTCCGAGCCGATCGGTCTGGACCACCAGGTTGCTCCGCGAATCGTACAGATACGTGCGTGAAGCCCCCAGGGTGTCCATCGAAACAACCAGCCGGTCCAGCGCGTCGTACGTGTAGGTATCAGTGAACACCTGCGCCGGGTTGCCGCCGGTGGAGACGTCCGTGCGCGTGCGTCCGATCTCGTTGCCGTTGGCGTCGTACGCCGAGGTTGACGTGTTGCCGACCGCGTCCGTGACCACCGCCCGTCGTTCCATCGTGTCGTAGGTGAACGTCCGCGTGGCGCCGTTGTCGTTGGTCGCCGATCGCACCGTCGAGTTGTCGTTGTAGGTCGTGGTGTTCGTTGAAAAGCCGTCGCCGATCGGCGCCTGCGTGGCCGTATCGAAGAACGCGTCGTCCCGGCGTATCAACCTGTCCATCGCGTCGTACACGTACTGCCGCTCGTTCAGCCGGGTATTGCCCGCGCTCCCGGGAATGTCCAGCAGCTCGCCGTCGACGCGCTCCAGCGTCCTGTTGTGGTTGGCGTCGTACGAGAAACTCTGAGCGTTCCCGGTCTCGTCGAGCCTCCGCACGAGCCGGTCAAATCCGTCATAGGCGTACGTGATCGGCTGCGCCGACACCAGTTCGAGCGCGACCAGTTCGATCTCGATCTTCCCGTTCGGATTGAAGTCCCGTCGGATCGTCGACTGGCCGCCCTGCCCGGGCGCGCCGGGGGCGGAGACGATCAGGTACGGCAGGTCGCGCTCGTCGTACCACCATTCCGTAGCGTTGAAGGGATCCGAGCCCGCGACCTGCACGCCCGTGTTCGCGCGTGTGCGGTTGCGGTTGGCGTCGTACGCCGTCACGTCCACCGCCAGATACTCCGGCAGCATCGGCGCCGGGATGTCGGCGGAGCGCAGGACGCTCTGCGCAAGGTTGTTCCCGCCGCCGCCCGCGAGTTCGCGCGTCGTCCGCACGGGCAGGTTCAGGATCTCGAAGTCGATGATCCGGGTGAAGTGCGTGTTGCCCGCGGGGCTCGCGCCGGTCTCGTCCACGTTCTGGGAATCGACCCGCGCGCGATTGCCGTTGGCGTCGTAGAAACTCAGCGTCTGGTACCGGGTCGCCCCGATCGGACGCGAGAGTTCCTCGACCAGTTCGTCCATCTCGTTGTAGGTGTAGTCGGTGGGGTTCCCGCGCGGATCGACCCGGCGCACGAGGTTGCCGCGGGCGTCGTAGGTGTACTGGGTCGCCAGCGCGAAGTGGGGGCCCGCGCAGCTCCCCGGCCCGCCGACATCCTCGATGGTTGACTGCGCGTACCCGTTCTGTGCCCCGGCCGCGTAGTACGCCACGGTGTCCACCCGCCGGCACCCCGACCCGTTGTCGGGATGGATGTGCCGCACCACCTGCCCGAACGCGTTGTACGCCCAGTTCTCGATGACCGTCGGGATCCGGTGCGTCGTCTGCACGCGGTTGCCCGCCGCGTCGTAGTCGTGCGTGGTGATGCCGCCGCGCCCGTCGGTGTGCTGCGTGACGAAGTTGGTCCCGCAGCACCCGCCGAAGTCGCCCAGGTAGGTCCACGTCTCCGTGATCGTCGCGGCCGAGCCGCCCGTGCCCAGGCCCGCGGAGTGGAGCGTCCGCGCGAGCATGTTCCCGCGCGCACGCGCCGACGGGTTGCCGCTGTCGTAGGTCCACGTCTCGAAGTTGCCCCGCGGCATGTCCTTCCGCGTCACCAGCCCGTCGCCGTTGAACGTCCACAGCGTCTGGTAGAACGCCGGCTCGCCCGGGTGCAGCCCCGCGGTGAGCACGCGAGTCATCACGCACCGGTTCTGCGCGTCGAAGTAGTGCTCGTGCGTGTGCCCGTTGCGGTCCACGACGCTCGCCAGGACCGACGAGCTGTTGTTGGCCGGCGCGGGTGTCAGCGCCGAGTACGCGAGCGTGGAGGCCTCGCCGATACCGCCGAGCGTCACCGACACCGCCCGATCGAAGTTGAAGTCGGCGCGTGCCGTCGTGCCGTGGTACGCGTAGCGCAGGTAGGTCTGGCCCTTCGGGTCGGTCAC
>JADLCX010000061.1 GCA_020846975.1 Phycisphaerales bacterium
ACGTTCTCACTACGCGGCTCCTTTCAAAGGGGGTGTCCGGTCGTTCCCGCGACCGGGCACCCTTGGAGCCGCCATCTTTCGCCCCTCAGCGGGCGGGTCAGGTTTCAACTACCGACGGGACAACTTCAGGTTTTCCAGGGCAGGTCAGTCACTGGTTCGGTAGTTCCCAATCTCCACTACAGATGCTCAGACGTTTGCGGCTGCTTCGTGGAGCCAACCATCGCCTTCAAGGTTCACGGCGACGACGAGCCAGCCCAAGTACACCCACCGCCAGCATCGACGCTGCGGAAGGAGTAGGGACCAGATATCCGATGCTGAACGCATCACTCATGGTGTAGAACCCCTGACTTCCAGAAGTAGCCCGAAAGGTGAATACGAGCGACTGGTTCGACGAAACCGTGGTCTGAAAATCAAACATCGCAAGAGTCGGACCAGAGGGAGAAGCGCCGCCAGCGAACAGCAGCGATGCTGCGTTCGTTGTCCGATCCCTCGTTGCGATGGCGAACTCCACGGGGTTGTTTGCCCCAAGGCCCCAGCCAAAGTTGAACTGGCCGTGAACTCGGACAGTCGCCTCGTCTCCAGTGGGATTGAACCACTCGACAACAGGGCAGGCTCCACCTCCGAATTCCTGAATCAGTTGGGTCCGTTCACAGATGGCGGAACCGCCGTACCAGCGGTTTCCACTCGGTGCTGCATACGACCCAAGCCAACTTCCAGGCCCCTGCGACCACCAAGGAGATGCCGAGCCAAGGCTGCCTCCACCAAAGGCGGCGTAGCGCCAAGCAGGGTTTCCGAGGGAGTCGTTGTTCGGGTTGAAGTTGCCGGTGCCATCGCCCGTGCCTCCGTTCCAGACGGCCTGGCGATTCCACTCGTAGCCGGTGACGTAGGCCGCTTGAGAATGTGATGCAGGAAGCACCACAAACGCCACAGCAGCGATTGAACCGAGTTTGACCGAAATGTCTTTCATCTCTCTCTCCTTCACAAAAAACGACCCGCAAGCAAACTCATCCCCAATAATTCTAAACGACCTTGCCCGGAGACTTGGGGCCGAGGTTGTGTTCATGGATGGTGCGTGGAACGGCCTCAACCGCTCGCCGTTCAAGCCTTGCCTGCGTCGCTTGATCCGGCGCAAGCTGCATGGCTTCACGGATCATGGCGGCGAGCTCATCGTCGCCGAGGCTGTGCGGCAAGCGTTCATCGGGCGAGTTGACAGGTTGGCCCTTCATGGAGATTCACCCTCGGCAGTTCGTTCGGCGAGAGAAACTCGGATGCGAGCAAGCAGTCTCGACTTCGCTGCATAGACACTCTCATTCGAGATGCCAAGAAACTCCGCCACTCGCTTCACCGGCCACCCCTCAAGCATGTGAAGCTGGAATGACCTGCCTGACTTTCCTGTACCAGTTCAGATGAGAGGAACTGTGTGCAAGTGTACCGATGTCGTCCGCGGCGTGCAGGCGGGCGACTGAGGGAGGGCGAGCGCAGCAAGAACGACCGAAGGAGCCCGGCGGGTGGCACAACCACCGCCGCTACCTTTACCCGCGTGCCACAGCCTGCCGCTTTGGGCAGGCTGTGCGGATGGCTGGGGGCGCACGACTTGGCGAGGATCGTCACGATGTTGACATGCTCCCTTCGTGGCTCGCGGCATGGGCTTCCTCCACGAATCGTCGATACACCGGATCATACGTGCCTCGGCGACACCGGTGGGTTTGGTAGTGTCCGTCAAGTTGCGCACATTTGCACAAAGGCTCTCCGCGGGAAGGTCTTGGGCGGGTGGCACAACCACCGCCGCGACCTTTGCCCGCGTGCCACAGCCTGCCGCTTTGGGCAGGCTGTGCGGATGGCTGGGGGCGCACGACTTGGGCAGGTGGCCCAACCTGATCCTTCCGTGTGCCACAGGCAGGTGGCCCAACCTGATCTTTCCGTGTGCCACAGCCTGCCGCTGCTTTGAGCGGCTGGCTGTGCCGGGTACCGCCCGACAAACCCTCCTTCCCCCCATTCCCCCTCCCCCCGCACCCCAACTCCTCCTGGCGAT
This sequence comes from Phycisphaerales bacterium, assembly GCA_020846975.1. Taxonomy (GTDB): domain Bacteria; phylum Planctomycetota; class Phycisphaerae; order Phycisphaerales; family UBA1924; genus JADLCX01. Next base: position 2,033 of record JADLCX010000061.1, read on the forward strand.
CCTCACAGCTCCGCCAGCCGCCTCGCCGTCTCCATCTCGATCAAGTCCTTGAACAGTTGAGCCAGCTCGCCCGCGGCGATGTCCCGCAGCGGATACTCACCCGGCAGGCGCTCATCAGCCACGATCCCATCCTTCCATCGGTACGTGCGGATCTTCTCGCTCCGCTCCCCGCTCCCGATCTGCGCGTTGCGTTCCTTCGCCCGCGCCTCGTGCAGTTTGCGACGCTCCAGTTCGTACACCCGCGCCATCAGCAGCCGCCGCGCCTTGTCGCGGTTCTGGATCTGGCTCTTGCTCTCCTGCATCTTCACCTCGATCCCCGTCGGCTTGTGAAACAGCTTCACCGCCGTCGCCACCTTGTTCACGTTCTGCCCGCCCGGCCCCTGCGCCGTGGTCACGTCCTCGACCACATCGTTCGCCCAGTCGATCTTGACCTGCACCTCTTCGGGCTCGGGGAGCGTCGCCACCGTCGCGGTGGAGGTGTGGATGCGCCCCTGCGCCTCCGTCGCCGGCACGCGCTTGACGCTGTGCACACCCGCCTCGAAGTTCAGTTCGCTCCAGACGCCCTCCCCGCGCACGTTCACGATCGCCGACCTCACGCCGCCGGCGCTCGACTCGGGCGTCAGTTCCATCACCTCGAACACCCACCCCTTCTTCGCCGCGTACTTGGAGTAGATGTCCAGCAGGTCTCGCGCCCACAGCGCGGCCTCATCGCCCCCGGTCCCGGCCCGGACTTCCAGGATCACGCTCCCCACCGAGCGATCATCCGCGTTCACCAGCGAGCCCTTCACCCGCTCGATCGTCTCGAGCGCGCGGGCCTCGATCTCCGGGAGTTCCTCCCGCGCCATCGCCGCCAGGTCCGCATCGTCCCCGCTCCCCCCGCCCCTCGCAATCACGCCCCGAAGGTCCGACGCCTCGCGCACCAGCCGCTGATACAGCCGGTACCCGCTCACCACATCCTCCAGCGCGGCCTTCTTGATCGACACATCCCGCACCCTGCGGTGGTCCACCAGCACCGCCGGATCGTTCAACTGCTCCTCGAGTTGGCCGTACTGCCGCGACAGCTCCTCGAGCTTCTTCGTCAGCGCGGCGGGGATGTTCGCGGCCAGGTCCGGCATCGTGCGCGGATCGTAGCGGGAGTGGAACTCCGAGCTCGGAACTCGGAACCCGTTTCTCCGAACTCATCGCGGAGCGCCGCACGATCTCCCCGCCTTCGACTCCGAGTCCCACACCCCGCTCCCGCTACCATCGCCCCATGCCCGACGCCATCGTCGCCCGCAAACTCCGCAAGACCTTCGGCCCCAAGCTCGCCGTCAGCGACCTGGACTTCAATATCCCGCAGGGTTCGCTCTGCGGCGTCATCGGCCCCAACGGCGCGGGCAAGACCACCACGATCCGCATGATCATGTCGATCATCTTCCCGGATTCGGGCGAGCTCTCCGTGCTCGGCAAGCCCTCGGCCGTCGAGAGCAAGGACCGCATCGGCTACCTCCCCGAGGAGCGCGGCCTCTACAAGAAGATGCGCGTCGGCGCCTTCCTCACCTACATGGCCAAACTCAAGGGCGTCGATCCCGGCGCGGCCTCGAAGAAGTCTTCCGACTGGCTCGAACGCACCGACCTGCCCGGTGTCGCCCGCAAGCGCTGCGAAGAACTCAGCAAGGGCATGCAGCAGAAGGTGCAGTTCATCGCGGCCGTCATCCACGAGCCCGAACTGCTCATCCTCGACGAGGTCTTCAGCGGCCTCGACCCCGTCAACCGCCGCCTCATGCGCGAACTCATCGAGGAGCAGAGTCGGGCCGGCCGCACCATCCTCTTCTCCACCCACGGCATGTACGACGCCGAGCAGCTCTGCGACCGCATCCTCATGATCCACCGCGGCCAGAAGGTGCTCGACTGCACGCTCGGCGAGATCCGCGCCCGCTTCGACCCGCGGACGATCGTCGCCGAGACCCTCGACGGGGCCTCGATCGACGCCGCCGAACGCCTGCGATCGCTCCCCGGCGTCGAATCGGTCGAGCCGGGCAAGGGTTCGCTCACGCTCCGGCTCGCCGAAGGCGCCGATGTCCCCGAGATCTTCGGCCGCCTCGCCCTCGCGTGCCCGATGAGACGCATCGAACTCAAGCAGGTCACGCTCGAGGATGTCTTCATCGATCTCGTGCAGGCTTCCGGCGAGACCCTCCGGCGCGAGGACCTCCAGTCCGCCGATGCCCCCCCCCGCCCCTCCGGCCGCGCCGAGGAGCCCGCCCATGCTTAAGACCATCCACGTCGCCTGGCGGGAGTTCTGCTCCACGGTCCTCACCAAGGGCTTCATCATCGGCGTCCTGATGACGCCGGTGTTCATCCTCATCGTCGCCGGGGGGATCGCCCTGGTCACGCGCCTCCCCAAGCCCCGCCTCACCGGCTCGGTCGCCGTCATCGATCAGGCGGGCGGCGTCGCCGAGCGAATCCAGAGCCGCTTCAGCAAGGAAGCCGTCGAGCGCGAGCACAGGGCCATCACCGAGAAGGTCACCGCGGCCATGAAGGAGAAGGCCGCCATCGCGGGCGTCTCCGAGCAGCAGGCCGACATGGCGGCCGGGCTGGCCACCTCACAGCTCATCGGCAAAGCCGACCTCGCCGTCGAGGTGCTCGCCCCCGACACAGACGTTTCGAAGGCCAAGGCCGGGCTCGCGGATGTCGATGTGCACGACAAGGCCCGCGATCCCAACGCCCGCATCGCTCTGGCCGTCGTGCCGCTCGGCGCGATCCGCGCGGACGACAAGGCCGCGGGCGGGGCGGGCGACAACGGAGCGGGCGAGGGAGGGACGAAGAAGTACGCAGACTTCGAGGTCTTCACCGCCCCTCGCGTCGACCCGGACATCCAGCGCGGCATCGAGATCAAGGTCGCCGCGGCCATCGTCGATGCCCGCATCGCCGCCGATCCGCGCGTGCAATCCGCCGGCCTCACCCCCGAGCAGGTCCGCGCCCTGGTCTCCGAACCCGAGGGCAAGATGCTCACCGTCACCAAGACCGGCGACAAGAAGGGCATCGGCGAGCTCCAGATGCTCATCCCGATGGCCTTCATGCTCCTGCTGCTCATGTCGGTAATGACCGGCGGCCAGTACCTGCTCACGACCACCGTCGAGGAAAAGGCCAGCCGCGTCATGGAGGTCCTGCTCAGCGCGGTCTCGCCCATGCAGCTCATGGTCGGCAAGATCTGCGGCCAGATGTGCGTCGGCCTGCTGATCCTGCTCGTCTACTCGGGGGCCGGGGTGGGGGGGCTGGCCGTGTTCAAGTACATGCACATCCTCAACCCCATGCTGCTGGTCTACCTCGTGCTCTTCTTCTTCATCGCGTTCTTCATCATCGCCTCGATGATGGCCGCCGCCGGCAGCGCGGTCTCCGAGATGCGCGAGGCCCAGACCCTGATGTCGCCCATCATGGTCATCATCATGCTCCCCTGGCTGCTGTGGATGCCCATCAGCCGCTCACCCAACTCCCTGTTCTCGACCGTCATGAGTTTCGTGCCCGGGATCAACCCCTTCGTCATGATGATCCGCCTCTGCGGCAGCGAGCCGCCCCCAACCTGGCAGATCCCCGTCTCCATCCTCATCGGCCTGCTCTCGGTCCTCTTCTGCGCCTGGGCCGCGGCCAAGATCTTCCGCATCGGTGTGCTCATGTACGGCAAGCCGCCGAACCTCCGCACCCTGATCCGCTGGGTCCGCATGGCGTAGCCCGTGGCATCGGCGTCCCTGTCGATGTGTCTTGCTGCCTTTTCTTGCCGCCGCCGCGTGAATCCTCCGTCCCCCCTCACCCGCCACGCCCTCTACGAACTGTGCGCCCAATCCCCCGCGCGCGATGCCAACCTCCTCGCCGCCATCCACGGCGGAAGCCCCAGAACGCTCGGCGAGGACTTTTGCGGCACCGCCGCGCTCAGCCGCGCATGGGCCACCCTGTCAAGCCGTCACCACGCCGTCGCCGTTGATCACGATCCCGAGCCCCTCGCCCACGCCCATCCCGCTCCGCGCGTCGAACTCATCCGCGCCGATATCCGAAAGGTCCGCGCTCCCGCCGACCTCATCGCCGTGCTCAACTACTCGATCGGAGAAGTCCACGACCGCCGCTCGCTCGTCCGCTACCTGCGCCACACACGCTCGCGTCTGAAGCGCCGCGGCTGCTTTGTGTGCGATCTCTACGGAGGCGCGGACTCGATGCTCACCGGCGAGGTTCGTTCCCGCGTGCGGGGCCCGCGCGGCGAGTCGATCGTCTACACCTGGGAGCAGCGCACGGCCGACCCCCTCACCGGGCTGGTCGAGAACGCCATGCACTTCGTCGTCCGCGCCCGCGGCCGGCCCGCGGCGAGATTCCACGACGCCTTCATCTACCGTTGGAGGCTCTGGTCGCCCCCCGAACTGCGCGAGGCCATGCTCGAAGCCGGCTTCGCCCGCACCCAGGTCTTCGGCAGAACTCCCGGCGCGATCGACCACCGCGCCCGCTTCCACACGCGGCCCGTGCTCGACCCCGCCGAACTCGGCGACAGCTACAGCGCGTACGTCGTCGGTCGAACGACCCGCTAGATCAATCGTGGCCCGGCTCAGCAGCCCCGGAACCACGAATCCAGGTACAGGAAAATGTCGCCCACGCCGATCATCGAGTCGTGGTCGAAGTCCAGGAACTGGATGTTCTGCGTCTGTCCCGCGTACAGGAAGTACAGGTCGAAGAAGTAGAACAGGTCGCCCGTATCCACCACTCGATTGCCCGACAGATCCGCCGGGCATCGGGGCAGCGTGGCGATCGCCTCGCGCACCGCGCCCGCCGCATCGAGCCGGCCCCACGCGTACGTCGCGTCGTACCCCGCCGGGCCGAGATCGCGCGAGCTGTAGATCAGGATCGTCCGGACATCCTCGGCGGTCAGGCTGGGGTTCACGCCCCAAACCATCGCCGCGACCGCCGCGGCCATCGGCGCGGCGAACGAGGTCCCGTTTTCGTAGGCGTAGCCGTTCGGGTTGTTCAACTGGTCAACGGTTGTTTCGATCGAAGCGCCCGGCGCAACCATGTCCATCTCCGGGCCGGTCGTGCTGAAAAGCGCGAGCTGATCACGGTTGTCCGTCGCGCCCACCGCGATCACTTCCGGCCATGCCGCCGGGAAGTTGATGGCCGCGCCCGGCACGTTGCCCGTTGAAGACAGCAGCAAGACGCCGGAATCGTGCGCGTAGAGCACCGCCGTCCGCAGCAGACTTAGGCCGCTCGCCGTGCCGGGAATCCCCCAACTCATCGACGCGATCCGCACGCCGTGGTCCGTCGCCCACGTGAGGCCCTGTGCGGCCAGCGCCGCGCCGACGCTGCTGCCGACCTGGATCTTGATCGGCATGACCTTGGCGTTCGCCGCCACGCCGGAGATCCCGATGCTGTTGCCCTGAGCCGCGGCAATCACACCCGAGCATTTCGTCCCGTGCGAGTTGTTCGGCCAATCGGCCGTGTTGTTGGGATCCCCTCCGTTCCCCGTTGTGACGTTGCGTCCCGGGACGGTTCGACCCTCGAACTCCGGGTGCGTTCGACTCAAGCCCGTATCGAGCACCGCGACGATGACATCGGCCATCGGCAGGCCGGGCGGAATGGCGAACAGCCAGCCAACATCCACGCCCGGAAGGCCTGTCTGCGACTCCACCGACTGCCCCGTATTCGACAGACTCCACTGATTAGCGAACAACAGATCGTTGGGCGGAACCGAGTGCAACTCGCCGATCGCTTCTCGCTCCACAAGCTCAAAGACCCCGTTCGATCGTCCCGCCAACTCGCGGCAAACCTCCGAGGCATCGGCGCCCGGCGCAACATCCGCCAGAAGGAATCGATCGAGCCCGACTTTCGAGGCCAGCGCGGCGTTTGCCGGCGGCGGATCGACGGCGAGCCGGAAGTTGATCGCGCCGCAACGCGAAACGCCCTTCAGAGTTTCGGCAAACGTCGAACCCGCCTCGGTTCCCCGGTCTCGGAGCTCGCGAACCACTTCATCCGCGCGCAATCCCGGTCGGCAACGAATGACAACCCGCGCCGGTTCCGTCGACGAGGCGGAACCCGCACCCTCGGCAACAACGACATCCGACTTCGCCGCGGCAGAACACACGGCCACGGCGAGCGCCCCCAACAGGTTCGCTCTCGTCACGTGATCCTCCACTTCGTCGCGGCTGCGCGTGCGCCGATCGCCTTGGATCAATCGCGCGGGCGGCCGCATCTCTCCTATTCAGCAGTTTATCAGGACATCACCATCGTGCAAGCCCCTTGTTTGGGTGGTGTATTATCGGTCCCAGGGCGTTTGTGATCGGGTTTTGGCCGGCAGACAGAAAACCCAGGGCACAATTTCTGGAATCTATCGCAGATAACCATTGACGCCCCTTGAATCCTGCTGTAACTTACCGTCGAGAGATAGCGGACCTGCACGGGCAGGACCGCCCGTGTGTTTTGAGAGGATCGAGAGAGGTTCGTCCAAATCAGGTCCAGGATTGTTCGACCCTTGCGGCGGTGTGTGCCGTTTGGATCGCGACTTGGTGAGGGCTGCCGACTACTTGCCACGGTGCCTAATCGCCGTGAGAGGAGAGAGTGAGATGCGCGTTTGTGGTTCACTTATGGCGTTGGCCGGTCTCGCGGCCATGGCTTCTGTCGCTCAGGCCGGTTTCGTCGTCCGCGTGACGGTCAGCAACGGGCCCGAGTCGCACACTTGGGAAGCCGTGCAAGGCGGCGAAGTCAACGATGGATCCAGCTCGTACCAGTGGAGCGTGGGCGACCTGACCGGTGACAGCACCTCGCTGTTCACCTTCAGCGATGGTGCCACGGTTCACGGCTTGTCGTTCGATCTGCACTCCGATCCGAGTGTGTCGAGCAACTTCAACCTTTCCGCGGGCAGCTCCAACGCAACGATCACGGTGCACTCCGCGATCGTGAACCATCCGTTGTTCCCCTCCGGCGAGGGTCGCGCTGAGGCGATCATTGGCATCACCAACGTCCCGCCGCCCGCTCCGTTCCCCGCGGGCACCGCGAGCTTTGCCGGGTTGCACCCGGGTGGCAGCGCCTTCCGCGCGTTCTACAACGGTTCGACCGTGTTCGCCCCGGGCGACCTGCTCGCCGGCGGCAGCACGGTGGGTTCGCAGGTGTTCAGCGGCGCAAGCTCCGGGCCCGGCGTGTACCTGCCCCTCGGTGGCGTTGCGACGAGCATCGAGACCGAGTTCAAGTTCTCGCTCTCTCCGCTGGACCGCGCCTCGGGCTCCAGCTTCTTCGAGGTCATCCCCTCGCCGTCCGCGAGCGGTCTTCTCCTCCTGGCCGGGTTGGTTGCGGGTCGCCGCCGTCGCTGAGCCGACATCGGCTTCCGCATCCTTCCAAGTTCTGACCAACGCACATGCTCCGGGCAATCGGCCCGGAGACGGGAGAAGAGCATGAGCGGCGATAAGTTGATGATCTCAAGTTCGGCAAGAGGCCGGATGTTGATGGCGAGCGCTGTGGTTCTCGCGGCCTCCGCACCCCACGCGAACGCGGCATTCAGCGTTTCCTCCGAGTTTCTCCGCGTTCGCGCCCAGGTCGGCGCGTCGGTCGGCGTCTACACCGTGCCGACGAGCGCGGTGAACATCGAAGACCTCGACTTGGACGGCAATAACGATTACTACTGGTACGAGAGCCTCATAGCCATCCCGGTTTACGAAGGACTCAACCAGAACTCCGGCAACGTCGTCGCCCAGATGGCGAGGATCAGCGCTTCGGCACAGCAGTTCGGTTTCGACACCGATTCGGACAACGTTGTCGACCTGAACTACTGGGTTCTGAGCATGGATTTCCTCGTGACCGGCGGCGCGGCCACGACCCAGTTCGACATCTGGTCTCCCTTGGCAACGATCGGGCCTGCGGGCAACGCGATGGCCTCCAACAGCGGCACGCTGTTCGGCCAGGACACCAACAACGCCGATGACAACGTGACCGTTCAACCCATGCTGGTTTCCGGCTACGGCTACCAGTCGTCGTACAACGGCGCATCGATGTTCCGGGAGTACTTCAACAGCACGATCTCTTCGGCCACGAACGCCGGACTCGCCGGAAACATGTCCCCGCCCGACAGTTTCGAGGCGGTGGGCACAACGGTGACGGACTTCTCGTTCCGTTACTCGTTCACCGTCAGCCCGTGGGATGATGCCGGCGGCACCAGTTTCTACGGCGTCTTCCCGGCTCCCGGCTCGGTCGCGCTGCTCGGCATGTCCGGCCTGCTGCTCGCCCGCCGTCGCCGCTGATTGCGAGTCGATCGTTCTGACAGGCACAATCTCACCAGGAAGGCCGCCACACCGCGGCCTTCTTTGTTTTTGTGCGTGTCCGGCCGCGGGATCGGGGGCTGCACTCGCTGGTGAGTCGGCGGACCGGCCGCGGCCGCGCCGGCGAGGGCCGGAGAGCTGGTTGGCGAAAGACTCCTCCGTGGCTCGCGCCCGCGATTGGCTCGCGGGGCGCGCCGTGGTCTGTCGTCCGAACCTGTATCCGGCGAAGGATGCTCCATCATCCGACGCCGGGGCGGGGGTCCTTCCGCGCGCCTTCGGCTCATCCGGCCCCCGCTCGCGACGCGAGTGGGCCCTTTGGTCAGTCTGTCGGTCCGCTTCTTACGAGCAGCCCATCGAACTCCCGCAGTTGACGCACTTGTAGCACGTCCCGCTGCGAACGGTGATCGCGCCGCACGCGTCGCACGCGGGCGCATCCTCCTGGCTATTGCGCATCGCCGCGTTGAGCCCAGCCATCGCCGACACGCTGGCGACCGAGACGCCGCCCGCGGCGGCGACGACCGCCGTCGCACGCGTCATCCCCGAGTCGCTCGACGCGGCCGCGACGGCCACGGCCGGCGCGCCGTGAGACGATCGAGTCGTCACCTGGACGGTTGTTCTTCGTGGCTGCAGATCGGGCGATTGCGCGTTCCATGCGGGTTCGTCCTCCATGACGGTTCGCTCGGCGCTCAGCGCCGAGGGTGACTCACTCTCGATCGTGCGGCGGAGACGGTTGGCTCCGAGCGCGGGGTTGAAGTCCTCGGAATCCTCGATCGAGACCGGCTCCGCGGCGGCGAGCTGGCCCGGGCGCTTGGGCGCGTTGGCCTCGCGATACCCCGGGATGAACTCCATGCCCATCCACCGGAAGATGTAGTCCACCAGGCTCTTGGCGATCGGGATATCGCGGTTGGAGGTCATGCCCGCGGGCTCGAAACGCTGGTGCGTGAACTTGTTGACCAACCCCTCGATCGGCACACCGTACTGCAGGGCCACAGAAACCGCGGTGCCCAGCGAGTCCATCAGGCCGCCGATCGTCGAACCCTCCTTGGCCATCGTGATGAACAGCTCGCCCGGCATGCCGTCCTCGTAAAGCCCCACGGTCAGGTAGCCCTCGTGGCCGGCGATGTTGAACTTGTGCGTGATCGAGGCCCGGGTGTCGGGAAGGCGGCGGCGCATCGGCCGCTCCACCACGCGCTCGATGAGCTTCTCGACGATCCGCTCCTCGATGACCTGCACGACTTCACGCTCGGGCGCGGGCTTGGCTTCAACCAAGACGGGTGCAGGCGTCGCTTCCGCAGGATTCGCACCCGCCGCCCCGGCGTTCGAGACTTTTTTTCCCGCATCCTCCGATTTGTCGGCGTCGGATGTGGACGAGAGCGGCTGGCTCAGCTTGCACCCGTCGCGGTACAGCGCGTTGGCCTTGAGCCCCAGTTCCCAGCTCATGCGGTAGCAGGCCTTGATGTCCTCGACCGTCGCGTTGTTGGGCAGGTTGATGGTCTTGCTGATCGCGCCGGAGATGAACGGCTGCGCCGCGGCCATCATGCGGATGTGGCCCTGCGCGGCGATGAACCGCTGCCCGTACTTGCCGCACTTGTTGGCGCAGTCGAAGATAGGCAGGTGCGCATCGGAGAGGTGCGGTGCGCCCTCGATGGTCTGGGTACCGCAGATCACGTCGTTGAGCGCGCCGATCGCGCCGCGGTCCAGGCCCAGGTGCAAGAGCAGGTTGAACGTGGGATCGGCCTTCGCGGCCGCGGGGTCGAGCCCCAGCCGCTCCAGACCCTCGTCTCCGAGCGTCCACGCGTTGAATGCGAACCCGAGCTCGAACACGCCGGGCAGCGCATCGTTGATGCGGCGGATGTCCGCCTCGACCAGGCCCTTGCCCAGCAGGAACTCCCGGAAGCTGCCGCCGAAGAGGCCGATGCCGCTTTCAGTCCCGGCGGGCATGGGCACATCGACCGTCAATGCGCCCAGCAGGCGACGCAGGATGTCGTGGATCTGCTCAGGCGCGTAGCCCAGAGCCTCGAGCGCGGGGCGCACGCTGTCGTTGGCGATCTTGAAATACCCGCCGCCCGCGAGCTTCTTGAACTTGACAAGCGCGAAGTCGGGCTCGATGCCCGTGGTGTCGCAGTCCATCAGCAGGCCGATCGTGCCCGTCGGGGCGATGACCGTGACCTGGGCGTTGCGGTAGCCGAACTTCTCGCCGGCCGCGAGCGCTTCATCCCACGCGCGGGTCGAGTGGTCGAGCAGGTCGTCGGCGTTGCTCAGATTGACGCGTCCGGCGTTGATCAGCGCGTGGTCGATCGGCACCGGCGGGATGGCGAGGCCCTCGTAGTTGCCGGCCGAGCGCGGCACGCCGTGGGCCGCGAGCCGGTGGTTGCGGATGACCCGCAGCATGTTGCCCTGATCGTCGGCGTAGCCGGGGAAGGCCCCGAGCTGCGCGGCCATGATCGCCGACTGCCGGTAACTGCGCCCCGTGAGGATCGAGGTGAGGCACGCGCACACGGCGCGGGCCTCGTCGCTGTCGTAGGGAATCCCCGCCTGCATCAGCATCGCGCCCAGGTTCGCGTAGCCCAGGCCGAGCGTGCGGTACCTCCAACTGAGCCGCGCGACCTCGGACGACGGGTAACTGGCCATGAGCACGCTGATCTCCAGGACGATCGTCCACAGATCGATGGCGTGCTCGTAGCCGAGCACATCGAACGACCGCGTCGGCGAGTCGTAGAACCTCAGCACGTTCAGCGACGCGAGGTTGCACGCCGTGTTGTCGAGGAACATGTACTCGCTGCACGGGTTGCTGGCGTTGATCCGCCCGCCGCTCGGGCAGGTGTGCCACGCGTTGATCGTCGAATCGAACTGCACGCCCGGGTCGGCGCACCTCCACGCCGCGAAGCCGATGTCGTCCCACAGGTCCCGGGCGTTGAACGTCCTGGCGACCTTGCCGGTCGTGCGGTTGGTCGTCTTCCACTGGCCGTCCCCGTCCAGCGCGGAAAAAAACTCGTCGGACATGCGCACCGAGTTGTTGCTGTTCTGGCCGCTGACGGTCGCGTAGGCCTCGCCGTTGAAGTCGTAGTCGAGATTGAGGCCGAGTTTCTTCGCCGTCTCCTGCTGGTCCTTGCCCAGGTGCTTCATCCCCTCGACCAGCGCGGCGACCTTGATCTCTTCGCGGACCTTCCAGTTGATGAAGCTCTGGATGTCCGGGTGGTCCATGTCGAGACAGACCATCTTCGCCGCGCGGCGCGTGGTGCCGCCGCTCTTGATCGCGCCCGCGGCCCGGTCGCCGATCTTCAGCCACGACATCAGGCCGCTGGACTTGCCGCCGCCGGCGAGCTGCTCGTTCTCGGCGCGGAGCCGGCTGAAGTTGGTCCCCGTGCCGGAGCCGTACTTGAACAGCCGGGCCTCGCGCACCCACAGGTCCATGATGCCGCCCTCGTTCACGAGGTCGTCATCGACGGACTGGATGAAGCAGGCGTGCGGCTGCGGGTGCGAGTACGCATCCGAGGCCAGCCCCACCTTGCCCGTGTACGGGTCGGGCACGAAATGGCCCTGGGCCGGGCCGGTGATGCCGTAGGCCCAGTTGAGCCCGGTGTTGAACCACTGCGGCGAGTTGGGCGCGGCCATCTGGTGCACGAGCATGTGGACCAGCTCGTCGTAGAACGCCTGCGCGTCGTTGGGGGTGTCGAAGTAGTTGTGCTTCTCGCCCCAGTGCTTCCAGCACCCGGCCAGGCGATGGATCACCTGCCGCGCCGACTTCTCCGGGCCGAGAACGGGACTGCCATCCTTGTTGAGAACAGCAGCCCCGCTCTCGTCCCGCAGGGGAACGCCCGCTTTACGGAAGTACTTGGAGACCATGATGTCGGTCGCGAGCTGCGACCAGGTCTCGGGAACCTCGGCGTCATCCATCCTGAAGACGATGGAGCCGTCGGGGTTGGTGATCTTGCTGGACCGCCTCGCCCACTTCACGGAGGCGAATGGGTCGTGGCCGGCGGTGGTGAACTTGCGTGTGATCTTCATGATGCGTGTGCTCGCCAATCGACGCGGAACGCGAACCGACGACGTGGAAGGGCCTCGGATGCGGACGCGGCACCCGGACCGGCCTGAACCTCAATCGACCTTGGGAAGTGTGAGCCCGCGCTGGTCCTGGTACTTGCCCGCCTTGTCCGCGTAGCTCACCGCGCACACGCGATCCGCCTTCAGGAACACCAACTGCGCGATCCCCTCGTTCGCGTAAACCTTCGCCGGCAGGGGCGTGGTGTTCGAGATCTCCAGCGTGACCTTGCCTCTCCACTCCGGCTCCAGCGGGGTGACGTTCACGATCAGGCCGCAGCGTGCGTAGGTGCTCTTGCCCAGGCAGACCACCAGCACATCGCGCGGGATGCTCAAGGTCTCGACCGTCTCGCACAGCGCAAACGAGTTGGGCGGGATGATGATGTGATCAACGCCGCGCTCCGCGGTGTCGATCTCCACGAACAGGTCTTCGCTGAAGGCCTTGGGATCGACGATCGTGATCCCGCCGGTCCGCGGCGTGGGCGTGAAGATCTTGAAACGCGAGCCGACCCGGATGTCGTAGCCGTAGCTCGACACCCCGAAGGAAACCTTGCCCGGACGCTTGACGGCCTCGGCGAAGGGCTCGATCGGGATCAACTCGCGGATCTGGGTATCACACAGGACTGGCATGGGATCGGCGACTCCGATTCGCGGGAAATGGCAACCGAGCAAGCGGGGAGCGTCGTGCTCCGCCTTGAGAATCGTGGGTCTTGATATTTCGGTATCTGAACGGTAGCCGGGCGGGCTCTGAAAGGTCTTTGGAAGGGTCGAGGGCGTGAAGGTAGGGAGGTTCACACGGTCGCCGCGTCGAAGGATCGGGAGGATACCACTACCTATCGTGGCATCAACCCGAGAAAACGCAAAATGCTGGGCATATTCTGGGGAGAAACTGGCAGTTGTGTTTAAATTATTGCCACGCAAAGACTTACAGAAGGCAAAAAATTCAAGCAATCCGCACGGTCTGATAACCGCGTCCTCGGTCAGAGGTGCCGGTGGTGGAAAACTCCAGACTTCGGACGAGCGGCGGCGTGCATCACTTGCCGAACAGCCGTGGGATTCGATTCCGTGAGGGCTCATCCCTAGCCTCTGGGCTGCGTATGGCCCGTAGGGGAGCGCACGCGGGGCGGGGGGGGTGGACGGCGTGTCCACGGGCCGCCGCGTGAGCCGGAAACGGAGTGAATCGGATGCGGAACGCAAGTCCCCGGTTGGTCGGTGCCCACGCGCGGCGGTTGGCGGCGGTGCTGATGTGCGTGTCGGGGGCTGTGTGGGGAGGCGGCTGCCAATCCGCCCCGAAGGAAGTCAAGAAGGTGGCCGCGGTGCCGCTGCGTGATGTGCCGGACGTGTTCCGGGGCACGATCGGCGCGGAGGGCTCGATCAACGGCACCGAGCCGCAGTTGGTCTCGGGCTTGGGGCTGGTGGTGAATCTCAATGGGACGGGCGGGGGCGAGATCCGGCCGGACGTGCTCGCGACGATGGAGCGCGAGCTCTCCCGCAACGGCGTGGGGCGAGGGAGCAACGCGGTCGGCGTTCTGGAAGGGATGTCGCCGCAGGAGTTCCTTCGGAGCCCGAATGTCGCGGTGGTGGTGGTGGAGGCGAAGATCGCGCCGGGCGCGCCGGAGGAAAGCGACTTCGATGTCGCGGTGCGGACGCTGCCGGGCTCGACGGTAACGAGCCTGGAGGGCGGCACGCTGTGGACGACCGACCTGCGGCTCGGCCCGGCGACGACGTTCGGCGGGTACAAGACGCGCAAGCTCGCCGAGGCCCGCGGGCCGATCTACGTCAACCCGTTTACTGAGCCCGCGGCGGGCGGACCGAGCGAGGCCCTGATCACGCGCACGAGCGGGCGCGTGCTGGGCGGCGGCAGGGTGACCGAGCCGCTGAAACTCGAACTCGTGCTGGACACCGATTCGCACTCGCGGGCGCGCTCGGTCGTTGCGGCGATCAACGCGAGCTTCCCGCGAGAGCCCGGGGAGATGGGGCAGACGGCGCGCGGGCGCGGCACGGACTCGATGGCGAGCGGAACCCCCGGCGAGGCGATCGTGGCGCAGACGGTCGCGATCAGCATCCCCCGCGCGTACAAGGACGATCCGGCGGAATTCCTCGACCTGCTGCGGTACACGCGGATCGACCAGGCTTTCCCGCAGGATTTCGCCAAGCGGTACGTCGAGGAACTCAAGGCCAACCCGTCGATGAGCCGGCAGTTGTGCGGCTGCCTCAAGGCGATCGGCAAGACCGCGGTGCCGTTCCTGAACTCGATGTACGACTACCCCGAGTTCGCGCCGCGGATGGCCGCGCTGGAGGCGGGCGCGTTCCACAACGATGCCCGGGTGGCGCCGCACCTGATCGAACTGGCCAAGTCGGCGCCGGCGTCGGTGCGCCTGCAGGCGATCCGGCTGATGGCCAAACTCCCGCGGAACCCGAACGTCGGGATCGCGCTGTTCGACCTGCTGAACGCGCCGGAACTGGAGGTGCGGGTGGGTGCGTACGAGGCGGTCAGCAAGCGGTTCGACGGGGTGATACCGAAGGTCGCGGTCGGGATCAATCCGCGCCAGCCGAAGTTCGTGCTCGAGAGCGTGCCGTCGAGCTCGCCGATGGTGTACGTGACGCAGCAGGGTGCGCCGAAGATCGTGATCTTTGGTGGAGGGTGGGGGGGCTCCGAGGCCGCGCGCAACCCCCGCGAGCGCTCGGCGGGCGTCGTCATGCTGCAGAAGCCGTCAACGGTGACGGCGTGGTCGGATCGCTTCATGCTCAGGAGCGACTGCGAGACCTGCCCGGTGCGGATGATGTACCGCAACGCGCGCACGGGCGAGACCACCCAGCAGAACGTGAGCGACAAACTGGTCGAGTTCATCGAGTACCTCGCCCACAAGCCGACGCCCGAAGAGCCCGCGCCGGGCCTGGACATGTCGTACTCGGAGGTGGTCGGGCTGCTGTACGAACTGTCCCGTCAGGAGGCGATCGCGGCGACGTTCGCGACCGAGCAGGACCGCCTGCGCGCGGAGATCTTCGAGGCCTCGCAGGCCACCGCCCTCAACGATCGGCCCGAGGACAGCGAGGCGACCGACGAAAAGGCCACGGTGTTCAAGCCCACCGCGCCGATCCCGCTGCGGCCGGTCGATGGAGAGCCGGCGGTGCGGGAGTTCGAGAAGCCCAAGATCGTGCCCTTGGCCAAGCCCGCGGCCAAGCCCAAGACCTCGACGACCACGACGGGGCAATGAGCCCGGCGGGCGCCCGGGCCGCACGCTCAGTCTTCGGCGCGCTCGCCTTCGGGGGCCATCTTGACCAGGCGCGGGTCGAAGCGAGCGACGGGTTCGACCAGGTCGTGCTGCTGGGCCATGACCAGGTGGATGTCCTTGTAGACGCCGGGCGACTCGTCGATGCCCGCGCTGATGAGGTGGATGTTGGCGGCCTTGAGGTCGCGCTTGACGTTGCCCCACGCGAAGGTCTCGCGCGCCTTGTTGCGGCTCATCACGCGCCCCGCGCCGTGACTCGCTGAGCGGAGCGACTCGGCCGAACCGCGGCCCCGGACCACGAAGCCGGGCGCAGCCATCGAGCCGGGAATCACGCCGAGCACCCCCTCCCCCGCGGGAGTTGCGCCCTTGCGGTGGACGATGAACCTGCGCGGACCCGCGCCGTCGCCGAGGTCGTGGGTCTCTTCCCACGCGAAGTTGTGGTGGTTCTCGACGTACGCGATCGGCTGTGCGCCGAGGTTGGCGACGATGTGGCGGTGGATGCACTCGTGGTTGGCCGCGGCGTAACGGCCCATGAGGTTCATCGCGGCCCAGTATTCCTGGCCCTCGTGCGAGGTCAGGTCGAGCCAGGCAAGGTGCATCAGGTCCTTGGGAAGTTCGGGGTGACGGGCGATGGCACGCTTGGAATAGTGGTCGCACACGGCCGCGCCCGTGCCGCGCGAGCCCGAGTGGGAGAGCAGCGCGAGGTAGGTGCCCGCGGGGAGCGAGAAGTTCCAGCCCGATCCCCCCGAGCCATGATCCGAGGATGTCGGTGCCGGCGCGGCGACGGGTTCGGCGAGCGTGAGCGTGCCGAACTCGACGAAGTGGTTGCCGGAGCCGGAGGTGCCGAGCTGGTTGCGGGCCTTGTCCTTGTTGCGGGAGGTGATGGGGGAGTCGGACCACTCGGCATCGAGCACGGCGTGCTCGCGGGGTTTCTTGAACGATGCGCCGATGCCGAAGCGGGTCTCGGTCTCGATGGCGCGTTCGAGCCGCTCCCGGCCGTGATCGGTTTCGAGCGTGGAGGCGGGAAGGTCGAGCACGGTGAGCCGCATGCGGCAGGCGATATCGACGCCCACGGCGTAGGGGATGATGGCATTCTCGGTGGCGAGCACGCCGCCGATGGGGAGGCCATATCCGACGTGCGCGTCGGGCATCAGCGCGCCGGCTGCGGTCACGGGAAGGCGGCAGGCGCGTTCCATCTGAGCGATCGACTCGGGTTCGAGACCGATGCCCCAGTTGCGGAAGCGGGCGGGAGACTCTCGCTCGACGAAGCGCACGGCGGGTTTGGCGGAGAGTTCGGCCGCGAGGCGGTCAAAGAGCGGGTCGTTCCTGTACCCGTCGGGGTTGGCGATGACGCCGTGGATGGCATCGCGGATGGCCTGCTTGGAGAGACCCGCCTGCGCGGCGCGGGCGCAGGACTTGACGGCAAGACGGAGGGGCTCACCATCGGGGATGCCGAGGTTGGCGAGTTCGCGAGCTTTCACTTCGTCGGAAGCGTACTCGGCCGGGCGCCCGGACAACGCGGGGGGGCGCGGAGAAGTCTCAGAGCGCGCGGCGCAGTTGCAGACATCGGGCTACAACCCTGCGCCCTCCCGGCTTCCTCCGCAAACTCTGCGTTGTCCGCAACCGCGCGTGTTGTCAATCCGCCATCGCCGGCTCGGGGTTGGTCGCGTGGCTGTCCTGCGCAGCGACCGTGCCGGGGATGAACCCGGCGAGCTTGCGGGCGCGGACGGGGTGCTGGAGTTTCTTGATCGCCTTGGCCTCGACCTGACGAACGCGCTCGCGCGTGACCTTGAAGATGCGCCCGACCTCTTCGAGCGTGTAGGTGTAGCCGTCGCCGATGCCGTAACGGAGCTTGATGATCTCTCGCTCGCGGTAGGTCAGGCTCTTGAGCACCTGCTCGATGCGCTGCTTGAGCATGTCCTGCGCGGCGGACTCGCTGGGGGCGCTGGTGCGCTCGTCCTCGATGAAGTCGCCGAAGTAACTGTCCTCGCTCTCGCCCACCGGCCGGTCGAGGCTGACGGGGTGACGGCTGATCTTCATGACGCGGCGCGTCTCGGTGACGCCCATGCCGGCGCGCTCCGCGAGTTCCTCGATCGTGGGCTCGCAGCCCGTCTCCTGCGTCATGATCTTCTGGATGTTGCGCAGGCGCGACATCGTCTCGATCATGTGCACGGGGATGCGGATCGTGCGGGCGTGATCGGCGATGGCGCGGGTGATGGCCTGGCGGATCCACCACGTCGCGTAGGTGCTGAACTTGTAGCCGCGCTTGTACTCGTACTTGTCCACCGCGCGCATCAGGCCGGTGTTGCCCTCCTGAATGACGTCGAGGAAGGGCAGGCCGCGGTTGCGGTACTTCTTGGCGATCGAGACGACCAGGCGGAGGTTGCCGCCGGAAAGGTCGCGCTTGGCCTGCTCGTACTCCCAGAAGACGGTCGAAAGATCGCGAGCCCGACGGGCGAGGTCCTCGGCCTCCTCGAGCGCCAGGCCGCGCAGGCCCTGGAACTCCTCACGCAGGACCGCGAGATCGTCGGGATCGAACTTCTTGCCCGCCTTCTCGGCCTTGCGGAGCTCGAGTTGGAGCTCGGTGAGTTTCTTGCTGATGCCGCGGAGCTTCTTCATCAGGGGGATGATCTTGCCCGTGCGGAGGCTGAGCTCCTCGGTCAGCGCGGCCATCTTGCGGCGGCGGGTCGCCATGCGCTCGACGATCTCTCCCACGAGCTCGGGGTTGGCCGCGGCCCGGGCCTCCTGGAGTTTGTCCCAGTCAGAGCGGTTGAGGGCCAGCAGCTTGTCGAGCGTGTTGAGGTTGTA
Source organism: Phycisphaerales bacterium (assembly GCA_020846975.1). Classification (GTDB taxonomy): domain Bacteria; phylum Planctomycetota; class Phycisphaerae; order Phycisphaerales; family UBA1924; genus JADLCX01. The sequence continues at coordinate 20,373 of JADLCX010000061.1, forward strand.
GGGAATGCGCTTGATGATCTTGTCTTTGGCGTTGCTCTCGGCGGTGGAGATGCGCATCGTGCGGTCGAACGGGAGCTCGCCGGTCTGGACCTGCCGGAGCATCGACACCGCCTGCGACACGATGTAGTCGCTCTCCAGACACCGGCGCCGGAAGATCATCCGAGTGGTCTCGATCTTCTTGGCCAGCCGGATCTCCTCCTCGCGGGTGAGCAGCGGGATCGAGCCCATCTGCGAGAGGTACATGCGTACCGGGTCGTCGATCCGCTTGGCGCCCTCGGCCGCCAGGGCCTCGGCAAGCTCGCGCCGCAGGGCCTCGTCGTCGAGTTGCTCCTCGTCCTCGTCGGCCTCGCACGCCATCTCGGGCGTTTCGGGCTCGGTGTTCCGAGTCCTGGCCGTGGGCTTGAGGTCGGGCGCGGCGGGAGCCGGCGCGGCGCCGGGGCCCATGCCCGGGAGGACCGGGTTGGTGGGGCTGCTGGTTCCCCAGCACACCGGCCCGAGCCGGTCGCCGCCGGCGACGCTCATGGCGCGCCCCGGGCGAGGGAGCAGCGGCTGGCTCGAGGCCGCGCCGTGCTCGGCGTTGGCGCGGTTGCGCTTGCGAGACTCGCGGAAGCAGCGGGTGCGGTACTCCATCTCGTCGATGAGGTCGATCCCGGCCTCATCGAGGCTCACGAGCAGTTCGTGCAGGCGCTCGGGATCAACCCACTCGTCCGGGAGGGTGTTGTTGAGTTCCTCGTACGAGAGCCAGCCGCGGTCACGACCGACCTGGACCAGTTCAACCAAAGCGGGATGCAGATCGAGAGTCACAAATGCCTCCTGCGGACCGAACCACCGTCCGAACGAGCGCCCTTGACGCCCGCACCCCGCCCACCCTGCGCCCACCCCATCCCCCGTTCCCGCCGCGCACCAACTCCGTCCGTGAACATCAAACCTGCCGACCGTTCAGCCAACCCTCGCGATGCCCGACACCCGCTCGAATCGTCATTCCTCCAAAGTGTTCCACCGATGCGCCCGATTGCCGACTTGTCTGATGATCCTCGCGTGAAGTACGTCTTCGAATCGCCCGTCCTGACGGAGCCGCGGCGTGAGTCTGCTACATGCCCACCCGCGGCATGGCCCGCGGGTCGTGTCCGAGCCGCTGACGGTTTTCCTTGATGTTCCTGCCCAGTTCGACGAGGTTCGACCAATCGTCGCCTCGGGGCTGTGAAGCCTGTGAAACTGCGGAGGCTGGGGTAGAGGGAGAAAGAGGGCCCGGGCCGGCGGTTGCGGCCGCCTCCAGCGTCGCGGCCCGAAGCCGGTCGCGCCAATGCTTGTGGAGTCGTTCAGCGTCGGCCTCGGTCACGCGCTCGACCTCGGCGGCCAGCCGCGTGGCGGCCCGTTGCGACTCCGGATCGTCGAGGATCGCGAGGACTTCCTTGAGACTCGGGGGGCGCTCGTCCACCACGAGCCTCGCGACCGCGCGGGCAACCTCCCGGATGGGGCCGAGCGCGCACGAGTCGGGCTCGAGCAGCGGCGATTGATCCTCGGTGAGAGCGTGCATGAGCGAGGGCTCGCACAGTACGCAGCCCAGAAGGTGTTCGGCGGCGGTGAGCGGGCGGGCCGCGTCGGTCGGCTCGTCGGCGCCGCCCGAAGCCCGCGGGCGCACGATGCGCCGGCGGTTGTTGATCTGTCCCGCGATGGTCTCCCAGTCGATGTCGGTCATCTGGCTGATGCGCTTGATGATGAGCTGCTGGCGGACCTTGTCCACGCGTCCCAGGCCCAGTTCGCACAGGCGGGTGATGAACTCTTCGACGGTGCGGCTGCGCGCCGAGAGGCCCTGGCCCTGGACGGTGCGCTGCATCCCGGCAAACAGCAGGTCCATCGGGTCGATCGCCCGCTTGATCGCAAGGTCGAGAAGTTCACGACCCCCATCGCGCTTGAGCAGCTCGTCGGGGTCCTTGGCGTCGGTCACGCTGGAGAGCGTCGCGATGCGGACATCGACGGGCTCGGCGAAGAACACTTCCACGCCGCGTTCGGCGGCCTTGAGCCCGGCCTCGTCGCCGTCGAACAGGAGCACGACCTGATCGCACAGGCGGCGGAGGATGCGGGCGTTGGCGGTGGTCATCGCCGTGCCGAGCGTGGCCACGACGTTCCGCACGCCCGCCTGGTGGCAGGCGATCGCGTCCATGTATCCCTCGCACACGATCGCGCGACGGGTTTTGCGGATCTCCTGCGCGGCCTGGTGCAGGGCGTACAGCGTCGCGGACTTGTTGAAGACCGGCGACTCGGCCGAGTTCAGGTACTTCGGGTCGTCCTGGTCGTTGATCCGCCGGCCTCCGAACGCGACCACGCGCCCGATCTGGTCGTGGATCGGGAACATCAGCCGGTTGCGGAACGCGTCGTAGTGGCCGTCGCCGCCACCCCCGGGTTCACGGGCCTTGAGCAGGCCCGCGGCGTGAAAAACCGCGGGTTGCAGGTTCTTGCCCCGAATCGTGCGGAGCAGGCCGTCCCACATGTCCGGCGAGGCGCCCAGCTCGAACTGCTCGACCATCTCGGGTGAGAGGCCCCGCTTCTGCACCAGCAGCCGGGCGGCGCGCCCGTGCTCGGGGTGGGCCAGGATCGCGCGGAAGAACGAGCCCGCGGTCTGGTTGGCCCGGATCAGCGAGGCGCGGTCAGCGCCGGGGTCGGCGCCGGCGGCCGAGTCGGCGTCCTGTTCGGCGCCCATCTCGCCCGCCCCCGCGCGGCGAGGAGCACGCGGCGTCAACTTGATTCCCGCGCGCTCGGCGAGGAACTCGAGCGCCTCGCGGAACGTCATCTTGTGGAAGTTCATCACGAACGACAGCGCATCGCCGCCCGAGCCGCACGAGAAGCAGTGGTAGATCTGCTTGTGCGGCACGACCCCCATCGAGGGCGTGTGGTCGTCGTGGAACGGGCACAGCCCTACATACTCGCGCCCCTTCTGCTTGAGCGCGATGTGCTCGCCGACCAGACGAACGATGTCCGTCGCGTCCAGGACGCGGCGCTTGTCGTCGAAACCCGCGGAGACGGAGTTGCCCGAGAGGCTCAGCATCCCTAGGTCGGCTCTTGTCGGCGCGCTGGCCGGCGTTCCCTGCTGTTCGCGCCGTCGGGAGAACTCCCGCCGCGGCACGCTCGCATCATTGCGAGATCGACCGATAGATCACACACACACACCGCGAAACATCGAACGGTCGCGTAACGACAGTACCCACGCTCGAACCGGGTCCGGGCTGCATGGCCCGAATCACCGCCAACTGACGCACGCCGAAGCGGTGCGATTGGAGCCGGACTCGCGGCGTCGAAGTTCGACTCGCGAGCCGACCGTCGATCGGGTCCCCTGTCGGTGTGCTCGCGAGAGTTTGATCCACTGGTCATTCGTTGGCGCGAGGGCCATGACGCGAGTTGGATCCGGGGTTTGAGCACTCACCGGGACAACCCAAAGGTAGCATCGCTGGAGATTCGGTCAATCTGTATCCCCGATAAAACGCGCAAGTTGCGCACAGCGCCACCTCCGCATCCATCGCAACCGTCCGATACCATCGACGCCCTTCGATGCGGCCGCCGCGGCGGTGAAAGCCTCAGTTCAGAACGGTTCTACCATCGCCTTCGATGCGACTCATCGTCCGATATCACGGTCGAGTGCAGGGTGTCGGCTTCCGGGCGACGGTTCGGTCCATCGCTCGAGGGCAACCGGTCACGGGCTTTGTTCGCAATGAACCGGACGGCACGGTCTGCATGGAAGCGCAAGGATCACCCGGGGCGATCGACGCCGTTCGGGCGGAAGTCCGCGGCGCGATGACCGGGTTCATCACCCGCGAGGAAGCCAACGAAACCGCCGAAATCACGGGTGAAAGCGGTTTCTTTATTGCCCGATAGAGAGGCGACGCTCGGATGGATCGGTTGATCTTGTTTGATATTGATGCCACGCTCCTGGTCACCTCCGGCGCGGGAATCGCCGCGATGCGAGATGCGGGTCGTGCGCTGTTCAATCCGGAGTTCACCACCGATGGCCTGGAGTTTGCCGGAAGGCTTGATCCGCTCTTGCTGGTTGAGATGCTGGAGTTGAACGGGCACGAGCCGACCCACGCCAACCTCACGGCGTTCAGAGAGCGCTACGGAGCGGAACTGCACGCGTTGTCGGCCCGACGCGGCGGACCGCTGGGAACGGTGCTGCCCGGCGTGCACGAGGTTCTGGGTCGGCTTCGCGCGCTCGGCACACCCATGGGGCTCCTCACCGGAAACTTCGAGGAGACCGGCGCGCTCAAGCTCCGGTCGTGCGGGATCGATCCCGCGTGGTTCGAGCCCGCGGTCTGGGGCGATGACTCGCCGCACCAGCCGCCGCGGCGAGATCACCTGCCGCGGGTGGCCCTCGCCCGCGTGAAGAAGCGTCGCGGGATCGACCTGCCCGCCGAGCGGGTGACGATCATCGGCGACACGCCGCACGACGTGCGGTGTGCGCGGGTGAATGGGTGTCGCTCGGTCGGGGTGGCAACCGGCAAGTACTCGCGGCAGCAGTTGGCCGACGCGGGCGCGGATGTCGTGCTCGCCGACCTCGGCCGGGTCGATGCGGTCGTCGAGGTGCTGACCACGGGTTCAGCCGGCGGCCTGTCGGTTGCACGACGCGACGCGGCCCCCGGGCTTTGATTGGCGGTTCTCCTTCCGCGAATCGTTCCCATGCCCAGTGACTACGCCTCGCTCTGCCACGACCACTACCTCAACCAGCGGCTCGGACTGAAGATGGACCTTCACCTCCGCCGCGACACGGTGCTGTCGCTCTTTGATCGCGTGAGCAAGGCGCGCCCGTCGATGGGCCGGTTCCGGAGGTACGCCAACGAACTGGCTCTGGAATCGACGCAGACCGGCGGCGATCCCGCCTACCAGTGGATGTCCGTCCGCAAGACCAGCGTCCGCTCGGGGAGCGTGAACCACCATCGAGACGCCGATGCCCACGACCTGCACCGCCTCGTGCTGGAGGCCGCGCCGTACTTCCTCGACATCTCGCCCCTGGATATCGACCACCTCGAAGTTCTATTCGGGTTCGACCTGCTCGCGGGCGGCAACCACGACGCGATCGTGTTCTCGGCGCTGATGGGGGGCTCGCGACTGGCGACGCTCTGCGATCATCCCTCGCACCTGCCGATCGAGTGCCAGCCCGTGTTCGGCGTTACACTGATCGATGATCCGGTCCCGGGGGGGGGCGCGGCCGGGGCCAGCGACATCCAGGCGTTCTTCGAGGTGAAGACCCGGACGGGCGGGGGGCACGGTCTGCGTGGAGGAGCGGGTGGGGCGGGCGGGGGGGGGCCGAGCCGGCGGGCGCGGGCCAAGTCGGATCAGGAACCCTCGATGGAGGAGTTGCACGAGCACCCCATCAGCCTGTACCTCATCCTGCGAACACACGGCCCGGTCGGAAACGTGCGAGATCTGGGCAAGGTCTACAACCGGCTGGTCGCTTGCGGCGAAGAGTTGCTGGAGCGGCGCATCGTGCCGAACCTGCTGCTGCCCGTGCGGGAGGCGATCGCGTCGGCCTGAGGCGCGATCGGTCCACCGCGGATGATCGTGAATGATCCACTTCATCGCCAACCTCACGCTCGCGCAGACGACCGCGGAAAAGAGCCCCATGCGGCTGCTCCTGGTCGTCGGGCTGCTCATGGCGGCGGTTTTGACGCTGGGGCTGGTCATCATGGCCCTGCGCAAGCGCCTGCTCGACAAGAACGCCGTGAACACCGGCGCCGGATCGCTCCTCGAAGACATCCGCGCCATGCGCTCGCGCGCCGAGATTTCCGAAGAGGAATACCAGGCCATGCGCCAGCGCATCATCCGAAAAATGTCGCCATCGTCCGGTGCGGGGTTATCCGCTGGGGGCGATTCGAGCCACCCTCCGATCAACTCGGCCCGGGAAATCGGACGCTCCACGGGCGGACCGAAACCGGCCGAGAACCCGCAACGGGCCGGAGGGGGCGACGCACTTCCGAACGCGGGCGACGCCACCAGGCCGGGGCGGAACGACGGCAGGGCTTCGCCGGGGGAATCCGGCAGGTCGGCGAGGGCGGACCAATAGGAATGCGGCGAGATTCCAGTCGGCGACGCGCTCGCCGCCTTTGGGCGATAAGGGGTCCCGGGTCCGGTAGCCGGGCGTAGACTTGCGGCAAAGTTGGAGCAATCTTCGCGGAGTCTTTGACGGATCGGATGTTTGGCGGCATGTTGAAGACCCCATCGTGCCAAACGCGATTGGAGCCGACCGGCTGGTCCGCCGATAGCTGGTGTTTGGTAGGATTTGCGGCAGGTGTTTCCCACTCGCCGCAAAGTTGGCCGCGACGGATGATGGACGGACGAAGATGGACGGACGAAGGATGTTTCGAGCCCCCGGCTCCACGCCGGGACCCACGCAAGGAAGTTCCCGAGATGCCTACGACGCCTCCCGGCAATCGCAACGATCAGAGCGGCGGCAACAGCAGCGGGTTTCGCGGCCGCAAGGTCACGACCTGCTCCTTCTGCGGCAAGACCAGCCGCGATGTGGGGCCGATGGTCGAGGGGCCGTCGGACGTCTACATCTGCGCCAACTGCACGGACCTGTGCCAGAACATCTTCAAGCAGGAGCGGCGGAAGGTCTCTTCCGCGAGTTCGCTGTTCACGGAAATCCCCGCGCCCCGGTCGATCAAGGAGTTCCTTGACCAGTACGTGATCGGCCAGGACCAGGCCAAGAAGTCCCTCTCCGTCGCGGTGCACAACCACTACAAGCGCTTGCTGCACGCCGAGAAGGAAGAAACGGGCGTCGAGCTCGACAAGTCGAACATCCTGCTGATGGGCCCCACGGGCAGCGGCAAGACGCTGCTCGCCAAAAGCCTCGCGCGGATCCTCAACGTCCCATTCGCCATCGGCGACGCGACCACGCTGACCGAGGCGGGCTACGTCGGCGAGGATGTCGAGAACCTGCTGCTGAAGCTGCTCCAGAACGCGGATTACGACGTGGAGGCCGCGCAGCGCGGCATCATCTACATCGACGAGATCGACAAGATCGGCAAGACGTCGCACAACGTGAGCATCACGCGCGACGTCTCCGGCGAGGGCGTGCAGCAGAGCCTGCTCAAGATGCTCGAAGGAACCCTCGCCAACGTCCCCCCGCAGGGCGGACGCAAGCACCCCGAGCAGCAGTACATCCAGATCGACACCACGCACATCCTCTTCATCTGCGGCGGAACGTTCGTCGGGATCGAGGACATCATCCGCCGCCGCATCGGCAAGAAGCGGATCGGGTTCGCCACCAGCACGTTCAACGAGGTCGAGGTCGAGCAGGAGCGGGCGCAGGTGCTCTCGCAGGTCAGCCCCGACGATGTGATCGAGTTCGGCATGATCCCCGAACTGGTCGGCCGACTGCCGATCATCGCGCCGCTGATGCCCCTCACGCTCGACGCGATGGTGAACATCCTCACCGAGCCCAAGAACGCGCTCATGCGCCAGTACCAGCACCTGTTCGCCCTCGAAGGCGCCAAACTCAGTTTCACCGAGGAGGCCCTGCGGGCCCTCGCCGCCAAGGCCCTCAAGCGCGACACCGGAGCCCGCGGCCTTCGCTCTGTGATCGAAGAGGTCATGATCGGCCTCATGTACGACCTGCCCGAGGCCGCCAACCGCGGCGCCGAGTACGTCATCGACGCCGGTGATGTCATCAAGCCGCCGCGCCTCCAGGACCTGCGTGTCAAGCGCAAGGAGTCGGCGTAACCACGACGGTGCTCGTGGGACGGGCGTCCCGCACGTCAGCCAACGTTGGTCCCGGTCCATCCCACGGCACATGCCCGGGCAGGTCACCACGGCCTCTCGCCCGCCCCGCACGCGGCCGTTGCCAGTAGCGGCCGCTCCGGGCCGCCTCTGTTCCCTGCCCCATCAAGACCGCCAACCGCCGAGTGGGCTCCTCAGCCGCGCAGCGGCGCCACATCGATAGTCGGGGTGCGTTAGCACCCCGAGAGCAGAGCGCAAAACACACGAAGCCCCCGAAGGGGACACCACAGCTTGGCGACAGCCTGATCGTGACGACACCCGGCAAACGAACCCTGCCGCTCCGCATCAATGCCCCCGTCCCAACGACTCGGTCTCCCGGCACAGAGCGCACCACGTCGTCGGATCCTCGACGACAATCTCCGCGAGCATCCGCTGCCGCCCGTGGTCATCAATCCCCATCGGCGCCTGAGTCTTCTTCTGCGTCTTCGGCTCCGCCTGCTTCTTCTCCGGGATCCGCCGCGCGATCGAGAGGTACCTCTGCTCGTACCGCTCCGGGAACAACTGGTAGTTCGGGTTGTTCTGCGTGTTCGCGTAGTCCTTGGCCAGCAGCCTCCTGATGTCGTCGATGCGCGTCTGCGGCAGAGGATGCGTCGCCATCCACTCCGGGCCGCTCCCGCTCCCCGCCGCGGCCTTCAGCACTTCCATCACCTGCATCTGCCCGCGCGGGTCGTACCCGCACTTGCTCATGTACCGCATGCCCAGCACATCCGCCTCGCTCTCCTGCTCCCGGCTGAACTTCAGCACCACGAGCTGCCCGCCCTGCGTCGCCACCGCCGGGAGCACCTGCCCCAGCGTCGGGTCCTTCACCGCCGCGCCCACGGCGATCGCCGCGCCCTGCCCCAGGATCGAGGCCAGTGTGCCCTGGCTCATGCGTTCGTTGCTGTGCCTCGCCATGACATGGCCGATCTCGTGGCCCAGCACGCCCGCGAGCTGTGCTTCGTTGGTCAGCTTGTCCGCCAGCCCGCGGCTGATGAACACCTTCTCCCCCGGTAGTGCGAATGCGTTGATCACATCCGAGTCCAGCAGCGTGAACTCCCACACGCGCTTCGGACCATCGACCTCCGTCTGGTCCTTCAGTTTGTTCCCGATCTCCGTGATGTAGTTGTTCAGTTCGGTGTTCTGCACCCGGCCGCCGAACTCCTGCGTGAGTTGCGGCGCGGCCTGCTGCCCCAGCGAGCGCTCGCTCTCGGCGCTCATGAACACCAGTTGGCTCCGGCCCGTCGTCGGGTTGGTTGAGCACGCCCCCAGCGCCGCGGCCGCCACCGGCCCGATCACACATCGCGCCATCCGCGTCGTCATCATCCCCATTTTGCCGCTCCTTTGTTGACCGCACTGTTGATCGAACGCCACGCACTTTACGTCGGCGCACCGCCGTTCACGCGCAGCAGGGGCATGCACGCACCGAGGGCCGGACACCCCGTCCGTCAGCTCAAATGGGTGTCCCATGCCAAACACCCCCTATATAGGTATTTGTTCATCCCAAAAAAACTCCAAATTCGCGATGGTTTGTCTGGACAACGATAGGAAAATCGGTTATTGTTTGCCTGTCATTGCCAAGACAAACGGAGCACCCCATGATTCTCCAAGACGCCAAGTCCGAAGCCCTCGAACGCCTCATCCGAATCGTCCGTGAATCAACCAACGAGACCCAGGCCCGGCTCGCGGCCACGGCCATCCTCCGCCTGTCCGACCCGGGACCGGTGCCGGAAACTCAGGCCGCGGAGGAGGTCGATCCGGCGGATGGTCAGCAAGTCTCCCCTCAACCGCGAACCTCGCCCAGGCCGCCGCTCGTCCATGCCTTTGCGCGCACCACGCCCCTCACCGCGGAGGAGATCGCCCAAGTTCGCCGGCTCTTCCCGGAACTCCCCGCCGACGCGCCGGAAGAAGACCTGCGGCTTCGATTCAGCACCCACGAGTACTGGAAACGCTACTGGAAGGCCCCGCCGATCACGCCGGCTCAACCCCCTCCCGATCAACAGCGGGTCGCCTGACCGGACTAGCATCGCCCATGCCCTCCGCGGCCACAAAATCCCCCGCCTGGTCCGATGCCGACCTCGCCGCCAACCCTCACAACGACGCGAACAAGCCGGCCAAAGTCCGCTCCATGTTCGCGGCCATCGCGCGGTCCTACGACCTCAACAACCGCTTGCACTCCCTCGGACGCGATCAGGCCTGGCGGAGATTCGCCGTGCGCCGAGCCGGCATCAGGCCGACCGATCGCGTACTGGATGTCGCGTGCGGAACGGGCGATCTCTCCGAGGCGTTCGCCAGGGCCGGCGCGGCCGAGGTTGTCGGGCTCGATTTCACCGCGGAAATGCTCGAGATCGCGCGGGAAAAGCTGCCGCGCCACCTCGGGGTCGCGGCGGGTCGAGTCACCTATCTCCAGGGCGACGCGCAAAGCCTGCCGTTCCCCGAGGCGAGCTTCGATGTGGTGTCGATCGCGTTCGGCATCCGCAACGTTCAGGACCCCGCGCAAGCGCTGCGCGAGTTTCGGCGGGTCTTGCGCGATTCGGGCCGAGTCGTCGTTCTTGAGTTTGCCGAGCCGCGACTCACGCCCGTCCGCTGGTTCAACAACGTCTATTGCCGGCGGATCATGCCCCGAACGGCGACGTGGATCAGCGGCGATAAGTCCGGTGCGTACAAGTACTTGCCGAAGTCCGTGGCCTCGTTTCTCAGCGAGTCGGAGTTCGTCGGGCAACTCGCCGCTGCCGGCTTTGTCAACACCCGCGTTGCGCGGCTGAGCCTCGGGATCTGCAACTGTTATTGGGCCGACGCTTCGCCGCTGTGAGGGGTATCGACGCCGGGTCCCGTCTGATAAGAAGTCGAGCCCCAGCGCGACCGGTCGTGTTACGCCGACTTGCGCGTTATCAGCCGCGTCCGATGTGCTCCCGCGGTGCACCCCGGATTTGTGCCCCCGAAGCATCGTGCACTCGATAGACAGACCCACATCGCACCATGACCTGAGCGATGCCGGCGGCCCAAAGGCGGGCTGGCGGATGGTCGGAAGTCTGAGGCGGAGCAGGACGCGCGCCTCACTGTGCAATCCACACAAGACGCACGCGGCGGAGCCGGGCGCGTCGGGGCCACTCGGTGGCGGAGCGAACTTTCCTATGAGCGCAGAAGCTCTGATCGAAAAACTCTTTGAGGCGCTGATCCACGGCGATCGGCCGCGGGCTCGGCTGGTCGTCCAGGAGGCCGAGCGCACGCTCGGCAGCACCGAGGCGCTGATCGAGCAGGTGTTCTGGCCCTCGCACGAGCACATCGAGAAACTGTTCCGTGACGACAAACTCACGACCATCAACCACCACATGGCCTCGCGCCTGCTGCGTGTGCTGGTGGATCAAGCCGCCGCGAGCCTCCCCTTCAACACCTCGCGCAACCGCACCGTCCTGGCGTTCTGCGGCCCGTCGGATGCCGACGAGCTCGGCGCCCAGATGGCGGTGGACCTGCTCGAGGCCGCGGGCTTCACCATGAGATTCGGCGGCGGCGGCATCGCCGGCGACGAGATCATGGCCCGCGTGAACGACGCGAGGCCCGATGTCCTGCTCATGTTCAGCTCCGACGCCCACGACCTGCCGGAGATCCGGAGCATCATCGACCGTGTCCGCGAGGGCGGCGCGTGCCCGAACCTGCAGATCGCGGTCGGCGGCGGCGTCTTCAACCGCGCCGACGGCCTGGCCGAGGAGATGGGCGCCGATATCTGGGCCGACACGCCGCTCGAGATGGTCGAGAGCCTGGTCGAGTGCCCGGACCAGCGCGCCCTCCGCGCCCAGCAGACCGTCGGCAAGGCCCGCAAGCGCAAGGTCGCTTAGCCCAGGCAGCACAGCCCAAGCCCCTTCACCACAACAGCCCGGCACGCCGAACGGCGCGCCGGGCTGTTGTCATCGACCCTCGGATCGCGGTCACGGGCAACCGGCGAAGTACGCGGTCAGGAAGTCGAACAGGTCCTGCACGCTCAGCGCGCCGCTGGCGTTGAAGTCGGCCCGGCAGCAGCGGTTCACGCCCACGATCGGCGTGCACACGGTGTCCTCGCCCTCGAACCGACCCGTGCACGTGAGGATCGGCTCGATGGCGCAGGCCAGCCCGCGGCAGCACGCGCCGGTCGGCAGCGTGTTCGGGCAGCTCGAGGTTGCGCAGGCCGTGGTTCCGCCGAGAAACCGCCCGCCGAACGCCTGGCAGACGTCCGACGCGAGCATGTAGCAGCCTCCCCGCGGGTTGCAGCAGGCGCCGACCGGCGGGATCGGTGTTCCGCGAACGCGCAGGCTCGGCGATTGCAGCAAACCGGTGATGTTCCACGACCCCGTCGGCGTGGTGCGAGATGAGACGACCCCGGTGGTGGTCACGTGCCGCCACATGGCCTCGTGCGGGACAAGCAGCGCGGCTGGGCCCTCGACAATCACGGTGTAGTCCACCGTCATCGAGACCCAGTAGATCGCGTTGGGCTGGAGCACGATGTTGCCGCCGGCGGGTGTGGCTGTCACCAGCGCCTCGGCGCCGGCCAGGCCGTTGAGCGTCAGGCTTGCCAGTTCCGCGCCCGGCGCGCCCGATTCATTGGCGTAGATGTGGATCTGCGCGGTGGTCGTGTCCGGCGAGGCGGCCAGCAGGTCGATGGCCGTGAGCGTGAACCCGTTGCCCGAGGGCACGGTGAACGCCACCGCGCCCTCGAAGAACCCCGCGACGTGGAATGGGCTCCGCGCCAGGGTCGTGATGCTCCCCGGCTGGAACCCCAGGTTGCTGAACACTTCGTCGGCGCGGGCGGAGTGCGGCGCCGACAGGCTCGCGAGGATGCCGGCGATCAGGCTGCATTGGCGAAGGCGTGACATGCGGTGCTCCTTGAGTGGTTGAGGGGGCGGGGGGGATCGGCCCTCCAGGAACACCGTCTATCACCGGCTCCGCCCATCAGCCCGTCACGAGTTCGCGGCCGCGGCGGCCCCGCAGAGCTTGTAGAGCACCCGCGCGCCGACGTTGGCGTCCCATTCCGGCTCGTTCGGGTTGGGCTTCAAGCCGGGCGAGACCTCGTTCAGGTCGAACCCGACGATCGTCCGTCCGGACCTTGCCAGCAGTTCCAGCAGCACGCACGCGCGGTTGAACGAGAGCCCTCCGGCCACCGGCGTTCCCGTGTGCGGGCAGAGCGCGGGGTCGAGGCCGTCGATATCGAACGAGATGTACACGTGCTTCGGCAGCGGCTTGATCGCCTGCTTGCACAGGTCTTCCCACACTTCGCCCGCGTCCAGCCGTCGGGCCCAGTCGAAGTCGAAGTGCGTGTGCGCGCGACCCTTGCGCGAGCGTCCGAAATCGAGTTCGCCCTCGCCGTAGTCGCGGGCGCCGACCTGCACGAGCCTGCTGACTTCGGGGATGCGCGTGAGCACGTTGAACATGATCGAGGCGTGCGACCAGGTGAACCCCTCGAACGCGTCGCGGAAGTCCATGTGCGCATCGATCTGGAGGATGCCGAGGCCCTTGTTCCCCTTCAGCCCTGCCGCGTGCTCGGCGCACGCCCGGATGAACCCGAACGGTGTCGAGTGGTCGCCGCCGATCAGCCCGGCGATCTTGCCTTCCTTGAGAATCTTCACGGCTTCCAGATGGGTGTGCCGGTTCACGGCTTCGCAGGCGGCGTTCACGCGGGCAACGGCCGCCTTGTCGCGTGAAGCTGCTCCGCCCTTCTCGATGATCGGACGGGCCAGTGCGCGGGCTTGGCGCGAGAGCGAGGTGAACCTGGCGCTGATCGGCTCCATGAAGATCCCGCGCTCGTAGGTGCGTCCGAACTGGTGGTCGTAGAGGTCCACCTGCATCGAGGCGTTGAAGACGGCTTCGGGTCCTTGCGCGGTCCCGCCGCCGTAGCTCGTGGTCGCGTCGAAGGGCATCGGGATCAGCACGATCCCGGCCTGCTTGCGGGTGTGGGGGAGGCCGAAGATGCCGGAGCCGGGCTGGGCGGCCGCGTTGGGGTCGAAGGTCATGGGTCGAGGGTAGCGTGAGGGGCGTGTCGGGATCGACCTCTCCGGGTCTCGTGGGCGTGGCGATCGGATTCGACCAATGATCCCGCGGCCGGGCAACCCGCCACGATCGCCGTGTTCACCCAGACCACCACCCAACTCCTGGATTCGCTCAAGAGCCCTTCCAACGACGGGCTGTGGCGTCAGTTCGATGATCGCTACCGGCCGGTGCTGGTTGCCTTTGCGCGCTCGCAGGGCGCGGGCGAGGAGGACGCCTGCGAGGTGGCGCAGTTGACGCTGGCGCAGTTCGCCGCGGACTATCGCGCGGGGAGTTACGACCGATCGCGCGGGCGGTTGAGTTCGTGGATCATCTCGATCGCGAGGCACCGCCTGATCGACATGGCGAGGGCTCGTCAACGGCGGCGCGTGCAGCGGGGCGACTCCGCGCTGGTGGAGTTGCCGGACGACCGCACGATCACCGAGGCGTGGGAGACGGCGCGGCGGCGGGTGATCTTCGAGCGTGCGCTCAAGACGCTGCGGTCCGACACGCGGATGGACCCGCGGACGATCCGGGCGTTCGAGTTGTGCGCGGTGCGCAACACGCCGCCCGAGGCGGCGGCGGCGGACTGCGGGATGAGCGTGGCCGAGGTGTACGTGGCCAAGAACCGGGCGATCAAGAAACTGCGGGACATCGTGGCCCAGTTCACGCAGGAGTTTGACGAGGATTGAAGGAATCGGATCCGCCATCTTCATCGGGGGAAGTCTCGGCGTGCCCAACGGCCGACGAGATCGAGCGGTCGCTCGCCGAGGGGTCGCGGGACGAGCGGATCGCGGCGCACGTGGCGGGGTGCGCGGCGTGCCGCGCGAGCGCGGCGATGATCCGCGAGAACGCGGCGTTCATGCGTGAGTTTCTGGGTGAGGTCGGCGAAGCGGCCGTCGCCGCCGCGCCGGCGGCTTCTCCGCTGCCGGCGGACATCCTGCCGGGTTATCACATCGTTTCGGAGATCGCCCGGGGCGGGCAGGGCACGGTCTACGAGGCGATCCAGACCCAGACCAAGCGCCGCGTCGCGATCAAGATGCTCGAGCCCGGCCCGCGCGAGTCGCGCGGGCGCCGGCGCATCGAGCGAGAGGCGGAGATCACCGCGGGGCTGCGTCACCCCAACCTTGTCACGGTGTATGACAGCGCCGCGCTGCCCGATGGGCGCTACGCGCTGGCGATGGAGTTCGTGGACGGCGTGACGCTCGACGAGTGGGCGAGGCGGCTGGATGCGGCGACCTCGGGCGATCGGGTCTCGGCGCGAGAGGCCGTCGGTACCAAGTTGCGAGCGGTGGCGGCGGTGTGCGATGCGGTTCAGTACGCGCACCAGAACGGCGTGATCCATCGCGACCTCAAGCCCGCGAACGTGCTGGTCGATGCGCACGGCGTCCCGCGGGTGGTGGACTTCGGGATTGCCCGCCGGTTGCTGACGGGCGCCGAGGTCGAGGCGGTCGGCGGCGGGGCGGGGGGTGCGGGGGTTGGGGGGGGAGGGGGGGTGACGCGGGCCGGCGAGTTTGCGGGCACGCTGGCGTACGCCTCGCCCGAGCAGGTTTCGGGCGATCCGGATGCGGTCGATACGCGGTCGGATGTGTACTCGCTGGGCGTGATGCTGTACGAGGTGCTGACCGGGAGGCGGCCGTACAGGACCGAGGGCTCGTTGACGGGCGCGGTCGCGAGCATCACGGCGGGTGCTCCGGAGCCGTTGGGCGTGGTCCAACCCGACGATCAACCCGCGAGCGATGACCTGCGGACCATCGTCGGCAAGGCGCTCAACAAGGACCGGACCCATCGGTACCAGACGGCGGGCGGGCTGCGCTCGGATATCGACAACCTCCTGAACGGGCGCGCGATCGATGCGAAGCGAGAGAGCACGCTGTACGTGCTGCGCAAGGCCGCGGCCAAGCATCGTGCCGCGGTCGCGGTTGCGGCGGCGTTTCTGGTGGTGCTGGCCTCGTTCGCGGTGGCGATGGCGTGGTCGGCGCGGCGGCTGGATAGCCAGCGCGAACTTCTGGCCAGCGCGCTGAGCGCCAGCACGATCGAGCGGGGCCGGCTGAGCGGGATCGGCGGTTCGAGCGCGCAGGCCGAGGGGCTGATCTGGCCGGAGATGTTGCGGTCCGGGGCGGACCTGGCTGATCCCGCGCTGGGGTTCCGATCCACGCCCGAGGCGACCCAGGCGGCGTGGGCCCTGTTCGAGTTGTATTCCCGCCACCCGAGCCTCCTGCACGCCCCAGTCATGCCGGGGGCCGACCTGGTGGAGTTCGTGGACAATGGCAAGGCGATCCGGCTGGTGCGGCCGGACGGTGCGCAGGAGTATCGCGCCCTGCCCGACGGACGGTTCATGCGGAACTACGCGCCGACCCTGCCGGCGGAGGTTCGACCGCTGACGACCGCGCGGCCGCGGCGGTTCAGCGTGGCGCGGGACCCCGACGGTCTGGTGGTGATCGACTCAGAGTCGGGGGCGCGGCGGCGCATCGTTCGGCCCGAGTTGCGGGATCTGACCTTCGCCGAGGCGACCCCCGATGGCACGCGGCTGGTGACGGTAGATCGGGAGCGGCGGATCTGCATCTGGACGGTCGAACCGGCGGAGCGGGTGGCGGTGCTCGGCGCCGGGGTGGCCGCGTACCCCAGGCCGTTCGTGACCGACGACGGCCGGCTGGTTGTCGCGGGGGATGGCAAGTTCATCCGCGTGTGGCACACCGAAGACGGCGTGGTGCAATGGTCGTTCCGCGTGCCGGACTCGGTGTGGTCGCAGGTGTTCAACGCGTCGCTGCAGGTCGCGGCGATCAGCGCGGACACGCGGCGCGTGGTGGCCGGGTTTGTCTCGACGCTGCTGGTGTTCGACACGCAGAACCCCGGTGCGCCGCCGATGCAGATCGCGGCCCACCGCGGGTGGATCAACTTCGTCGGGTTCAGCGGCGACTCGTCGGCGCTGCTGTCGTCGGGCAGCGAGCGGGACTACCTGTCGTGGGATGTGCGGACGGGCGAGCTGCTGTCGAGCATGTCCACGAGCGTGGCCATGCGCGGGTATCCGTCGCTCTCGCACGACGGTTCGCTCGCCGGGATCTGCGAGGCCAACGATCGGGTGCGCGTCTGGCAGACCCGCTCTCGGGGCTGGCTGCACCGGCTGACCGAGCCGACCAACACGGTGTTCTTCGTGCGGTTCAGCGCCGACGGCGGCCTGTTCACCGCGGCATCGGCCGACGGACGGGCGCGGGTCTGGCGAGCGTCGGATCGGACGCTGGTGTGGACCTCGCCCGCGCCGGAGGGCGAGGCGGTCCCGCTCACGGCGGCGTGCTTCGTGCCGGGGTCCGGGGGGCTGATCGTGGCGGATCGCGCGGGGGCACTGACGCGCTGGATGCCGGGCTCGGACGGCGTGCCGAGCGGCCCGCCGCGCAGGTTCGGAGTGGGGCCGGAGCTGACGACATGGATCGGCTGCACGGCCGATGGCGAGCGGCTTGTGGTCGCGGGGGGCGGGCCGCGGATCCGGGTGTTCGATGTCGCCACGGGCGCGGAGGGCGGGCCGCTGGAATCGGGATCGAGCCGGATCGTGGAGTGCGCCTTCGGCCCGGACGGGCGCACGCTCGCCGCGGCGGGAGGGGACGGTGTGTGCACGCTGTGGGACCTCGGAACGCGCACGCCGGTTCGGCGGCTGGAGGGTCACGGCGGGGCGCAGGTGCGGGCGGTGTGCTACTCGCCGGACGGCCGCACGATCGCCACCGGGGGCGATGATTGGACGATCCGGCTGTGGGATGCGAGCACGGGCGAGTGCGTGCGGGTGATCCGCGATGCGCGCCAGCATGTGTTCGGGCTGGCGTTTCATCCCGACGGGAACCTGCTGTTCTCGTGCTGCCGCGACCCGGTCATCCAGGTGTGGGATGTCCGCACGGGGCGCGAGCTGGCATCGCTGGAAGGCCACGAGCGGCTGGTGCTGACGCTGGCGATGTCGCGGGACGGGAGGACGCTGGTCTCGGGGAGCGCGGACAACACGGTGGGCGTGTGGGACCTGTCGTACTACCAGACGCACGTGCGGTGCAACGCGGGCGCGTGGGAGGGCAAGCCCGAAGCGCGAACGACGTCCGAGGGCCGATCCGTGCGCAACGCGCCGTGATGGACGGACCGGAGGCCGAGTCAGGGGCTTGGGGCAAGTCCCGCCGCGTTGAGGCCCCTGAAGATCAGGTTGAGCGACTCGCTCCAGACCCAGGGCCCGATGCCGCCGATGAGGCGAGGGGCGAAGACAAAGCCGATGATCAGCACGATCATGCCGCCGAACTGACCGCCGGTGGTGTGGAGCATGTCGCGGTACTGTCGCGAGAAGGAGGCGACGATGCGCGATCCATCCAGCGGCGGCGCGGGCAGGAGGTTGAACAGGCCCAGGGCGATGTTGAGCCAGCACCCGTAGGCGAAGAACAGCAGGACCTTGGCGTGGGTGTGGTCGGATGCTCGATCGAACATGCCCGCGAGGGAGGTCGGGTTGATGTAGACGACCACCGCGCTGGCGAGGATGCAGACGATGGCGAGGACGAAGTTCATCAGGGGTCCGGCGAAGCTGACCCAGGCGTCGGCGTGTCGGCCGCGCATGCGGGAGGGATCAACGGGCATGAGTCCCCAGGCCATGCCGGTGAGGGCGAACATGAGCAGGCTTGGCAGGCCCATGTGCACCAGGGGGTTCCAGGTCATGTGGCCGCTGTCGATGGGGGTGGGATCGCCCCTGGAGACGGCGGCCCAGCCGTGGGCCAGTTCGTGCAGCGTGATGGAGACGATCACCCAGATGATGGAGGCGAACAGCAGCGCGGGGCCGCCGTACTCCAGCACCGAGTTGACCCACCAGTTGGGCATCGCGGATCAGGATATCGCCCGCGGCACCGTGGCATCCGCGGGGCGCGCTCAGGCGGCCTTGGCGACGGTGGCCCGCGAGGCCTTGACGGCCATCTGGCAGAGCTGGTCGAAGACCTTGGGGTCCTCGATGGCGATCTGGCTGAGCATCTTGCGGTTGAGCGTGATGCCGGACATCTTCAGCCCGCTGATGAACTGGCTGTAGCGGGCGCCGCGCATGCGGCAGGCGGCGGTGATGCGGGTGATCCAGAGTCGGCGCATGTCGCGCTTGATGCGGCGACGGTCGCGGAAGGCGTAGACGCCGGCGCGGATGACCGCGTAGTCGGCCTTGTACTTGCTGGTGTGGCCGGAGCCGTAGTAGCCGCGGGCGAGGCGGAGGATGCGGTTGCGGGCCTGGGTGCGGGCAGCGCCTTTACGAACGCGGGGCATGGTGGAACTCCGTCGGTGGGTTCGTAACGGGGACGGCCGCGGGGCCGTGCTTCAAATCCCGACGAACGGTGGGGGAACTCGGAAGCGGGAACTGGGAACTGAGAGGCCGATCTCAGGGACGTGCGGCGGACTTGGACTTGGTCTCGGCGGTCCGCGCCTTCTTGTCGGCCTGGGCCTTCTTGCGCTCGGCGGGTGTGGGGCTGCGCTTGAGCGTGGCGCGGGCCTGGTCGCGGCCGCGGAGGCGGCGGAACAGGAGCCGCTCGAGGCGCTTGGCCTCGGGGCTGGCCATGAACTTGTCGGTGCGGAGGCGGCGGAGCCGCTTGCTGCTCTTGCTGGAGCGCAGGTGCTTGCCGAAGGCGCGGTTGTGCTTCACCTTGCCGGTCTTGGTGATGCGGATGCGCTTGAGGCTGGCCTTGTGGCTCTTGTTCTTGGGCATGGGGACCAACTCCGACGGTTCGGCCGGGGGGGCGTGGGGGGGAGGGGGGGAAGGGGGGGCCGAACGGGGCCGAGACGATAGGCTGAGGTCGCCGCGGCGGCAACCGGCGGGGGCGGATGTGAGGGCGTGGGGGTTGTGGTCCGAGGGTGATGGGGGGTGCAAGCGGTTCTGGCGTCCGTATCGGGGTTGCTGAGGCCATAACCCGAACGTTCAACGAGCGCAACGACGATCGTGACGGCCGTCACGGGAACAGTTCCGGCCGTTGCAAGAACAATTCCGGTCGTCACAGGGGTTGTTGCGGCCGTCACAGGAACAGTTCCGGTCGTGACAGGAGTCGTTACGGCCGTCACGAGAACAATGACGGCCGTCACAAGGGCCGTTACGGCCATTTTGGGAACCGCGACATTCCCTTTCACGATCCGAACGGGCGTTTTCTACGGGCAGGGCGTGAAGAACTCGGCTACGAAGTCGAAGAGGTCCTGGAGGGTGATGGTTCCGTCGTGGTTGAAGTCGGCGATGGCGGCGTTGTTGGCGGAGTAGGCCGCGAGGAAGTCGAAGCAGTCCTGTATGGAGACCGCGCCGGAGCGGTTGATGTCGGCACGGCACATCGAATCGTCGGGACGGACGATCGCGGCTTCGACGGTGAGGGCGGGGCTGGCGGAGGTCGGCGGACCGAAGAGCGAGAGCGTTGCGGCTCCATCGATCGGCGCGGTCCGGGCCTCGAAGCGGAAGTTGTAGAGCGTGCCCCAGCGGATCGCGTTGGCGTTGGGGTCGGCCGCGAAGGGGTCGGTGGTCCATGAGACGGATGTGCCCGGGGCGAGCGCGGGCGACCAATCGGCGGGGTTGTACGGCTCGCCGGAGTGGTGGGGGACATCGTGGAATCCGATCGCCGTGACCGCGGCGGCGGCGCCGATCGGGACCGAGAATCCGGAGACGGCGCGGTGCGAGTTGATGTTCTGGACGGCGTACTCGTAGGCCCATCGGCCGTCGTTGAGTTCGTAGGCGCGGCTGGCGATGATGAGCCGGCCATCGCCGGGGACATCGACGGTTGAGAGCCGCACACCGGGATCGAGCGTGGCCCACGCCGCGAGCGCCGGCTGGGATCGCACGGTCGGGCCGTTGGTGATCATGTTGAAGGAGGCATCGAACCTGACGGGGCGGTGGGAGGAGTTGTTGGTGTTGTTGCCGGCGGCGGCGTCGGTGGGGGCGAGCGTCTGGCTCTCGATGAAGTACCGTGCGCCGATGTTCATCGCGGGATCGATGTCCAGCGTTGCGGCCTGCAGGCGCTTGTACACGGCGTTGCCGCTCTGGCCGCGCGTTGTGAAGGGGAAGAGGAACTCCGCGGTGACGGGGTTGACCTCGCTTCGAGGGCCGAGGCTCGGCTGGGAGCCGACGGTGGAAGAGGTGCTGGAGGTGGAGCAGCCCGTGCCGAGCAGCTCGCAGCCGGTTGGCGGGGTGCATGTCGAGCAGGCGGAGGTTGCCAGGGCGCAGAACTCGTGGACCACCCAGCCCAGGCCGATCTGCTCGAAGCGGCCATCCTGCAGGCGGAAGAGCCCGGAGGTGGTGATGGGGTGGCGGTTGGTCGAGGCGGCGACCGGCTCGGGCGATGTGCCGATGTTGCAGATCGTGTGGCCGATGCTGTAGCCCGTGGCCGAGCCGACCGTGCCCCAGCGGGTGGCGGGGAGGATCTCGCCGACGATGAGATCGGGTTCGGCGGCGGCGGTCAACGCAAGACCCATCGCGACGAGCAGCGCGGCGGCGGCGCGCGGGAACCCGCGCGTGGGTTCAGGTTCGCGTTTGCGAGACAGCCGGAACGAGTTCATGTATGATCCGCCGACAAGCCGATCGCGGTTGATGCGCCGAAGGGGCGCGAGGCCGTCATCGGTCTGACCGAGACTCATCAAGGGTACCTCAACATGGCCTTCGACATCCGTCCAGGTGAAGCGTACACGATCCGCCGCAAAGTGCTCAAGTTTTTCGGGGCCGCCTTTCACATCTACGACCCGCAGGGGCAGGTGGTCGGGTACTGCAAACAGAAGGCGTTCAAGCTCAAGGAGGACATCCGGGTTTACACCGACGAGTCGTGCACGACCGAGATGATCGTCATCAAGGCCCGGAGCATGATCGACTTCGGCGCGATGTACGATGTCACGCTCCCTGATGGCAGCTCGGTCGGCTCGTTCCGCCGCAAGGGGCTGAAGTCGTCGTTTCTTCGGGACCACTGGCTGGTGTTTGATGGCGGCGGCCGGCAGGTGGCGGAGGTGATCGAGGACGGCAGTTTCCTGGCGTTCGCGCGCCGGTACGTCGACCTGGTCTCGCTGTTCTCGCCGCAGAAGTTCACGATCAAGAAGCCCGATGGTTCGATCGTGGCCCGCTACCGCCAGCACTTCAACCTGTTCGTGTATCGGTTGAGTGTGGCGGTGGAGCGGGATGACCCGGACGTGGACGACCTGGTGATTCTCGCGGGCGGATGCCTTCTGTGCGCGATCGAGGGAAGGCAGAGCGCGGGGTGAGTTGCGCGGGATGACGAGGTGGTGAGGGCGTCGGGGTGAAGAGGAAGGGACCCGCCGAGACGGTGGTGCGCCGCCATGCGTTCAACTCCGACGCTCATCGTGTTCGATCTCGGCGGCGTGCTCGTGCGCATCTGCCGCGGTTGGGCCGAGGCGTGCGCTGCGGCGGGGCTGCCCGTGCGCGGCGAATCGGCGTCGCATTCGGCGAGCGGCGGTCGGCACGTGTGGGCTCAGAGGCACGGAGTCGGGGCCATCAGCAGCGACGAGTTTTTCGTTCGGGCTTCCGAGTCGATGAACGGGTTGTACTCACCCGACGAGGTTCGGCGCGTGCACGACGCGTGGCTGATCGGCGAGTACGCGGGGGTGCATGAACTGGTGGGCGGACTTCGTCGCGCGGGTGTGCGCACGGGCGTGCTGAGCAACACCAACCACGCACACTGGGTTCGGCTCACACCGCCGCGCATGGGCGGGACCGGGGAGTTCGCGGCCGCGGGACTGGTGGATCACCCGCACGCATCGCACATCATGGGGTTGCTGAAGCCGGGGGTGGAGATCTACCGCGAGTTTGCGCGGCTGGTCGGGTACGCCGATCGCGCGAACGAGATTCTCTTCTTTGACGATCTGGAGGAGAACACGGAGGCGGCAAGGGCGTGCGGGTGGCGAGCCGAGAAGATCGACCATGCCGGGGACACCGCGCTGCAGATGCGGCGGTTGCTCGGCGCGCACGGGGTTTCGGTATGAGGTTCGGTGCGGCGGGCTGGGCGTTCAAGTGCTTCGGGTCGCCAACGCGGCGACGCGCCTGCCGATCGCCTCGGCCGCGGACTTCTTCTTGTCGTCGGTCAGGGTTCCATCCGCCTTGAAGGCTTCGTGCGCGTTTGGAAGCGTCGCCTGATCGGGCACGACCAATACCTGGATGTTCCCGAGCATCATCCGCAGGGTGACCAGGCCGCGCAGGCCGCCGAGCGCTCCGGTTGAAGCGGCCATGATCCCGGCCACCTTGCCCGCGAAGGCCACGAGCGGCGTGTCGCCGGGCTCGGGCCGGCTGGCCCAGTCGAGCGCGTTCTTGAGCACCGCGGAGATCGAGGAGTTGTACTCGGGGCTGGAGATGAGGAAGCCGTGGTGGGCCTTGAGGGCTTCCTTGAACCGCTTGGCGTGCGGTGGCATTCCCTGGGACGCTTCGAGATCGCCGTCGTACAGGGGCATCGGGTACTCGGCGAGGTCGAGGAGCGTGACTTCCGCGCCGGCCGCGCGCGCCCCATCGGCAGCGATCCTGACTAGTTTTTTGTTGAAGGATTCGCGGCGGGTGCTTCCGGCGAAGGCGATCAGTCTGGGTGTGTTGGGGTTCGGCATGGGGATAGGGTATTGCAGGACTCCCGGTCGGCCGCTTCGGGACCGGGGTGTTGATGGGTTGGATGAACGACGGGGAGAACGGTTTCAGCCTGCGGCGATTCCGGCCGCGGAGGGCACATCCGGGGTATTGAATCAACCGATCGGGGTTCAGCGGGTATACTGACCCAGCCGATGTAAGGGGTCGCCGTGTTCAAGTTGCTCACCCATTTCACCGTCTGGCTGTGCGTGCTGGCGCAGGGGTGGTTCGGCTGCGCGGGTGGGGGGAAGACGCTGTGTTTCTGCTTCGAGGCGTCGGCGTCGCAGCACGCGGCGCGGGTGTGCAACCACTCGGGTTGCCGCGGGCACGAGCCGGACTCGAAGCTTCCGATGCCGATCCCGGTCCATGAGCATGACCACGACTGCGCGGGCGATATCCCGCTGAGTGATTGCGGGCGTGTCGCTTCGGCGGGCATGGATATGAAGTGGACGCTCGTATACTGCGGCGAGTTGTCGCCGCTTGCGGGGGGTTTTGCGGGCGTGGACGGGGCGAACGCGGCGACAAGATTGCATGGCAATTTCGGCATGATCGTTGCCGCGGGGGCGGTGCGCGCATCGACCGGGCTCGGCTCGACGCGACTGCGGATCTAGATCGCCGAAGCACGCCATGTTGTGATTGTGCCGCCTGTCGGCGCCTGCCTGTTCGGGAGGCCAGACGGTTGGGCGGCCAGGTATCCACCTTGTGAACCGTTGCGCCGATCGGCGTTTCGGGCGTTCGATCCGGATCGTGGGTCGAGCCCGCGTCGTGCCTGATCGGTCGATTGGAGATCGTGTCGCATGAGAACGATCGCGAAGCGATGTCCCGTGGGCGCGGCCGTTGCGCTGATGGGGCTGGCCGGGTGCCAGAGTTACGCCCCGCGGCCTCTTGATGAAGCGGCGAGCATGTCGGAGTTTCTGGAGCGTGCGCCCGACTCTCCCCGGGTCGAGGACTTCGTGCGCCAACTCAACCAGGGGAGCGGGAAGCCTCGCGTGTTCGATGCGGCGGACGGACTGGATGTGTGGGAAGCCGAGGCCGTCGCGCTGGTGTACAACAGCGGGCTTCGGAGGGCGCGGCTTCGGGCGGGCGTCGCTTCGGCCGAGGCCGCGGAGGCTGGGTTGTGGGAGGATCCGGAACTCGGCGTGGACCTGACCCGCATCCTCGAGTCGGTCGAGAACCCGTGGAAGATCTTCTCGACGGTGGCGTTCACGCTGCCGATCTCCGGTCGATTGGAACTGGAGAAGCAGCGGGCGGGGCTGGAGCACGCGGCGGAACTGACGAGAGTATGGGCGGCGGAGTGGGGCGTGCGGATGGAGGTTCGGCGGGCGTGGATCGAATGGTCGTCGGCGCACGAACGGGCGCGCGTGCTGGGGGAGTTTGCCGAACGGATCGATGCGCTGGTCGCGATCGTTGATCGTGTCGAGCGAGCGGGCGAGATGAGCCGGGTTGAGGCGAGGCTGTTCCGCATCGAGCAGGCCGGAGCGCGGACGGAGGCGGAGCGGTTCCGGCGCGAGGAAGAGGTGCGACGGCTGGAACTCAAGCAACTGCTGGGGCTCTCCCCGTCGGCGACGGTGGGGCTGAACCCGGAGGGCGCGTGGGCGGATGCGGATGCGGAATCCCTTCGTGCGGCATCGCTGGAGCGGAGCCCCGCGATCGCCGTGGCTCGGGCGGAGTACGAGGTCTCGGAGCGGACGCTGGAGCTCGAGGTTCGCAAGCAGTACCCGGACCTCAAGATCGGGCCGGGCTACGGGCGCGAGGACGGGCAGGACCAGTTCCTGCTCGGGCTTGCTGTTCCACTGCCGGTGCTGAACGCCAATCGACAGGCGATCGCCCGGGCGACCGCGGAACGGGAACTGCGGCGTGCCGAGTGGGAGGGTGAGCGAGAGGGCGTGATCGGCGGGTTCGAGACCGCCTCGAAGCGGCTGGAGGTTGCGACGGCCGAGCGAAGATCACTCGAAGAGGGGCTCGCGCCGCTGGCCGATCAGCAGTATTCGGAGGCGCGGCGGCTCGCGGAGCTCGGCGAGGTCAACACGCTGCTGATGCTGGAGTCGATCAAGTCGCAGCGCGAGGCCAAGCGGCGGGTGCTGGATGCGCGGGCCGCGGAACGGCTCGCGGAGATACAGGTGCAGGAGATCGCGGGTCCGACCGAGGATCGCCGGGAGAATCAGACACCATGAGACCAATGTTCTTTGCCGTGGCGATACTGGCGTGGATGAACGCGGGATGCGAGCGTGGGCCGGCGAACGGCCACAGCGAGCACGCGGACGATGCGCCGGCGCAGCAGTCGTCGCCCGCGGTGACCAACCGCGTGGATGTGCCGGCGGCGGTTCGCCGGAACCTGGGTGTCACGTTCGCGAAGGTCGAAGCGCGGAACGTGGCTCAGACGCTGCGCGTGCCCGGTCGCTTCGAGCTCTTGCCGACGGCGAGGCGGGAGTACCACACGCCCCTGGCCGGGCGCGTCGAACTGCTGGTGAACCAGTTTCAGCGGGTCGAGCCCGGCACGCCGCTCTATCGCGTGGACGCGGCGGCGTGGCGGGACCTTCACGAGCAGATCTCGGCGGCGAGGGCGAAGGTGGAATCGATGGGTCCGCTTCGCGAGGCGCACCGTGTTCACGAGCGGAGCCTTGCGGACAAGGTCGCGTTGTGGCAGGACCGCCTCAAGCAGCTCGAAGAGATCCGCGCGGCCGGGGGCGGCAGCGCGGCCCAGTTCACCGAGGCTCGGGCCACGCTCAACGCGACGCAGGCCGAGCTGGCCGACGTGATGGAGAAGAACGCCGAACTGGACGCCGAGCAGAAGCGCGTCGAGGCCGACCTGCGTGCGCTGAACTCCCGGCATGACCTCCTGGTTCGCGCGGGCAACTGCGGAGACACGCACGCGGGACCGGACCCCGGGTCCGGCTACACCGTGTGCGCGATCGCCCCGGGGATCGTGGAGGCGCTCGGGCTTACGCCCGGCGGCCTGGCGGAAGAGAACGGGCATGTTCTGACGGTTGTGCAGCCGAACCAGATCCGGTTCCGGGCGCGGGGCCTGCAATCGGACCTGGGGCGCCTTAGCGACGGCCTGCCGGCAAGGATCGTGCCGCCGCAGGGTGGGAGCATCGATCCGCAGGCATCGCTGTCGGGCAAGCTGCGGCTTGGGCTGACCGCCGATGCCGACGAGCGCACGCTCGACCTGATCGTGGAGCCCGAGGGGAGCGTGGTGTGGGCTCGCGCGGGCGTCTCGGCCCATCTGGAGATCACCCTCGCGGGAGGGCAACCGGAACTCGCGATCCCGGTCTCGGCGGTCATCCGTGACGGCACGACACCCATCATCTTCCGGCGCGACCCCGCCAACCCCGACAAGGCGATCCGGATGGCCGCGGACCTGGGCATCTCGGACGGGCGCTGGGTCGTCATCTCGAGCGGCGTCAAGGAAGGCGACGAGGTCGTCGTCGGCGGCAACTACCAACTCATGCTCGCGACGAGCGGCTCGGCGCCCAAGGGCGGGCACTTCCACTCCGACGGCACCTTCCACGAGGGAGAGCACTGACCCATGCTGGCCAGACTCATCGCCTTCAGTCTCAAGCAATCCTCGCTGGTCGTCGCGGCCGCGGGCGTCCTGCTGCTGCTCGCGGGGCTCAAGGTTCGCGAGATGCCGGTGGACGTTTTCCCGGAACTCAACGCCCCGACCGTGGTCGTGATGACCGAGACGGGCGGGCTGGCCGCGGACGAGGTGGAACTGAACGTGACGTTCCCCATCGAGACCGCGGTGAACGGACTGCCGGGCACGCGCCGGGTGCGATCGGCCAGCGCGACGAGCCTGTCGATCGTGTGGGTCGAGTTCGACTGGGGCACGGACATCTACCGCGCGCGTCAACTGGTCTCGGAGCGGCTCTCGGCGGTGCGGGAGAGCCTCCCGCCCGACGCGCACGCCGAGATCACGCCGGTGACCAGCATCACGGGCGAGGTCATGCTCATGGCGCTCTCCTCTCCCGACGGCTCGGTCTCGCCGCTGGACCTGCGCTCGTTCGCGGAGTTCGACCTGCGGAACAAGCTGCTGGCGGTGCCGGGGGTGGCCCAGGTGGTCGCGATCGGCGGCGAACTGCCGCAGTACCAGATCAACGTGCGTCAGGACCGGCTGGCGCTGTACGGCCTGACCATCAGCGACGTGGTGGAGGCGGCCCGCGGCGCGCACAGCACGGCGAGCGCGGGCTACCTCGCCGATGTGGAGCACCTTGAACTGCCGATCCGCCAGATGGCCCGCGTCACCAGCGTCGCCGATATCGAGCAGACGCTGGTGAAGTATCACAACGGCGCGCCGGTCACCATCGGGCAGGTGGCCGACGTCCGGCTCGGCCCCTCGCCCAAGCGGGGCACGGCCGCCGACCGCGGGCTGCCCGCGGTGGTCGTGAGCGTTCAGAAAAGCCCGGGCACGAACACGCTGGACCTGACCGTGCAACTGGACCGCGTGCTCGACCAGGTCGAGAAGGCGATGCCTCAGGGCATGGTCCTCAACCGCGATCCGTTCCGCGCGTCGCGGTTCATCGACCGTTCGATCCACAACGTCGTGAAGGTGCTCGTCGAGGCGAGCGTGATCGTGGCCGTGATCCTGGTCCTGTTCCTGCTGAACATCCGTGCCACGATCGTCACGCTCACGGCCCTGCCGCTCTCGCTGGCTGTCGCGCTGCTCCTGCTCTGGGCGTGGGGCCTGTCGATCAACGTGATGACGCTCGGCGGGCTGGCGGTGGCGATCGGGGAGCTTGTGGACGACGCCATCATCGGCGTCGAGAACGTGCTGCGGCGGCTGCGGCAGAATGCCGGGGTGCCGATCGCGGAGCGTCGTTCGTGGGTCGATGTCATCTACGAGGCCAACCTGGAGATCCGATCACCGGTCCTGTTCGCCACGATCATCATCTGCATGGTGTTCGTGCCGCTGCTGTTCCTGCGCGGCCTGGAGGGCCGGTTCTTCCAGCCGCTGGGGATCGCGTACATCACGTCCATTCTGGCCTCCCTGCTGGTGGCGTTGACGGTCACGCCCGCGCTGTGCAAGTGGCTCTTCCGCGGGGTGTTTGGCGGGCGATCGTCCGGGTCGACGGGGGAAGCCCACGACTCGGCGCACGAGCACGGCGGATGGCTCGTGCGCTCGCTCAAGAAGGTCTACGAGCCCGCGCTCCGGGGCGCGCTGCGCCGCCGTGGCATCGTTCTGGGCGGCATGGGGCTGCTCACCGTGTTGTCCCTGTTGCTGGTCTCGACCTTCGGCACCTCGTTCCTGCCCGGGTTCAAGGAGGGCACGTTCACGGTCTTTCTCATGGCGCCGCCCGGCACATCGCTGGGCGAGAGCAACCGCGCGGCCTCCGGCGTCGAGCACCAGCTCGCGGAGATCGAGGGCGTGCAGAGCGTCACCCGGCGCACCGGGCGCGCCGAACGCGACGAGCACGCCGAGCCGGTGAGCAGTTCGGAGATCGAGGTCACCATGCGCGCGGGCGTCGATCAGGAGCGGATCCGCGCCGAGATCGACCGCATCATCAGCAATATCCCGGGCATGACCACCATGGTTGGTCAGCCCATCGAGCACAGGCTGTCGCACGTGCTCTCGGGCACGCCCGCGGCGATCGCGATCAATGTCTACGGGGACAGCCTCGACACGCTCCGCACGCTGGCCAAGCAGATCGAGACCGAGCTCAAAGCGATCCCGGGAACACGGGACGTCGCGGCCAACCGCGAGGTGATGATCACGTCGCTCCCGATCCGGTATCGCCCGCAGGACCTGGCCGCGGCGGGGCTCTCGCCGGTTTCCGCCGCCGAGCAGGTCCAGCAGGCGCTGTACGGGGAGACGGTCGCGGAGGTGAACCAGGGGGTGCGTCGCTACGAGATGGTCGTGCGGCTGGCCGAGAGCGAGCGGGAGCGCATCGACCAGGTGATGGACCTGAAACTCCGCGGCGCGGGCGGGGCGATCGTGGGACTGCGCGAGGTCGCCGACATCGGGCCGGAGCGCACGAGCAACCTCATCGCGCGGGAGAACGCGCAGCGCAAGGCGGTCATCTCGACCAACGTCGCCGAGGGCTACAACCTGGGGCAGCTCGTGCGCCAGGTCCAGGCGCGCGTCGATCCCATCGTCGCGAGGGCGGGGTACACCGTGCACTACGGGGGTCAGTTCGAGGCGCAGCAGTCCGCGAGCCGCACGATCTACATCATGGGCGCGGGCGTGGCCGTGTTCATGTTCATGCTGCTCCAGCTCTCGACCGGGAGCGCGAAGGTGGCCGCGCTGGTCATGCTCAACCTCCCGCTGGCCCTGATCGGCGGGATCGTCGCGATCTACCTCACCGAGTCTCCCGCGTTGATCCCCAATACGCTCGCGCTGTTCGGCCTGGGTTCCGGGCGGTACGTGCCGCCGGTCATCTCCATCGCGAGCATGGTCGGGTTTGTGACCCTGTTCGGAATCGCCGTGCGCAACGGCATCCTGCTGGTCAACCACTACGACCACCTTCAGAAGCACGAGGGCAAGTCGATCGCCGAGTCCATCGTTCAGGGCTCGATGGAGCGGCTGGTGCCGATCCTCATGACAGCGCTGACGGCAGCGCTGGGGTTGATCCCGCTCGCGCTGGCGAAGGGTCGGCCGGGAAGCGAGTTGCTCGCGCCGCTGGCGATCGTCGTGCTGGGCGGGCTGATGTCGTCCACGGTTCTGAACCTGTTCGTCGTGCCGGCGGGGTACGCGATGGCGTTCAGGGTCAGGCTCGCGTCGGCGGAGCAGCCGAGTATTCTTTCCAGACTCGCGAAGAAGGTCGCAAGAAGGTCCGTTCACACCAACCCCTGATTCAAGGAGTTCGCAAGATGTCCCTTGCCGTTCGCACAATCGTCCTCATGTCCGGCGTCGCGGTCGCGACGGCCGGCGCCGCACTCTCGGGTTGCGACAAGCCCGCCGGGCCGGCCCCCACCAAGACGGCGGCCAAGCCGCAGGCTCCGAGCAAGCCCGATGGGCACGATCATGGCTCCGCGGACAAGCACGACCATGGGACTGCGGACAAGCACGACCATGACCACGCCGATGACCATGACCACGACCATGACCACGGTCCGGCCACCGCGCTGGGTGAGCAGAGCGTCGGCGGCTTCGGCATCAAGGTCTCACGCGATGGTGGGGTGACGCCGGGCAGCGACGCCCCGATCGATGCGCAAGTGACGGGCGGCTCGGCGAAGGTGTCAGCGGTGCGATTCTGGATCGGGACCGAGGATGCCAAGGGCTCGGTGAAGGCCAAGGCCGAACTCGAGAAGGACAACTGGCACACGCACGTGGAGGTGCCCAAGCCTCTTCCCGACGGGAGCAAGCTGTGGATCGAGATCGAGACCGAGAAGGGCGAGCGGGTCGTCGCCGGGTTTGATCTGAAGATGTGAACCCGGCGGAGCGGGCCCGGATCGGCCGCCGCACCGATACAGTGGTGCCGACGCCCGGGCCCGTGGCGGAACGGCAGACGCAGCGGACTTAAAATCCGCGGCCGGTTCATCCCGGCGTGTGGGTTCAACTCCCACCGGGCCCATTGGCACGAGCGGATCGGTATGGCAAAAAGAGAAAGGGCGCCGGGAGAACCCGGCGCCCTTTTGAATGGATCGGAACGATTGACGGTGGATCAGCAGGGCGTGAAGTAGGCGTCGACGAAGTCGAACACGTCCTGGACCGACGTGCTGGAATCGCCGTTGAAGTCGGCGTTGCCGCCGGCGTAGTCACCGATGAAATCGAAGATGTCCTGGACGCTCACACCGTTGACGCCGTTCCAGTCGGCGGGGCAGAGGTCGACGCACGCCGTGGTCTTGATGATGAAGTCATCGATAGCGGCTTCGACGATCTGATCGGTTCCCGTGTCGCGGGCGACGAAGCGGAACTTCATGTTCGCGGTGAGCGGGATGGAGATCGGGGCCTGGGCGAGGTTCCACTGGCTGGCGCCTGCGCTGGCGGGAACGGTCTCGATGTTGCTCCAGGTCTGGCCGCCGTCGTTGCTGACATCGACAACCAGCGGGTCCTCGCGGGCCTGGGTCGAGATGCCGCTGATGAACCAGCGCCAGTACTCGACGCGGGCGGTGAGGGTGTTCGAGAGGTCGACGATCGGCGAGAACAACGTGGTGGTTCCGCCATCAACATCGGCGGCCGAAACGTTGCCGCCGATCGGGCCCTGGCCGGTGAACCAGCAGTTGCTTCCGCCGTGCGCGGTCTCGGGCTGGATGTTGACATTTCCGGAACCGGGGTTGAAGAGCGAGCCGTTCGGATCGCCGCGCACCCAGCGCCCGGCGGTCGCGGTGTCTGCCGGATCGGATGCCCAACCCGTGTCGGTCTCGAAGTTCTGCGCGGACTTGTCGGCGGCGACGCCGACCGGGCGCACGACGGGACCGGCCGCACCGGCGAGCGGGGCGGTCACGGCGCCGGAAGTTGTGCCCTCGGCCTGGACGTAGAAGGACACGAAGTTGCCGCAGTTGGCGCCGGGGACCTCGGCCTGGAACTCGCTGGGATTGCCCGTGGCGGTCATGGCGATCGAGGTGAAGGGGTCGGCGGAGTTGGTGGAGTGCCGGTAGAACAGGCGGGTTGAGCCGGGCTGGACCTGGTCGTTCCCGGCGAAAATCGTGGCGCGGATGGTGGTGCCGACCGTCGGCGGGATCAGTTCGGGGACGCTCGCCATGTCGAGCACGACGCGCACGTTGCGCGGCACGAAGACGGTCGGGACGGGGATTCCCGGGATGGAGACCTCGGTGAAGGTGTTATCGCCGGTGCCGGGCTTGAAGAGTTCGATCACCATCGGGTTGGCGGTGCCGGGCTGGGCGTTGGTGTCGAAGCGGAAGTTGTAGAGGGTGCCCCAACGCAGCGCGTTGGCGTTGGTGTTCGACGCGAACGTTTCGGTCGCCCAGCGGACCTGAGTCGTGGTGAACGAGTTGGCCCAATCCGCGCCGCTGAAGTCACGGGCGGTGGTGTTGGGTTGCGAGGGGTTGGTGGGGATGCCGTCGCCGCTGTGGTACGGGGCATCGTGGAAGCCGATGTTCTCGGGGAACGCGCCCTGGACGATGGGGACGCGGACGCCGCCGGCGCACCGCTCGCTGGTCAGGTTCTGGATCGCGTACTCGTAGTGCCAGGTGCCGTCGTTGTTGTCGGTGACCTTGGCGGCGATCCAGAAGCGGCCGTCACCGGGGATGTCCACCGAGACGAGTGTCACGTTCGGATCGGGCGTGTTGGCGCCGAGGCCGTGGTCGCGCCAGGCCTGGATCGCGGGCTTGGTGCACTGCGTGCTGCCCGCCCACGTGTACGAGACGCTGGTGGGCGAGGTGTAGGTCAGGTTGACCTTTCGGTACGAAGCGTTGTTGGCGCTGTGGCCCGCGGCGGCGTCATCGGCGGTCACGTACTGACCCTCGACGAAGTACTGGGCGCCGACGTTCTGGGCGGGCACCAGGTCCACGTCCGCGACCTGCAGACGGCGCGGGAGGATGCCGTTGTACGCGGGCTCCGCGTGC
The DNA here is from genome assembly GCA_020846975.1 of Phycisphaerales bacterium. Taxonomy (GTDB): domain Bacteria; phylum Planctomycetota; class Phycisphaerae; order Phycisphaerales; family UBA1924; genus JADLCX01. The sequence continues at coordinate 53,149 of JADLCX010000061.1, forward strand.
GGGTAGGTGAACACGCCGGTGGTCGGGTTGACCTGCCAACGCGGGCCGAGGTTGCCCTGACTGCCGTTGAGCGAAGCGACGTAGGGGTCTGAGCAGCCGACGCCGAGCACCGCGCCGCCCTGGCCGTTGCAGGTCGAGCAGAGGTTCTGGGTGAGGGCCGTGAAGCCGTGCTTGAGCCAGGACATGCCGATCTGCTCGAAGCGACCGTTCTTCAAGCGGAACATGTTCTGACCGATGACCGGGTGCTGGTTGTTGTTGGCGACCCAGAGGAGGTTCTGGGTGCCGATGTTGCACGAGATGGTTCCCACGGCGAAGGCGTGCATGCCGTTCGTGCCGCCGCTGTACTGCATGTCGCTGAGGTCGCCGACGATCACGTCGGGACCGGTCGGGAAGGGCGCGGTGCGGTTGCACTCCGGCGGACGGGGCTGTGCGGAGGCAACTCCACACGCCGACACGATGGCGGCAAGGGCAAGCATGCGACAACCGACGGTCTTCGGCTTCATTCGGGACATCCTCCCTGGGCACCCGAGCGGGTGCCTGTAACGTGGTGGTGAACTGGACCAACGCCAACCGAACGCTAAGTCTACAACATTTTTGCTGAGCGTGATACCCGAAAAAAGACCTACTTTCGGGATAAGAGTGGATTTGTACGCAAGGGGACGCGCCGGGGTTGCTGCTCCGGCCCGGATTCCCGAACAATTTGTTCGAGTGGATAATGTCGGGGCTGGCTCATGGATTTGCTCGGGCCAATCGCCCGCCTAAACTCACCCCCCTTACCCCCAGGCTGGGCCCTGTCGGAACGCTCGAAGCGGTTCCGGCGGTTCGGCTGAGTCCCGCTCAGGAGTTCTGCACGTGGTTCGGATCCGAATGAAGCGCATGGGTCGTCGGCACGTTCCGTTCTTTCGGATCAACGCCATCGAAAAGACCACCAAGCGGGACGGGAAGGTGCTCGAGAACCTCGGGTGGTACAACCCCACGGCCAAGGAAGAGGGCAAGCAGTTGTTCCTCAACGAGGACCGGGTGAAGCACTGGCTGAGCAAGGGCGCGCAGCCGAGCGACACGATGATGGATGTGCTGGTGAAGCGCAACCTGATCGACGGCACGGAGTGGAAGGCCGTTCGGGCTCGCCAGGCCGAGGCCCGCAAGGCGCAGGCGGCGATCGTGGCCGCGAACCCGCCGAAGGATGCGAAGAAGTAGGCCGCTCGCCCATCCCGAGGGCACGTTGATCGTTTGTCCCCACGAACCCGCGGATTTCCGCGGGTTTTTTCTTCACCGCGGGCACGGCGGCGTCAAGGATCGTGCGTGCCGATGCGAGTAGACATCCTGACCACGTTTCCCGAGATGTTCGGCGCGGGCGCTGGGGCCGCGCTCAACTCCAGCATTCCTTCGAGGGCACGCGCTTCGGGCGCGCTCGAGTGGTACGCGACGAACATCCGCGACTACGCCACCGACAAGCACCAGAAGACGGACGATCGTCCCTTCGGCGGCGGGCCGGGGATGGTGATGATGTGCCAGCCGGTCTGGGATGCCGTGAACGCGGTCGAGGCCATGGACCCTCGCCCCGCGACCCGGGTGCTGCTGACGCCGCAGGGCCGGCGGCTGACCCAGGGGATCGTCGAGAGCCTGGCCGCGAAGCCCCGATTGCTGCTGATCGCCGGTCATTACGAGGGCATCGACGAGCGTGTCATCGAGGCGCTGGCGCCGATGGAGTTGAGCATCGGAGACTACGTGCTCAGCGGAGGGGAGCTCGCGGCGATGGTTCTCATCGACGCGGCCGCGCGCCTCTTGCCGGGCGTGCTCGGCCACGAAGATTCGGCGTCACAGGATTCTTTTTCGCACGTGCCAACCGGCGCGGGGACGGCCCGGCTGCTCGACTGCCCGCACTACACCAAGCCGCGTGACTGGATGGGTAGGTCGGTTCCCGAGGTGCTCCTGAGCGGTGACCACGGAGCGATCGCCCGATGGAGATCGGAACAGCGGCGGTCTCGAACGCTCGAACGTCGGCCGGACCTCCTGGCCACCCTTCCAGACCCCGACAACGCGAGTTCCTCGGGTTGAATCGGCCGGGTTCGGTGCTTAGACTTGCCCCCTTCAACCGGTCCGGCGGCTTGTGCCCGGCGGGTTGCTTCTCCCCCCTCCCCCCTCTGTCTCCGCTGGTGCCCCATGCCCAAGAACGCCGTCGCCATCATCGAAGGAATCAACAAGTCGGTGCTCAAGACCGACGTGCCGAAGATGTCGATCGGCGACACGGTGAACGTGCACTTCCGCATCATCGAGGGCGAGAAGGAGCGCGTGCAGGTGTTCCAGGGCGTCCTGATCTCCCGAACCGGGCGCGGCGTCAACGAGATGCTGACGGTCCGCCGTATCGTCGAGGAGATGGGCGTCGAGCGCATCTTCCCGCTCAACTCGCCGCGGGTCGCGAAGTACGAGGTCGTTCGCCAGGGCGACGCCCGTCGGGCCAAGCTCTACTACCTGCGTGACCGCATCGGCAAGAGCCGCCGGCTGCGTGATCGCCGTCGCGGCCTGAAGGATGCCGCGCAGACGACTTCGGCCGCCTGAGCGGTCGAACCATCCAACCGTCCCGTTCATGCGACCCCGTGCCGAGAGCCGGGGTCGTTTTCGTTTCGGGCGATGCGTCGGTATGCTTGGTGATGCGAGCACTCGTCATCACCGGGCAGACACCGACGGACAAGGCGGTCGCGGACAGCGTCCGATTGCAGAACGATTGGCCGGAACCGGGCCCGCCGGAGCACGGGGAGGTGATGGTGCGCACGCTGGCCAGCGCGCTCAACCACCTGGACCTGTGGGTGGGTCATGGCGTTCCGGGTCTGAACCTGACGTATCCGCGCGTGTCGGGCTCGGATGCGTGCGGTGTGGTCGAGGCGATCGGACCCGGTGTTGATGGGTCTTGGATCGGGAAGCGCGTGATCCTGAACGCGGCGTCGGACGTCTCGCCCCTGCCGAGGCCGGGCGATGCGCCGGGGGGCTCGCTTTCCCCGCAGTATGAACTGATCGGGGAGCACCACCACGGCACGATGGCCGAACGGTTTGTCGCGCCGGTCACGGGCCTGGCCATCGTGGGGGACGATCGGGATCCGGTTGAATCGGCGGCGTTCGGGCTTACGTTCCTGACGGCGTATTCGATGATGGTCGGAAAGGCGGGGCTGCGTCCGGGGCAACCGGTTCTGGTGACCGGCATTGGGGGCGGCGTGGCCCTGGCCGCGCTGGCGATCGCGCGGCACATGGGCTGTCCGGTCGCGGTGACCAGCCGGCATCAATGGAAGCTGGATCGGGCGAAGGAACTCGGCGCCTCGCTTGGCGTGCTCGACACGGGTGATGACTGGTCGAAGCCCGTGCGCGCGTGGACCGGGGGGCGCGGCGTCAACCTGGCCGTGGATTCATCCGGCAAGGCGACGCACATCAAGTGCATCAAGAGCCTGGCGCGAGGCGGGGCGTACGTGACGCCGGGGTGCACGTCGGGGCACGACGCGACCACCGACTTGGCGAGGATCTTCTGGAACCAGTTGCGGATTCTCGGCTCGACGATGGGATCGAGCGCGGAGTTCGGCGAGATCGCCGCGCTGTACCGGGAGAGGAAGATCGGCCCGGTGGTGGATCAGGTGTTCGCGGCGGAGGAGGGCGCGAAGGCGTACGCGCGGCTGGAATCGGCGGAGCAGTTCGGGAAGGTGGTGGTGCGGTGGTGAGCGAGCCCGCGTTGTGAGCAGAAGCGGATTCGCTTCGGACAACACGGAGGTCGCAGAGGTTGCTCAGAGTGCGCAGAGGGAGAGAGCGAGGGAAGGACAGACAGAAACAAGCAGTCCTCAGCTCGACTTCGGTTTTTCTTCGGAGGTCTCCGCGTGGCCTCGGCGAACTCCGCGTTGTCCGACTCACCGCGTCCGCCGCCGGCGGAGCAGCCCGAGGCCCGCGAGCATACAGGCGATCGCGCCGGGCTCGGGCACCTCGACGATCTGGTTCTGGGCGTCGGGGTTCTCCAGCACTCGGAGCGCGGGCAGATCGCGGAGCGCGGTGGTGGTGCTCAGGCCGGTGAGCCATTCCTGCGCGAGTGTGGCCGCGGGGCTGCTCGCGAGGCGGAAGGCACCGTCGCTCACGGTTCGATCGGCGTCGTAGCGGAGTTCCCACAGGGCGAGCTGGAAGGCCGCGTTGCCGGTGGGCGTGTCGGTTTGACTGATCCTGGTCGCCCAGAGCGATTGGATCGCGGCCTGGGCATCGGCGGACAGTCCGGCCTGCTCCAGGGTGCGGACCTGGAAGGTGATGTCGCGTCCCGATCGCACGCCCTGATCGAGTTCGATGCAGAAACTGCGGAACGCCCGGGGGATGGTCGCATCAACGCCCGGCGTGGTGGAGTCGCTCCGGGTCCATTGGAAGTCCACCGTGTTGACATCGCCGGTGATCGGACCGTTGTTGACGCGGACGGTGACGGACTGGTCGTAACTGAACCTCGCGGTGACGGTGTCGGCGCTGGCCGCGCCGGCCGCGAGCATGGGGGTGAGGATGATGGCGAGGGCGGTGGTGGGTTTCATGGCCGTACTCCGTTCTTGATGCACGCGGCGGGGCGAGGTGGAACCGTGCTCGGACGCGGGCGATGTGCTTCAAGCATGCCGCGGCCGGAGCGAGCGGCATCGGTTGCGCCCGGTAAGCGGCGCTTGGCTGGTGGGTGTGCGCGGGCGCGGCTGAGAACGGCGTGAAAGTCGGGAACCGCTGCCGTGTGCGCGCCCGTGCGACGAGACTTATCGGGTCGGCGATGGCGCCTGGTTATTGCGCGGTCGCGCTGGGGTTGGCCGCGTCCGCCTCACGGATGCGAGCGATGGTCGCGGTGGTGCTGCGGCCCGAGACCATGTCGAGCAGCACCAGGCGGCCGCCGTAACTGGCGACGGTCGGCGCTTCGGGCACCTGCGCGGCGGTGTATTCCGCGCCCTTGACCACCAAGTCGGGCTTGATCGCGAGGATCGCGCGGTCGGCGGTGTCTTCGTCGAAGATGACGACCGCGCCGACACACCCGAGTTCGGCGAGCACCGCGGCCCGGTCGTGCTGGCTGTTGACCGGTCGGAGCGGGTCCTTGTGGGCTTTCAGCCGCCTCACCGAGCGGTCGCTGTTGACGGCCACGACCAGGAAGTCGCCGAGTTCGGCCGCGCGTCGCAGCATCGTGGTGTGGCCGGTGTGGAGCACATCGAAGCACCCGTTGGCGAAGACGATCTTGCGTCCTTCGCTCCGCAGGGCCGCGGCCTCGATGACGGCTTGTTCGAGCGTTCGGACCTTGCCGGAAGAGCCGGACTCGGGCCGTTCCCGCATCAGACACTCGCGGTGGATGCGCTCGATGGGCATCGGGACGACGCCGAACACCTCGACCTCGAGGCCCGCCGCGGCGTTGGCGAAGCGAACGGCATCGTGCCAGCCGATCCCGTTGGCGCGGGCCGCGGCGAGCGCGGCGAGCACCATGTCGCCCGCGCCGGTAACGTCGTAGACCTGGCGGGCGAAGGTCGGCACGACGGTGGGGGAGCCGTTGCGTTCGAGGAGCAGGCAGCCGTGCTTGTCGAGCGTGACGATCGAGGCTTCGAGGTCGAGATCGTTGAGCAACTGGCGCGCGATCGGGGCGAACTGTTCCGGGCTGGCCTCGGGGGGGAGCCTGTCTCCGGTGGCGCCGGTGGCCTCGGTGCGGTTGGGCGTGATCGCGCTGGCGCCGCGGTAACGCGCGTAGTCCTCGATCGCCGCGGGATCGACCAGCACCGGCACGCCGGCTCGCTTCGCGGCGGCGATCACGGCCGCGCAGAGTTCCGGCGAGCAAACGCCCTTGTTGTAGTCCTCGATGCACACGACATCGGCGCTGGGCAGGAGGCGTTCGACATGGGCGACGGCCTGCGAGACCGCCGCGCGGGGGAGGGGCTCGCGCGATTCATGGTCCACGCGGAACATCTTCTGCGGGTGGCGATGCTGCGCCAGGCCGATCAGCGATCGTTTGACCGTGGTCGGACGCGCTGGATCAGTGACCAAGCCCTCGGCATCGACGCTTGCGGCCGCGAGAGCGGAGCGGAGAAGGTCGGCCTCGCGGTCATCACCGGTCACGCCGACGGCGAACACCCGGCCGCGCATGGCGATCAGGTCCAGACAGACATTGGCCGCGCCGCCGGGGCGGTCCTCGGTGCGTTGCGCGTGCAGCACCGGCACGGGCGCTTCAGGGGAGAGCCGGTCGGCGTTGCCATACACGAGCTGGTCGAGCATGAAGTCGCCGACGACGATCGCCGTGAAGGGCTTCCAGTTGGTCAGGTGTTGGAGGAGTGGCGACATTGGGCGTCGGAGTTTATGCAGGAATCGAGCGTCGTTCAGCGGGCGCAGGCTCCGAGCACGGCCCGGTCGAGGGCACCGCCGCCACGATCAAAGGCCAGCGCCAGGTGCGGACGCGCGATCGGGATGCCGTGGAACTCGGCCGATGGCACGCGCCGGAGCTTCGACCAGTCCTTGTCGGTGATGACGATGGCGTCGGCCCGCGATCGTTGGGCAAGGTGGGCGAGGGCGCGCACGGTTCTGGGGTCGTAGGGGTGGTGGTCGCGGAGGATCAAGGTGTCGATGAGTTCGCCGCGGTTCGAGGAATCGGCGCCGAGGGTCGTGCGCAGGGAGTGAAGGAACCCCTCGGGGTTGCCGATCGCGCAGCTCGCGACCACGCGCTTGCCGAGCAGCCAGTCGAGGGGCACGAGCCGCTCGCCGTCGCCTTCACGGATCGGCTGGCCGCGGAGCCAGAGCCCGGTCCATGTGTGGCGGGCGACCGCCTCGACCGGGCGCCCTCCTCGGATCGCGGTGATCCGCCGATCGAGTTCGAGGAGCGCGGCGGCATCCGCCAGTTCCGCGTGTGTGAGAACGACCAGCGAAGCCCGGCGGAGGCTCTCGGCCGGCTCGCGCTGCCAACCCGCGGGCAGCAACCGATCGTTGAAGGGCGAGCGCGAAGCGTCGATGAGCACGATGTCCAGGTCGCGCGCGATTCGCCGGTGCTGAAAGCCGTCGTCGAGCACGATGCAGTTCGGACGGGTGGCGGCTGGGTCGGAGTTCAGCCGCGCGCGGATGCCCGCGGACCGATCGGGCTGCGCGACGATCGGAAGGTCGGGGAAGGTGCGTCGATACGCATCGGTCTCGTCGGGCGCGTGCTCGCGGTCGCCATGACGACGCCGGCCATACCCGCGCATGGCGATGCACGGCCGCAGGCCGGCTCGCAGCAGGGCGCCGACGACGTGCGCGACCATGGGCGACTTGCCCGTGCCGCCCACGGAGAGGTTGCCGATGCTGATGACCGGTACGTCGAAGCGGGTGACGGACTCGCCCGCATCGAAGTTCCGGTTACGGCGATTGATCGCGGCCCGGTAGAACGGTTCGAGCAGCCGTCCCCACACGCCCGGCAGCGGTGGGGGAGCGGCGTGCCCGGAGCGCGGAAGGGGCGCATCCGCTGGGCCGGATTCAGGCGCCACGCCGGGTGTCCTGGGCGGGCGCGGCCCGAACAGCCGGGGCGCCCGATGGTGCGTGCCGCTTGGCCAGGTCTTGCGCGAGGTTGTTGCGCATCTCGCGGCGAAGCTGTCTGCGCACCCGGAATCCACCGAGAACCGTGTGGACCGCATCGGCGCCGGCGAGCGCGATCACGATGCCCACCAGTCCGATGATCGACAGCCAGACGATCAGGAACTCCCTCGCCGCGGCGGGGTCGGTCGAGGGTGACTCGACGACCGTGGCCATTCCGAGGGCGTACGCCATGAGCGCGGTCACCACCAGCATGAGCAGGCCATTGACGACGCGGATGCGTCGGCGGTGGAGCGGGAGTTCGCTCTGGTGAACGGCCAGGACGTGCGTGGCAACCACCAGCAGCGTGAGCACCGCGATGGGCAGAACGATCCAGGCCGGCAGAATCGTGGTGCTGGCCAGATTGCCGATCGCGTTGGGCATGGGCAGACTTTATCCACGGCCCCGGCCCCCAACCGGGGCAACTCTTGCGTTCGATCGCGTTCAAGATCGGCCAAACGCGTCCAGCCGCGACACCAGTTGACGCATCGGCAGGCCCATGATGGTGCCGGGGTCGCCCTCGAACCGGATCGGCCAGCCGGCGGCCAACCGCTCCGCGAGGTTGTAGGCCCCGGCCTTTCCTTGCCAGGCTCCCGACCGGAGGTAGGCCGCTACCGCGTCATCGGAGACCTCGCCGACCGTCACCTCGGCACGGTCCGTGAAGATCTCGCGGCGTCCGGTCGCGGCATCGAGCATGGCGACACCCGTGAGCACCGAGTGCGAGCCGTTGATGAGCCGCCGCAGGATGCGCTCGGCGTCGGCGGCGTCGCGGGGCTGGCCGATGATCTGGCCGTCATCGAGCACGATCGTGTCGGCGCCGATGATCACGGCGGGCTCGGCGCTGCCGGTGTGAGGCCTGGTTTCGGCGCGTTTCGACGCGGCGGCGGCCGCCTTGAGGTAGGCCAGGGCGGCCACCCACTGATCCGCGGCCACGGCCCCCGGCTGAAGGTGGGCGTCATCAACACCCGAATCGATGACTTCGTGCGCAATCCCCGCGCTGGCCAGCAGATCACGCCGGCGCGGAGACCTGCTCGCAAGGAGCACCCGTGCGGCGCGGCGTGCGGGAATCGGTTCGTTCCCCCGTCCAACACCGGAGCCGTGGCTCGGCCGCCTCGCGTCCATCATCGCCTCCGCCTTTGCCTCCGCCTTCATCGTTGCGCAGCTCGAATCGGCGCCTCTCAGTTCGGACTCGTAGCAGATCATGACCATGCCCCCTGTTTGGGATTCGGAACTCTCGGGTTGCGTGGGAACAGGAGCGGCGAGTCATGGCCGAAGGGGAAGCGGTGTCTCCCCAATCTCTCTATCTCCAGCCCGCGGTATCCAGCCTGTATCCAGCGATGCGAGGCGGGGCCACGCATCCAACCTGACGCGCCACTATGATCGGTCCGTCGCTCGAACGTGATGGAATGATCGAGTGTTGCCGAGCGATACCAACCACCTATGCGCGCCCACCTCGTTCAGTTCGACATCCAATGGGAAAGCAAACCGGCGAATCGGCGTCGGGTTGAGCAACTCCTTGCCGACACCCAGATCAACGCGGGCGACCTGATCGTCTTGCCGGAGATGTTCGATACGGGCTTTTCGTTCAACACGGCCGCAACCGCCGACCAGGACGGCGGTACGCTGGAGTTCCTCCTCGGGCTGGCCGCGCGCACGGGCGCGACGGTGCACGGCTCTCGCACGACGATCGGGGCCGACGGACGCGGCCGAAACATGGCGACGGTGACGGCTTCGCGCGGGGCGGGAACGGGGCTGCTGTGTGAGTACGCGAAGATCCATCCGTTTTCGCTCGGGCGACCGAGCGAGTCGGAGCACTTTGCCCCGGGCGAAGAAGTCCTGACCTATCCGTGGGGCGATGCGCGGGTCTGTCCGGCCATCTGCTACGACTTGAGGTTTCCGGAGTTGTTTCGGCGCGGACTGCTCGCCGGGGCGGAGGTGTTCGCCATCGGGTCCAACTGGCCCAGCACCCGCGAGTTTCATCGCCGCACGCTCAGCATCGCGCGGGCGATCGAGAACCAGGCGTTCGTGCTCAGCGTGAACCGGTGCGGCCGGGACCTCTCTCTGGAGTATCCCGGCGGGACACTGGCCATCAGCCCTCGCGGAGAGGTCCTGGGGCAACTGGAGGCCCAGGAAGCCGTCCTGAGCGTGGCCATCGATTTGGCTGACCTGCGGCGGTGGCGTGGGGTGTTTCCCGCGTGGAAAGACCATCGACTGCTGGGCTCGTCGCCCCCCATTGTGGGTGAGTAAGCAGGAGTCGGTCCGAAAACTGGCCGCGCGTCCGGCAAGGCCGATCCAGAGCCAACCACGGCCCGTCCGTGCGGGAGGTTGCACTGGTCGATGTGGGTCGAGACGGCGATACCGAGAACACACGAAGGCGACGCACTCGCACCCATCGGGAGTTTCGCGATGTTCTCGAAGAACGCAAAGCCGACTAACAAGTCTGGTATGAAGTTGACAGGCAAGCACGATGATCGGCGTCGTGCCGGCCGCGTGCGGTGCACGCTGACGACGTGCCAGTTCGGGACGGTGGTGAATCTATCGAGGACGGGCCTTCGAGTCGCCACGCGGAAGCCGGTGACGCTGCTGCCCGCGGGCGCGAGCCTGAACCTGACCATCACGGCTGCGGGCCAGACGATTGTGGTGCCGGCACGGCCGGTGCACAACCGACCTCGGCCGGATGGGATGTTTGATGTGGGTTTTCAGTTCGTCGGTCTGACCGAGAAGGCGTGCAGCGAACTTCTGTCGATCGCTCGAACGGCGTGGGATGCGACGTTGCTGCCTGGATCGCAGCGCATGGCGGGCTAAGTCACGGAGGCCAAGCGATGTCCAGCAGTGCACAGGAACGGAAGTCGGTGGGAACATTCGCGAGCGCGGGCAAGCGGTTTCTCAAGAAACTCGTGTACGAGAACTATGACGAGCCGACCGGCGACCGCCGCTCCGGCGAGCGTCAGAAGGTCGTCGGCGAGGCGGTCGTGTCCATCACCGGGCCGGGCGGCGCGAACCTGGGCGAGACGCGGGCGTTCATCCGTGATTCGTCGCGGAGCGGCTGCGGCCTGTGGGCCCGCGTGGAGATGCCCGTGGGCAGTTCGGTGATGGTCAGCGTCGTCGGCGGCGAGGGTCGATCGGGCGTGCAGCGGCTCGGGCGCGTGCGGCACTGCCGCGGCGCGAGCGGGAGCGGGTTCGCGATCGGCGTGCAGTTCGACCGTGAGTCGGACGCGCTGGGGCAGGCTGGCTGAACTCCAAGTCGGGCGAAGGGCAGTCGCACGAGGTCGCGAGGATGGCCGTGGGCGCTGTAGCAGCGCGCCATCGATGGCCGGGAGGCCGACAACCGACAAGTTGTGAACACCTTCGTGGGGGATACGACCTGCGAAGAACCGATGTCGGGCTTCGGCCGTGACGTTCATGTTACGGTTGTTTCATGCTGGAAATCATGGGAGTTTGAGGTGGGCATACGAGTGGCGCTTGTGATGCGCACGCGGAGAGAGGAATCCCGTGGACTTGACAAGGAGGTATGAAGTCGGTTGGCTATTCGCCAGGGCGGATGTAAGAGCCGCGGGCAGAACAAGCAAGAGAGGGCGACATCGTGACAAGGCAAGCAGGCGAGTGGCACTGTCGGGCCAGGATGATCACGGGTGTGGTGGCGCAAGTCTGCACGGCGTTGATCGGGTCAGCCGTTGCGACGGCTCGGCCATCCGAGCCTTGCGACCCACCCGTGCCGTTCCCCGCTGAACTGTGGCATTGGCAATCAAACCCGCCGCCGGCGGGGTGGGTCCCGATCATGGACCCTTCGCTCGCGCACAGCGAGGCGAGAGCACAACTGCGGGTGCCGCTGGTGGCGGGCCCTCGCGGGACGGGAACAGTGAACTGCCAGGAGTCGTGGGGGATTGCGACCGTTGACGGGCTGGACAGGTGGAGTCGGCTCGATCCTGCGCCGGCGCAAACGCCCGAGCAGAGCTGGGGCGTGTGGGATTTGCACGCGGCCAGTTTGGGGGACCTGCACTCGGAGATCACGCCACCGAACGGATCCATCCCGTACTTCGGGTTTCCGATCGGCTTGTGCCGTCTCTATCACCCGTGTGCAGGCGACTTCCTGCCCGTCGGGCAGACGCTCGGGGCTTCGACGGAGTGCCTGGTTCCTCCGGGAATGGCGGGCGCTTCGACAGGGTGGCAGGGACTCACTCGCCCGACCGTTGACGGCGTCGTCGATCTGGCGACCGGGCTGCCCATGATCCGCGTGGTTGACCTGGAACTGCCGTTCGACGGGGCAACGTTTCGGCTGGTTCGAACGCGGACGGAGGATACGGGCTGCCGCGAGCAAGTGGGGGCGTTTGGGCTCGACAGCGAATCGGTCGAGAAGGATCTCGATCGATGGTGGGACTGGACCGGCACGGGTTGGATGGTGGGAGAGAACCCGCTGCTGCTGATCGACTCGTCGCTCGCATCCGTGGTCGGCGATGGGCCGCCAACCTGTTACCTGATCCTGGATGCGCACCACTCGATCCCGTTTCAACAGGTCAGGCACAGGTTGGGAGGCGATGAAGAAGCGGTGACATACATGGCGCCGCCGCGATTTCGCGCGCGGTTGGAGCACTTCGGAGGTGATTGGGACACCGTGACCGATCCGGCGGGAGGAACTTCGAGGAAGGGCTGGGTTACCCCTCCGACGACGTACAAGGTCTCGCTCTACGACGGCGCGCTCACGTACACGTTCGCCGCGGTGCGGACGGATATGCCGAAGCACAAGTGGTTTGCGCCGTACTTGTTCAACAACTCGCCGATCGATCGACCCGTCAGTCCCGACGCTTTCGCGGATCCTTCGTGGCGAGAAGCGTCGTACCACGAGAGGCCGCTCCTGCCGCAGTTGCTCGGGAACGGTCAGCCCGGCACGCACTTCTTCGGGCACTCGCCGTACGACTCAAGCACAAACCCCGGCCTCGGCATCCCGCACTACGGGCTCTGCACGCGGATCAACGACCGGTACGGGCATGAGGTCGCCATCGAGTACGCACGCTCAAGGACGCGGAGCATGGACGATCCGACGACGCCGGAGTGCGAGGAGTGTCAGCACGACGGACTCGCCCGCGGCCAGATCCAGTCGATCAAGCTCAAGAGCGGCGGCGTCGTTAGGTGGACGCTGCTGTACGCGCACCGGCGATTTGTCGGGCCAATGGCCTTCGACAGGTATGACCTGATCCGATCCGTCCCACCGGGGGGGGTGGGGGGGGATGCTGCGCGTTATGAACTGTACGGCTTCAACGCGATCGAGCGCATCTATGTGTTCGAGCACGACGTGGATTCGGCGGCGCTGGCGGCCGCGGACCTGACGACGCACTTCAACCAGCCGGTTGACTTAAACCACGACCCGATCGCGGCATGGAACACCGCGAACGGGACCCATGTTCTTCCCACGGACTGGAAGTACCAGGTCCAGTACAAGTACGCCACGTACGTCGACAGCGGGCAGGGGGGGTTGACCGCGTTGGGCAAGCCGGCCCCGGGGCGTACGAACTCATCGTCGTGCTGGTACCAGCCGCAGGCTGGGCACGCGGCGTCGCCGCCGACCCTGACGATGACGACGACGATCACGCGTGATGAGCGGGCCCTGGCCGAGCGGCGCTCGCGCCGTGTGTACACGTACTGGATGAACCTGGGCTGGGCACTCTGGGGATTTGTCGGTCCCGAGGACGGGTTCCGATCACAGCCGACGCTTGTGCTGCGCTCGGTCTATGACGAGGCCGACATCACGGCGGCTCAGAATAGCGTTGTGGATGGAGCGGTGCCTACGTCGGCGGACGCCCTGGCGGCGCAGCGCACGCTTGCAGGTACGGCGGACCTGAATACCGATGAAGCCAAAAAGCTCGACAAGTACGCATCGATCAGGCTGCATTCTCCCGAGCTCGGCTTGACGCGTTGGCCCGAAGAAGCAGATGACTGGACCGAGCCGGATCTCAGTGCTCTTTACGCACAGTCCACGCCGGGCGCGCCGTACATGCTCGTCGAGAGCGGTAGTCTGGCGCGAACATTGCACGAGCGGTTCGTGAAATCCGCATCGATACGCGGCGCTGATGGACGGGTCAGGCACTATCGAATCTCGCGATTCCTGGCCAATGTTCCAGAAACTGATGCTGCAAATGCTCAAGCGCCCGAAGCTCAGGCCTCGAGCGTGGTCGTGCCGTATCGGTGGCTGGGATTCTGGAATCCTACGGCGGGAGCGATGGAAGGTATCGAGCGAAACGCGCCCGACCTCGCCAAGGCTCGGTGGATCGCATTGATCGATGAGGTCGAAGATGCGGTTACTGCTCGCCAGACTGCGTACCTCGGAGCGTTCATCGACAAGCTCTGGTCGCGGCGCGTGGTCGAGATCAACGCCGCGGGGGTGGTGCTGCGCGAGCGTTCGTGGGAGTTTGAGGGCGGTGGCGCGACGCTCGTGGGCGGGAGCGGGCTTGGTGAAGAGTTTCGCTATGAGAAAGCGTCTGCCTATTTCGCGGCTCGCGGCCACGCGCTGCCCGTTGTCCCCGACTCTGCCACGGATGGCTCGCAGTTGGGGGGGCAGCCGGGATCCATTGTCCTGAACGAGGAGGATCCGGCGGCCTCCATCCGAGATGAGTTGCTGCTCGTGGAGCGCCGGTCGGTCGGCTGGTCCGTCAACGCGATGGATGAAACGGTCCACAAGCAGTCCGGACTCATCCAGTTCTTCGAGCACGACTGGGAGACCGTGGCCGACGGTTCGAGCGGTGAGCCACGCCTCCAGATTTTCGTGGTGCAGACCGGTGAGGGCATCCGGAAGGGAACCGAAGGCGAGAAGTTGTACACGCGGAGCTTCATCCGCGATGAAGATGTGCCGACGGATATTGTTTGCGACATCGAGTACGTGGAGCCGACAACAGCGGAACAACTGATTACGACGCCGCCGGACATCGCGCAGAGCCTTCCTGTCGAGTATGTCCGCGCGAAGATCACGCACCACGTGACCGAGCGCGTGGAGGATCCGGCTCTGCCGGCCCATGAGCAGCGCGTGAAGTCTCGAACGATGGTCGGCCCGCCGCGGCGGCTGCGCCCGGGCGGGGCGTGGTACTTCCCCGTGACGCGCGAGCAGTCGGACCAGACGGGCGCGACGGTGTGGTCGGCGAGCGGGCTGATGCAGAATCCGCTTGCGCCGAGCGGGAGCGGCGACCCGTTCGAGTCGCTCTCGATCACGCGCTACTTCAAGGATGAGCACGGGCGAGCGATCGGGACGGTGCTTGATGCGGGTGAAGGGCAGCACACGTTCGCGGGCGCCCTGGCGGCGACGACCTGGAGCAGCAGCGACCCGCCCATGGAAGGATGGGCAAAGCTACCGGCCGATCAGCCCGCACTGAACTACATCACCGAGTTCATGTACGACGGCGATGGTCTGTCGGACACGATCTTCCCGAACGGGCGGCGCTGGGCTCGGCGCGTGGTGGCGCAGAACGTCGGCTCGGATCAGGACCCTGACTATCGCGCCCGCGAGTTCATCCTGAACGACCTTGCGCCGGCGCGGGACGGGACGACCGGCGAGGTGATCCTGCACACGTGGTTGGTGCACTCGATCAGCGAGATCAAGTACTACAACGGACCGAAGGCGGTCGGCACACCCGCGAAGACCGAGCGGGTGACATTCTCGGGGCAGATCACCGACGCGCAGTTCACGACGGCCGGCGTGGAGTCGTTGCTCGAGCAGCGCGAGGTTGAAGCCGAGGTGAGGTTCACGCTCGACTTCACCGGCAGGCCTGTTCAGGCCAACATGGCCGAGACCATCACCGACATCGTGGGGCTTGCGGAGGCGGGGTCGAAGTTGATCAATGACCTCGTGGACTACTACCGCGAACTGGATACGTCGGGGCAGATCACGACGCAGACCAGGGACACGATGGGTCGCGTGCTGCGGACATACACCGGGACGCAGGATCAAGCCTGGCGCGATATGCGCCCGGGACAGCCGATCGACCCGGCGACGTTTAACATGGTGATGACCGAGCGGGTCGAGTACGGCGCGGGCGTGAACGATGCGTGGTTGCCGCGCGTGACGTTCCGGTATCGCGCGAGGCCTGGGGACAGCACCGGGGATTGGTCGCTGGACTACTACGGGTTGCCGCCCGCGCACGATGTGGACGCCTATGCCACCGTGACGGGCTACGACTGGCGCATGCGTCCGGTCAGGGTCGATGCGTACGACAAGGGCGATTACACGGCCGCGACTCCGCCGCAGGTCTTGTCAACGACCCTGACCTACCTCGATCATGCGAACCGGCCTCGGTTGGTGGTGACCTACGGGCGCGGGGGCTGTCCGACCCTGCCGCCGGGGCTTGATCCGACGCTCGCACCGATCGCCGCGGAGGTCCCACGGGCGGCGAAGTTCTTCGAGCAGACGCCGCACCCGGCCTCGATCTCCGAGACGATCTACGGCCCGGATGGGAGTGTGACCCTGCGGCGCACGTACGACATGGCGTGGACCTACAGCGCGACCGGCAATCCGCCGTTCACCGCGGAGCTTCAGTGCACGGGGCTTGGCGGGCAGCAGGTCTATTCGCAGCGACCGGGCGAGGCGTCGCGCGTGACGCGGCTTGATGGTGTGGGTCGGGTCGTCTCGACATCCACCATCGTGCCGGGACGCGTCGTCGAGGGCGCGGAGTTTGAGTTGACCCGGAGCGAGAACACCTGCGACGCGGACGGCAACGTGGTCGAGACGGCGGTGTGGGATCGCATGGTCGATGACAACGTCGCCGTTCTGAGCGCCGCCAACGCGGTGCGGTCTCGCACGGTCAGTTGGTATGACGTCAAGAAGCGGCTGATCGCGACGGCCGACCTCGGGACCGAGAACAACGCCGGGTTCGTCAACGCCACGGGCACGGCGTACCAGCGCGACGAGAATCTGCGGCCCACGTTCACGACCAGCCCAGGGGGCACGGCCGTGGTCTCGCGCGCCGGGCTGCCTTCGTTCGCCCTGCTCCGCGCGATGGAGTACGACACGGCGGGCCGGCTGTGGCGCACGCTCGAACCCGACGGGAGCGTGGTGGAGATGACTTACTCCGGCATGGGCCGGATGCTTACGCGCACGGAGAACCGGTACAACACCTCGCCGGGCGGCGCGCCCGAGCACCTGCGGCGCACGACCACCTACACCTACGAGAACGGCCGCATGGTGAGCATGGAGTCGCCGCGGAAGAACGCGAATGAACGGCCGCAGCGCACGTGGCTGCACCACACCGCGGCGGTGGTTGACGACGAGTTCAACATCGTCAGCCAATCCAAGACCATGGTCGGAACGGTGCGGATGCCCGACACTCCGGTGCCGGCGTTCGCGATCCGCTACAACATGGCGGGGAGCATCGCGGAGCGGATCGATCGGCGCGGCGTGGCGTTCCGGTATCGCTACGACGGCGACGAGCGCCTGGCGAGCATCGAGATCGGCCACTATCCGCCCCCGACGACCGATGCGCTGGACTATCCGCCCGCGAATACGGTGTTCACGCCCGGCTATCCCGCCTCGATGTCGGCCGCGACGGGTGCGGTGGCCGATCGCGTCGGGTTCGTCGAGTACGGCTACGACTTCGCCGGGCGGCTGAATCGAGTCACGGCCTGGACCGGCGTTGCGGGCGCGATCATCGCCCAGAACGTCTTCGACAACGACCTCCGCGGCCATCTGATCCGCGAGTGGCAGCAGATCGGCGGGTGGGCGACGTTCGATACGCCGCGCATCGACTACTGGTGGGACTATCAGCCGACGACGCTCACGACCGAGGGGCAGGTCGTCAGTTCCGGGCGCGATCGGCTGTCCGGCATGACCTATCCCAAGCACAGCCAGGTCTCGACCGCGCTGGCGCACAAGCGGCGGCAGGTGGACATCGAATACGGGGCGCCCGGTTCCACCGAGGACCTGACCTCGCGGATCACCGACATCGACACGTTCCTGCCGAACTCCGCGCCGACATCGGTGGCCGACTTTGCACGCACGGGTTCCGGCCGCCGTGCATCGGTGGGGCTGGCGAACAACCGGATTCTGGCGTCGTTCGCGGCGGCGGGGGTGATCGGGCTTTCAGGGCTCGACACGTTCGGGCGCGTGGCAGACCTGCGATATTCGGGCGCGGGGGGCGCCACTCTGCACCGAGCGGTGTACACGCACGATGCGGCGGGCAACCGGCTTACCGCGCGGGTGACGCAGGTTGCCGCCCCGGGCATCGGCGACGGGAACAACCGTCGTTCGCAGGCGCACGGCTACGACCAGCTCAACCGGCTGATCGAGTCGAACGTGGGCGTGCTGGACAACGGCGCGATCGGCACGCAGGACCGCGTGCGTTCGGACCGGTGGCATCTGGACCTGCTGGGCAACTGGATCGGGACGGGTATGGGCGACGATCCGTCGGCGTACCCGACGCAGGCGTCGCTCTTTGGCCGCAGGAGCACGGGCGAACTTGACGGCTACGGCACGCCGTGGCTGGCCGCGGGCGGGGCGGCAGGGGTTGACGCGCAGCACGAGACGCTTCACTTCACGCCGTTCACGGACCACGGGAACCAGTTGGCGGAGTTCCTGAGGTGGCGGGATGACGGGGGCGAGAGCCCGTCGCCCGACCCGCTCCCCGCGCCCTCGCGGACGCACACGCTGCGAGACGCGGCGGGGAATCTGGTGTTCGACGGGACGTACGTGTACCAGTACGACGCGTGGAACCGCGTGGTGCAG
>JADLCX010000062.1 GCA_020846975.1 Phycisphaerales bacterium
TCAACGCCTCCCGCGCATCCAACTTCGTCAGGTCCATCCTTGAACCTCCCGTCCCCACCCCGCCACGCCGGCATCCCGCCAGCCATGCTTCTGTCATCGGTCGCCACCATAATCGTGGACTACACCCACCGACTCGAACGCTCGATCCCCCTGTTTGAGCGTGCCGACTCACCCGAGCCAGCCCGTGTGCCAATAGCTCCCCATTACTGGGGGTTGTGCTCGAAGATTGCCCGAACGCGATCAGCCCGCACGGACAGGCCGCAGCATGAGGCGTCCTGAAACGGCCGTTGGAGATTCGCCGGTTGCCACGGGCCGGATCACCACCCCTTCTCCCTTCACGTCGAACGTCCCATCGTCGTTGGCCTTGTTCAGGGTGATGGTCACCCGCAAGGACTCGCCCGGGCGGACAAACGAGCCGTACTTGAGGGCCCGCACGCCGCCGAGCACCAGCCGGGTGTTGCCCGCTCGCTCGGCGAGCAAGCGTCGTGCGGCCTGGACTAGGCATTCGACCATCATCACCCCCGGTAGCACGGGGAACGAGGGGAAGTGGTCCTGCAGGTATTCCTCGGCCGCGCTGACCTGCTTGATCGCGACGATGCGATGGTCGGATTGCTCGATGATGGCGTCGATGAGGCAGAAGTGCATGGGGGGGAAGTCGGGAGTCAACGGTATGCCGGCGCGATGTCGGCTTTATCATTCACCCCGCCACCCCCACCCCGCCACCCCCCCACCCCGCCACCCCGCCACCACCTTGCCCGCGCTGACCGACGAAGCCCTCTGCATTCGCCACTGGGAATGGTCCGAGACCAGCCAGACCGCCGCGCTGTTCACACGCCTGCACGGTGTCGTCCGTGTACTGGCCAAGGGGTCCCGCCGGCCCAAGGCTCCCTACTCCGGCGGCCTGGAGTTGTTGACCCGCGCGGAGATCGGCTTCATCCCCAAGGCCAACTCCGAACTGGCCCTGCTGGTTTCGTGGGACCTGCGCCAGAGCTTTCCCGCCCTGCGCCGATCGCTGTCCATCCACAACACCGGGCTCTACATCGCCGATCTGCTCTTCAACTTCGTGCGTGACCACGACCCGCACACCGACCTTTACGATGCCACGCTCGCCGCGCTCGAAGCCATGACCTCCCCGCGGGACGGTCCTGGTGAGCTCCTGCGATTCCAGTGGGCGCTGCTCGAACAGTGCGGCTTCAAGCCACAACTGGAAGTCGATGTCCGCACCGGCGAAGCGCTGCCCGACCTGCCGGCCGCGCTGTTCAGCCCCTCGCTCGGCGGCGTCCTCGCGGCCGGCAACCGACAGACCGAGTCCGAGTCGCCGGCGATCGGAGACGCCTGGCGTGTGCGGCTGGAGACCATCCGCCTCCTTCGAGGCATCGCCCTCGGCCGCGAGCTCGCTCCGACCGTTCAGCCCGCCGCCGCCACGATCGATCGTGGGAACCGCCTGCTCGCCTCCTACATCCGTCACATTCTCGGCTTCGAGCCCCCGACCATGCCCGTGTTATTCGGGGGGCGGCTGGCGCCATAACGAGCCATCTTCAACCCGATATCCGGCTTCCGCTTGCGCCGGCGATGCCGGGTCAAGTCGGTTCCGCCATCGGTCGATCCATGCTCCGTTCGCGGCCCCGACGCCTCGATTGGAGCGACCCGGATCGTCCCTCCCATGAACCCCGACGTTCTCGAGACCATCCTGCGATGTGACAAGCTGCCGAGCCTCCCGGCCGTGGCCCTGCGTGTCATCGAACTGACCAGCCGCAGCGACACCTCGATGAACGTGCTGGCCGAAACGATCCAGCACGATCAGGCCCTCACGGCCAAGATCCTCCGCACCGTCAACTCGAGCATCTTCGGTCTGCGACGCAAGTGCGCGAGCATCAACCAGGCCATCGTGATGCTCGGCCTGAACACCGTCAAGACGCTCGCGTTGGGTTTCACCCTCGTCGGCGCGATCGAGAAGGCCACCAGCAGCGACAAGCGGCCCGCGGGCGCGGGGCAGAACGGACAGGACGGCTTCAACATGGCCGCGCACTGGCGCCGCTCGCTCGACACCGCCGCGGCCGCCCGCGCCATCGCCAACCTTGCCAGCCTGCCGAGCCCCGAAGAGTGCTTCCTGGGCGGCCTCCTGCAGGATGTCGGCATGGTCGCCATGCACCTGGCGCTCGGCGATGAGTATGCGAGGATCATCGCTCAGGCCGCGGGCTCGCACGCGGCCGTCACGCGGCTCGAACTCGCCGCGCTCTCGACCCAGCACGCCGATATCGGCGCCATGCTCGCATCTCGCTGGAAACTCCCGGACGAACTGGTGATGCCGATCAAGTACCACGAGCGGCCGACCGCCGCGCCGGCAGCGCACCAGGGCGCGTGCAGGGCGGTCGCGCTGGGCAACCTCGCGACCGATGTGCTCATCGGCCCCGACGCCGTCGAGTCTCTCCGACGCCTGCACGACCTCGCGGCCCGGTGGTTCTCGCTCGGCCCGGACGGCATCGATCAGGTCCTGCTGACCGTTTCCGAGCACGCCCGTGAGATGGCCTCGCTGCTGAAGGTGCCCATCGCGCCCGCGGGCGATGCGGCCGCGCTCGTCGCCGCGGCCCGCGCACGGCTCGCCGAACTCGACGCCGTCGGCGGCCCGATCCCCTCCGTCTCGTCGCTCGATGGCGAGCACACCGAGGGAATCGACGAACTGACCGGCGCGTTCACGCGCCGCCGTTTCGAGCAGACCATCGTCGCCGCGTTCGAGCAGGCCCGCGAGGTCGGCGGCGGCCTGTCGCTCGCGTTCATCGACATCGACGGGCTCGATACGCTCACCGCCCGGCACGGGACCGACGTCCGCGACACCGTCATCATCGTGGTTGCCGGGCGCATCGAGCAGGCGTACAGCCCGGCGCGTCCGCTGGTCTGTCGCTACACCGACGATCGGTTCGCCGTCCTGCTCCAGAAGGCCGATCGGCCCACGGCCGTGCGACTGACCGAAGAAGCCCGGACCCTCATCGCACGAGATCCCATCGACATCGCCGCGGGCCAGAAGGGCGCGCCGCCCAACGTGCGCGTCGCCGCGCGCGCGGGGCTGGTCATCATCGAGCGCGAGGATCCGCTCTCGTTCGCGGATGCCGGCGAGTTCGTCGCGGCCGCGCTCCACGCGCTCTCCGACGCCCACGGAGCCGGGTCCGCCGGAACGCATGTGTTTGCGCCCGCCGCGCTCAAGGCCGCCTGATCGGTTCAGGCCTGCTCGGGCAGAAGCCACCCGAGCGTGCGGGGCCGCGTCGGAAAGTCTTTCAGGATCGACCTCAGGTCGTCAACGGTTACGCGATTGATGCGGGCCAGTTCGTCCTCGAGCGTCGTGTACGTGCCCTGGTACATCCATTGCCGCCCGAGCCGCTGCATCCGCCCGCCGGGCCGCTCGCCCGCGACCGTCACGCCCGTCGCCGCCTTGCACCGGATCTTCTCAAGGTCCTCGTCGCTGATCGTCGCGGCCAGGCCCGAAATCTGTTCCTCGACGGTGCGGAAGACTTCATCACGCCGATCGGGGTCGCAGCAGATGTACGCCATCATGTCGCCGCACCCGTCGCGAGGCTCAAAGCCCGCATCGGCGTTCTCCGCCATCCCGGTCTCGATCAGGGCCCAGTGGAAGCGGCTGTTGTCCGGCCCGCCCAGCACCTGCGCCAGGAGGCTCGCGGCGTAGCGGCGATCGTCCGTCGCAGAAGGCCCCGGCCACACCATCACCATGTACGCGCGGTTCACCTTCTTGTCGTGGAGCTCGAACGAGTGATCGTGCACGCCCGGCCCCCCGGGCGCGCGATTGGCGCCCGTGCGGCTCCACTTCCCGCACAGCCGCTCCACCTCCGCCACGCACGCATCGAAGTCGAGCCTGCCCGCCAGCGCGACCACGGTGTTGTCGGCCGAGTAGCGGTGCTCGAAATAGTCCCGCATCTGCTTCGAGGCCAGGTCGGTGATCGACTGCTTGGTTCCGAGCACACGATGCCCGAGCGGGTGCGCGGCGGGCAATCCCCGCCCATACCGCTCCTCCATCACCTTCTCATACAGCACCCAGAACGGATTGTCCTCGTACATCGCGATCTCTTCGAGGATCACGTTCTTCTCGGTGTCGAAGTCCTCCTGCCGCAGCGCGGGGCGGAGCATGTCGGCGAGGATCCCGTTGGCGCCCCCTTCGCCGAGCAGATGCTCGGGCAGCACGCTCGCGTGGAAGCACGTCATCTCGTGGCTGGTGTAGGCGTTGTTGCGGGCGCCGATCCGGTCGAAGTCCTGGTTGATCTTCTCGGCCGTGCGCGTCGGTGTGCCCTTGAACATCATGTGTTCGAGGAAATGGCTCACGCCCATCACGCCGGACTCCTCGTCGCGGGCGCCCGTCTTGACAAAGTACCCCACAGCCGCGCTGTGCGCACCCGGGGCAACCTCGGCGATGATGGTGAGTCCGTTGGCGAGTTTCGCCTGCTTGAAGGTCACATCCATGGGGCGAGGATACCCAGCCCGGGTTGGCCCGCCTCTCCGAGGCGGGCGCGTGCTTCGCAACGTTGTATACTCCGGGTGCGCTCTCAGGACCGGGTTTTCCGATCAGCTCTCGGCCGTTCTACAACCGAAAGGCCCCGATGAACCGCGCCCTCGTTGTCGTGATGACTTGCGTTCTTGCCGTGTGTCTCCCGGTTTTCGCCCAACCCGTGCCGGACTACGATTTCCAATGGGCGACCATCGGCGATGCCGGCAACCCGGGGTACGACGGGCCGGTGCGGACGGACGGGTTTCCCGGCGGGCGAGGGTCCGTGGGGTACACCTACCGCATGTCGCGGCTGGAAGTCACGACCGGGCAGTGGCTGGAATACATCAACACCTTCACGACGCAGTCGGATGGGATGGCGTTCTTTCTGGATGAGCCGAACCGCTGGGGGGCGCAGTCGGACCTGAGCTACCCCGGTCCGGGTCGGCGGTACGCGCTCGACCCGAGCCACCCGAACCCTGCCATGTCGCCCGTCGCGGGGCTGAGTTGGCGCGATGCGGCCCGATTCTGCAACTGGCTCCACGGGGGCAAGTCGTCCGACCCCGCTTCGCTCATTACGGGCGCCTACGACACGACCACCTGGGGGCCGGGACCGACGCCCGGAACGTACACCGACGCCGAGCGGCACCTGCCGGGGGCGCGGTTCTGGATTCCGACACTCGATGAATACTTGAAGGCGGCACACTTTGATCCGAACAAGAACGGGGTGGGCGTCGGCGGATGGTGGGACTTTTCAAACCGCTCGGATGTTGCTGGTCCGCTTTCAGGTCCGCCCGGAGTAGGAGAGTCAAGTGTCGGCACGGACGACTGGCGGATTCCGCTGGGTTCCTATCCCCAGACGCAATCGGCGTATGGGTTGCTCGATTTGAGTGGCGGCTCGAGGGAGTGGCTGGAGAATTTGCGGGAGGACTTCCCGATCACTGAACGATTCTGGGACGGTCCGTCAGTCTTCAGTGGCGATCTTCGTACGGGCGACTTCGCACTTTCTTCGTTGGACCGCGCGCTGAATGTGGGCACCGGGGGACCCACCATCCCTTCCAGCCTGCTGGGATTGCGAGTCGCTTCGATACCCGCCCCAAGCGCTCTACCTATTCTCTTGACGGTTTGGACCATCGGGCGGGTGAGCGTGAGGAGGAAGAGATGAAGTGGCGGACAAACCTCGTAGGCGCTCTTGCGTTGGCGGCCCTCGCTGTGAGTCAGGCGTCGGCCACCATTGTTGTCGAGCGTATCTGCAGCGGCACTACGCTGGAAGTGTCTACTTGGACGTCCGGCGAGCCTATCACCATCAACCCCACGGCGATCTCGCCTACGTGTTCGCAGTCGGGCGGTGCGGTGTTTCGAGTTCGGTCCACGAATCCAACGCAAGAGTCCATTGGACGGATCATCTTTCAGGGTTCTCCCGGAACAGTTGTGTACGTCAGTGCTCTTCTCGTCGCTCCTGCCAGCGTAAGTGCTGTCAATGAGAACTCGCACTTTGCTCCGGCGTGTGTTGATTGGGCCGGATTGGACCCCGGGCTCTACTCCATGCGAGCGCAAGGCAGTGTGAACGGCAACCTCACCGGCTCCGTTTCCGCAACGAACATAGTCCGCATTTTTGTGGGTGGAACGATCGAGCAGGCTGCCGACATAACGCAAACTGGTGCCACTGCGCTACCAGGCTGTTGAACAACGCTTGCCAAAGGGAGGAGACCGGCTTGCCGCGCGGGTGAGCGGTTGGGTTCGTTAGATCTGATCGCCGGGTCCCGGCGCCGGTCACGCGAGCAGCGTGCTCATCCGCACGA
>JADLCX010000063.1 GCA_020846975.1 Phycisphaerales bacterium
GAAGTGCCGAGTCACCGAGTTGGTCATCCTGACCTCCGCTTGATCCACGGCCTCCGCCGTGT
This sequence comes from Phycisphaerales bacterium, assembly GCA_020846975.1. GTDB lineage: Bacteria > Planctomycetota > Phycisphaerae > Phycisphaerales > UBA1924 > JADLCX01. The sequence continues at coordinate 63 of JADLCX010000063.1, forward strand.
CACCAAGCATCGATCAGCATCACCATCGTTCAGTCATTATTCGGCAATAATGCGGTTGCCCTGATCCGGGCCGATTCGGCCCAGGGCGCACCCGAAGGAGACGACCTGCTCGGGCGTCAGGGACTCGGCACGAACCGTCGGCACGATCGCCGCACACCCCGGCGACGCGGCCACCCGGTTCCAATCGACTTCTCGGCCCAGGAGCGAACCGACCTGCTTGCGACGCTGGGCGAAGATCACCCGGCAGAACTCGCTCAGGCCTTCGGCGTCGCGGGTCAAGGGGTCGGCGCGGCGGGCAAGGAGCACCATGCTGCTGGTCACCTCCGGCCGGGGCCAGAAGCACTCGGGCGGCGCACCGGCGATGCGGTCCATGCTTGCGAGAGCCTGGGCGATGACCGCCAGCGCCCCGTAATCCTTCGTCCCCGGCCGCGCGAGCAGTCGATCGGCGACCTCTTTCTGGATGGTGACCGCCATGACCGCGCACTCAGGATGATGCAGCAGCAGGGTCAGCATCAGGGGCGTGGCCGCGCCGTAGGGCAGATTGGAGACCAGCGTGAACGCCGGGCGCGGCTCGCCCGAACCCGCCGCGCGGAGCGCCTTGTACGCCGCGGCGGAGAGCGTGCGCTTGTCGTCGAGGCAGTCCCCATGAACGAGCGTGAATCGCCCGCCGCCGGGCTTGCCCGGCATCGAGTCGGCGAGGATTCCGGAGAGGGCATCGTCCAGTTCACACACCACGACCCGGCATCCGCGTGCGAGCAGTTCCTCGGTCATCGTGCCTGTTCCGGGCCCGACCTCGAGCACCAGGTCGTCCGCACGCACCCCGGAAGCGTCGACGAGCTTTCGGATCAGGTTGTGGTCGATCAGGAAGTTCTGCCCGAGCGACCGCTTGGGACGGAGGCCGTGGGCTTCAAGGAGTGACTTGATCTCGGCCAGGGTCTGCACGCGGCTCACCAGTCCCCATCGAGCACCCGGTCGATCGCGTGGGCCACACCATCCTCGTCGTGTCGCCGCGTCACGCGCCGCGATACCGCCAAGGCCTCGGGAACGGAGTTGCCCATCGCGATCGACAGCCCCGCCCGCTCAAGCATCGCCACGTCGTTGACATCGTTGCCGATCGCGACCACGCGCTCGGTCGCGATGCCATCGCGCTCGGCCAGCCACTCGATCGCCGTCCACTTGTTCACCTTGCGGTCGAAGGCCTCGAAGATCAGCACCTGCGATCCCGGATCGCCCGGATCGTTCTGGGGGGCCACCGCGCCGAAGTGGTGAAACTGCACCCGCTCGCCGAACTCGCGCCGGATCTCCTCCGCGGCGGCCGTCGTCTCACGCCGCGGACCGCATATCCCCACACGAACCGTGTGCTCGGGGTGCTCGTCGTGCGCCAGGTCGGGCACGACCTTCACGTTCACTCGCAACTGCTCGAACCACCACCGACTCACGGGGTCAATCCCCGACTCACCTCGCGGCGAGACGATCACGTAATCGTGCCCCCGCGGATCGCCCGCCGCGCCCGTCGCATCCGCATCTTTCAGGATCAGCACCGCGTGCCCGTGTCCGAGCATGCACCGCGTCATGTCCCGCACCAGCACGTGGTCTATCGGGAACTTGTGCAGCGTTCGCTCGTTGTTTGGACAAGTCAGGATCGCCCCGCCGGCCACCACAACAGGGTCGTGCTGCCCGATGTCGCGGGCGATGTGCCGGCATTCCACCCACCCTCGCCCGGTGCAGATGGAGATGCGATACCCGGCACGTCGTGCGCGATCCAACGCGCGGCGGTTGGCCGCGGACACCATGTGGTCCGAACCCAGCAGGGTCCCGTCGAGGTCAATGGCCAAGAGGTCGTAGCGGCGACTCACGGGGTCAGGGTAGAGCGCGTCTCGAAGGGCGCGGCGATTGTGGGCCGGACACCGCCACAGTCGCCGATATTCCTCGGATGCTGCGCCCCGATGTCGCGTTGGTCCCGGTCCGCCCTCTGCACGAGACCGGGGAGCCTTCCCGTCCGCTCCTGACCGCGGGCCAGGGGATCGCTCTGTGCGTGCTGGCGCTGCTGACCATGGGCGTGGTCATGGTCAACTCGGCGGGCATGAGCGTTGATCGAACCCGGGCCGTCACCGCCGAGTCGCTGCTGTTCAGCAAGTCCACGATCTACATGGCCCTCGCGATGGCCGCGCTCGCGCTCGTGGCCGTCCTGCCGATTCGGAGGCTGACGGCGCGCTGGGTCGAGCGCGCGCCGCGAACCATCCAGACCACGAACGGCTCGTGGCTGACCAACCAGTTCCGGCATTGGGCACGGCTGGCGCCCCTATGGATATTCGTCGCGTGCTCCATCGGCCTGCTCAGCCTCGTGTACGTGCCGGTGATCGGGAAGGAAGTCAACCACTCCCACCGCTGGATCAACCTCCACGCGCCCGGCCTGGATTCGGTCCAGCCCAGCGAGATCGCCAAGTGGACGCTCATCATCGCCGTCGCGTGGTACTGCTGCCGCAACGCCCGGAACATGGCCAGTTTCTGGACCGGCCTGCTTCCGGGCCTCGCCGCCGCCGGCGCGGTCTCGGCCTTCATCGTGCTGGAGGACCTGGGCACGGGCGCGCTGCTGGGTATGGTCGCGTGCATCCTGCTCATCGCCGGGGGCGCGCGACTGTGGCACCTGCTCGTTCTCGCGCCGCTGCCAATGGCGGCGATGGCCGCGGCGATCGTCACCAGCGACTACCGCACCCACCGCATCCTGGCATTCCTGAATCCCTACGAGGACCCCAAGGGGATCGGCTACCACATGATCCAGTCGATGGTCGCGGTCGCCAACGGACAGTTCTTCGGCACGGGCCTCGGGCACGGCCTCCAGAAGTTCGGATACCTGCCCGAGGACACGACTGACTTCGTGTTCGCGATCGTCTGCGAAGAACTCGGCGTTTTTGGGGGCGCGCTGGTGGTCTTCCTGTACGGCGCGATGCTCTGGTGCATCCTGGCCATCATCCGGCGCGAGCCCTCGCGTTTCCTGAAGCTCGTCGCGCTCGGCGTCATGGCCACCGTGGCCGTCCAGGCGATCATCAACCTGGCGGTCGTCACCGGCCTGGGGCCGACCAAGGGCATCGCTCTGCCCTTGCTCTCCTCGGGCGGCACCGGCTGGATCCTCACGGCCGCTTCGCTGGGCCTCATCATCGCGATGGACCGCACGCACGCTCAGGCGGCCGTGTCGCTCGCCGACTCGGAGCCCGGCGCGGCCGAGCCGAACGCGGACGAACCCGCGGCCGACCTCCACACTTCGACACCCGCCGAAGCGCCGACCGCCGCGGCGATCGGTCCTTTCTCGCTGGTTCCCGACGACACCCGATTCGCGCCGCTCTACGAGTCCGCCTCGCTCGACCAGCCCGCCGAAAGCCCCACGTTCGATCTGGTGAGCACGGTCGATGCCCGCGCCGCCTCCAGCCAGTTGCTGATCGGGGACGACCCCGGCCCTTCCGCCGGACCCGCAGGGGTCGACCAGATGCCCGCGCCCGCCGACTCGAACCTCACACAGCCCCAGTTCAGCCCGACCATGGATGTCGCGCCCGGCGAGACAGGCAGGCTCTTCGGGGAGTCCATCGCGGCACAGCCCGACCAGACCCCCGAGGTTGTCATCACGGACCAGGCCCGCGACTGGCCACCCCCGGTTTCCTCGCACAGAATTGCCGAGACCTGAGCGTACCGTCACCACCGCACGCGCACCCCACCTGTTCAGATCATGATCACCTACCTCTTCGCAGGCGGCGGAACCGGCGGCCACCTCTATCCGGGGCTGGCGATTGCTGAACAACTTCGCAAACTCTCCAAGGTGCCCGTCCGAACGGTGTTCATCTGTTCCGACAGGCCGCTCGACCGGGAGATTCTCGAGAAGCAGCGTGTCGAGTTCGTGGTCTCCGAAGCCAAACCTTTGAGCCTTCGCATCTCCGCCGGCCTGCGGTTCTTCCGCGCATGGGGCAAGAGCGTTCGCCAGTGTCGCGACCTCATCGCCGAACACCGCACCGCAGGCTCGACCGACCAGCCCGGCGCCGTGATGCTCGTGGCGATGGGCGGGTTCGTCGCCGCGCCCGCCGCGAAGGCCGCGTGCGATGAGCGGGTCCCGATCGCGCTGGTCAACCTCGACGCCGTACCCGGCAAGGCCAACCGGTGGATCGCTCAACGGGCGTTCTGCGTGTACTCCGCCACCCGCCCGCGCCCGGGCACCGGCCTGCCGGAGTCAACCGCCGTCGTGCCGCCGATCGTCCGGATGCAGGCATCCGCCGGCCTGTCGGTGGAAGGCGGGGCCATCGGTCGCGCCGAATGCCGACGACGGCTGGGCCTCGATCCCGAGGCCCCGACGCTCATGATCACCGGTGGCAGCCAGGGCGCCAAGAGCATCAACGACTTCGTCACCGCGTTCGTAGAGTCCGACGCCGGGCAGCACGCCCTGAAGATCGATCCGAAGGCCGCGGGCCGACGCCCGTGGCAGATCATCCACCAGACCGGCAAGGACGCCGACTCCGATGTCGCCGAGGCGTACAAGCGCGCGGGGCTGGACGCGGTCGTGCGGTCCTTCGCCGACGCCATGGGCGATTGGTGGGGCGCGGCCGATCTGGCCATCGCCCGCGCCGGTGCCGGCAACGTCGCCGAGGTGTGGGCCAACAAGGTGCCCGCGCTCTTCATGCCCTACCCCTTCCACGCCGACGAGCACCAGCGATTCAACGCCCTCCCCGTGGAAGAGGCCGGCGGGTGCCGCATCGTGCGGGACCAGATCGATCCGAACAAGAACCTCGATTCGATCGGGCCGGTCCTCCGGTCCCTTCTCGACTCCACCGAACTCCGCAAGCAGATGTGGGCGGGCCTCGAGAAGCTCGGCCCCGCCGACGGTGCCCAGCGAATCGCCGCATCCCTTCTCGAACTCACGACACCCGCGACCGGCTACGCCCGGTAACGCCGCACAAACCATCCCGGCGGCTCCACCGGGCTCGCCCGCGGGCCTTCCGACATGCCGCCGCCCCCAGCGGTGTTAGACTCTTGGACATGCCCGGATCCGTCACCCATCCGCCCGCGGAAACCGCGGGGGCCGACCTCTCGCAGCCGCGCTGCGTGCTGTTCAGCCGACCGGGCCAGGCCGTCCCCAGCGACCTGCTGAACAGCCTCGCGCGGCGCATCGGCCGCATCGCTTCCTGCACAGACGCCTACACCGCCATGGCGGAGGTCTGCGCCGTCGAACGTGATCGCGCCACGTCCGACCCGGCGCTGCCCGCGGCGACCGTGCTGGTGCTCATCGAGCCTCACGCCCTGAGCGACGCCGCGGAAATCGTCTCTCAACTCCGGCTGTTCGCGCCGGCCGCGGTGTGCTGGAAGTTCGAGTCCGGCGCGAACCCCCGGCTCTCGGCGATCGTCGATGCCGATGTGGTAACGTGGACCGCCAAGCCCAGCCCGCCCCCTCCCCACAACGCGACGGCCGCCAGCCAGCCCAGCCGCCGTGCGGATGTCCCGTCCGCGCCCGCTCCGCGGCTGCGCATCGCGGGTGCGTCACTGCCCGACCCATCCGGTCCGCTGCCCGACCAGCCCGAGATCGTGGTGCGCCCGCAGCCTCGCGTCGCCCGATCGTCGCTCTCACCCGGAGGTTCGACACCACTTCCCTCGCCACCGAACCCGATGCGGCAGCCGCCCCCGCTCACGCTCCGCGGCGTTGGTCGTGCCACATCCGACGACTCGGCCCCGCCTCCTCCTCGACCGGCGCTCACCGCCGAAGAACTCCGCATGCTCCTCGGCGATGACCCCGCGGAGCACGGCCCGATGAACGGGGCAACGGGTGGTGCGCCATGAGCGCGGCGCCCGATCGTCAGCCCAGGAACGCTTCCCCGCGCGGCTCGCGCATAGCCGGCGACCCGACCATACGCGTCGTCGTTGTCGGACACACCGCGCTCCACGGCGTCGACGCCGCGCTGCGCCTCGACGGCGCGATCGAACTTATTCGCGCCCGCACGCCCCTGACCGCCCTCGGAGAACTCGCCGACCCGATCGATGACCGCAGCCCTCGCGATGCGGTCGTTGTCGTCTCTCCCGAGGCCGTGCCGCCGGAGCGCACTTCCGCGTTCGCTTCCGCAGTGCGCCGGATCGTGCCCCACGCCCGGCTCCTGACCCTCGCGGCCGAGGTCCCGCACGGATTCGACGGGCGGCTCAACCTCGACGACCCCACACGGCCGCTGGCCGCGCAGGTCAAGCAGAGCGCCGCGGCGTCGACGCCGCCGCCCGCCACGCCCGCGCCGACCCCCGCCCGCGACACACCACCACCGTCCGCGCCCGCGGTCCAGTTGTCCCCGGCGCTGCCGACACCCGCGTCGGCAATGGCCCTCGGGCAGGACGCCGTCGCCGCCGCGCTCGAAGGCGCCCGCCTCCGACTCGGCGCGTCCGACGCACGCTTCATCCCTTCCGGCACGGAGCCGCCCGCCGACGCGGCGACCTTCGCTGTCCCCGTCACATTCGCCGGTCGGACGCTCGGCCGGCTCATCGTCGTGACATCGGCCGACACCCCCGCGCCCACGCTCGAGTCTCTCGCCGCGGAGGCCGAGCAGCTCGGCGCGTGGGTGGCGTTGAGCCGCCAGCAGGCGCAACTCCGGCACGCCGCGTTCACCGACGACCTGACGGGCGCATGGAACCGGCGGTACTTCGGCCGCTTCCTCGCCGCGGCCATCGAGAAGGCCGCCGAGTCACGCCACTCCGTCACGCTGCTCGCGTTCGATGTTGACAACTTCAAGACCTACAACGACCGCTTCGGACACGCCGCGGGCGACGAAATCCTCGTGGAGATCGTCCGGCTGCTCAACGCGTGCATCCGCTCCTCCGACCGCGTGTGCCGGATCGGGGGCGACGAGTTCGCCGTGATCTTCCACGACCCCGACGGCCCGCGCGGCCCCGCCGGCGCGCCGACCTCGCCCCGCTCGATCTCCGACATCGTCAAGCGCTTCCAGAAGCAGATCGTCGAGCATCGATTCCCCAAGCTCGGCGAACTCGCACCCGGATCGCTCACGGTCTCGGGCGGCATGGCGACCTTCCCGTGGGACGGCCGAACCGTGCAGCAACTGCTCGACCGCGCCGACGAACTCGCGCTCCAGAGCAAGAAGGTGGGCAAGAACCACATCACGCTCGGTCCGGGCGCGGAAAAAGCGTGCAGCCCTTCGTGACCGGGCGCATCAGACCCGTGACGCGTAGCCCCGAACCGTGTCGCGGAACGCGCGGGGCTTCACACCAAGCTGAACGGCCGCCTTGGTGGTGTCGGCCGTGCTGTCCTGCGCGCCCATCAGTGCCTGCCCCTTGTCAAACGGCAGCAACCGGCCCAGGCCCAGCGCACCCGCCACCGTGGCGATCATGGCCGCGTGATCCGAAGGGACGAACCACGGCTTGAGCCCCTTGTTCGTGCCCGGAAGCGTGTCGCGGAAGAACTCCAGCATCTGCGACCAGCCGAGAACTTCCGCGCCGACGAGGTTGTAGATCTCGCCGACCGAGTCCGAACGCACGATCGCCTCACAGAACGCCGCCGCGACATCCTCGACCGCCACCGGCTGAACCTTCGGCTCGATCCAGTCCACGCGCCCGCCGGGCATGGTCGAATCCAAGCGTTTCCTCGCGAAGTACGGCAGGAAGAAGTACGGCGGCAGATCGCCCGTGCACAGGTCGTGCATCAGTTGAACGAACTCTCCGTCCGGGCCGTGGATCAAGCCCGGGCGGAAGATCGTCCAGTCCAGGTCCGTTCCATCGCCGAAGGCGCGGCGGACGTACCGCTCCGCCTCCCACTTGGTCTTCTGATACTCCGCGCGACCCTCCGGCCCGGCCCCGAGCGCGGACATGTGCAGGAACCGCTTGACCCCCGCCGTGCGGCAGGCGTCGACGATCGCCCGGGTCGCGCCAACGTGCACGCGCTGAAAGGTCTGAGGTCGATCGGCCGAATCGCCGCGGACCTCGCGGATGATGCCGACCAGGTGGACGCACACACCCGCGCCGGCAACCAACCTGCCCAGCGCCGAAGCATCGCACGCATCCCCGGCGATCCACTCGACCCTCGAACGCTCCGCGCCGAACACCGACGCGGCCTTCTGCGGATCCCTCGCCAGGGCACGCACCTTGTGGCCGCGTGCCAGCAGTTCCCGCACGATGTAACGGCCCACAAACCCGGTCGCGCCGGTCAGAGCGACCGTCTGGGTTCCCGGGTTCGACGCTTGCTCGCGATGGGTGCTCATGGTGTGGCCGCATGATAGTCGGCGCGGCCGTCCGGGTTCGATCGTCGCCACCGTCTGCCGCCGAGCCCGGTACGATCCCGCGGCCCATGCCGAACAACTTCCAGTACATCAAGCTCATCATCATCCTGCTGTTCGTCGGGTTCTCCGTTGCCTCGTTCCTCTACCGCAAGTTCAAGGAACAGCAGCAGCAGCAGCAGGCCAAGCTGGATGCGCTGCGCCGGCGCGAGCAGATGCTGCGGACGGGCCGTGTCGAACACGCCGAAACCTTGCCGCAACCTGGCTCGATCGAGCCAACTCCGCAGCAATCGCCCCAGCCCGCGACGCCGCACGATGAAGCCCGTCGCCGTCTTCAGGAGCTCGCGGCCCAGCGTCGTCGAGAACTCGAAGCCATGACCCGACGGGCCGCGGGTGGCCCGCCGACTCAGGCACCCTCGCCACCTCCTGTCTCAAGACCGTTCCCCGCCCGACCCATCGCGACGCGGACCACGCCGCCGCGATCCCCTGTGCCGCCGCGTCAGACCGGAATCCCCAATAACGCGGCCGAGCAGGCCCGCCGACAGGCCCAGAAGGCCGCGAAGGCCGAAGAGGCCCGCAAGCGCTCGGAGCGGGAGAAACTGGCGAGAGACGAACGCGCACGCGCGACCCAGTCCCTCGCGACCGACTCCGCGTCGCAGCCGAGCGCCGAACCGTCGCCCTCATCCCTGTCATCGCCGACCGGGGCGATCCGAAGTCTCGCGGCCGGCGTTCCCGTCGGAAGCCGCCATCCCGAAGACTGGCGACGCGCGATCGTCATGATGGAACTGCTCGCCCCTCCCGCCGGGTTGCGCGACGATCAGGCCCGCGTGTTCTAACGATCGGGGCTCGCCCCGAGAACCCAGCCTTCGCCGCTGGCGCGGATCTGGAGCCCACCGATCGTGGTCCGCTCCTTCCGCAGTTCCGCGACCAGGCCCATCCCTCGCGCGAACCACCGATCCGATGTGTTGACGACTCGCGCCGGCGAAAGTTCCGCCACGAACCGTTGTCGCACATGGATGGTTTCCATCGCTCCCGCCGGCGTGCGCACCTGCTCGTGCCCGACCACCGTCACGACCGACTCAAGATTGCCGCTGGACTTCGGCTTGCGCCCGCCCTCGATCGGAAACACCGTCATCCTCGTCGCCTGACGGCGCTCCTGCCCCGGGATCAGTCGCCCCGGAATCACGACCATCGGCGGGTCATACTCCACCCGCACGCCCTCATCGTAAACAACTTCATCCACGACCAGGACCGCACCACCCTCGCCGCGAAGCAGTGTGGCTTCGCTGTTGGGCTTCCCGTCAACAAGCCGACGCTCCACCCACCCTTCGGAGGTGGCTTCCCGCTCCAGAGCCATGCTCGCCGTCCCGTGGCGATCCAACTGAACGAACGCCGTCGATCCGCGTGAGCCGCCCATCAAGTCCGCCGCGTGCTCCCCGCGCGTCGGATCGGCGTCGGTCGCCACCACCACCAGCCGCTCCGCGTCCGGAGCCTGCACGGGCTCATTGGCCACCGCCCCCGGGACGTCGGGCTTGTTCGCGCACCCTGTTTCCACACCCGCGCCGATCACGAGCCCAAGTCCCACCCACCGATATAGACTCACCCTCATGCGCTCCGCTCCCTTCAGCCCGACCTCGCACGCATCCCGTGCCTTCCGTGCCGCCGCCTTGGGTGCCGCGCTGGCCGTTGCGGGCGTGCTGCTGTCGGGCTGCATCGACGCCGCAACCCGCGCCGAGATGGCCAAGAGCGACAGTATCCTCGGCGGGTTCAAGACCACGCCCACCCCGCGCGAGGCCGCGGCATGGGCCACCGACCCCTACGACGCCGACAAGCGGGCCCGCGGCACCAACCTCGTCCTCAACTCCCCCTACGGCGGCGCGGAGGCTTGGCTCAACCTGTACCGCGAGTACGTCAAGCCGCCCAAGCCGGGCGAGATCACCTCTCCCGCCGTTCGCGCCACCGCGGCTAGAGGCCTGGGCCTTCACGGCGCGCCCGAGGATGTGCCCCTTCTGCTCCCCCTTCTCAAGGACGCCGACAAGTCCGTTCGCCTCGACGCCATCAAAGCCCTGCAGCGGCTCCACAACCGGGTCGCGATCGACCCCCTGATCGAACTGACCCGGTTCGACAAGGAATCCGAGCCCGATGTCCGTGCCGGCGCGGCCGCCGCGCTCGGTCAATACGCCGAACCCCGTGTCCTCCAAGCCCTCATCGCCGCGCTCGCCGACGATCAACTCGCCGTCTCCAGTGCCGCGCTCTCTTCGCTCCGCACGCTCACCGGCAACGACCTGCTCACCGACGACCGCAAGGCCTGGGTGAAGTGGCTCGAAGGCACGCGCGAGCCCTTCGCGAGCCGTCGCCCGTACTACTACCCCGTCTTTCAGCGGGAGTCCGTGTGGCTCGACTACGTGCCATTCGTGGGCGGCCCCGTTCCCAACGAGCAGCCCGCGCAGCCCGCCGGGATGCCCTCGCTCGCCGGGACCGATGAGAAGGCCAAGTAGACTCGCCGCGGGTCAGCCCCCCCCGTTCACCGGCATCGATTCCGGTAACAGCACGCCACCTCTCCCGACCGTCCCATAGCCGGTGCGCCCTCGGTGACCCTGCACTTTGCGCCGTCCAGCGCACGCCCGCGACCTCGACCCCGATCCCGGCGGCTCAGACACACGGGCATCCGGTCGATCTCATTGACAGGCTTATCTACTCCAAGCCGCCCACCGTCCGGCGGCCGAGAACCCGCGCCTGCGTTCCGAGGGCCACACCGTGCGTGCTGTTCGTTCCGATGGCCAGACGATCCGCGTCGTGACCGACGCCCCGGACCCCGCGCTCAACGCCTGCGAAGCGCTGGTCCACCCGACCCGGGTCCTCGTCACCCAGGCCGACGCCGGCTCCAGGTGGGCGGGCGTCGTCGGCCACCAGTTCGTCGGCGTGGTCAAGAAGCTCAACATCCCCGCCGATGCGCCGCCGCTGATCGCCGCGCGGAAGTCGTTCCTCAACAAGCGCGTCGTCGGCTCGCCGCAGATCGTCTGCACCAACTGCGACATGTGCCGCGCTGGGCTGCCCTCCCACTGCCGCGCCCGCCGGGTCATGGGGCTGGCCGCACGCGACGGCTGCTTCGCCGACCTCTTCAGCATCCCGATCTCGAACCTCGTCGAAGTGCCGCAATCGCTCGACGACGACCGCGCCGTGTTCGCACACCTCGCCGCCAGCGCGGTCCAGGCATGCCACATGCTCCGCGCCGCGAGCAAGTCCTACATCACCGTGGTCGGCGACTCGGCCCTCGCGCTGCTCACCGCCCAGGTGCTGGCCCGCCACAACAAGACCACGCGCTTGCTCCACGCCCGCCCCGATCGCTCACGCCTCTGCGAACGCTGGGGCATCAAGAGCCGCTCGATCGACGAGCCCGGTCGCCGGCAGGATCAGGACGTCGTCGTCGAGTGCACCGGCACCGCGGCCGGCCTTCGGCTCGCCCTCCAGTTTGTTCGCCCTCGCGGCGTCGTGCTGCTCAAGTCGCCCTCCGCCGCCACGCCCTTCCCGCCCGGCACCCCCTTCGCCAGCGAGCCCGGGCAGGCGTGGGCGACCGGGCTCGACCTCACCCCCGCCATCGTCAACGAGGTCCAGATCCTCGGCTGCCGCGACTCTTCCATCGCCGACGGCGTAGGCGCCCTGGTCGATCTGGCCCCGGATGTTCTACCCCTGATCACCAGACGCCTCAAACTCGACGATGCGCCCGCGGCGTTGGCCGCGGCCCGCGACGACGAGCACCTCGCCATCATGATGGACTGCTAGCGCCCCGCCTCCGCATCATTCGGCCGGCCACGCATCGCCCCCGCCGACGCTGGAACCACGACGGAGTTCTACGAGTGCGAGTTTCCCCAGCCATCCTCCCGCTCATCGCCGCTCTCGCCGGCGGAGCGGTCTCGCCTCTTGCTTCGGCGCACGGACAGCCGGCCGGATCGCGGGCGACTTCCAAGGGCCCGGACCTGCTCAAGCCCGCGCTCGAAGCCGAGAAACTCGCCAAGGCCGGCAAGGTCGAGGATGCCACCAAGAAGTTCGAGTCGATCTGGAACGATCTCCGCAAGCGCGATTCCATGTTCTCGCGCCCGGACACCCCCATGATCCTCGACCTCCTCCGCGCCCAGTGCGCCCGCAGCCGCTCGCTCCGCGACAAACTCCGAACCATCCGCGACCAGTCCGCCGACAGCTTCGACGCGCGCGGCAAGCAACTCTCCGACCTCGCCGCGTGGATCGTCCTCAACCGGATCGTCGATCAGGAAACCAAGACCCTCGACTGGTGGACCAAGGTCCGCAAGTCTCCTCTGGCGGCCGATGTGCTCACCCGCTTCCGTCCGTGGCTCGAACCCATGCTCGCCCGCCACGACCGCCTCGCCGATCTCGCGCTGCTGATCGACGACCCGGCCGCGCACGTCCGTCGCGAGTACGCGGGCTTCCGCGCCGCACTGCGTCAGGATTCCAGCGACCTCAACCACCGGGTAGCCCGCGATGTCTTCCTCACACGCCATGCCCGAAGCTACACCAGCCTGCTCCTGGCCGGGCGTGATCGCGACGCCCTCCGCCTGGCGACCGAGGCCATGACGCTCGACCACTCACCCCAGATGGTCGCGTGCATGGTCAAGGCCGCCATCGACTGCGGCAAGGCCTCCCGCCAGCACCTCGATTGGATCAACGCGCTCGAGTCCCGCAACGACCAGAGCCTCGCCCAACTCAAGTCCCAGGTCGAGGAACTCGTCGCCAGGCCTCCCCAGCCCGCACCGGCCACGCCAGATGCTCCTCGCAAAGAACACGCAAACCCCATCACCACCGCCGCGGCGCCGGCTCTCCCAAACATCACGCTAATCGAGCCGCCGGAGTCCCCATAAACAGGGAGTGCTCTGTCGATTTCGGTCACCTCCATCGGGTTTGTCTGCGACACCCCCCCAGGTCTATCGTCCTATCCGGCTGGCGTTCCGAGCCCGCCGGGGAAGGTCTGTTTCGATCTGTACCGGGTTGTCTCGAACCACTTGGAGTGCAGCCAGCATGTCCACCGTCGTCGCCGTTCCTCCCTCAGCCGCGTCCGGCAAGACCGGCATCGATCTGTCGTCCTCCCGCGTGATGCGCAACCTGTCGCCCGCGCGGCTTGTGGAAGAAGCCCTGTCGCGCAAGGAGGGCGTGCTCGCCTCGAACGGCGCGCTCGTGTGCAAGACCGGCGACCGCACAGGTCGGTCCCCCAAGGACAAGCACCTCGAGGACGTCGCCACCTACCACGACAAGATCTGGTGGGGCGCGGTCAATCAACCCGTGACGCCCGATCAGTTCAGCAAGGCCCTGGCGATCGCGACCGACTACCTGAACAAGCAGGACCGGCTCTACACGTTCGAGGGCTTCGTCGGCGCCGACCCCAACCACCGCCTGAGCGTGCAGGTCATCGCCGAGCAGGCCTGGCACTGCCTGTTTGCCCGAACGCTGTTCATCCCGCAGGGCAGCAAGGCCGCCGGCCAGAACGCCCGCTGGAACCACGACTGGACGGTGATCAACGCCGGCCGCCGCCGCCTGAGTGCCGAGGAACAGAAGGCCTGCGGCGCCAAGGGGCCGGTGCTGATCGTGCAGTCGCTCTCGCGCAAGACCGTCGTCATCCTCGGCAGCGAGTACGCCGGCGAGATGAAGAAGAGCCTCTTCTACGCCATGAACTACGACATGCCGGAAGCCGGCGTGTTTCCCATGCACTGCTCGTGCAACGTGGACAAGAAGGACCCGTCGAATGTCGCCCTGTTCTTCGGCCTCTCCGGCACCGGCAAGACGACGCTGAGCGCCGACCCCAACCGCGCGCTGATCGGTGACGACGAGCACGGCTGGAGCGACAAAGGGGTGTTCAACTTCGAGGGCGGGTGCTACGCCAAGTGCATCAAACTCTCGATGGAAGGCGAGCCGCAGATCTGGAACGCGATCCGGTTCGGCTCCGTGCTCGAAAACACGGTCGTCGACCCGGAGACCCGTGTCCCCGACTACGACTCCGCCGCGATCGCGGAGAACAGCCGGGCAACCTACCCGATCGACTTCATCCACGACGCAGTGATCCCCTCGGTGGGCGGGCATCCCAAGAACGTGATCTTCCTGACCGCCGACGCCTACGGCGTCCTGCCCCCGGTGAGCAAACTCACCCGCGAGCAGGCGATGTACTATTTCATCAACGGCTACACATCCAAGCTCGCCGGCACGGAAGCCGGCGTGAAGGACCCCGAGCCCAACTTCAGCCCCTGCTTCGGCCAGCCCTTCCTGCCGCGACCGCCGAAGGTTTACGCCCAGATGCTCGCCGACAAGATCGCCAGGCACAACGCGAATGTCTGGCTGCTCAACACCGGCTGGACCGGCGGCAAATACGGCCAGGGTCAGCGGTTCAAGCTCGCGTACACGCGCGCGTTTGTCACCGCCATCCTCAACGGCACGCTCGCCAGGGCGACGTTCACCCCGGACGCGATCTTCGGCCTGCCGATCCCCGGCGCCGTCGAGGGCGTCCCGGCCGAGGTGCTCCAGCCGCGTAACACGTGGGCGGACAAGGCCGCGTACGACGCCATGGCCACGAAACTCGCACAGGGCTTCCGCGACAACGACAAGAAGTTTGAGATGCCGGATGCGGTACGGGCGGCGGGACCTCGGGGCTGAACATCGCCCGATGCTCACCGGCGGGCGGACAGCCGAACGCCCCCCTCCCAGGCTCTTTCACTTCCGTGCTCGCCAACACCTGGCGATCGTCCTTGAATCTGACCGTCATTCCATCAGCACCGCCGCTCCACCCGCTCCCGGGGCGGCGGCCGCCCATCGGCCCCTACCCCCGGTGGACAGCGCGTTGATCCTTCCCACGCGCCCGATCCGACGCGACAATACCCAGCCGCGGCCGCCCGTCGCCCGCGAGACTCTTCCCGATACGACTCGACCCGCAGGACCCACCTATGCGCATCGACATTACCGGCAAGCACCTCGACATCACACCCGCCATCCGCACCTACGCCGAGTCGAAGGCGACCAAACTCACCAAGTACTTCGACGGCACGCAGCAGGTCCGCATCATCCTCGAAAGTCCCGCCGGCAAGGCCAAGGAGTTCACCGTCGAGGTCCAGGTCGATGTCGTCAAGCACCAGGACTTCATCTCCCACTCCCACGGCCACGACCTGTACCACTGCATCGACGAGTGCATCGAGAAGGCCGCACGCCAGCTCAAGGACTTCAAGGAAAAGCTCCGGAGTTGATCCGAACCGCTTGGCGCTCAGCGCCGGAGACCACACGTGCTCAAGCTCAGCCAGATCGTCGCCGAGGGCGCGATCATCCCCAAGCTCACCAGCAACCAGCGCGACGAGGCCATCGCCGAGCTCGTCGATGCCCTCATCCGCTCGGGCGCGGCGGACCCCTCGCTCCGTGATGAACTCATCACCCGCGTCCTCGACCGCGAGAAGCGAGGGTCCACCGGCTTCGGCAAGGGCATCGCCGTCCCGCACGTCAAGCACAAGAGCGTCAAGGGCATGGCCGCGGCCGTCGGCCTTTCCCCCACGGGCGTCGAGTTCAACTCCCTCGACCGCCAGCCCGTGTACTCGATCTTCCTCCTGCTCTCGCCCGAGCACGACCCCGAGTCCCACCTGCGCGCCATGGAAGTGATCTTCAACAGCCTCGGTAACGAGACCTTCCGACGCTTCCTGCGCCAGGCCCAGTCCACCGACGATGTCCGCACGCTCCTCGAAGAGGCCGACACCCAGACCGGGAGGCGATGACGCCCTTGCCGACCGCGTCCGCCAAAGTCCTGATCTCCAACCGCCTCGGGCTGCACGCCCGGCCCGCGATGTGCTTTGTCGATGCGGCCATGGTCTTCCAGGCCGCCATCACGGTCAAACGCCAGACTCAGACCGTCGACGGCAAGTCGATCATGCAGATGATGATGCTCGCCGCGACCAAGGGCACCGAACTCGAGATCCTCGCCGACGGGCCCGATGCCGACGCCGCCTGCGCCGCGCTCAAAAAGCTCGTTGAGGGCGGGTTCGACGAGGACTGATGGATGGTCGCAATGTCTCTTTACTCCATGAGGCTGGGGCACGTATCTCCGGCGGTCCCGGCGTTGCCGAAAACGGCTTCACGCCCCCCCCTGGATCATCGTTCTCTCACGGCGAGATGGCGTGCGCGGATGTTGCCGAAAGCAGACGAAAACCGTGAATAACCGCATCGGGATCACGGATGGCAACCCGCCTAAAATGACCCCAATGCTCGACCAAGCCCGAACACTCCTCAACCAGATCGCCGCGGCCGCGCCCGATGCCGATCAGAAGCACCTCGGCAACCAGTGGAAGGCCCTTCACACCTCGCTTAGGAGGGCCCAATGCGACCAGATGCGCCTGGCCCGCGCCATCGCCGAGCGGAACGTGCAGGGCGTGCGCGATCTGATCGAGATCGCGGCCAAGGCCCCGCCACCGGCCCCGCGAGGCAGCGCCTACGCCCCGTCCGTTCCCGGCGAAGCCGCCCCCGCCCGCTCCGCGCCGCCGCCGCTCATCACCGTCCGCGCCGAGAAGCCCACCTCCCAACAGCTCAAGACCGCGCTCGCGGCCTTCAAGAAGCGGCTCAAACTCACCAAGCTCGATCAGGAATCCCGACTCGGTCGCTCCCCGCTCACCTCCGGCAAGGACTCGGGCACCATCGCCATCCTTCCGCCGAGCCTGTACCCCAAGAACTACTGGGAAGAACTCGAGAAGCAGGGACAGATCAAGAACACCGGCGGCGGCTTCTACGAACTCGTCGCCAAGGCCAAGCCCATCAAGGGCGACACGCCGGCCGACGACACCGCGCCGACTGAAGAGCACGCCGCGACCGAGTAATGCGGGATCGGGTTCCGGGATCGGAGACTCCACTCCGTTGCTTGGTCACCCCATCACGGTGTCGCTTTCCCCGCTTCTCTCGCCGGATCACCAGCCGCGGCCCCGACCACACCTCGTCGATCGCGCACACTTTGTTGTCCACCAACCCCACCGGCGGCGCGACACGACGCACGGTGTCTTCGACGATGTCCGAACCGAGCCTGCCGGCCTGCTTCGGCCGGCAGACCCGCATCACCACCCGGCTCCCCGCTTTGATCCCGAGCCTCTTCGCCCTGGGCGCTCGTGGGTGTCCGGCCATGCCCGCGGCGCAGCTACGCTCGCACGCCTCAATGCCACGCGATGTCGCCGCCATCCGCCGCCCCGCCGACTCGCCCTCCATCGCCGTCGGCGCTCTCACGATCGTCACGACGCTGGTCGGCTGGTCCAGCGTGCCGCTGTTCATCACCCACTTCGCCGGTCGGCTCGATGTCTGGACCCAGAACGGCTGGCGGTACGCGCTCGCCGCCCTGCTCTGGGCGCCGGTACCGATCGTCGCCCACGCACGCGGCCGCCTGCCCCGCGGCCTCTGGCGGGCCTCGCTCTGGCCCGCGGTCTTCAACGGTCTGGGCCAGACCGCCTTCACCTGGAGTTACTACAAGACCGACGCGGCCAGCGCCACCTTCGGCCTCCGCGCCCAGATCGTCTTTGTCGCGATCGGCGCCTACCTGCTGTTCCCCGCCGAACGCGCCCTCCTGCGCCGGCCCGCCGCCTGGTTCGGGATCGCGCTCGTGCTCGCGGGCGTCTCGGGCACGATCTTCCTCGCGCCCGCCGCGAACCACAGCGCACCCACGCACGCGCTCGGCGTCCTCCTCGCCGTCATCGGCGGCGTGCTCTTTGCCTCGTACGGGCTCTCGGTCCGCCGCAACATGGCCGGGATGCACCCGGTCGTCGCCTTCGCCGCGATCTCGCAGCTCACCGCGCTCATCTGCGTCGCGTTGATGCTGATCTTCGGCCACAGCCTGTCGACCGCCCGCTGGGACGGTGGGCTCAGCGTCACATCGCTCAACCCGAACCAGTTCGGACTGCTCTTTCTCTCCGCGGTCATCGGCATCGCCCTGGGCCATGTCTTCTACTACATCGCCATCGCACGCATCGGTGTCGCGGCCGCCAGCGCGGTGCTCCAGCTCCAGCCCTTCCTCGTCGCGCTCGGTGCCTACCTGGTCCACAGCGCCGCCGTCTCCCCCGCGCAGATCACCGCGGGCTGCATCGCCGTCGCCGGCGCGCTGGTGATCCTCGCGGTGCAATGGAAGCTCTCCCGCGCCGCTCGCTCATCGTCCGTCGCGCAGGTTCCGACCGTCGCGGCGCCCAAGTAGCCGCCCGACATCCCGCGTGCCAACGCGCCCCGTCGGCGTCGGCCGGCGGGAACGCCGCGGTGCGGCCTCACGACCCGGCGTGACGCCACGACCGCACCTCGAACAGCAGTTCGGGCGCGACATCGACGCCCATCGCGGCCGCCAGCGCCGCCCGCAGCCGAGGCTTGGCCGCGTGCAGGCGGACCAGCGCCTCGCTGGTCGCGAAGTACACACCCTCGCGCCGAGGCTGGAGGACCAGCCGCAGGCACAGCCCATCCGGCTCGGGCTCGACGCTATTGACCTCCAGCACCGACAGTACGGCGTCTTCGACAAACGCCCTCAGCGCCGAGTCCAGCAGCGAGGCGAACACGCCCTCGCCGTGATCGGGCGGCGACGCCAGCCGCACCCGCCGATAGGCCGGGCGACTCGCCGCCGGCCTGAACGCGCACGGATCGCGCCGAAGCGCCTGGTTGGGCTTCTGGAACACGAGACACACTCCATTCCCGTAAACACGGCCCGGACTCCCGGGCCGTCGGCCGGATCAACGGCCGAGACGAACACGAAACACGCGAGGGTTCAGAACCCTCGCAGCAAGAGACACCGGTTGTTGAGATTGAGACTCAGGCGCGATCGACCGACCGCATCCCGACCCGCTTCGCGCCGCGAGCGATCACGAGGATCGACGGGCATTCGGCGGCAAAGCGCTGATTGATCTGCATATCGATCCTCCTTTCTCTGCGGCAAAACACCCCACCTTCCCCGACAAGCGGAGACAATACCCCGGTGTGACGCGCCGGGCAAGCGATCGTTCCACGAATTCTCCGGCAGCGCGGGGAGCTACGACGCGGCCGCTCCCGCGGCGGCGCCCTCTCGCTCCGCCGTGTTCAACCGCCGTCGCAGAACACCGAGCAGCGTCTCGGGAACCATCCACGAGGCCGGCGGTCGGAAGTACACCTCCGACAGGTCCTCGCCGGACTTGGGATCAAGCACCGTCACGTGTGATCCTCCCGCCTCCGCCGCGTTCCGCGTGCTCTGATCCCTCAGCAGCACGCCCGCCACCGCCGCACCCTCCGGCGCGGCCCGCAACACCACATCCTGCCCGCGCACCGCGATCGAGCGCACTCTGAGAGCGCTCGCCAGCGCACGCAACTCCGCCATCGCCAGCAGGCGCTGCGTCGAAGCCGGCAGGTCGGCCCCGTAAGCCTGTTTGATCTCGTTCTCGATCCTGTCCAGTTCCGACGGCGACTGCGCCGTCGCGATCCGCCGGTACGCCTCCATCCGCCGCAGGTCGCTGGCGATGTACCGCTTGGGGATCATACCCGTCACGCCGATCTCCACGCTCGTTTCGCTCGCCACCTGCGTCGGCTCGTTCTTCAGTTCCTTCACCGCGCGGTCGAGCAACTGGCAGTACATCTCGTAGCCCACCGCCGCGATGTGGCCCGACTGCTCCGGCCCGAGGATGTTGCCCGCGCCGCGGATCTCCAGATCTCGCACCGCGATCTTGAATCCGGCCCCCAGCATGCTGAACTCCTCGATCGCCTTGAGCCTCTTGAGCGCCTTCTCGGTCGTCGTGCGTTCCGGGTCGAGCAACATGTAGCAGTAGGCCCGGTGCTTGTACCGGCCCACGCGCCCGCGCAACTGGTGCAGGTCCGCCAGCCCGAACCGATCGGCGTCGTTGATGAACATCGTGTTCGCCGACGAGATGTCGATGCCGCTCTCGATGATCGTCGTGCTCACGAGGATGTCGGCTTCGCGGCGCATGAACCTCAGCATCACGCTCTCGAGCTCGCCATCGGGCATCTGCCCGTGCCCGACCACGATCCTCGCTTCCGGCGCGAGTTTCTGGATGTTGTCCGCGATCGAGACGATGTTGTAGACCCGGTTGTGGACGAAGTAGCACTGCCCGTCCCGCGCCAACTCCCGCGCGATCGCCTGCTGGATCCGCCGCGCGTTGTAGGGGATCACCTCCGTCACCACCGCGCGCCGATCGACCGGCGCGGTCGCCAGGCTCGATATGTCCCGCAGCCCCAGCATCGACAGGTGCAGCGTCCTCGGGATCGGTGTCGCGCTCAGCGTCAGCACATCCACCGTCATCCGCAGGCTCAGCAGCCGCTCCTTGTGCTCCACTCCGAACCGCTGCTCCTCGTCCACCACCACCAGCCCCAGATCGCTGAACTTCACATCCTTGCTCAGGAGCCGGTGCGTGCCGATCACCACATCCACCTGCCCCTTGCGCACCTTCTCCAGCGTCTGGTTGATCTCCTTGTCGGTCTTGAACCGCGACAGGCTCTCGACCTTGAACGGGTAGTCGGCGAACCGCCCCTTGAACGTCCGCTCGTGCTGCTCGGCCAGCACCGTCGTCGGAACCAGCACCGCCACCTGCTTCCCGAACTCGCACGCCTTGAACGCGGCCCGGATCGCCAGTTCCGTCTTGCCGTACCCCACATCCCCGCACAGCAGCCGGTCCATCGGCCGCCCGCTGGTCATGTCGCGCTTGATCTCCGCGAGCGCGGCGAGCTGGTCGTCGGTCTCCTGGTACGGGAACTCCGCCTCGAACTCCCTCTGCCACGCCGTATCCGCGGGGTAGCGAGTCCCCGGCAGGTGCTCCCGCGCCGCGCGAACCCGCAGCAACTCGCCCGCGAGATCCTTGACGCTCTCAGCGACCGACTCCTTCTGCTTCTTCCACCGCTGCCCGCCCAGCGCCGACAGCGTCGGACCCTTCTCGCCCGCCTTGCCGCCCATCCCGCCGACGTACTTCTGAATCTGATCGATCTTCGCCGCGGGCACATACAACTTGCTCTGCCCGGCGAACTCCAGGATCAGGTATTCCTCCAGCCCAGCGTCCGGATCGTCCACCGCGGCCCTCGGCCCCCGGCCCTTTTCCTTCGGCCTCTCGCTCGGCAACACCACCTTCTCGGTCTTCTTCACCTCGCGGGGCTTCATCACCGTCAGCCCCAGGAACCGCGCGATGCCGTGCTCGCGATGGACGACGAAGTCGCCCGGCGAGAAGTCGAGGAACGTGTCGATCGCGCGGCCGGTCTTCAGCCGCGTCGCCTCGCCCTTCCGCGCGCCCGCCCGCCGCCGCTCGAAGCGGTGCAGCAGTTCGTGGTAGGGCACGACCAGAAGAGTCGATGCCTTGATGCCCTGGTCCTTTGATGCCTTCTTGTCTTCATCTCCTCCGGCCTCCCGCCAGACGAACCCCCGATGCACGTACCGAACGTGCGCCTCGATCAACGACGCCGCGCCGGGCGCGAACTCCGCGATCAACTCCCTCAGCCGCGACCTCTCGCCCTCGTTCTGACAGAAGATCGCCACCCGCGCCGGCCCGCTCAGCGACTCAAGCTCGCCCGCCGCCCCCCCCGCCATCGCCGCCAGTTCCTTCACGGCCTCGCCCGCGTCCTCCGCGAGCGCGGGCAACGGCTCGACCGGAACATCGACCACCGCATCCGAGCCCGACATCGCCGCCGAGAACTGGTTGAGCTCGACGATCCCTCCGCCCGACTTTGCCGCGCCGAACCGCTCCTCGATCGCCCTCAGCACCGCCGGCGGCCCGTAGATCCGCGGGTCAGTGATCCGCTCGAAGTACCCACGCGCCTGCTCGACCAGTTCCATGGTCTCGTGCAGCACGACCACCGACTCCCGCGGCGCGTATTCCAGCATGCTCACGCCGCGCTCGGCCTGCCCGCCGAGCGCATCGATCGTCGGCTCCACGCCTCCGCGCTTCCCGTTCGCCTTGCCGCCTTCGCTCTTGGCGCTCGGCGCCCCGACGAACGCCGCCTCCATGCTCGCGCACAGAATCTCCACCGACTCCAGCCGCCGATCGGAGCCCATCGTCTCCATGTCGATTTCGCTGATCCGCTCGAGTTCATCGCCGAAGTAGTCGAGCCGAACCGGCGATGCACCGCCCCGCGAAGCGCCCGCGCCCTGCGGAAACACATCCACGATCCCGCCGCGCACCGCGAAGTCGCCGGCTTCTTCGATCGCGTCCAGCCGCGTGTACCCGGCCGCCTCCAGCCACCGGACCACCTCCGACAACGATCGCTTCTCGCCGGTGCGCAGCGTCATCGCCAGCGCGGCGATCCGATCCGGCCCCGGCGCGGGCTGCATCAGCGCCTGGATCGGCGAGACCAGCACCCCGCCCCACCCACCCGCGGCCAGCCGCCGGATGACCGCCAGCCGCTCCGCGAACAGGTCCATGCTCACCGCGCTCTCGCCGGGCAGCACCTCCAGCGCGGGCAACCTCATCGCCTCGACACCCGCCGATGACAACTCGTCCACCGCCTCATCGGCGTCGTCAAGATGCGCCGTGACCAGCAGCACCGGCCGCTCGGCCGCTGAGCCCAGCGCGGCGGCCACGAACGACCCGCTCGAGCCTTGCGACCCGCGCGCCACGATGCGCCGACCCTTCCCCAGAGCCTCGGCCATCGCCCTCACAACCGCGCCCGATGAAAGCTCGCGGATGATGTCCACCAAACGCCGCCCTTCTCGCGCCCAAAGAGCGCGCGTAGGCGCACCGGCCGACCGCTGCCAGAGCGGCCCGCCGGATGCGGGAACTCTCGATTGTGCCGGATACTACTCCGTCCAGACGAGCCGCGCACGAAGCAAGCGGTCCCGGCCATCCCGCGAGCACAGCTTACTTCGTGGGGGGACGCGGCTCGTCCGCACCACCCACCGACGCTTTCCCACGCAGCCGCTCAATCGTCTTGAAGCCGATCCCCTTCACGCGCCCGAGGTCCTCGAGCCGCTTGAACGCTCCGAACTTCGCGCGGTCTTCGATGATCCGCTCCGCCATCGCCGGCCCGATCCCCGGCAGCAGTTCCAGCTCCTTCGCATCCGCCGTGTTGATATCGATCAGCACCGTGATCGACGCCGCGGCTGGGTTCGCTGTCGCGTCATCCGCCTTCGAGCGTTCACCCGCTCCGCCGCGGACCCCCGCCTGTTGCTCCCGCACCACCTCCCCCCGCCACGGCACACGATCCGTCGCCAGCGAATACCCAAGCCCCCCAAGCCCCGCCGCGCCGAGCACGACGACCGCGCCCCACTTCGCCGGACCTTGTGTCCAATCCTCGCGCGACATGACCGAAGTGTACAGGATCGCCGCACGATGCCGGGCGATCGCTTGCCCGCTCCTGCTCGACTCCAGCGGCCACCGGGTTGTCCGCGGCGTTCCTACAGGCTCCCCACCGCCGGCATCGCCGGCAGCCCCAGCGGGCTCTGCCTGTTCCGCATCGCCTGCCGGATCTCCGCCAGCCGCCACAGCGAGGGCTTGGAGTGGCCCGAAGCATCCACCAGCCCGTCAAACTTGCTGTCCGCGGGCGCGGGCTTGGCCGGCTCGTACAACTCGTGCCAGCACACGCTGTGCACGTACGGCTTGCTCGCCGCCACGCCCAGGAACGCGGTCATCCACTCCACCTGCGTCTGCGGGCTCCACGGGGCGCGCCAGTACCCCGGGTCCATCTGCGCATCCAGCCCCATCGAGTCCGCATCCGCCGGCCGGCTCGGCGCGCTGATCGCCGCGATGCTCAAGGGCTTCTCAAGCGCGGCGAAGCGGTCCAGCATCGCGCTGAACGCCATCAGGTCGCGCGTGCCGCGGCCCTGCTCGGGCTGGCCCATCTCCACCCGCAGCGCGAACAGGTCCGGGTTCACGCCCGCCTGCCCCACCATCTCCGCGTACATCAAGGGCGGCACCGCCCGCGTCGAGTCCGCGAAGTATTCGCCCCACGGCTGATCGATCTGCACCTGCACCTTCGCCCCCGGCTGCAGCTTGCGGACGACCATCACCACCAGCCGCGTCAGGTCCATCACCTGCTCGAAGGAGAGCGCGAAGTTGCTCGCCACGTGCAGCCCGCTCACCACCGTCCACGTCCCCACGGTGCGCCGGTACCGCGTCACCAGGTTCTTGACATGCTCGTACACCAGCTCCCGCAGAGTCTCGTAGTCGTGCTCCCAGATGTACAGCCACTCCGGCACGCACCCCTTGCGGAAGTCCACGATCGGCCCGCCCACGATCGGCAGCCGCGCCTGCCGCACCGCCCACTCGATCCACCGGTCCGTCTTGCCAAAGAGGTACTTCCCCTCCGTCGGCTCCATGTCCACCCACCGCATCGGCATGCACACAAAGTCCGCGCACAACGCCACCGCCTTCTGCATCGCCGGCCCGAACACCTCCGGGTTGATCGAAACCCCGATCTGCGGCGGGGTCGGCAGGATCACCCCCACCGTCCCGAGCAGCGCACTGCGGCTCTCCGCCGCCTCGTGGTTGGTGATCGCGTTCGGCGGCGCGGCGATCCTCGCCGCCGCCGACGCAAGCTCCCCCGACATCCGCTTGGCGAACTGCGCCCTGGCCTGCGCCTGCGTCAGCATCTCCCCCGCCGTCACCGCCAGCGCCAGAGCCCGCCGCGCCAGCCGATCCGCCTCCGCCGTGTACGGAACCTCACCCGCGCCGGCATTCCTTCCCCCGCCCCCGCCACCCTCCGCGTGCGCCACCAGCGCCTCGGTGAACGCCCTCCGCGCCTGCTCGAACATCTGCATCGCCGGGTCGTTCGCCGGAAGGTCGAACATCGCCCAGTCCTCGAGCTTGTTCAGGACCAGCATCAGCCGGTGCCGCGCCAGTTCGAGGCTCAACAGGTACGGCCGCTCACGCTCGGGCAAGAGGCACGTCTGCAGGATCACCACGCTCCCCACCGACCCGCCCTCGATCGTCACCGGGAACTGCAAACTCAACCCGGCAGATTCGCCCGACCGCTTCTCGCACCGGATCAGCGACACGCCCCCGCGACCCTTGCGAACCTCCGCCACCCGGATATCCGACTGCACCGGCACATCATCCGCCCCGAACATGTGCGCGTGCCGCAGCGGCCAGCCGCCCTGCTCCGTGGCAGGCTCCACCCCATCATGAAAAGCGACGAAGCTCAACATCCGGGCCGGAATCCTCCTCCCGCGCCTGCGGGCGGGTCTGAGGATAGCGGACTCCTCCTACGCCCGCGCATCGCCCTCGACCCCCGCTTCCGTCCTTGCACCCCTGATTCAAGCGGAATCCGCGCTCCTCCGTCCCACGATCCATCCCCTATCCTCGCACGAAATGCCCACCCCCTCCACCCCCTCCACCCCCTCCACCCCCTCACCCACCACCGCCACCCACACCGCCGGCCCGTCTCTGAACCTCCCCCTCATCCGCCGCGGCAAGGTCCGCGAGGTCTACCAGCTCCCCCCGGATAGAGACGGCGGCCGCGTGCTGATGGTCGCCAGCGACCGCATCTCCGCGTTCGATGTCATCATGCCCACACCGATCACCGGCAAAGGCAGGCTGCTCACGAAGATCGCCTCGTGGTGGTTCAAGTTCATCGAGAAGAACCGGTTGGCGCAGACGCACCTGCTTTCAACGAGCACCGATGATCTGCCCGCCGGGGCGCTGTCGCCCGGCTCGGAGAGCCGGGAATACCTCGAAGGCCGCATCACCATCGGCCGGGCCTGCCGCGTCATCCCCATCGAGTGTGTCGTGCGCGGCTACCTCGAAGGATCGGGATGGAAGGAGTACCGCGAGACCGGCTCGGTCTGCGGCGTGACTCTTCCCGCTGGCCTGCGCCAGTGCGACCGATTGCCCGCACCGATCTTCACGCCCGCCACGAAAGCCGCCACCGGCCACGACGAGAACATCTCCTTCGAGGCCGCGGCCGAGAGTCTCGGCAACTCTTGGGGGGGCGGCCTCGAGACCATGACCATCCTCCGCGAGATGTCCCTCAACATCTACACCGCCGCCGCCGCCCACGCCCTCTCGCGCGGGATCATCATCGCCGACACCAAGTTCGAGTTCGGCATCCCCGAGGATGACGCCGCCCGCCAGGGCCGAGCCTGGGTGCAGCCCATCCTCATCGACGAAGCCCTCACCCCCGACTCCTCCCGCTTCTGGCCCGCCGACACCTACAAGCCCGGCGGCCCCCAGA
The DNA here is from genome assembly GCA_020846975.1 of Phycisphaerales bacterium. Taxonomy (GTDB): domain Bacteria; phylum Planctomycetota; class Phycisphaerae; order Phycisphaerales; family UBA1924; genus JADLCX01. The sequence continues at coordinate 26,423 of JADLCX010000063.1, forward strand.
AGAGTTTCGACAAGCAGTTCTTGAGGGAGTACCTGGAGGGATTGGTTGAGAGGGGCCAGTGGAACAAGACACCGCCCGGCCCCGAACTCCCCGCGAGCGTCGTCGAGGGGACGCTGGCGCGATACCGTGAGGCGGCGGATCGCCTTTGCACTTGATGGTTTCCCGTGCCACGGCCTGCGGCTCTGAGCAGGCCGTGTGTCTTCGGCCACGTCGACCGGCCTGCCGCGGCATCGGCATCACTGCCGATGTGCGTTCAGGTCGGGTCAATCCCGGCCTGATCGCAGCGGCCGGCCAAGCCGTCGAAGTCATAAACCCGCACCCATCGCGCCCCAACCCCGCACGCACCGTTCGTGGCCTTCACCCGGCGTTCGACGCCGAGAAAGGGCCCATCCGCAGGGATGCCGATACCACGCTCACCCCACCCCCAGCCCCTCCCGCACCTCACCCGGCAGCGACCCGACCAAGCCCGCCAGCCGATCCAGCATCGCCGCCAGTGCGGCCGCATCCGCGCTCGCCGCCAGGCCGATGCACACCACGCCCGCGCCCTCCACGCCGCCCTCACCTCCACCCCCGATCGCCCACCACTCGCCCTTGGCCCCTCCCTCGCTCAGAAACTCCTGCACACGCGGGCTGAGCACCGCCAGCGCGAAACCCTCTTCCACGCACGCGACCCGCCACCGCTTGTTGAACGCCTCGCTCTCCAGCGGGCCCAGCATCTTCCCACCCCCACCCCCACCCCCGCCCAGCGGCCGCGTCCACAGGCTGTTCCGCGTCAGCCTCACCCGCGGCCACCCGCCCCCGACGGGCACCGCCGCGATCGTGTTCACAACCGCGTGCCCGCCGTGGCCCCCCGTGTAGACCATGTGCGTGTGCTGCGCGACCACCACCGTCAAGCCATCCAGCCGCCCATCGGCGATCCAGCCCAGCCCCTTGGCCCCGCCCTTGAGCCCCTCGAACCACTCAAACGGCTTGAACGCCGCCTCTCGCTCCGCCTTCTCCTTGCGCCCGAACGCCCGCTTCACGAACCCCCGTTCCGCCAGCAGTGCCTCCACCGCCGCTCTCTTCCGCTTCTGGGCCCGCGCGGTGAAGACCGCCAGCGCGATCACCGCCACGACCACCACCGCGATGACCGCGATCGCCGCCGGCGGCGGACCGCTCCCTCCTCCCCCGCGAGAGTGCCTTCCCGCCTGCGCCAGCGCCACCATCAACGGTGCGAGCGGAATCACCCCGCCCCCCCTTCAACCGCCTTCCGCACCGCCCCCACGCCCCTGATCACCCCCGGCATCTTCGACAGCGGGATCATCGTCGCCGCATCGCTCAGCGCCTTCGCCGGCTCCGGGTGGCACTCCATGAACAGCGCGTGCACGCCCGCCGCCGTCGCCGCCCGCGCCAGCATCGGCGCCAGCCGCGACATGCCCCCGGTCACCTTCCCGCCCTCGCCCTTGCCCGGCCGCTGCGTGCTGTGCGTGCAGTCAAAGCACACCGGCGCGGGCTCCTTCCCATCCGCCCGCAGTTCCATCATCTCCGCCACGCCCAGCAGGTCGTTGACCAGCCGCCCGTACCCGAAGAACGTGCCGCGCTCGCACAGCATCACGTTCTCGCACCCGGCCTGCGACAGCTTGTGCACCGGCCCGGCCATCTCCTCGGGCGAGAGGAACTGCCCCTTCTTGATGTTCACGCCGCGCCCGTGCATCGCCGCGGCCCGCCCCGCCGCCACAAGCAAATCCGTCTGCCGGCACAGGAACGCCGGGATCTGCAGAAGATCCACCGCCCGCGCCGCCGGCTCCGCCTGCGAAGTCTCGTGGATGTCCGTCGTCGTCGGCACGCCCAGCTCGCGCCCGATCGCGGCGATCCACGCGAGCCCCTGCTCGATCCCCGGCCCCCGCGCCGAGTCGATGCTCGTCCGGTTGGCCTTGTCGAAACTCGCCTTGAAGATGTACGAGAGCCCGCCGCCCGCCGCGCAGCACGCGTCCCGCACCACGCGCCCGACCTCCAGCCCGAGCTCGTAGCTCTCGATCACGCACGGCCCGGCGATGATCGCCAGCGGCCGGTCAGCGCCGATCTCGACGTTTCCAACGGTGCACACGCGCGGCATCGCTCGATCGTACGCGCCCCGCGACGCCCCCGGCCGCGCAGGGCCTTACGACTTCACCTTCGACACGCCGCTCATCCAGTTCTCCATCTTGTCGATCCAGCCCACGATGCGCACGCGCTGCGTCACCAGCACCAGCACCAGCAGGCAGATGGACAGGATCTTGTAACGCCACAGCGTCCGTTCCAGCGTGTCGATCCGTTCGTCAGGGTTCTTAGGCATGGTGAAGCTTCCGATGAACCTGGGCCGTTGCGTATCGGCGCGGCCGCCCGCAAAACGTGAAACCGCCGGCCCGTCCCTGTTATCCGGACCTCGCGCCGCCCCTGCCTGTCCGCAGCTTCTGCGCTCTCACGCATCCCGTGCGCGGCGATGGCGCACGTTCCGCACCCGAGACCCCGATCAACCCGGCCCCATCTGCTCCCGCGACTTGGCGATCGCCTCCCATCTCGCGGCATCCTCGGCCCGTCCTCGCTCGGCCAGCAGTTCCGACAGCCGGCGCGCCAGGAACGCGTTGCGGTCCGAGAGTTCCGCGGCCCTGGTCATCTCGCGGATCGCGTCGTCCTTCCGCTCCGTCGCGTACAGCGCCATCGCCAGCGTGTACCGAACCACCCCGCACTCGGGCAGGTCGTCGCGCGCCAGTTCAAGAGCGCGAACGCCCTCGGCCAGGTACTGGCCGCGCTGCGCGCCCAGGTCCATCAGCGCGGTCCCGATCCTGAACAGCGACCACGCCGAGCGACCGTCACCCATCGACTTCCTCAGCAACTCCACCGCCTCGTGGATCAGGCCCTGCGCCGCATCGTCACGCTCCAGCCTCGCCAGCAGCACACCCGCCGAGAACAACGTCTGCCACTGCGTCGTGTGCGCGCCGACGCCGCGGGCCTTGCCCGCGCCCGCCGCCGCCAGCTCCGCGGCACGATCGCGCCGACCAAGCCCCGCGAGCAGCCCCGCCGCCGAGACCTCCAGTTCGCCGCGCTTGCCCGCGTGCGTCAGCGCCCTCTCGACAAGCCCCACCGCCCGCTCCTTCATCGCCGCCCCGCCGCGCGGGTCGCCGCCCATCTGCGCGAACAGCCCCGCCGCCTCCATCAGCGTCCCCGGCTCGTCCAACGGCTCGGTGGCCAGCGCCCGGTCGATCTGCGCGACCGCCCCGCTCAACGGCCCGTCCTGCGCCAGCGCGAGCTCGAACCTCGCCATGATCAGGAACGCCCGCGCACGCGCAGGCCTGGCGTTCAGCGCGGGCCCCATGATCGCCTCGACCGCCGCGCGGCCCGAGGCCGTGTCCGGCGATGTCCGCATCGCGCTCTCGGCCAGGATCGCCCTCGCCCCATCCAGATCGTCGTGCTTCTCCAGCGCTCGCCGGTTCATGTCCAGCACCCGCGCCTGCGCCCTCGCCATCGCCTCGCGATATTCCGCCTCGTTCTTCGCCCTCGCGCCCTCCTGCGCCTGGATCACCCGCCCCGCCTGCTCCAAAAGGCTGTCCCGCGGGTGCCCGCGCTCGATGATCCGGTCGATCCGCGCCAGCGCCCTGTCGAACTCGCCCAGGATCAGGTGCGCGTACGAGAGCGACAACTCCCCGTCGGGCGGGATCTCCCACCCGATCGCCCGCACGCCCGCGGCCCGGACCGGATCGTCCTCCCAGAACGGCCCGGCCCGCGTGTGCAGCCCGATCACCCGCCGCGCCGCCTCCGCCTCCGCCGCCGTCGCCTGGAACTGCGGCGAGAGCGCCACATCCGTCGGTGTGTGCAGCCGGTTGAACGCCAACTCCGACCTCATCAGCATCACGCGCACGACCCCGCCCCACAACGCGACCGACATCATCACCACCGTCCCGGCGATGAGCAGCCACCCGACCGGCCTGATCCGCCCTCGGTACCGCAGTTGCCAGTTCTGCAGCCGCGAGTTGGCGATCCCGCCCCACTTCACCGGCCGCATCGTCCAGAGCTTCCACGTGCAGAACGCCATGATCCCGCCCAGCCCCACCGCCATCAGCATCGGCACCGAGTTGAACATCCCGCGGTAACTCTGGAAGTACAGCAGGAACAGCGCGAGCACCGCGACCTCCTCGTACCACCGGAGGTCGTACCGCGCCTTCCGCAGCGCGGCCGCCTCCGCCGCGGTTTCCTCCGCCGCGCGGCTCCTCGGCTTGATCTTCACCGCCGGCGCGCCGAACCCGAAATACAGGGCCTCGTTCGGGCACGTGCTCACGCAGTCCATGCACTTCATGCAGCCCGGATCGACCACCATCCCGAAGTCACGCACTTCCTCGTGCACGCGGACGTTGCTCGTGCACACCGCCGTGCAGTGGCCGCAGTGCTCGCACGCGTCGGTCACGCGGATGCGCCCCACCGCGAGCCTGTCCGCCGGCGCGAAGAACCCGCCGTACGGGCACCCGTACGTGCAGAACCCCTTCGAGCCCAGGAAGTACACGGTCGCGAACGCGCACACGCCCAGGAACGGGATCGCCCAGTACCACGGCGCGAACGTCGCCCAGAAGTCCTCGATGATCAGTTCCGACCGTACGCCGGGGAGCGGATCGCTCTGGCCCAGCCACGCGGGCATCCGTCCCGCCGCGTCCATCACCAGCGGCCGGATCACCATCCGGTGCGCCACCGGCCACACGAACATGTAGATCGCCAGGCCCAGCGGCACCCACATCAGCAGCCGTGCCCGCAGCGGCTTGGGCTTGATCCCCACCTTCATCATCACCCACGCGCACAGGTCCTGCAGCGCGACCAGGTGGCACCCCCACCCGCAGAACCACCGCCCCAGCACCAGTGTGCTCAGGATCGCCAGCGCAAAGAAGATGAACCCCGCGTTGATCGCCCCCTCGCGCAGCGTCTCCATCGACTCGCTCGGCTCCACCGGCGAGACCGTGCGCCCGGTCAGTTTCCACTGCACGATGTGGATCGCGATCGCCACGTGCACCAGGATCAGCACCAGCGCACGCCACTTCCCCACGCGGCTGTGCCTGATCGTCCCGTGCCCGGATTCCCAAGCGTTGCGACCGCCCCCGGCCGGTCCCGACGGCAGCACCGTCAGCGGGATCGGCTTCCCGCCGCGCTTGGGTGTGCAGCGTGGGCTTGTCGTCGGGCTTGCTCGGGACATGACCTGATCCAATCCTAGCGGGTTCTATCCGTCTGATGGGGCCGACGCGTTCCCACCGGGCTTGTACACTCACACCGCCGATGCGCATCGACATCCACACCCACATCCTGCCCGAACCGGGAAGCTGGCCCGACTGGACGGCTCGCTCGGGCTATCCCGGCTGGATACACCTCGAGCAAGTCCGCGATGCTTCCGGCGGCTGCCGCTGCGCCCGGATGCTCCAGTCCGAGCCCGGCGGCAAGCACCGCTTCTTCCGCGAGATCCTTCCCAACTGCTGGGACCCGCACACGCGCTTGCGAGAGATCGACGAGCTCATGGGTCCGGGCTCGATCCAGGCCCTGAGCACCGTCCCGGTCATGTTCAGCTACTGGGCCAGGCCGCGGGACGCCTACGACCTTGCCCGCCTGCTCAACGATCACATCGCCGAGGCCTGCCGCGCCCACCCGACCCGCTTCGTCGGGCTCGGCACTATCCCGATGCAGGACCCCGTCCTCGCGATCAAGGAGCTCGAACGCTGCGTCCGCGACCTGCGCATGCCCGGAATCCAGATCGGCACCAACATCAACGGCCTCAACATCGACGATCCGAGCGCGGTCGAAGTCCTCACCGCGGCCGAGCAGATCGGTGCCTGCGTTTTCGTTCATCCTTGGGACATGCTCGCCCATGCCGTGCATCGTCCCGTTGTCTCCATGGAGCACGACCTCGTGCCCCAGCCCCCCATCCAACACCCGCGCCTCGCCAAGAACTGGGCCAACTGGCTCATCGGCATGCCCTTCGAGACCGCCCTCGCGATCCAGTCGGTCCTCTTCGGCGGCGTGCTCGAGGCCCTCCCGAAACTCCGCATCGGATTCGCCCACGCCGGCGGCGCCTTCCCCGGCACCCTCGGCCGCATCGACCACGGCTTCCACGCCCGCCCCGACCTGTGCCAGGTCCACACCCGCACGCCCCCCGCCGCGCAGACCCGCTCGTTCTACATCGACTCCCTCACCCACGATGCCGACACCCTCCGCGCCCTCATCCGCCAGTTCGGCCCGGACCGCATCATGCTCGGCAGCGACTACCCCTTCCCCCTCGGCGAGGATCGCCCCGGCGACATGATCGCGGCCATGTCCGACCTGCCGACCCAGACCCGCGATCAACTGCTCCGCGGCACGGCCCGCGAGTTCCTGCGCCTCTGAACCCGCTCCCCGGGGCGTACCGTTGCCTCCGATGCCCACCCCGTCCGTCAACGCCGCCGAAGCCGCGGCCCTGGCGCTCGACCAGGCCGATCCGCTCCGCGCCTTCCGCGAGCAGTTCCACATCCCGCGCACACCCGACGGATCCGCCGAAGTCGTCTACCTCTGCGGCAACTCACTCGGCCTCATGCCGCGAGCGACGCGCGACGCCGTGATGCAGGAACTCGACGACTGGGCCCGCCTCGGTGTCGAGGGCCACTTCCACGCCAGGCATCCCTGGTTCCCGGCCCACGAGTTCTGCCGCGAGACCGCGGCGAGGCTGGTCGGCGCGCGCCCGCACGAAGTCGTGATGATGAACAGCCTCACGGTGAACCTTCACCTGATGATGGCGACGTTCTACCGGCCCACCCCCGATCGCTACAGGATCGTCATCGAGGATGCCGCGTTCCCCAGCGACTCCTACGCCGTCTGGAGCCAGGCCCACTGGCACGGACTCGATCCCTCCGACGCCGTCGTGCGCCTCAAGCCACGACACGGCGAGCACGCCCTCCGCACCGACGACATCCTCGAAACCCTCGAACGCCACGGCGAAACCATCGCGCTGGTCATGCTCTCCGGCGTCAACTACCTCACCGGACAGGTCTTCGACTTCGCCAAGATCACCGAGGCCGGCCACCGCCTCGGCGCCCACGTCGGCTGGGACCTCGCCCACGCCGCGGGCAACATCCCGCTCTCGCTCCACGATTGGAACGCCGACTTCGCCTGCTGGTGTTCTTACAAGTACCTCAACTCCGGCGCGGGCGCGGTCGCGGGTTGCTTCATCCACGAGCGCCACACCCGCAACACCGATCTCCCCCGCTTCGCCGGCTGGTGGGGCAACGACCCCAAGACCCGCTTCAAGATGGGCCCCGAGTTCGTCCCGATCCCCACCGCCGACGCCTGGTCCCTCTCCAACCCGCCCGTCCTCGCGCTCTCGCCCGTGCGCGTCTCGCTCGGGATCTTCGACCTCGCCACGATGCCCGCCCTCCGCACCAAGAGCCTCGCCCTCCACGCCTACCTCCGCACGCAGGTCGAGTCGCTCCGCTCACCCGCCATCGACCTCATCACCCCGCGCGAAGATTCCGCCCACGGCTCGCAACTCTCCATCGCCGTCAAGGACCGCCCGCGCGACCTCTTCAACGCCCTCACCCAAGACCACGTCATGTGCGACTTCCGCGAGCCCAACGTCGTCCGCATCGCGCCCGTCCCCCTCTACAACACCTTCCACGACTGCTGGCGGTTCACCGAAATCCTCCGCAAACACTTGATGCCTTGATGCCTCAGGCCTTGATGCCTTCTTGTCTCATCAAGACTCCCTCCCTCCTTCCCTCCGTGCCTCCGCGGTGAACTCTCCCTCCACACTCATCATCGGCGCCGGCCTCGCCGGCTCACTCCTCGCGATCTACCTCGCGCGGCGCGGGCACAAGGTCGCCCTCTACGAGCGCCGCCCAGACCCGCGCCAGGCCGGCTACATCGGCGGCCGCTCCATCAACCTCGCCCTCTCCGCCCGCGGCCTGTGGGGCATGGCCGGCGTCGGCATCACCGACGAGATCCTTGCCCACGCCATCCCCATGCGCGGCCGCTGCCTGCACTCGCCCATCGGCGATCTCGCCTTCCAGCCCTACAGCAAGAACCCGACCGACGCCATCAACTCCATCAGCCGCGGCGGGCTCAACCTCGCCCTCCTGCACGCCGCGGCCCGCGAGCCCAACGTCTCCTTCCACTTCAACCACCGCTGCCTCGATGTCGATCTGACACGCAACGCCGCGGCGCTCATCCACGAAACCCCGGGGGGAACTGGTCGCGCCATCACCGTGGAAGCCGACCTCATCTGCGGTGCCGACGGAGCCTTCAGCCCCGTCCGCGGCGCGATGCAGAAGACCGACCGCTTCGACTACAGCCAGAGCTACCTCGAACACGGGTACAAGGAACTGCACATCCCGGCCGTGGCATCGGCATCCCTGCCGATGAGCGATCCGACCGGCTCAACGCCGGGCGGATCGCTGCAAACCGCGCGTGCGGCAAAGGGCGAAAGCCACATCGGCAAGGATGCCGATGCCACCCGCTTCGCCCTCGACCCCAACGCCCTCCACATCTGGCCCCGCGGCGGCGCGATGATGATCGCCCTGCCCAACCCCGACGGTTCGTTCACCTGCACGCTCTTCTGGCCGTTTGATGGCCCGCACGGCCTCAACGCTCTCACCACGCGCGGGCAAGTCCTCGCCTTCTTCACCCAGCACTACCCCGACGCCGTCCCCCTCATGCCCACGCTCGCCGACGACTTCCTGCGCAACCCCAGTTCGTCGCTCGTGACCGTCCGCTGCAAGCCGTGGTTTCACTTCGCGCCGGGCGGCCGCGCCGCGGTGCTGCTCGGCGATGCCGCCCACGCGATCGTCCCCTTCTACGGACAGGGCATGAACTGCGCGTTCGAGGATTGCCGCGTCCTCGCAGAAACCCTCGACGCCCACGGCCACGATTTCGCGGCCGCGCTCCCGGCCTACCAGGCCGCCCGCAAGCCCAACGCCGACGCCATCGCCGACATGGCGCTCGAGAACTTCATCGAGATGCGCGACAAGGTCGGGAGCAAGGATTTCCTGCACCGCAAGCGCCTCGAACACGCCCTCCACCAGATCGATCCCGCGAACCTCACGCCGCAGTACCACCTCGTCAGCTTCTCGACCGTCCCCTACGCCGAAGCGCAGCGTCAGGGCCGGCGCATCGACGCGCTGCTCGACCGTTTCACCGCCGCGTTCCCGCGCGCCGAGGGCGAGGGTCTCGATACGCCCGAGTTCGTCGCCCGCGTGCGCGCCCGACTCGGAGGCCTGCTCGCAAGTTGACGCGCCGCACCTTACCATCCGTGAATGGCCGCACCGCCCCCCAAAGACGCCAAGCTCAACGACCCTTACTGCACCAACTGCGGGTACCTGCTCGTCGGCGCCACCGCCGCGGCGGAGTGCCCCGAGTGCGGCAGGCCGCTCGTGGATGTGCTGGCTCGCCATGTGCCGACCAACCTCGCCGGCATCCGCTCGATCCGCCGCCGCTCGACGGCGACGGTCTTCGGCTGGCCGCTGTGGGATATCGCCTACGGGCCCGACCCCGCCACGGGCCAGCGGATCGGCCGCGCCCGCGGCGTCATCGCGCTGGGTGATCAGGCCTTCGGTGGAATCGCCATCGGCGGCATGTCGGTGGGTATCGTCGCGCTCGGCGGTGTCAACATCGGCATCGGCGCGGCCGGCGGCGTGGCCCTCGGTGCGGCCAGCGCGGCCGGGGGCGTCGCCATCGGCGGCATCTCCGCGGGAGGGTGCGCCGTCGGCGGCCTCTCCACCGGCGGCATGGCCGTCGGCGTTGTCGCGCAGGGCGGCATGGCCGTCGGCGTCTACGCGCGCGGCGGCGGAGCGATCGGCACCCATGTCATCTCTCCCCGGGCCGCGGCCGACCCCAAAGCGACGGAGATGTTCAAGAAGGTCGCGCCGATCATGGGCGCCTCGCCGCCCGCGGCGGTGCTCGGCGGGCTGGCGGCCTTGCGCCCCGTCGTCGCGGTTCTCGGGATCGACCTCCTGCTCGCCGCGGCGGTCGCGCTGACCGGCATCGTCATGGCGCGACGGCGAGATCCTCTGGCGGGGCACGCCAAGTGATCCACGACATCACCCCGCCCATCACGCCCAAACTCGCCGTCTGGCCGGGCGACACCGCGCCGTCGCGCCGGGTGCTGTGCGACATGAAGGCGGGCGCGAACATCACGCTCTCCACCCTGCACTCGACCGTGCACCTGGGAGCCCACGCCGACGGCCCCAACCACTACGCAGAGCCCGCGCCCGGCATCGGCGAGCGCGGCCTGGATCACTACATCGGTCCGTGCCACCTCGTCGAGGCGAGCGTCGAGCGCGGACAGCGCGTGGGATGGAACGATGTGCGCTGGCCCGCCGACCTGCGCCATGCCCGCGTGCTGATCCGCACGGGCACGTTCCCCGATCCCGAGACCTTCACCACCGACTTCGCCGCGCTCGAGCCCGCGCTGGTCGATTCGCTCGCGGCCCGCGGCGTGAAGACCATCGGCATCGACACGCCCAGCGTGGACCTGTTCGAGTCCAAGGACCTGCCCGCGCACAAGGCGTTCCTCAGGCACGATGTGGCGATCCTCGAAGGCCTCGCGCTCGCCAACATCCCTCCCGGCGAGTACGAACTCATCGCGCTCCCCCTCCGCCTCATGGGCTTCGACGCCAGCCCCGTTCGAGCGATTCTCCGGCCCATGTGATTCAGCGGGTGTAGCCGGCGAGAGCAACCGGCCCGGCTCGTCAGAGCCGGGAACGCCGCGATCGTGAGCCAACCAGGCCCGCGGAGCGGGCGAAAGCAGCGCACGTTCGTGGAGTTTTTTCGGGCTTGCCCAAATCGCTCGCGAAGGCCCGCGTTCGCAATGAGTAAGCGTCATTCACAGCATCTCGCCGCCCGCACCGGCCGAATTGCACCCCGTTCATCATCGCCGCCGATATCACTCGCATGCCCAACTCGACCAAACTCATGCGCGATCAGTCGGCCGCGCTCGAGACCGACTGCATGATCCCGATCGTCGTCGGCGCCCACCCACGGGCCGAGCACACCGACCGTCCGATCGCGTACCGCCTGCGCGAGCTGATGAACCTGTGGCTGGCCAACCACGCCGAGCACCTGCCCGACCCGCTCACGCCGATCGTCGTCACCGACGTCTGGTACCTCAACGATGCCGCGCTCCGCGAGCGCCCGAGCGTCAGTGTCGGCGGGCCGAACGTCAACGCCTTCACCGCCTACCTTGCCGATAAACTACCCAGCGCGTTCACGATCGACGATGTGCTCACGGTCCAGATGGACCTCGCCATGTCCGACGTCCTCGCCGCCTGCTGGGGGACCGGTTCGCCCGACACCCTCCGCGCGGTCGATGCCTTCTGCGAGCGCTACCTCGACCAGTTCATGGATGCGGCGGTCAACGAGGTGTGATGCGCGGCCGCGCCGCGGCATGGTTTTCCGTCTCTTTTCGATCGGCGGTTCGGCCGCTCACTTCCCGACACAGAACGTCGCGAAGACCCTCCCGATCACATCGTCGGGCGAGATCGCGCCAGTCACCTCCCCGAGGGCATCCAGCGCGGCGCGGAGTTCGTCGGCCACCGTTTCGGGATTGGCCAGAGCGCGGGCCGCGGGATCGATCAGCGCGCCGGCCGCCGCGATGCGCCCGGCCGCGACCGCCAGGGCGCGGCGATGGCGGGGAAGCACCCAGCCTCCCGCGTCGGACTGTTCGACGCCCCACACCGCATCGGCGATGGCCCGCTTGAGCGCGGGCATTCGCCAGCCGTCGAGCGCGCACACGTGCAGGTCCGCGTCGGTCCCGCCACCCGATCCGACCAGAGGCTGGTCGGCCTTGGTCCGCACGCGGATGACCGTCCGTTCTCCTCCGGCAAAGGGGCGTGCCGGCACGGCCAGATCAAAGCGCCCCGTCGGGTCGCACAGCACCACGACCTCGGCCCGGCCGATCGCCTCCGCCGCGGCCGCCTGTGCCGCGGCATCGATGGCTCCCCCACCCACCGCCAGCGCACGGTCCAGCCCCGCCACATCCACCAGCATCACCATCGGCCCGCCCGCCACATCCCGCGACAAGTCCAGGGGCTCCTCCAGCACATCGCGCGTCGTGCCGGCAACAGGCGACTCGACCGCGCGTCGCCTGCCGAGCAGGGCGTTGAAAAGGGTGGACTTGCCCGCGTTTGGTCGCCCCGCCAGCACGACGCGCGGCGATCTCGAAGCCCGTTCGACCCCGTGTGCTCCGCCCAGGACCTCTCCGATCGTCCCCCGCAGCGCACCCAGTCTCGACGCCAGGTCTCGCGGCGGGATGGGCACGACATCCTCCTGATCCGTGAAGTCGATCCCGGCCTCGACCAGCGCGAGCAGGGTGGCCAGGTCCTCGGCCCACGCTCGATACCGCGCCCCGGTCTGCCCCAGGAGCAGGGCGCTCGCGGATCCGAGCTGCCGCTCGTTCTGTGCGGCGATCGCCGCGGCCACGCCCTCGGCCTGCTCGATCGTCAGTTTCCCGTTGAGGTAGGCTCGGGCCGAGAACTCGCCGGGGGTCGCCTCTCGCACGCCGCCGCCCCGAAGCCCGCACAGCCGGCCCAGCACGCGCTCCAGCACCAGCGGGTTGCCCGGCACGAGCAACTCAAGGGCATCTTCGCCGGTGTAGGTTCGCGGCCCGAGCCCCCGCATGGCCCAGCAGGGGAGCAGCCCGCCGCCGGACCCGAGACGGAAGCCGGCGCGAACGATGGTCCGGTCCGCAAAGGCGGCAGGATCGACGAGTTCGGCGATCAGATCACCCACCCGCGACCCCGAGACCCGCACCAACCCCCACGGGCTGTGACCCCAGCCCGAGGCGACCGCGACGATGGTCGGGAGGCTGGTCACAGCCGCGCCATCACCGCCTGCACACCCCGCTTGACCGCTCCCCACTCGGCCTCCGGAGCCTTGTTGACGGTCATCCATTCGCCGCTGAGCAGGAGGCTGGTCACGCCCGGCACATCGAACAAGGCCCGCGCGAACGCGTCCTGTCCGACATCCGCCGCGCTGCGGAACGAGCGCGGAGGGTCCGGTAGCCGCGGCTGCACCGTGCACTTGAGCGCGTTGGGGTTGGGCGTGGGCTGGAAGTCGAGGACCTTGTAGGGCATAACCCGAGGGTACCCGCGCGGTCGCGGCGCCGAATCGCGCCGCGACCGCCAGCGGCGCGCAACTCGGATCGGATTCCGACCGAAAATGCCCGGAAGGTTGACGCCGCGCCGATGATTGCGGTGTAAACTCGGGGAACGGGGAGTTGCCCGGGTCTCGGGTCGGGTTGCCCAGGGGGAACAGGTCGCTCGATCGAGGACGCGGTCGCGGGCACTTCACATCCGACGCGGAGCGTCGGTCGAACCCACCATCCTCCACGGACGGGCCGGGACAAGGCCCGCCGCGGACCGCCTCGGGTTGTGCTCTTCCAATCGCCGGCACCGATACGCCATGTTTCCCGATCGCCTCCAACGCCTGACCGAACGGCTCGCCAACTACCCGTGGTGGCAGGTCGCGATCGAGATCGGGCTGATCTGGGTCGTGGTGTTCGTCGTGTTCCGGTTCGTGCAGGGCACGCGAGCGGCCGGCGCGCTCAAGGGCGTGCTGTTCATCATCATCCTCGCGACGCTGGTGGTCCGCATCCTCGGACAGGCCGAGACCTTCCAGCGGATCAAGTTCCTCTACGACACCTTCCTGACGCTGCTGGCGATCACGCTGATCGTCGTCTTCCAGCCCGAACTCAGGCGCGGCCTGATCCGGCTCGGAGAGACCCAACTCCTCCGCCGCTCGCACCGGGGAACGGTGGATGTCATCGACTCGATCGTGGACGCCGCGGCCTATCTCGGCAAGGCCAGTTTCGGCGCGATCATCGTGATCCAGCGCGAGAACCCGCTCAAGGGCCTGGTCGAGGGCGGCACGCCCGTCCACGCGCAGCTCTCGGCACGGCTTCTTCAGACGCTCTTCTTCCCCGGCTCGGCCCTGCACGACCTGGCGGTGATCGTGCGCGGGGGCGAACTGGTGGCCGCGGGCGTCCAACTCCCGCTGGCCGAACCCGAGGACATGCCCGACCCCTCGCTGGGCTCGCGTCACCGCGCGGCGGTGGGCCTGTCGAAGGAGTGCGATGCGCTGGTGGTGGTCGTGAGCGAGGAGACCGGCATGATCTCGCTGGCCGATCGGGGACGGCTCGACCGCGGGCTGTCGCCCGACGAGCTGCGCGAGCGTCTCCAGAAGAAGCTGCGCGGGCGCGCGACCGTGATCGTGGCCGAGAACGTCGCCAGCCAGGTCAACGGCGACTCGACGGCCGTGGGCCTGCCGGCGATCGACGGACGCGAACTGTCCGGCGATGCCCCGTCGGACTCGGGCGTGCGGCCCGCGCTTCGGATCACGGACCAGACACCGCCCCCCGCGGCGGTGGTCTCGCCGCGCAAGCAGCGCGGGGCAAGGAGGCGCTAACCCGTGTCGGATCATTGGGCCACACTCCGTGCCGGGTTGCTCGCGCTGTTCGTCGCGGGTCTGATCTGGATATGGGCCGAGGGTGAGAGCCTGGTGTCGCGTCCGCTGCCGCGGGTGCAGGTGCAGTTGCCGCTGGACCTGAACGGCGAGTTCGTGCTGCAACCCGAGGACCCGACCTGGACCGGAACGGTGCAGGTGCGGCTCGAAGGACCGGTTCGAGAGGTCGAGTCGGTGGTCTCGGTGCTCAACGCGGGCGTGCAGCTCCCCGTGCCCGAGAACGCGGCCGAGGCGACCGACGGGCGGCTCACGATCAACCTGCGCGACGTGCTGTCGAGGCTGCCGGAACTGAGCCCGCTCCGCGGCATCATCACCGAGACGCAGCCGAAGGACCTGAACGTGCGGGTGCTGCACATGGTCTCGCGTGAACTGCCGATCCGCGTGCAGCTTGCCCGCGAGATCGCGCTGGACGGCGAACCGGTCGCGACACCGGCCACGGCCCAGGTTCGGATGCCCGACGGCGCGGCCAGCGCGCTGGGCGAGACGGCCCGGGTGGCCGCGATCGTGCCCGAGGAGGCTCTCCTGAGGCTCCGGAGCGAAGGGCCGCAGACGTTCAGCGTGCCGGTCCGCCTGCCGGCGGACTCGCCCGTCGATCCGTCGTGGGTGGTGATCCGGCCCGAAACCGTCACCGTGTCGCTGCGGCCGAAGCAGGCGCTGGACACGATCCGCCTCCCCAACGTGCCCGTATGGTTCAGCCTCCCGCCGACGGAGGACGGAACGAAATGGAACGTCGAGTTGACCGACAAGTTCCTGACCGATGTGACGGTGACGGGGCCGAGCACGGAGATCGCGCGGATCCGGTCCGGGGCCGCGGCGGTCAAGGCAACGGTTGAACTCGGGACCGATGATCTTGAGAAGGCGATCGGCGAGAATGGCGCGATCGTGAAGCAGGCCGGGTTCGTCTCGCTCGCTCCCGGAGTCGTTGCGACCGTGGCCAACACGACGGTTCGGCTGAAGGTCTCGCGGCGATGAGGCTGCTCGCGCCACGCCCACGGCCCCACCACGTTCGCAATCCAGACCATTCTGTCCCGTGACACATGCCGCACGTCCGGGGCGGGTCGGTGTGTTCTCGGCGTGACCTGGGCAACCTGGTGTCGCTTGTGCGCTGCAAGGCTCGTGTGTCCGCGGACATCGGGCCGCAGGAGTTCACCATGCGTCGCACGATCAGATTCTTGATAGGAAGCGGTGTTGGGGTTGCCGTCGCGGGCTTGCCCGTGTTTGCGCAGGTTCCGCTGACGAAGGTCATCATGGCGGGTG
The DNA here is from genome assembly GCA_020846975.1 of Phycisphaerales bacterium. Taxonomy (GTDB): domain Bacteria; phylum Planctomycetota; class Phycisphaerae; order Phycisphaerales; family UBA1924; genus JADLCX01. The sequence goes on from JADLCX010000063.1 coordinate 42,152, forward strand.
AAGCCGCGCCGGGGGGAGGGACGATCTCGTCCATCCTCTCGGTTTCGATCGGGCCGAGCGGGCACCTGGCGATCCGCGGCCGAGTAACGGGAACGGGCAACCTTGATGTCATCCTCGCGGGCCTGCCCGGCCAGTTGGAGCGCGTGGCGACGCAGAGCGAGGCCGCGCCCGGATTGTCCGACGCGCAGTTTCTGGGCTTCACGAACATCGTGATCGACAGCGGCGGGCGCGTGGCCTTCACGGCAACTCTGACTGGAACGAACGTCACGACGGACAACAACTCGGGGATCTGGCTGTTTTCGAGCGGCACGACCGAACTGGTCGCCCGGAGGGGAGGGCCAGCGCCGATCATCCCGAGCGGCACGACGTTCACCTCGCTCGGCGCACCGCGGCTCTCGAACGGACGGCTTGCGTTCGTGAGCACGCTCGGGGGCAATGCGACAACGGCCAACAACCGCGCGATCTGGCAACGCACCTCGGCGGCGTTCACGCTGGTCGCGCGCACCGGCTCGCCCGCGCCGCTGGCCGGAGATACGTTCAAGTCCCTTTCCGATCCGGTCATCAACTCCGCGGGCCAGATGGGCTTCGCGGCGGGGAGCGGCCCGGCCGCGGTCGCCGGCGGGGACGATGTGATGATCTTCGGTGCGCCGGGGGCGTTGGTGGAGGTGGCCCGCGAGGTCGGCCTGATCCCCGACCCGGCGTTGAGCGGGCTTCGCTACAACCAACTGATCGGCTCGCCGAGCATCAATGACGCCGGGGAGTTCGCGTTCACAAGCACGCTGACAGGCACGGGCGTCACCAGCGCAAACTTCCGCGCCGCGTTCCGGAGGTCGGCCGCCGGAGTGTTGACCGCGATCTCGCGGCAGGGTTCGCCCGTGACCGACCTGGGACTGACGCCGAGTCCGACGATCGGCGACTACGGCTTCTTTTCTCTGGGCGGGGCCGGCCAGGTGTGCTGGACGACCAACCTCGCGAGCGCCACGCTCGGCGCGCCGGATCGGACCTGCTCGCTCCGGCTGCGGCCGGCCGGATTGGCGAGCGTGGTCCGCAGCGGGACGCAGGCCCCGGCGGAGGCCGCGGGCGTGGTCTTCGGCAACGCGATCCAGCCCGACCAGACCGGAATGTCGCTGTCCATCAACGGGTCGGGGGTGATGACGATGCTCTCGGGCGTACGGGGACCCGGCGTCGAACCGACCAACTTCGTGGGGCTGTGGGCCAGCAACCCCGGTGTCTCGGGCGGGGCGGCGTTTCGCGTCGTGCGCGAAGGCGATTCCGCAACGGTCTCGCCCGGGGTTGTCCGCGTTGTTGACCAGATCGGCGTGGCGAGCGCGGGCGGGACGCAGGAGGGCGAGGCGCGGGCGTTGAACGATGCCGGGGCTGTCGCGGTGGTGCTCACCTTCGCCCCGGCCGAGACGGGCGTGTTCACGGGCTCGATCACGGCCGCGCCGCCCGCGCTCGGCGCGTGCTGCGTCGGCTCGGCCTGCGCGAGCACCGCGGCGGCGGCGTGCACCGGCGCCGGCGTGCACTTCGCGGGCGCGGGAACGGTCTGCAACGCCGCGGGCAATACCGAATCGCCGTGCTGCATCGCCGACTTCAACCACACCGGCGGCGTGTCCCTGCAGGACCTGTTCGACTTCCTCGCGGCGTGGTTTGCCTCGACAGCCAGCGCCGATGCCAACGGCAGTGGAGGCGTGACGCTGCAGGACCTGTTCGACTTCCTCGCGGCGTGGTTTGCGGGGTGCGGTTGAAGCCGGGCCACTAGGCCGCGTGCCGGTTCGGCGGCGCGGCGGGCTGTGCGCGGGCGAGCACATCACGCCAGTAGTCGGGCGTGTGCTTCCTGAGAAAGCGGTTGGGGCTGACGCCTGGGAGAAGCGCCTTGAGGGCCGCGAACTCGGTCGGCGTGAGAGGATCGCGTGCAACGGGCCTTGGCGCACCGAGCCGAGCGGGGCGGGCCGAGGTGGACGCGGGTGATGCTTCGGCTTGCTGCTCGGCGCCCTCGGGCACGGGCAGCCTCAGAATGACGGCCGCGGCAAGCCGGACCTGCGATTCCGAGGTGGACCCGCGGACAATGGCGAGGAGGCGGTCGAGTACTTCGGTCTTGGCGTCCTGAAGTCGTTGGGCGTACGTGGCGGGCATGGCTTGCTCCTTTGCACGGTTTTTGATGGCCAAACAATATCCGAAGTTTTGGAAAAACACAAGTCGGATATCAAGATTTTTGGGAAATAGTTGCAAATCTTTGATAGGCAAAGGGTTGGGTGCGTCTTTCCTGTGATGGAAGCGGGAACGCGCTCGCGGGATTGCGCTTGTCGGGCTGGGCGGAAGGCGGTCAGGGTGCGGCCGCGGGACAAAGTCCGGTCCGGAAACGAGAAAGGCCGGGGGGATGCGTCTACCCTTCGACCCCTATTCAGAACGCGACCGGAGCGTGCCGAGCGCCCCGACCGGTCAGGTTCCAAACACGCGAGGAATCACCCGTGAAGATCAGGACCGACGAGATCACCAGCATCATCAAGCAGGAAATCGCGCAGTACTCGCAGGAACTGGAGATCAGCGAGGTTGGGCGCGTGATCGAGGTCGGCGACGGCATCGCCCGCATCTACGGCCTGAGCAAGGCGATGGCCGGTGAGATGCTCGAGTTCCAGACGACGCACGGGTCGGTGATGGGGCAGGTGTTCAACCTCGAACTGGACACGGTCGGCGCGGTCATCTACGGCGACTACCTCGCGGTGAAGGAGGGCGACCTGGTCAAGAGCACCGGCCGCCTGCTGGAGGTGCCTGTCGGCGACCAGCTCCTCGGTCGCGTCGTTGACCCGCTCGGGCGTCCGCTGGACAACGGCCCGGCGATCCAGGGGGCCGAGCGCCGGAAAGTGGACATCATCGCGCCGGGCATCGCCGAGCGTCAGCCGGTGACCGAGCCGCTGCAGACGGGCATCAAGGCCGTGGACAGCATGATCCCGATCGGTCGCGGCCAGCGCGAGCTGCTCAGCGGCGACCGCAAGACCGGCAAGACCGCGGTCGCGCTGGACACGATCATCAACCAGAAGCAGTTCTGGGGGACGCCGGACGCGGTCGTCTGCATCTACGTGGCGGTCGGGCAGAAGGAATCGACCGTGGCCGCGACGGTGGAGACGCTGAAGAAGTATGGCGCGATGGAGTACACGATCGTCGTGAACGCGCCGGCGTCGGACCCCGCGCCGATGCAGTACATCGCGCCGTACACCGGCTGCACGATGGGCGAGTACTTCATGTGGCAGGGCAAGGAGGGCAAGGCCCCCAAGCACGCGCTGTGCATCTACGACGACCTGTCGAAGCAGGCGGTCGCGTACCGGCAGCTCTCGCTGCTGCTCCGCCGTCCGCCCGGGCGCGAGGCCTACCCCGGCGACGTGTTCTACCTGCACAGCCGCCTGCTGGAGCGAGCGACGAAGCTCTCGAACGAGAACGGCGCGGGCTCGCTGACCGCGCTGCCGGTCATCGAGACGCAGGAGGGCGACGTGTCGGCGTACATTCCGACGAACGTGATCTCGATCACCGACGGGCAGATCTACCTGGAGCCCGAACTTTTCTTCGCGGGCGTGCGACCGGCCATCAACGTCGGCATCTCGGTGAGCCGCGTGGGCGGCAACGCCCAGATCAAGGCGATGAAGCAGATCGCCGGTTCGCTGCGGCTGGACCTCGCGGCGTACCGCGAACTGGAAGCGTTCGCGCAGCTCGGCACCGAACTGGACAAGGCGACGCAGCGTCAGCTCGACCGCGGGGCGCGGATGGTTGAACTGCTCAAGCAGCCGCAGTACGTGCCGATGAACGTGATCGACCAGGTGATCTCGATCTTCGCGGCGAGCAAGGGCTTCATGGACGACATCGACGTGAAGCACGTGCCGCAGTTCGAGACGGGGCTGCACGAGTACTTCACGACGGCGGGCAAGGCGGTCCGAGACCAACTGGCCGAGAAGCGCGACATCAAGGCGTTGGACAAGGCGCTGACGGACGCGTGCGCGGCGTTCAAGCGCGGGTGGAAGCCGGCGAAGGGCTGACCCAAACCTCGGCATCGCAGCCGGGCCTTCGGACGCTTCGGGAGCCACTCGGTCAGGCCGGGTCGTGCTCGCGCACGTGTCAGTCGAGGACCCGACCGTACGCACATCCAATACCGGCCGCGAAGCCGGGCCAACCGCTGGTGGGCCTCTTCCGACGAGCGCTGCGGATTTCGCTCCACCTGCTCCGAATCGCCGGAGGGGGTTGTGGTACTGCGCCATAGAGAAATGGAGGTCCGCATGTTCGCCCGCACCAGCTCTCTCCCCGCGTGTTCCCGGGTTGCAGCCTTGATGTGTCTGGTGTCTCTGATCGGCGAAGAGACGTCGCTCGCCCAGGACCTGTATGTCACCAGCCATGGCACGAGCAACGTGCTTCGCTACGACGGGACCACCGGCGCGTTCGCGGGGGTGTTCACGTCGGGGGGACCGGCGCTGGCCCAGCCGCGGCAACTGCGGTTCGGGCCGGATGGCGAGCTGTGGGTCGTCTCGTTCCAGAACGCCAACGTGCTGCGCTACGACGGCGGGACAGGCGCGTACATGGACACGCCGATTCCGACGGCGATGTGCGGGCTTGATGCGCCGTGGGCGCTGCGGTTCTCGGAGCCGGCAGCGCCCGATGGGGGCAACCGCCTGTACGTCGGGAGCGTGAGCAACGCGATGGCCAGCTTCGCGCCCGTGCTGCGGTGGAGCATTGCGCCTGTCACGTGCGCCGGATCACTGACGTGCACCACAGCGGTGCCAATGTGCCCATCGGGGCTGCGCTGCGGCGGCCCTCGGGGTCTCGAGTTCACGCCCGATGGCGACATCTGGGTCGGTTACAACGCGGCCCAGAGCGTGATCCGGTACAACTCCGCCACCGGAGCGGTGGTGGCGCAGGTCTGCAGCAACACGTCGATCGTCGGCATGTGTGTGCGGCCGGCAACGCTGCCCTCGGGCGGTGGGAACCTGCTCGCGTGCGGGAGTTTCGCCGGGACGCACAAGATCATCCAGATCGATACGACGGCCAACACGGCGTCTGACTTCATCGTCGGCAACGGCCTGGTGTTCCCGGCGGACATCACCTACGGTCCGGACGGGAACATCTACGTCGCCAACGCATCGACCAACAGCGTTCTTCGCTTCAACGGCGCGACGGGCGCGGCGATGGGCACGTTCGTCGCCGCCGGATCGGGCGGGCTGTCGGTCCCCTCGGGCCTGACCTTCGGGCCTGTGGCGGGCCCGACCCCACCGCCGCTGGCGGACTACGGCGATGCGCCCGATGGGATCGAGAAGTGCGCGCTTCCCGGCCTGGGGATGTACCCGACGGTTTTCGGCACGATCAACGCCGCGACGGGGCGCACCGCGCCGTACCACCTGCCGACGCCCGCGGTCGGGATCGACAACGTCGTGCTCGGCGCGAGCGTGACGCACGAGCCAGCGGCGTTCCAGCCCGCGTGCGACGTCTTCACGCCGGGGTGCGATGCGGTTGATGACGGGCCGCTGGTGCTGTGCCTGACGCCGGGGTGCACCTCGGGTTACATCGTGGGCGGCGGGGCGATATGCCCGGTTGATTCCTCTGGCGACTGCTTCGGGCCTTCGCCGGGGCCGATGCCGCTGGGGTGGTGGATTCTCTCCGCCGTGTCAGGGGCGTTTCCGCTGGGACCGTCGTTCGTAAACGTCTCTTCCGATTGGGACCTGAGCGGAACCTATGGCGACAACTCGCCGGCGTGGTGCCTGCGCGATGCGCCCGGCCCGCCCCCGTTCGGTCCGGCCCTCTACGCAACGACGATGTTCCCGGTGGTCACCGTTGTCAAGACGCCGCCGATGCCGCCGCTGCCGGAGACGTGGGCGCTTGGCCCCTTCAACAACCGCTTCCATGTCTCGGATGAGCCGATGCTCGCGACGTTTGACGGTGTGACGAGCTTCTGGGATGGGAGCGGGCGGATGGGTGGCTACGCGTTCGGCGAGACTGAGGACCGCAAGCCGATGTGCGACCCGGCGCAGTACCGCGACGTCCCGAGATACTGCGGACACTCCGTCGGGCAGGTGCAGGTGACGCTCAACCCGGGCGATGTGACGTGCTCGCAATCGTTCATCGTGCAGCTCAGCTCAGCCTCGCCGCCTCCCCCACCGCCGGCCCCGCGTCCGCCGGCGATGATCCGCGAGTTTCACCTCGCCGGCCGGCCATACCAGCCCAACTCACGGGTGTTGACCGAGATGATGTCGATGGACCTTGGCGGCGCGAGTCCGTTGGGTCCGGTGACGGTGCGCGAGCGGGCCGACAAGTTCTCGTGGGGGCTCATCACGGAGATTCAGGCCAACGCTGGGGGGCAGTTCATCTCGGGGCGCGCCCTGTTTGACATGTTCATCGAGATCCAGACGCCGCAAGGCGTTCTCGACACCGGGTCGATCCCCGTGCGGATGCTGTCGGTCTCGAACATCAACACGATCCCGCCCATCGGCACGACGTTCCAGATGCAATCCAACCACCCGATTCCGCTGTTCGTGCGCGGCACGGGGCAGCCGGCGGGGTTCCTCTGCAACGCCACGCACACGCTTATACAGAACCGTCCCTGCTGCCGCGCCGACTTCAACATGTCGGGCCAGGTGTCGGTGCAGGACATCTTCGACTATCTCGCGGCGTACTTCGCGGGCGACCCGCGTGCCGACATCAACGACTCGGGCACGCTGTCGGTGCAGGACCTGTTTGACTTCCTGGCGGCGTACTTCGTGGGGTGTTCGTGACCGTCTTTGGGGCGAGCGAAAGCTCAGCGGTAACTTGAACAAGGTTTCGGGATTACCCGGAACCTTGCTCTTGGCTCCGCAAGAGTGCATGGCTGGTCACGTGCAAGCCGCGCGCGGAACACGGCCGCGGCGCGCGATCAGGGGCGGGGCTCCTTGCCGCCGAAATCCACGCCGCGGAGGCCGGCGCGGGTGTAGCGGTAGAAGCCGAAGACCAGGTCTGTTCCGCCGGGGCTGACGGAGGGCGGCTCCCAGGCATCGGGGCGGTACTGGTACAGGAAGCCGTTGGGCGAACCGGGCGACCACGGATCCCAGCCGCGGTTGACGTGCGTGTTGTTCTTGTAGGTCACGGAGCCGTCGAAGCAGAGCACGTTGACGCTCGCGCCCGGAACGGCGTAGTAGGTCTCTCGCCGATCGTGTCGAGCGTGGCCCTCGTGCAGGAACACCTTCTGGCTTGGGAACGAGACCTTGTTGAGGGTCTGCTGGCGGAGTCGCCAGCCGCCGGACGCGGAGAACAGGAAGTGGTTGGCCGTGGTGTTGCGGAGGCGGCGCGATACTTCGGCCGGGGCTGCGCTGGTCTGAAGGCCGTCGAACGCGCTGATGGTTACTTCGTAGGTCGAGGAGTAGGCCCACCGGAGCGAGCGGCTGGCGGACGTGATCGGCGTGGTGACCGAAGCGGGGTAGGGTGGGGCGAGGCCGGCGATGAACGCGTCGATGTCCCGTGCCCAGTTCAGCCGCACACGGTCGGAGGGGCAGGTGTAGATCGCCTCGGGCAGCCTCGCGGCGAGGTAGTCGAAGAGCACGAAGTGCCCGTAGAGGATCTGGGGCAGGAGGGTCGTCTCACGGTTGAGCGGACGACCCGTGAGGCGGCGGAAGGTGTCCACGAACTCGGAGCGCTGGGCGTCCATGTCGGTAGCGACGGTGCGGAGATCGGCAAACTGGGAGCCTGGCGCATCGTCAACACGCCACGAGTAGTTCCAGATGTAGTCCTTGTGGTCGTGGGCGTAGGAGTTGGAAGAAACGCCCAACTGCTGCATCTGGGCGGCGCACAGGGAGAGCCTTGCGACGCGGCGCGCGGCGGCGATGGCGGGGAGCAGGATGGAGATGAGCAGGGCGATGATCGCGATTACGACCAGCAGCTCGACGAGCGTGAAGCCAGCGACAAGCGCACGAACCCGGCGCATGGCGAGCCGCCGGACAGGCTGACCATTTGACCGTGGAACCCGGCTGGAACGTGGCACTTGCACGTCGGCAAGTCTACCACGGGATCCCGGGCAACGGAACCCCGTTTCGTGCATCGGACCAACCGGTCCGAGGTCAGTTGTCCTGAGACAGGATGATGACCGTGTAGGGCCCGATGCCGATGTTGCCGTTGTTGGCCATGCCGTCCTTGGCGCCGACGACGGCGGTGGTGTCGTAGGAGTTGGTGTTGGCAAAGTCGGACGAGTAGCCGTTCCAGTCGCTGTTGAAGCGGACGCGCCAGGTTCCGGCGCGGGGGAAGCCGAGGTTGTAGCTGGCGTAACTGGTGTTGGCGAAGTTGGCGACGATGATGCAGTCGTCCTTCGCGCCGCCGTTCTGCCAGCGGTGGAAGGCGATGACCTTGTTGGTGTCGTTGACGTGGTGGATGTTGAGGTTGTTGCCGCGCAGGCCGCGGGTGGTGTCGTACCAGTTGCGGCGGAGACGGACGAGGTCCCGGTAGAGGGTCTGGATGCCGGCGAAGGTGGTGAGCTTGGTCCAATCGACGGGGTCGGTGTCCTGGAAGTACTGGTCTTCGAGGACCTCCTGTCCCTGGAAGATCATGGGGATTCCTGGGCTGGTGAAGACCAGGGCGGCGCCGAGGGTGGATCGCTTCCTGCTGGCCCAGGAACCGGCGTTTCCGGGCCAGATCTCCTCGGGGACGCGGCTCTTGCCGTTGGCGACCTCGTCGTGGCTCTCGGTGTAGATGACCCGCTGGACATGGTCGCCGTTGTAATAGTGCGTGATGGCGTCGCGGACGCTGAACATGTTGCGGCTGGCATCGCTGCCGGTGATGATGGCGTCGCGGATGGGGTGGACGAACTGGGCGTCCCACTGGCTGTCGAAGCCCGCGCCGCCCGCGCCGGTGGTCTTGGTAAGCCACTCGTTGTTCTGGAGGTCTTCGGCGATGGAGATCTTCCAGGCCTGGGCGGAGTTGATCTCGTTGTTGACGTACTGCATCAGGCTCCAGCCGTCGGGGATGTCGGTGCCGACGCCGTTGTTGGTGGTGCGGATGTTGACGGTCGAATCCCAGCGGAGGCCATCGACGCGGTACTCCTGGAGGAGGCCGAGGCAGTGGTCGCGGATGTAGGTGCGGACCTCGCCGCGGCCGTAGTCGGGGCGGGTGTCACCCCAGGGCGTGGCGGAGCGGTAGTCGTTGTAGAAGTAGATGCCGCCGAGGTTGTTCTGGTACCAGCCGTCGAATCGCCACAGGTCGAGGTCGCTGGGGCCGTAGTGGTTGTGGACGACATCCTGGATGACGGCCAGGCCGCGGGCGTGGGCCTCGTTGATGAACCGCTTGTACTCGGCGTGGCCGCCGTAGACGCCCTCGACGGCGAAGGGGTGGGCGGGGTTGTAGCCCCAGGAGAAGTCGCCGGCGAACTCGGCGACGGGCATGACCTTCACGGCGTTGACGCCGAGGGCCTGGATCTGATCGAGGCGAGCGATGGCGGAGTTGAAGTTTCCGGGCGAGCCGCCCGCCGCGTCGTTGAACGTGCCGATGTGCATCTCGTAGATGACCATCTCGTTCCAAGCGGGGGCGGTGAAGCCCGGCGACTTGACGCGGCCGGCGAGGGCGACATCGTCGATGGCCACGCCGTCGGCCGAGAGCGGGGAGTTGTCGTACTCCTGCCAGCGGATGCGGAACGAAGTGCCGGGGGTGATGCCGTTTGCGGCGGCGGCGGCGGAGATATCGACGGTGCGGGTGCTGAAGGAGGATGCGATGGCGGGGAAGGAATCGACCTTGTACCAGGTGGTTCCGTTGTTGGAGATGTAGACGCCGTCCTGGCTGTGCGTTTCGTCGCCGACGTTGCGGATCTTGTAGGTGAGCGAGAGCTTGGCGTGGTTCGAGGCGTTGGTGGTGAGGGTGAGGCGGCTGGTCTGGTAACTGCTGCTGGTGGTGGAATCGAAGGTGCAGCCGCGGGTGCCGGCGGCCTTGTAGGTGGTGGAGGTCTGGACTCGCCAGGTGCTGGTTCCGGAGCGCGCCCACGAGGGACCGAACGTGCCGGACTCGAAACCGTCGCTGAAGAGCGTCACCGTGGGGCCGTAGACGGACCAGTCGAAAGTGTCGCCGCGGATGATGGAGTTGCCGACGCTGCTGGTGAGTTGGCGGGCGCGGGGGTCGTTCTTCCAGAGTTGGCCCGAGGAGGTGTTGAGGACGAACTTGTACTCCTGGCCTTCGACCGCGCCGGGCACATCAACCGACCAGTTGCCCGCGCCGCCGGATTCGAGGTAGAGCGGGTTGGCGGTGGCGGACCAGGCGTTGAACGTGCCGCCGACGGCGACGGTACTGGCGTTGGGGGCCCACACGCGGAAGGTGACGCCGCCGGCGTAGGGGATCGCGCCCATGCCGGGGCGCGAGGAAGGCTGCGCGGGCGCGAGCGCCGGGATGGCGAGCAGCGCGGCGAGCGCGAGAACACGGAGCGCGAAGCGAAGGAGCGACGGGCGAGCAGAGCCGAGCATGGGGTTGGGCCTCTCGAAGAAGCGACGAGCACACGAGCGAAGGATTCGCGCGCGAGTGAGCCGTGGGCGGGCCGCGCGCCCGTCCTGACGGGGTGCATCAGTACACCGTCCCGGCGGACTCGGCGTCAACCGGGTGGGGTTGTCCACCGCTCGAACTGATCTGAGATTCGATGCGAGGGGCTACTTGAGCTCGGTCTGTCCGGCCGGCTGCTTCACGCGATCGGCCTCGCGCTGGAACTCTTCGCGGGCGGCCGCGACACCGGACGGCTCGGGGAACCAGACCTTGAACCCGGGCTGGCCCTGCTTCTCGGCCTCGGCGAAGCGGGCGGGGTAGCCGAACTCTTCGAGCAGGACCCAGGTTCGGGGGCGGAGTTCATCGGGGGCGCGGCGGAACATCGCCGGGCCCTGCGGTACATCGGCCGCGATGATGAGGCGAGCCAGGACGTTGGAGGCGAGGATGTAGAAGGGCGGGAAGCCCATGCGGCCTTCCTTGCCGGCGACCCAGACCTGGAACTTCTGAGTCTGTTGGTACTTGTCGTAGAACAGCCTCGCGTACTCCATGTTGGACTGGAAGACGGGGGTGTTTCCGCCGAGAAGGCCCTCGACGAACGCGGCCTCGAACGCGCCGTTGATCTCCTGGAGGGCGACGGGCGGGCTCTCGAAGCGGTTCTCGTCGGTGATCTCGTGGTTGACGAAGTCGGCGAGGGTGCGGCCGTAGATGGCGCGCTTGTCGGTGTTGTCGTTGAGCCAGGGGGCGGTGCGGAGCTTGGTGTAGTACTGCTCGGCCCGCTTGAGATCGCCGCGGCGGTAGAGGTAGCGGATGGCGTCGCGGTAGAAGTTCTCGAGGCCCTCGCGGTACTCGGTGCGCTGGCGGCCGGGCTGCTCGAAGACCCCGGCGCGGCTGACGACCTCGTCACGGTACTTCTCGTACGAGTCGAGGAAGTCGGGGTTGACCATGGCCATGTAGAAATCGGGGTTGGCGGTGTCGAAGAAGATCATGCCGGAGCGGAAGAGGGCCTGGAGCGACTGGACGACGATACGGTCGGTGTTGACGAAGTCGAAGTCCCGCTTGTTCTGCTCGTTCACGCGGCGGAGCGATTCCTCGACGCCGCGGCGGGACCAGTAGAGCGCGTGGGCGGCGGCGTGGCGCCAATCGAGCGGGCCGAAGTCCTGCGTGTAGCGGATCATGCGGTCCGGTTCCATCTTGTAGGTCTCGGTCAGGAGCTTCCGGCGCACGAAGCGGACCAGTTCGCGTCCGGTCAATCGGTACTTCTCCTCGGACATGATCTTGACGAGCGGGTCATCGCCGATGTTGGGGATGCCGCCGATGGCGCTGGCGCGGAGCTGGGCGTTGGCGAGCATGTCGATGTACTCGAGCAGGCGGAAGTCGAGATCAACGCCGGCCTCCTTCTGGATGCGCTCGGCGAGTTCGCGCGCGAGCGGCTCCTTTTCGTAGAGTTCTTCGAGCGAGGCGGGCGCGTCGGCGATGGGCTTGAGCCACTTCTCGACGTAGGCCTCCTGCGCGGCCGCGGCGTCGTGGTAGCCCAGGGGCATGACCGGGGGCTTTCCGAGCACGATGCTCCACTCGTAGGCCAGGGCCTTCTTGTAGTAGCGGTGGGCATCGTCCATGTAGCCGTCGATCTTGTGGAGGAAGATCCAGGCGAGTTCCTTGTGGAGCAGGATGTCGCTGTTGTTGGCGGGGATGCCCTGATCGCGGAGCAGGCGGATGCCGGCGTCCACCCACTTCCAGCGTTCCTGCTGGGTCTGCGTGGCGACGGAGATGTTGTAAGCGAGGTTCCAGGCGTGGAAGGCCCAGACGCGCGGGAAGCGGGGCTGGAGGCGCGTGATGGTCTTGGCGAGATCGACGGCCTCGTAGTACTTGCCCTCTTCCTTGAGGGTGTTGGCCCGCATCCACAGGAAGTTGACGAACACGCCGCGGAACGCGCCCATGGCGATGCCGGCGGCGATCTCGGGGCTGTCGCCCATGACGGCGGCGTCGGCGTAGACCAGGCGGTTGCGACCGGCGGAGGCCGAGACGCGGGTGGTCATGAAGACCGATCCGGCGAGGAAGCAGGCCATGCACGCCAGGGCGAGGAGTTGGATGAGCGTGTCGCGGCGCATGGGGCGGTGAGCAGGAAGTAGGAGACGGGACGCGGGAGGCGGCAAGTACTACTGGCCGGAGTAGGTGGCGAGTTCGCGGCGGCGGAAGATCGCGACGGCGGAGATGAAGAGGATGGCGGTGACGCCGCCGATGACGCTGAAGGCGAGCAGGACGCGGTCCCAGGCGATGATGCGGCCATCCACCAGGGCGGAAGCGGGCTTGAGCGAGGAATAGAACTGGAAGATGCGGGAGACGGGGACGGCGACGGCGCGGATGGCGACGCGGTGCCAGATGATCTCGCCCTTCTGGCCGGTGGAGGCGTAATACTCGAGGGCCTCGTGCAGGAACCCGGCGGACTCGGCCATCAGGAAGACGCCGAAGGCGACCAGGCACGCGACCGGGAAGGAGAGGAACGTGGAAGCGAGGATCGCAACCATTGCGAGCAGAGCGAGTTTGAGCCAGGAGACCAGGACGACGCGCAGGAAGTTGGCCTGGTAGGAGCCGACGCTGTAGTTGATCTCGAGGCCGTCGGGCGGGAACGACATGGTGTCGCCGCCGGGTCGGTAGTTGTAGAAGTCGCCGTTGAGCACGAGCATGGGGAGCACGCCCTTCTCGTCGATGGAGGCGGGCGAGATCGTGAGTTGCATCATCTGCCCGAGCGGGACCTCCTTGACGATCGGCGCCGGGAGGTTGGGCATCATGAACGTGACCTTGTGCAGGGCCTTGGGGTCGTTGGCGCCGACATCGACCTTGTAGCGGAGGGTGATGGGCCGGTCCGCGTTCCTGGCCTCGAGGAGGCCGGGGAACTCGAACGTCTCCTGCTGCCCGCCCTCGATGGCGAAGAAACTGGCGCGGACTTCCTTCTCGTAGTCGACGAAGAGCTTGCGCTCCTCGGCGGCCGTGAAGTCGTAGGCGGGGTCGGCCTGGCGGAGCTTCTCCGCTCGCTCCGCGACCACGCGGGCCACGGCGTGCGGGTCGATGTCCGGGAGCAGCGGGCGGACGCTCTTGCGGGCGGTGAGGATCTGCGATTCGAGCACGAAGCGGTCCTGCGACATCGCGCCGGATCGATCGGAGGGGACGTACGGGGCCGACTCGCCGTCGGCCTTCTGGTCCCGGAGGTACTCGGTGAAGAGGAAGACTCCGGTGGAACTGACCGCCAGCAGCACCGCGGCCACGCCCACGACGCCGAGCCACTTGCCGAGCACGTACTGCCACGGCGCGACGGGCTTGGTCATCGTCTGCCAGATGATTCGGTCGCGCTGTTCGGAGGAGAGGCTGGAGACGGAGAGGAACAGCACGAGGATCGCGATGATCCAGAAGGTGCCGCCAGAGCCGTACTGGAGGAACGACTGCACGCGGTAGCGGAGGGGCGTCGAGGGCTCGAGCAGGCCCGGGAGCGCGGCCAGAGCGATCAGGAGCAGGACGATGAAGACCAGCGAGACCTTGATCCGCACGGCCTCGTTGACGAGGTTGCGGGCGATGGCGAGCACGGCGTTGGACCCGCCCAGGAGCACGCGGAGCAGTTCCATGAGCACGACGAACGAGAACGCGAGGCACCCGAAACCCGCGACGAAGCGGCCGATGTCGCGCATGGTCGGGTTGAGGCTTCGCATGAGCGGGACCGCGACAAGCCCCACGATCAGCAGGATCGCCAGACCGGACAAACCCTGGCCGAGCCAGACGACGGTGAGCAGCATCGCGGAGATGGCGGCCGCGGCGACGATGACGACGGTCGGGTCGGTCTCGGAAGCCAGCAGTTTGGCGATGGCCCGCTCGTTGGCCTGTGCGTAGGTGAGTTCGGCGGCGAGGGCGTGTGCTCGCAGTTCGGCGGCCTGCTTCTCCTCGGCGGTTCCGGGCTTGGGCTCGGCGGCCTGTTCGGCCTCGATGGTGGAGCGGAGATCGGCGGCGCGCGAGGCCGCCTCGGTGTCCTGAACCTGTCGCTTGGCGGCGAGGCGGACGGAGTAGGTGGTGCTGACGGCGAGGGCCGCGAGCACGATCAGGGAAGAGGCGATGACCTTGAACCAGAACGCGTGCTGGAGTCGGTCGAGTCTGTCGAGAGTTCTGGCGAACGGACCCTGGGCCACGGCTCAGACCCCCTTCCCGCCCTTGCGGGGGTCGGCGGGCTTGTCGGGGGAGGGGGGGGCATCGTCGAGCAGGGAGCCGATGACATCCAGGTCGGCATCGACCGGCGCCGCGGGCCTGGGGGCGGCACGCGCCGGAGATGCGGCCGGGGGCGAGGAAGGCGGCGCGGGCTGGGGATCGGCTTTCGTGCCGGCGAGCAGGCCGCCGAGCACATCCTGATCCGGGCCGCGGGGCTCGGGCCGGGGCTGGACCGCCGGCTCCACGGGCGCGGCGACGTGCTCGCCCGCGCTGACGAGCGAGGAGATGAGGTTGTCGCCCTCGTGCCGGTCGCCTCGGAGGAAGGCGGCGGTCTGCCCGCCGTGCTGCGCGCCGTAGGTCTCGATCTTGGCGGCGCGGGCGCGCTCGACGATGTCGACGAACAACTCCTCGAGCTTCTGCCGCGGCCGGGCGACGCGGCGGATGGCCGATGCGCCGCGCGTCTGCTCGCGGATGACCTGGTCGATCCGACTGATGGTCTGGTCGTCGAGGGCATCGGCCTCGATGGTGGTGCGGTCCTCGACTTCGAGCAGTTCGTCGCAGGTACCCTCGGCCTGGGTCTTGCCGCCGTAGAGGATGGTCATTCGATCGACGCAGTCCTCGACATCGGCGAGCAGGTGGCTGGAGAGCAGGACGGTCTTGCCGCGGCGGCCGAGCTCGATGATGAGGTCCTTGATCTGTCGGGTGCCGATGGGGTCGAGGCCGGTGGTAGGCTCGTCGAGGATGAGCAGTTCGGGGTCGTTGATGAGCGCCTGGGCGATGCCGATGCGGCGGGCCATGCCCTTTGAGTATTCGCGCACCTGGCGGAACTGCACGCTGGCGAGGCCGACCATCTCGAGCAGTTCGTCGATGCGGCGCTTGCGGACCGCGCCGTCGAGGCTGAAGAGTTTGCCGTAATAGTCGAGCGTCTCGCGGGCGTTGAGGAATGGGTAGAGGTACGACTCCTCGGGCAGGTAGCCGATCCGCTTCTTGGTCTTGACATCGGTGGGCAGCCCGCCGAAGACCGAGACGCGGCCCGAGGTCTTGTGGAGAAGACCGAGGATGATCTTGATGGTCGTGGACTTGCCGGAGCCGTTGGGACCGAGCAGGCCGAAGACCTCGCCGCGGCGGATCTCGAAGGTGACATCCTCGACGGCGCGGACGCGGTTGCGCATCCAGAAATCACGGAAGGTCTTGTAGAGCCGCTGCACAACGACGATGGGCTCGCCCGGCGCGGTTTCTCCGCGTCGGAGAGAGCGATCGGCTGGAGCGGGGCGTGTGTCGATCATTCGGGGCCCAGGGGGAGGAGGGGGTGCGGGCGCCGCGGTCGGCGACCGCGCGGGGTCACTGCTCGCGGACCTTGGAGGCGGGGTCGGTGCGCTGCTGGAACCGTTCGCGTTCGCGCTGGAGCATGCGGGCCTTCATCGCGTCCTCGGCCTGCTTGATGTTCTCGCGTTCCTCGTCGGCCGCGGCGATGCGCGGGTCGCGGTTGATCTGGATGATCTGGCGGGCGGTTCCGGGCGGGAGCCACATGGCCTGCACGTTGTCGCGGGCCATGAGGTTGCGCATGGCGTCGGACCAGTCGCCGTGGACCATCACGAGGGGGTTGGACTCGAACAACTGACGCTTTGCCTCGAAGAACGCGGCCTCGCCCTGGGCATCATTGACGACGCTGGTGCGGTACTGGCGGGCGTCGTTGACTTTCGCCGTTACGTTGCCGGAGGTGCGAACGGCGACGGGCTTGCCGTCCAGATCGACGGGTTCGTTGAGCATCACCTTGTCGATCATCGTGAGCGTCTGATCGGCGCGGTCCTTCTGCTTGAGGGTGAGGGCCTCTTCGTAGCGGTCGATGAGTTCGAGCAGGAGGTCGGCGGCCGTGCCGGCGGTCTGGGTGAGCGTGTCCTTCCGCTTGGTGCGTGCGTTCTCGATGAGCGTGCTCTTGTTGCTCTGGTTGGCCTGGACCTCCTCGTACTGGCGCATGACCTTCCGCGGCGGGATGACGAGCGTCATGGCCATCTGGTTGATGGTGATGCCCGACTCGATGCGGTTCAGGGCGGTCTGGGCGGCTTCCTTGGCGCGGAGTTCGATCTTGCTGGAGCCGACCTGCTGCCCGGAGGTGGTCTCTCCCTGCTTCTTGAGGATGTCGTCGATAGGGAGGCCCGCGGCGGCGTGGACGATGCCCTGGCAGGCGGCGGCGACGACGATCTTGCGCTCGAAATCGGGGTTGATGTTCTGCTCGGCAAGCCAGGCCTGGGTGCGCTGGTAGCTGATCGACCAGCGGGCGTGGACGATGTTGCCGTCGGCGGTCAGGAGCTGGCCGTCGTTGTCGGGGTCGAGCGTGTCGGCCCCGCCGTCGGCGAGGGTCTGCGGGCCCTTGTCCTTGTCGGTGATCTGCTTCTCTTCGACTTCGGAGAGTTTGGGGAAGAACGCGTTGTTGATCTCCTCGTTGCGGAGGCCGGTCTGGACCTTGACCAGTTCGCCGAAGGGCGCGGGCGCGCTGAACTGGAACCCGGCGCCGAGGTCCTTGGCCTGCACGCGGCCGAAGAGCAGGCGGATGCCTTTCTCCGATTCTTTCACCGACTGGAAGCCGCTGAATATGTAGAGCACGACGAGCACGACCATCGCGGCGAGGAGGAGGCGGTAGGAGATCCGCAGCGCATCGGCGAGCGAGCGCGTGGCGGCATCGATCGGGGCGGAATCATCCGGGGACCCGTCGTCGGCGCCGGGTTGCTGGCGGATGGTGACCGAGGCGGCGTTGCGGCGGCGTGGCGCGGGCGCCCCGCCACCACCGCCGGGTGAGCCGGGAGCGTCGGGGTTCGGGAGCGGATCGCGCGGATTCATCGGCCGCCTCCTGACCGATTGCTACTGGCGGGCTGGGCCGAGGACGATTGGTCGGGCTTGGCCGCGGGGAGTTCCATGAGGCCCGAGAGATCGGGCGCGGGGATGTCGCCGGGCTTGAGGCCCATGAGGGCGTCGGGCCGCACGACACCGAGGCCGGGCATGCTGGTCGGGAAGACCAGGGTGGTCCGCGATCCGTTGAACGCGCGGAAGAGTTCCATGTTGCGGAGGAAGACCGCGAGCCTGGGGTTGGTGCGCATCTGCTTGAGCCATTCGGCGGCCTCGATCTCGCCCTGCCGGCGGATGTCGAGGGCGAGGCGGTCGGCGAAACTCTCGATCTTCTTCTTGTCGGACTCGGCGCTGGAGGTGAGGCTGTTGGCCTCGGCCTCGCCCTCGGAGATGGCCTTGTCGGCGAGGTTCTTGCGCTCGGCGTTCATGCGGGCGAAGACGGTGCGGGTGGTGTTGGTCGGCAGGCCGATGCGGTTGATGCCGACGGCCGCGACCTTGACGCCGAGTTCCTTGAGCGTGCCCTCGGTGCCGGAGCTCTGCTCGATGGTTCGGAGCATGTTGGCCTCGAGCGAGGAGAGTTTGGAGGACTTCTCATCGGGCGACATGATCTCGCCGAAGGTGAAGCGGCTGACCTCGCTCAGGGCGGAGCGGAGCTTGGTGAGCAGCGCGACTTCCGCGGCGCGGTAGTGGTCCTTCTCCGTCTCGCCCGCGCCGAAACTCTTGAAGAACTGGAGCGGGTCATCGACACTCCAGATCATGTAGGCGGTGACGAGCGTCTGCGAGTTGTCGGCGGTCTGGTGCGTCTCCTGCGCTGTTTCGAGGTAGCGGGCGCGGGTGTCGTACTTGGTCACCGACTGGATGTAGGGGATCTTGAAGCGCAGGCCCGCGCCCTTGACCGAGGACTCGGTGGCGCTTCCGAAGGTGGTGACCACGGCCTTCTCGGTGAAGCGCACGGTGTAGGTCACCATGAACCCCAGGAAGGCGACGACGATGAGGGCGATGACGATGATGCGTCTCACGCTTGTCTGACTCCGAGGAGGGGCGGATCTAAGGAGGGGAAGGAGAGAGGGGGGCGGATCGAAGGGCCCGAGAGCAGGCCGTGACTGGAACACAACCGTCGCTATTCGGCAGGCGGCTTGTTGGCGTTGTCCTTGAAGAGGTTGCCGGTAACGCCCTGGTCCTTGAGGTCGGTCTCGATCCAGAGGCGTTGAGCGTCGTCGGCGACGATGTAGAGTCGCGACTTGCCGACGGCCGCGCCGAGGGCGTCGAAGTAGACCTTGGCGGTGTAGTACTCGGGGCAGGCCTCGAAGGAGGCGAGCTGGCCGGCGTAGGACTCGGCGCGCGATCGGGCCTTGAGGTGGGTCTCCCAGCGATCGGACTTGGCGGCCTGGAGCTTGACGGCGGCGGAGCCGCCGGCCTTGGCCAGCAGGTCTTCGGCGGCGAGCTCGATCCGCGCGACCTCGTCGGCGGGCTTGCCGGCCTGTCGGGCCGAGTCGGCGGCGTCGATGGCGCGGACGATGCCGCGGGCGGCCTCGACGCTGCCGGCGACCGCGATGAGCATGGCGTTGGCCTGTCGATCGCTGGTCTGGAGGTTGCCGACGCGCTTCTGGTGGCTCTGGACCACTTCCTCGAACATCTCGGCCGTGTCGCGGGGCGGATGGACGCCCTCGATGCTGACGTGGACGACCTTGATGCCCGCGCCCTGGCCGCCGCGGAGGTTGTTCAGCGCGGCCTCGACACGCTGACGCAGCGCGGCGGAGATCTCGCCGCGGCCCCTGCCGAGGACGTTGTCGAGGCCCTGCGTGGCGAGGTACTTGAAGACCTCTCGGCGCGCGGTGGCGAGGATGATGCGTTCACGCTGGTCGGGCGCGGCGAGCTGCTCGAAGGCGGAGAGATCGGTGACTTCGTAGAACAGCGGCACCTCCGCCGAGAGCACGGAAACATCGTTGGCGTTGCGGGCCTGGGCCGCGGAAGAGGCGTCGGCGGTCGGCTGCACGACGAAGAAGGTCTCTTCGACGCCGTGGTCGTTGGTCCAGAGGATCGAGTTGCGGACCTTGGGCTGGTCGCCGCCGAGATTGAGGCGGCGGAGGGTCGTGGCCTGGAAGCGCTCGATGCGCTCGAACGGCCAGGGGAGTTTGAGGTACGCGCCCGGGGCGAGCCGGTCGCCGACCTGGCTGCCCATGCGGATGCGCAGGCCCTGCTCGTTGGGCTGGACGACGCTGAAGCAGGTGAGCGCCCACGTGGCCGCGACGCCGATGAGCACCAGCGCGGTGAGGGAACGGGTCAGCAACTGGTAGAACCAACTGCCGGTGACGTCGAAGCCGAACTGATAGTTGAGGGCGCCGCCGATGGACTCGGCGATGCGGTCGGGCGCGGCGAGAAAGCCGAGGATTCGCGACTCGAAGGCGGCGCGGGGGATCTCGCCGGCGCGGCGCGGGCGGTAGAGACCGAGCAGGAAGTTGAGGATGGTCTCGACCGCGATCACGAGCATCGCGACGGGGATGGCCACGACGAGGTAGCGGGCGACGGTATCAGGGCCGACCCAGTGGTCCACGAAGTGGGCGACGGCGATGGCCAGCCCGACCAGGGCCGCGCACGCGGCCTGGGCCGCGCCCGCGCGGAGGATGGCCCATCCCTGCTGGCGGCCGAGCGCCGAGGTGTAGCGGCCGAACACGAAGCCCACGAAGGCGAGGACGATGCCGATGGCGATCGGCCAGCCCGGCTGGGCGTACGACTTGAAGAGGTCCTTTTCGAGGATGCGACGGCCGTCGGTGAAGAGCCAGACGCCGACACCCGAGAGGAGCAGGGCGAAGACGATGCTCGCCGCGGGGATGAGGAAGCGGTGCATCCACGCGAGCCGCTTGGCCGCGATGTTGAGTTCGTCGGGCCGGTCGCCGAAGACGCTCGACTCTCTCGCGCCGGCCTGCGCGAGCGATTCGGTCTCCAGGGTTTCGATGCGCTCGCGGCGGTGCTGGTCGAACACGACCGCGAGCACAAGCCAGACGAGCGATCCGGCAAGGATCAGCAGTGCGCCCGCGAACCCGGACGGGTCCTTGAACACGCTGGCGTTGACCAGCATCGTCAGACCCATCACCAGTTGCAGCACCAGCCCGATGAGGCTGATGCCCGTCGCACGCTTGAAGCTGAGATGGTCAGCCTTCACGCAGACTCCTCAAGCGAAAGGTGAGAGACAGGCTCCCACAGCCCACCCCTCAAAGCCCGGAGCCCCGCCTCCCGAAGACCCGCACCGACGTGAACCGACTTCGATACCGGACACTGTTCCTGTCCACCCGGCCGGTCCTCCCCGATTTGGGGAAGCCGCTTCGGCTTCACGACGAGGCCAGAGCGGGGGGCGGTGATTGTCGCCGACGCTCACGGTTCTGTCCACCGGCACCCACTACCAACCCCGCGTCGGAGACGGGAGGAAGCCGCCACGATCGATCGAGGCGCAAAGACTGCGTGGTTGGTCGTGGGTCGAGAGACGAGTCTGAGCATTTCCAAAGCCTCGGCGTCCCTCTCTCCACCGACAGAACGCCGGCTCGAAACCCGACTGGGACGCTGATGACGGGCCTCCACCTTCCACGCACCGGACAGAAATCTCTGGACAACGGGCGCGAACAGCAGGCGGAGTTCGCCAGTACGTCGAATACGACCTTCGAGACCGGCTGTTCGCATCTCGGAACTTTTTTTTCCCGGCTGGCGGGAGGGTCGGGGCGTCCGACTACGCTTGCCGCCTTACCGGGCGCGTCGGTCTCTCTCGCCGGTTCCCTCACCCCCCCCCTCCCCCCCACCGCCCTCTGCGCCCGTCCAGCCCGTCCCGTTCGCTTACCGTTCCCTTTCTCACCCTCGCCATGCTCTCCCAGTTGCTGTCCATCGCCCGCAACACGTTCGTTGAGAGCGTGCGGCAGCCCATCTACTTCGTCATCATCGCTCTTGCAGGTCTGTTGCAGATCTTCACGACCTGGTCGTCGGGCTTCACGATGGGGTTGACGGAGTCGGGCGAGGTGTCGGGCGACGAAAAACTGATGCTGGACATCAGCCTGGCGACCGTGTTCGTGGGCGGGATGCTGCTCGCGGCGTTTCTGGCGACCGCGGTGCTGTCGAAGGAGATCGAGAACAAGACGGTGCTGACGGTGGTGAGCAAACCCGTGGGTCGGCCGACGGTCGTGCTCGGAAAGTACCTCGGCGCGGCGGGCGCGATCCTGATCGCGGTGGTGACGATGCTGATGTTCCTGCAGATGGGGCTGCGGCACGGCGTGATGTCCACCGCCTCGCACGAGGTTGACCAGCCCGTGGTGCTGTTCTCGTGCCTGGCCGTCCTGCTGTCGGTTGGCGTGGCGATCTGGGGGAACTTTTTTTACGGATGGTCGTTCACGCAGGCGGCGAGCCTGATGCTGTGCCCGACGATGATCGTGGCGGTGGGGCTGGTGTTCCTGATCGGCAAGAAGTGGGAGTTTCGGGGGATCGAGCACATCGGGGAGGATTTCAAGCCTCAGATCGCGCTGGTGTGTCTGTGCGTGCTGATAGCGCACATGGTCTTGACGGCGATCGCGACGGCGGTTTCGGCGCGGCTGGGTCAGGTGATGACGCTGGTGGTTTGCAGCGGCGTGTTCATCGGCGGGCTGGTCTCGAACTACATGCTCGGCCGACGGGCGATCAACAACGACATCGTGGCGCGGGTGTCGGAGGCCACCGCGGAGACGGCCGGCCAGACGCCGTTGAACCGGAACGGGGACACGTATCGGGTGGTGTTTGAGGAGCCGCCGCGGATCAGGTTGTTTGCGGGTACGCCGTTCTACTACGGACGGAACCCTGATGGGCTGGGTCTGGAGAACATCGGCACGATCCCGTCGGTCTCGGGCTCGCCGGAGTCGGAGCAGTTCGCCGCCAAGACCGGCGCGCCGGGGGTCGTGGTGGTGGCATCGGACTCGAAGGGGGCGACGATTCGGCGGATCGGGGGCGAGGGCGAGGCCGTTCGGCGGCCGCCGGAGAAGGGCGATTTCATCTTCGTTCGCCCGACCCGGACGAACGCGGCGGCGCTGGGGCTTTGGGGGATCATCCCGAACATCCAGTTTTTCTGGCTGGTGGATGCGGTGAGCCAGAACCAGAAGATCCCGGTATCGCATGTCGGGCAGGTCGCGGTGTACGGCCTGCTGCAGATCGGGGTGTTTCTTTCGCTGGGTATCGCCCTATTCCAGAAGCGGGAAGTGGGGTAGGATCATGTGTGGGTCGGCGTCCGAAGAGGTCGCGACCGTGGTCGATCGTTGCGGTTCCATGATGGAGCAGGGCCATGCGCGTATCACTGGAAGATGGAAGTTCGGGGAAACAGGGTTCGTCGGCGCCGAAGTCTTCCGCCAAGGCGGGCAAGGCCGCGGGCGCCCCGCTGGACAAGAAGCAGAAGGTGAAGGCAATCGTCGCCGTGTCGGTGATTGTCGTGGCGGGGCTGTTCATCGCGTACACGCAAGGGGTCTTTGATTCGGGCCCGCAGGGCGGGAACGCGTTGGAGCCGACGCCCGAGGTGCTCGATCAGCTCGCCAAGCAGCAGGAGCAGGAAAAGCAGAACATGGGCGGTTCGAGGGTTGCACCGCAGATGCCGCTGGGCGCTCAGTGAGCCTTGCCCGCGCGGGGGCGGCGTGAACGGACGACGACGGCCGGATCGGTGATCGGCGCTCTTGCCTCGATGACCTGGTCGTTGCGCGTCACGAACACACGGTCGCCCCGCGACGGTGAGATGCCGCGGGTGCCGGTGAATCGGCCTCGTGCGGGAAGGATGATCTGCCGCGGCCGCACCCAGAAGCACGGGGCGCGGAGCGAGGTCAGGCCGTCGCCGAGCGTGACGGACGGGTGGAGGTGGCCGCAGATCAGGGGCCGGTCGGGGTGGTCGGTCGCCGCGGGATCGTGCGCGATCGCGATGGGGTCGTCGGGGTGGAGGACGAAGGGCTCGTCGACCACGGTCAGGCGCAGCGTGCTCGGCGGGTCGCCCGCGCTGCGGTCGTGGTTGCCGCGGACGAGGATGATCTCGAGCGTGCGGTGCCGGCTGCGCCAGCGGTGCAGGGCGCCGAGCACGTGGTCGGATCTGCCGGCGCGGGCGTGGAGCAGGTCGCCGGCGATGAGCAGGACTTCGGGCTTGTGGCGTTCGATGAGTTGCGAGAGTTCATCAAGTTCGGTGTCGATCACTTCGGGCACGGGGATTCCGGCGGCGCGGAAGGCCGCGGGCTTGCCGAGGTGAAGATCGGCGAGAACGAGCACCCCCCCACTGGCGGCATTGCCCGATCGCGTCCAGAGCAGGGCTCGCTCGGGAAGCAGGTGCAGGGTCTGATCGTGCCAACGGATGGTGAGCATCCGGGCCGAGCGTAGCCGCTCGCGGCGAGTACGATCGGCTGGGACTCGCGGGGACCGGGGCCGGGTCCGACGCGTGTGGGCTGGAACGCGATGGAGGAACGATCGGAGACATCTCAGCCCGGCTCACCCGGCGTGGGACCGCCGCGGGAGACGTTCGGCGCGCTGTTCATCAGGTTCCTGCGGTTCGGGCTTATGGCGTGGGGCGGACCCACCGCACAGATCGCGATGATCCGCGAGGAGCTGGTGGACCGGGAGCGATGGGTGGATGGGGCCCGCTTCAACCGCGTGCTGGGGGTGTATCAGGCGTTGCCCGGGCCCGAGGCGCACGAGTTGTGTGTGTACTTCGGGATGTTGTCGAGGGGACGGATCGGGGCCGTGCTGGCGGGGCTCGGTTTCATGCTGCCGGGATTGGCGTTGATGCTGCTGTGCGCGTGGCTGTACGTCGCGACCGGGCTGAAGCAATGGTGGCTGGGGGCGGCATTTGCGGGGATGCAGCCGGCGGCGGTGGCGTTGATCGGGCGGGGCGTGGTGCGGATCGGCTGGCACGCACTCAAGACGCGGCCGTGGTCGTGGCTGGCGGCGGCGGGAGGAGCGGCTGGTGAGGTGGCGGGCGTGCCGTTCTGGATCGGGCTGGTCGGTGGCGGCGCTGTCGGCGCGGCGGCGGCGATTGACCGGAGATTGCTGGCGGCGGCGGCGGCGGCGGTGTGGCTTGGCGGGGCGATCGCGTGGTGGTCGGAGAGCGAGCATCGGCACGCGGTGGGGGCGGAGGCGGGATCGGCGGCGTGGAAGCCGAGTAACGGCGGTTGTGTCTTCGAGCACTTCGACAAGCCCGCGACGGAGCGGTTCATCGCGACGGGACTGAAGGCCGGGTTGCTCAGCTTTGGCGGCGCGTACACCGCGATTCCGTTCGTCGAGGCCGAGGCGGTTGGAAGCAAGATCGATCCGCGACACTCATCGGGCTGGGTGACCCATCAGCAGTTTCTCGACGGGCTGGCGATCGGTGGCATCCTGCCCGCACCGATGGTGATATTCGGGACGTTTGTGGGGTTTCTCGGCGGCGGGGTGGCCGGCGCGCTGCTGATGACCGCGGGCATTTTCCTTCCGGCGTTCGGGTTCACGCTGATCGGGCACCGGGTGTTCGAGCGCATTGTGGATGAGCCGCGCGTGCACGGGTTGCTGGACGGAGTGACCGCGGCGGTGGTCGGGATCATGGGCACGACCGCGGCGCGGATCGCCGCACATTCGCTCGATGGCCCGCTGGAAGCTGCCATCGCGGTGGTCGCGTTTGTGGTGTTGTGGCGGTGGCGGGATCGGTGGGCGACTGTGGTGGTGGTGCTGGGTGCGGGCACGATCGGGATCGGGGCGCACATGCTGCGCGGGTGGTGAGGCACTCCAAGCAACAGATGGCGCAGGGTCGAGATGAGCAGCAGTCCAGAACTCTCCACAGAAGTCGCCGCGGCGTCGACCGGGCTGCGCGAGGTAAGCCGCTGGTTTGGTGCGCGAGGCTGGTCGCCCTTTGCGTTTCAGCAGCGGGCATGGGCGGCGTACCTCCGCGGTGAGAGCGGGCTGATCCATGCGCCGACGGGGCTGGGCAAGACGCTGGCGGCGTGGCTGGGGCCTGTGATCGAGGCGGTTGATGAAGGCGGCGCGTTCGGCGCGGGTGTTCAAGCCGGGGCGAAGCGGCGTCGCCCTGCCGCTCGGGCGGCGAGCGAGCCGCTGCGCGTGCTCTGGCTGACGCCGCTCCGCGCGCTCGCGAACGACACGCTGGCATCGATCGAGTCGCCGGTACGCGAGTCGGGGCTGAACTGGTCGATCGAGAAGCGGACGGGCGACAGTTCAAGCTCGCTCAAGCTCCGGCAGAAGGAGCGCCTGCCGACCGCGCTGGTGACGACACCCGAAAGCCTGACGCTGCTGCTCTCGTACGCGGACAGCCGCGCGAGGTTTGAGACACTTCGGGCGGTGGTGGTGGATGAATGGCACGAACTCATGGGGACCAAGCGGGGCGTGCAGACCGAGCTCGCGCTGGCGCGGCTGCGCGGGTGGAACCCGAGGCTGCGAACCTGGGGCGTGTCGGCGACGCTCGGCAACCTTGAACAGGCGCGGGATGTGCTGCTGGGTGTGGACAACCCGGGCGCACTTATACAAGGGGAGATGGCCAAGGAACTGCGGATCACGACGGTGATCCCGAAGGATGCGGAGCGGTTCCCGTGGGCGGGGCACCTGGGGATACGGGCGGTGGACGAGGTGGTGGAGGAGATCGGGCGCGAAGCCGGGACGCGGCGGGCGGGTACCTCTCCCGGCGCGGGGATGAGCGGTTGTCTGCTGTTCACCAACACCCGGTCGCAGGCGGAGATCTGGTTCAAGCGGCTCATCGAGGCGAGAGACGACTGGCTGGGCGAGATCGCGATTCATCACGGGTCGCTCGATCGATCGGTGCGAGACCGGGTGGAGAGACTGCTCGACGAGGGGCGGCTGCGGTGCGTGGTGTGCACTTCGAGCCTGGACCTGGGCGTGGACTTTCAGCCGGTCGATCGGGTGTTCCAGCTCGGATCGCCCAAGGGCATCGCGCGGCTTGTGCAGCGGGCGGGCCGGAGCGGGCACCGGCCCGGGGCGGCGAGCGCGGTGATCGGCGTGCCGACGCACAGTTTCGAGCTGGTGGAGTTCGCCGCGGCCCGCGATGCGGCCCTGGCGGGGAGGATCGAATCGCGAGCGCCGCTGGACCGGCCGCTGGATGTGCTCGCGCAGCACCTGGTGACGTGCGCTTGCGGTGGCGGGTTTGAGGAGCCCGCGCTGAGGGATGAGGTTCGCCGGACGCACGCGTTCGGGTCGTTGACCGATGAGCAGTGGTCGTGGGCGATGGACTTCGTGCGGCGCGGCGGGCGCGCGCTGACGGCCTATCCCGAGTATTCGCGGATCGTGCGGCAGGATGACGGGCTGTGGATCCCGGCGTCGGAACGGATCGCGCGGATGCACCGGCTTTCGATCGGCACGATCACGGCCGAGCCGGGGATGACGGTGCAGTACGCGTCGGGGCGCAGGCTGGGCACGATCGAGGAGGGGTTCATCGCGTGGCTGACGCCGGGGGCGAGGTTCGTGTTTGCCGGGAAGGTGCTGGAACTGGTGCGGGTGAGGGGCATGAGCGTGGTGGTGCGACAGGCCAAGCGCCGGAGCGCGACCGTCCCGCGGTGGAACGGCGGTCGATTCCCGCTGTCGAGCCAACTGGCCCGGGCGGTGCGTGAGAAGCTCGACGATGCGAGGCGAGGTGTGTTCGTGGGACCGGAAATGCAGGCCGCGAGGCCGCTGCTGAGGGTGCAGCAGGCCTGGTCGCGGATCCCCGCGCCCGAGGAACTGCTGGTCGAACAGATCGATGTGCCCGGGCCGGAGGCGGGCGGGGGCGGATCGTGCGCCGTGATCTACCCGTTCGAGGGCCGGCTGGTGCACGAAGGCCTTGGCGCGCTGGCGGCGTACCGGTTGAGCCGGTCGCGGCCGATGACGGTCGTGGCGACGTGCAACGACTACGGCTTCGCGCTGCACACGGCGAAGCCGCTGGGATTGGATGAACGGGCGTGGCGAGGCCTGCTGTCGCCCGAAGGACTGCTGGACGACCTGCTGCACTGCCTGAACACGACGGAGCTCGCGAGGCGGCAGTTCCGCACGATCGCGCGCGTGGCCGGGCTGATCGTGCCGGGGTTTCCGGGGCAGCGCAAGGGGGCGCGGCAGTTGCAGGCCTCGAGCGAGATGTTCTTTGATGTGCTCAGCGAGTTCGACCCGGCGAACCTGCTGCTCGAACAGTCGCGGCGTGAGGTGCTGGAAGCGCAGCTCGAGATCGGGCGGCTTCGCGCCGCGCTGGAGCGCATGGAGGGGCAGGGCGTGACGATCGTCGGGCTGGATCGTCTGACGCCGCTGGCGTTCCCGATCTGGGCAGAGCACCTGCGGTCGATCCAACTCAGCAGCGAGAAGTGGTCGTCGATGGTGGAGCGGATGGTGATGAAACTGGAGTCGGCGGCGGACGACCGGCCCGCGGCGCGTCAGGGTCGATCGAAGCGCAAGGGGCCTGCGGGTTATCGGAACGTCCGCGACTGATCCGCCGGGGTGGATGCGGGGTGTTGCGGGGTGAAGCGGTGCACAGACCGGGACGGCCGGGAGCGGGCATGACCCGTGGGCCGGAATTGCCGATAGGGAATGGGCCGAGACAACCGCCCGCCACGCCGGGGCGATCGCCACGGCGAATGGAGACTGCCGTGCCCACGTTTGGCCCCCCCGTTCCTGACCACGCCGGCGCACCCAACACGCTGGCGCCGCGCATTGTCATTGCCGACGACGAGGCCCACATCCGGCTGGTCGTGGGTGAGAAGTTCCGATCGGAAGGGTGCGTGGTCATGGAAGCGCGGGACGGCGAGGAAGCGCTGGAGATCGTGCGCGTCAACACGCCGCACCTGCTGGTGACGGACCTGCAGATGCCGTACCTGAACGGGCTGGAACTCTGCACCCAACTGGCCGCCGATCCGCGGACGGCGGGCGTGCCCGCGATCCTTCTCACGGCACGGGGGCACATCGTGGAGGAGTCGCAACTGGCGAAGAGCTGCATCCGCAAGGTGATGTCGAAGCCGTTCAGCGCGAAGCTGCTGTTCGAGCAGGCGGTGGGCTTGCTCTGTTCGACGTTCGGTCAGGGCGTCGCGCCCGCCACCCTGGGACGGACATCAACAACCAGGTGCGAGGCCGCATGAGTCCAGATGTCAGGAACGAGCATCAAGCGGGAGAGCCGCCCGCGGCGTCGGGTGTGATCCCGGCGCCGCCTCCGGTGTCTCCGCGCTTCGCCCAGGCGGTGATGGAGCGGATGCGGGACCGGTGCCGGAGGATGGGGCTGGCGGTCTGGAAGTGCGACAACACCGGCCTGCTGCTGAGCGAGCCGGAAGAGCCCGGGCCGCTGGGCCTGCTGTTCCGTTCGCCGTCGTTCATGAGTCTTGTTGGCGGCGCGGTGCGGGGATGGGCGGATGAGAAGGCGCCGGACGTACGCGGATTGAGCGATGGGTGCTGGGGCCTGCCGATCGAGGAGTCGCACCGACGCCGGCGAGTCGGGTTCACGGTCGCGCTGGCGTTCGGGCCGGGGGCGGTCGAAGGAGAACTGGTCTCGCGTGCGTGCGAGGAAGCGAAACTGGACCTGACGGCAACGCGGGCCGCGCTCCGAGCCCGAGCCAGGTTCGACGGGGAATCGTGCGCGGCGCTGAGGGAGTCGCTGCTATGGATGCTCCACGACCTGGGCGCGCTCGCCGAGCACGAGCAGACGACCGCGGGGTTCACCAAGCAGTTGACCGACAGTTACGAGACGATCGACCTGCTGTACACGCTCGGGCGGTCGATGAACGACCTAACGCAGCCGGACGCGTTCGTCGGTCGGTTGTGCGAGCGTGTGCGGTTCACGCTTGGGTTCGGCTGGGTCGGGGTGTGGGCCGCGGCCGAGGAACGGCCCGGCCGGCTCGCGATGCCCAGCAGGCTCTTCATCGACGGCAACCCGCCGATTGAGAAGGACAAGGTCGAGGCCGGTCTGATCGACGCGCTGGCGAACGCGAGCGGGGGTCGGCGGCTGATCCTCTCAACCTTTGCCGGGCAGCCCGTGCCGGGCACGGGTCAGTTGCTGATCCAGCCGATCATGCGCGACGGTGCGCCGCTCGCGGCCGTCATCGCCGGAGACAAGACGGGCGATGATCCGCAGGTCTCGAGCTACGACATCCAGCTCCTTGAGGCCGCGGCGGGGTTCATCGGCGCGTTCCTCGACAACTCCGCGCTGTACGCCGAGCAGCGGGCGATGTTCATGGGCACGCTGGAGGCCCTGACGGCCGCGATCGATGCGAAGGACCGGTACACGTGCGGCCACTCGCAGCGGGTGGCGCACCTGGCGCAGAACCTGGCCTTGGCGGCGGGATTGTCGTCGGAGCAGGCCGAGCGGGTGCGGATCGCGGGCCTGGTGCACGATGTGGGCAAGATCGGCGTGCCGGAAGCGGTGCTGTGCAAGACGGGGCGGCTGAGCGAGGAAGAGTTCGCGGCGATCAAGCTGCACCCGGAGATCGGGCACAAGATCCTTCGCGACATCCCGCGGCTGGAGGACATCCTGCCGGGCGTGCTGCATCACCACGAACGCTTCGACGGCAGGGGGTACCCGCACGGGATCTCGGGCGAAGACATCCCGATCTTCGGACGGCTCATCGCGATCGCGGACACGTTCGACGCGATGAGCTCGACCCGCTCGTACCGATCGGCCATGCCGCGGCCCGCCGTGCT
The DNA here is from genome assembly GCA_020846975.1 of Phycisphaerales bacterium. GTDB lineage: Bacteria > Planctomycetota > Phycisphaerae > Phycisphaerales > UBA1924 > JADLCX01. The sequence continues at coordinate 72,260 of JADLCX010000063.1, forward strand.
AGCAGAACTGCAGAAGAGCGCGGGCACGCAGCTCGACCCGCGGCTGGTGGCGTTGTTTGTCAAGCTCGACCTGGGCACGTACGACCGGATGGTGGCCCAGCACGCGGCGGCGCAACCGCCCGCGATGCGGAACGCCGCGTGAATGTGAGCGGAGAGGTGACGGAGCCGGTCAGTTCGGCACGGGAACCCAGGACCACGTTCCGGGCACGGGCATCATCGTCGCCGGACCGGTCTGGTACGCGGAGGGCGGGTCCTGAAGGACCGTGGCGTCGTAGTTGATCGCCGCGCCGGCGTCGATGGTGATCGCGCCGTCGGTGATAAGCGTGCCGGTCAGGTTGAAGTTGGGACCGATCGTCACGCTCGCGAGCAGCGTGGAGATGTGGATGATCCCGCGGATCTCGCTCGGGTAGCTGTCGGCGGTATCGGCATCGGCCTGGCCGCTGTACGGGGTTGAAGCGGGATTGAAGTTGACACCGCTGGAAGCCTCCGAGAGCGGGTTGCCGGAACCGGAGAGGCTCACGGAGCTCAGCGCGGTGGCCGAGACGATGAGGACCGGGAGATTCGAGGGACCACGCTCCCAGTTGAGTTCGTTGCTCACTTCGAGAGCCGACGAGAGGCCGAGTTGTACGACGAGCGTACCAACGATCCGGGAGCGGCGTATGCGGAGTCTGGAGAGCGCGGGGACGGAGATGATGTAGATGCCGTTGGCGGCCGCGGACCCGTACGGGTTCGAGCCCGGGCCGAGCACGACCGCATCGATCGCGCCCGACGGGAGCGCGGCGTAGTTGATGGCCGTCGCCCGTGCCGGGACGCCGGCGAGCGAGCCGTCGCTGAGCGTTGAGAGCGAGGCGACCCCCTCGCGGACCTCGCCGACGATGGTGCCGGAGTTGGATACGTTCGCGGCGGTGACGTCGGAGGTCAGGGTGCCGGAGTTGGTCAGCGTCCCACCGCTTCGCGTGCCGGCGCCGGTGACCTTGGCCGCGCCGCGGCAGTTGATTGCGCCGGAGGCGTAGATGCCGTACTTGAGCACGTCGAGCACGGGCGGGGGTACGTAGGCCGCCTGAACCTGGTACGCACGCCTGGACCTGCCGACCGCGCCGACGCCGTGAATGAGCACGGAGTCGCGTGCTCCGCTCGTGAGGTCCCCGTCCCCCGGGTCCACGAGACTGAAGTAGCACGTGCCCGGGCCGATCGTGGCGGCAGGGCTGGTGGGCGTTGACTGGAAGTCGGCCCGCCAGGTCGGCTCGGTGTTGATGCGGCTCAACGCGCCCTCGATGGCGGATTCGGCGAGAACACCGGCCGCGGACCAATCCCGCGCGGCGACGACTTGACCGATGGAGGTGCGCATGACCGCGATGGTGCCGAGACCGACGACGGTCAGCATGGTGGCCGCACCGAGCACGAGGATGTAGGCGCCGCCGCGGCGAGCGAGTGTCATCCGCCACCTCCTCCGAACAGTCCTCGGAGAGCATCGCCCACGCCACCCACGATTCCGCCGAGCAGACTCTCGGTTTCCACCGTTCCCCCCGCGGTAGGAAGCGAGGAGACACGACCGGACTCGCTGGTGTTGTTGGGAACCGACACGCCCGAGAACATCACGCGCCCGCCGGGCCCGGACGCGATGCCGATGTTCAGCCCGGCCAGCACGACGCCGGGCAGTCGCCCGCCGGATTCGACAAGCCCCCAGCGAGAGCGGAGCGCGACGAGCGTTGTGCGCTGGCCGCCCGGCGCCACGACCACGACGGTGATTCGTTTGAGCCCGGTGTCCCCGTTGATGGCACGCCCCGCGCCGCCGGGGTTCGTCGGATCGACCCGCTCGATCTGCACGGAACGCCGCCAGGCGGGATACCCAGGGAGCGGCGCTCCTGTCCGGTCGGTCGGCGGCCCCTCGGTCAGGCCGTTGTACTCATCGACGGTGCGCCAGCGCGTGCGGTCGGCCCCCTGTGGGATGGCCACCACCGAGAGCAGTCCGGAGGTGGCGCCGTAGCCGGACTGCTGCACCTCGGCCATCAGAGCGCGCGCGATGGACTCACCCTCCCGCCAGAGGGCAGTCTGCCGACGGGTCCTGGCGGACGAGCCCAGCATCGAGATCGCGGCGGTCAGCATGACGCCGACGATCACGATGGACACGGCCGCCTCGACGAGCGTGAACCCGCGGCGTGTTCGTGTGGATGTCGATCGCCGGTTGCGCATGGTCAGTCGTGGGTGGTGACGGTGCCGTAGGCGTAGAAAAAAAGGTCGCGGTTGTCGTTCGGCGCGGTCCACGCCGATCCGCCGTCGGAACTCATTGTGAAATAGGTGTTGAAGGGCATGGCGGGCGCAGCCTGGGCGTACCGCGTTGTCGCGGCGATCGAACTGACCGGGGGCGCGGTGGACTCCAGTTTGATGAAGACACCCCGCCGTGGGTCGATCGACGCGGTGGGCAGGGCAAGATCAACCCACCCGATGGTTGAGGGAAGCGACGCCTCGGGCAGGTCGAGGGTCGCCAGGGTGGCCCCCGTCGGCGCCCAGTTCTCGGCCTGCACGATGCTGACGCGGAGCGTGCCGGTGGGCGTGGCGTCCCGCATGAGGTAGAGCCGCACGCGGGAGATGCGCCACGCGGTCACGTTGGCGTCGAACGCGGGCTTGAGGTACTGCGCGATGGGCGTGCGCCCCGTGACCGTCGCCGTCTGGATCACCGTCGCGGTCGCGGTCTGGTACGCGCTGAGCTGGCGCTCGGCGGAGTCGGTCGTCAACTGCCCGGCCCTGAGCAGCGGCGAGAGCACGAGCGCATCGACCGGGCTGAGGATCACCACCGCGTCGGCGCTGTTCATCGCGCGTGTGAGCACACCGCCGCCCGTGCCCGACCAGGCGTAGCGGATCAGTTCAGGCTGGTTGTCGCCGTTGCGGTCGGGCACCTTGACGGTGACGGCGCGGCTGGTTCTCTCGACCACTTCGGTCGCGGACTGGACATCCGCCAGCATTCGATCGGCGGCATCGGCCGCGGCGGTGAAACGGGTGTTCGGATCGCTGTTGCGGTCCGCGGCCGAGACGGACATGGTGATGGCGGCGCCCGTGCCGAGGAGAAGGATGGACATCACGCCCATGGCCACGATAATCTCAACGAGGGTGAATCCACGCCGTCCGCGTGCGAGGTTACGGGGTGCCGAGCACATAGGCCCTCCCGCTGGAAGCATCGATGGCCACGGCGGCGCTGAGACCGTTGCGGGTCAGCGTGATGATGCCGCCGCCGCTGGGATCGCCGAAGGCGTTGAACGTCAGCACGTTCGAGGCCAGGCCGTTGACGGCCATCGCGGCGCGATAGGGGTCATCCGCGAGGCTCACGACGCGCCCCGCGCGGCTGTTCAGAATGTCGTCGGCGCTCAGAACGGCCACCGTGCTGCCGGAGATGTTGAACCGAACTGTCTGGGACGCGGATGTGGTTCTGGCCTCGACCTGCGCCCGGGACACCTCGGCGATGATGCGCCGGCTCGCGCCGTCGAGGCGGTAGCGATCCAGCGATCCGGCGTATCGAAGAGAGGCCAGGGTCGCGAGCACGGCCACGATGATGAGCACGATCACGACCTCGAGGAGGGTGAACGCGGGCCGCGACTGCACCAACAAACGGGCATCCGCCCGGCCGACCGGCGATGGAGCGCCGAGCGGTGACGGGCGGACGTTTTCGATCGTTGTGCTGGTGCGCATGCTCGTTCTCCGAACAGGCGCTGACAAGGCGCGTCAGACGCGGATTGATCAGTACGTGTTGTACTTCTTGCCGGCGGCATCGACTTCGGCATCCGGGCAGTTGGCCTTGACGGTGCCGGCGGTCGCGTCATACACCCAGCCCGCGGTGGTTCCGCCCTGGGTTGCGACGAAGGCGACCTGACTCTTCGCCGCGCCGACGGTGAGCGGCGGGATGGCCCGCAGGTAGGGACCGTAGATGTAGTTGCCGGTCCGCGTTGCCGAAACGGCGCCGGCGGCGTCCGTGTACTGCGTCAGTTGATTGGTGATGGTCGTTTCATCGGTCGGGAATGCGCTGTGCTCGGCCTGGTACAGGTCGACCGCCTTGCGGAGCACCGACAGGTTGCCCAGCAGGGCGTTGTCGTTGGCTCCGGTGGCGCCGCGGCTCATGCGCGGGATCGCGATGGCCGCGATGATCCCGATGATGACCACGACGATCACCAGCTCGATCAGACTGAAAGCACGGGTGTTGCGACGAATGCTGCTGAACATCGGCGTTGCTCCTAATGACGGCGAGACGTGGCCGTCGGTGCCATGCATATCGCCCGTTGTGGTGGCTTGATTGAGCCGGACTTTGGATTTCCGGGTGATTCCGCGAGGAACCCGAGTCGGGGCGACCGAACGGCGTGCCGCGGCCGCGTGGGCACGTCAGCGCTGCGAGTTCTCGGGCCTGGGAAGTTCGAGCACAACCCGAACAGAGCCGGAGGCGTCCGAGAGTGTGGCCGTGCCCGCGGCCTCATCGACCGATTCGAGCACGAGGCCGTCGAACGCCTCGCCCAAGCGAAGATCGCGCCCGTTGATGACCGCCTTGATCTCGCCGCCGAATCGGAGAATCGAAGAAAGCTTCTTGTTCCGCTTCCAGCGGTCCGCGAGCGGTTCCTCGCCGTCCTGTGCTCTCGGTGCGGTCGGCTTGGCCTGCGCCAGCGCCTGCTGCCGCTCGATGGCCTCCTGCCACTTCGGCGGGACCGAGAAGCCGTCCAGGTCGTTGAGCGCCAGCGAGGCGATGACCCCGAACTGCCGGGCGACGGGCACGGGAGCGGCGAACCCTCCGGGCGTTCGCTCGGCGCTCGCGCTCGTTTCGGGCTTCGAGGCGGCTTCGGCGACGCTCGATGGCTCAACGGCGTACGCCGCGGCGGGCGATGCTCCCGCGAAGAACAGACGGTCGGCCGCGAGGCCGAGCACGGCCACGGACAGCACGCCCGCGTACATCTTGCGTTCGTTGGTCAGCCTCACGCTATAACCTGACAATTCGCCGCGGTGAGCGGCAAGCCCCCGATCCCTATTTCACGGTTTCCGCGCCCGCAGAAACCGCATCGGCCGCAGGAGCGGCATACCACCTCAACTCGATCACGAACGCGCCGTCGGCCTGTCCATCGGCCGGGGCCGCGGCGTTCAGGGTACGGACTTCGACATCCGGGTATTCGTTCTCGAGCATGGTGTGCAGGAAGCCGCAGATTCCGTTGAACGACCCCGTCCCGACGATCCGGATCGGCACAATCGTGAACTTCCCAAGCTCGCCCGCCGGCTTGGCCTGACCGGGATCGAGCTGCTGGATCGACAGCCCCTCGGCGACGCACAGCTCGGTGATGCGCTTCAGCCGCTTGTTGATGTCCGTGGGCGGGAAGAGCTCGATCTGGATCACCGAGAGCTGTCGTTCGAGATCGACGAGCTTCCGCTGCTCGCCGACGATCAGGCTCTCCTGACCCGCCGCGCTGCGTGCCTGGTCCTCGAGCGCGTGGGTCCTGGCGTCGATCTCGGCCCGGGCGTTGATGACCGGCGCCGCGCCGAAGAAGTAGCCCGCGGCGGCGATTCCCATGATCGCCAGCAGCCCGCAAGCATCCACGGTGAGAACGCGGCCGGCGAGTGTGCTCGGGTTGTTCATGGCCGGCCCTCCTGCGCCTTGACCTGGGTTTGCGGCCGCTCGCTCAACCGGCACTCCATCTCGAACCACACGCCCGACACCCCCAAGTGAGGCTCGGCGCGGGTCTGTGGCGGGCTGACCTGGGCCATCAGGCCCAGGTCCTCGATGCGCTTGACAAACTCGAGCACCCCCATCTGCGAGAGCGCGCGCCCGCGAACCTGCAACGTGTACGACTCTTTTCGGCGTGCCCGGGCCTTGTTCTTGGTCTTGGTGTCTGCGGCCGCCTTCGGCGCCGGGTCCGCGACGGTGGGCGCGGCCTCGGTCAGGTCCTTGGACTGCACGTCGATTGAAGTCAGCATGACATCCTCGCCGCGCAGGGCCGCGAGCGTGCGGAGCAGTTCCGACCAGTCCGGGTGGACCCCAATCGTCTTGGAGGCTTCCAGCCGTTGGTTGGCTTCCAGGACCTGCTTGCGCAAGGACCGCAGCGAGGCGTCCGCGCGAGACAGACGCTCTGTGACCCGGTCGGATTCCTCGTCCAGCCTGCTGCGCTCGTCGCCGCCGAGCGATCGGGACACAAGGCACCCGACGGCGACGGCCAGGGCCGCGCTCGCGGCGACCCCGCCCCAGCGGATCATCCGCCTGCGGATCGCCGCGGCCTCTCGCCGCGACTGGGGGATGAAGTTCATCGCGATGGTCATCGCCAGCCCTCCTCGTGCATCGCCAGTCCGGCGGCGAGTATCGCGGCGGGTGAACTCAACGAGGCCGATGTGCAGGCGTTTTCACGCGTGGGGTAGAGATCACCGAGCGTCGCGAGGGAGACCGGTACTTCCAGACGTCTCGCGATGCGCTCACCCAGGCCCGGTACCGCCGCGCCCGTTCCGATCAGGAGCAGGCGTTGCATGTCCTCGGCGTACCGCCGGCCCGCGTAGGCGGCCGATGCGTGGACCTCGCTCGCGAGCTGGTCGGCGCTCTCGGCGATGACGGCCCTTGCTTCGGCAACCAGTTCAGCCTCGTCGGCCAGCTCCACGTCCGATCCGTCCACACCGACGCGGCCCAGAAGGAACTCGGCGGTCTGTTCATCAACCGCGAGCTTCCTGACCAGCAGGGCAACGGTGGTCTGGGTGCCGCCTTCGGCCAGCAGGCGCTCGTACACGATCGTTCCGCCGCGGAGCACGACCAGGAGAGCCGATTCAGCCCCCACTTCCAGCACGCCGGACAGCCCGGACTGGCCCGCGACCTTGGCGCGAACGGCCCGCGCGAGCGCGGGTCCGGGAGCATCGATCGCGACCACATCCAACCCCGCGGCCGTGCAGGGTTCGAGCAGCGCCAGCGCGTCCTCGTGGCGGCACGCCAGCGCGATGACCTGGCACCCCTCGGTCTCGCGCACGCCCGGCGGCAGCTCCCACCACCCGCACTCGATCTGGGAAGCCTCGACGCGGTTGCCTCGGGCCAGTTCGTTGCGGACGATCTGGTCGAGCGGCGCACCGCTCGATCGCGGCGGCACATCGAGCACACCGCCGATGATCCTGTCGCCCGGCGCGACCAGCACCACACCCGCTCCCACGAACCCCTGCCGATCGAGCGCATCACGGACTCGCTCGAGCTCCGAGACCGAGACGGATGCGCCGGGCTCGGCACGCCTGAACCCCGCGGCGACGGCCAGACGGGGAGCCTCGTCGCGCCGACCGCGGCACAACTGAACCGCGTGGATGTGCCGCGCGCCGATCGCGAGACCGATCGGCGATCGCCGCCGGCCGAGTGACGTCTTCATGCGCCCCCCCCGCTCTGCGTGGTTGTGGTCAGGTCGAACAGCGGCAGGAACATGCTGATCGCGACGAACCCCACCAGCAGCCCCAGCACGATCAGGATCACCGGCTCGATCAGCGACGTCAGGCTCCGCAGGATGATCTCGTTGTCCTCGTCCATGAACTCGGCGAGGTTCGAGAGCACGGGCCCGACCTGCCCGGTCCGCTCGCCGCTGCGCACCGCCTCGGTCACGCTCTGGCTGATCAGCGTGCTGGTGCCGAGCACCGACGAGATGTTGCCGCCCTTGGTCACTTCATCCTCGGCACGCACGACCAGGTCCGCGAAGCACAGGTTCCCCGTGGCCTCCCGCGTGAGCCGGAGCGCATCCAGCAGCGGGACCTTGCCCTCGAGCAGCACGCCCATGACCCGCAGCACGCGCGAGGTGACGAAGCTCCTGACCACCTTGCCGAAGATCGGCAGGCGAAGAACCGTCCCGTGCCACCACACGCGCCCCGCCTCGGAACCCATCCACGCGTGCACGCCGAACCCGGCAAGGCCCGCGCCGATCAGCGCCGCCCACCAATACTCCCGCAGCCACGCGCTCAGGGCCATGAGCAGTTTCGTCGTCGGCGGCAACGGCGCCCCCAGCGACGTGAACAGCCCCTCGAAGCGCGGCAGCACGAACCCCATCATCACGCCCATGACCCCGATGCACACGAAGATCAGCAGGATCGGATAGACCATCGCGCCCGCGACGCTCGACCTCACCTTGAGCTGCTGGCGGGTCAGCATCGCCAGCCTGCGGAGCATCGCGTCGAGCTGGCCGCTCGACTCGCCGGCCGAGACCAGGCTGCGGCAGATGGCGTCGAAGTACGTCGCGTGCGGCTCCATCGCCTGCGCGAACGTCTGGCCTTCTTCCACCTTCGTGCGGACATCCGCGAGCGTTGCCTTCCACTTGCCCGCTGGCGTCTGCCGCTCGATGGCCTCCAGCGCATCCACCATCGGCGTACCCGTCGAGACCAGCACCGAGAGCTGCCGGAAGAACGCCGTGACATCCTTGAGCCGGGCTGTTCGACCGAACCCGCCGACCGGCCTCGCCGATCGCGCCGAACGTCCGACCAGCGCGCGGGCGGCCCTGCCGGTCAGGATCGCCCTGCGCTCCACGAGTTCCACGACGAACAGCTCTTGCCGCCGCAGAAGCTCCTCGGCCTCCGAGGTTGCCGTCGCCTCGATCACATCGGAGATCTCCCGCCCGGACCGGTCGTAGGCCTTGTATCCGTACTTCACGCGGCCTCCTTCCCGCCGTGGGCGTCGGGGGTCGCGGGCTCGACACGACCGGCCGGCTTCTCGACCGCGGCCATGTCCTCGCCCTCGTCGCTGGTGACGCGGAGCACTTCCTCGAGACTCGTCTTGCCCTCGAGAGCCAGGATCACGCCCTCCTCGCGCAGCGTGAGCACGCCGGCGTTCCGCAGCTTGTCCCGAAGTTCGTGCGTCGCCGACCCGTGGTGGATCATCCGCCGGAGTTCGGGCGTCACTTCCATGATCTCGTAGACGCCGCAGCGCCCCTGGAAGCCGCTGTCGTGGCACTGGCGGCACCCGCTCCCCTTGCGGAAAGCGCGGCCGACCTGCTCCATCAACCCGGCATCCATCAGGACCTGCTCGGACGGGTAATACCGGGTGGAGCACGCCGCGCAGACCGTGCGTGCCAGCCGCTGCGCCACCGCGCCGACCAGCGCTCCCGAGAGCAGGTAGGGCTCGATGCCCATGTCCACGAGCCGTGCGACCGCGCCGGGTGCATCGTTGGTGTGGAGCGTGGCCAGCACCAGGTGCCCGGTGAGCGCGGCCTGGACCGCCACGCGCGCCGTGTCGTGGTCGCGGATCTCGCCCACCATGATGATGTCGGGGTCCTGCCGCAGGATGCTCCGCAGCGCGCGGGCGAACGTCAGCCCGATCTGCTCGTTGACCTGGATCTGGTTGATCATGTCGAGCTGGTACTCGACGGGGTCCTCGACCGTCAGGATGTTGACCTCGGGCGAGCGGAGCAGGTCGAGCGCCGAATACAGCGTGGTCGTCTTGCCGCTGCCCGTCGGGCCCGTCACCAGCGCGAGGCCGTGCGGCTGCTTCATGATCCGCGTGAAGGTCTCCATGGTCTCCGGTCGGAACCCCAGGTCCTCCAGGCGCACCTTCAGGTTGCGCTTGTCCAGCACGCGCACCACGACCTTCTCGCCCAGGAGCGTCGGCATCGAGCTGACGCGGAGATCGACTTCCCGACCCTCGGCGACGATCCGCACGCGCCCCTCCTGAGGCAGGCGCTTCTCGGCGATATCCATCTTTCCGATGACCTTCACGCGGCTGACGATGGCCGCGTGCATGCCCATCGGCGGCTTCATCAGGTCGCGGAGCACGCCGTCCTTGCGGTAGCGGACGCGCGTGCCCTTCTTGTCGGGCTCGATGTGGATGTCGCTGGCGCGATCCTTCACCGCCGTCAGGAACGCCACGTTCACCAGGTTGACGATGGGGCTGCCCGCCACCATCTTGTCCAGGTCTGTGCTCGGCCCCTCGTCGATCTGCTCGCGCTCGACGACCTCGACATCCGTCTCGGCCAGGCTGGTCAGGAACGCGTCGATGTCCACGTTGCCGCCGGAGTACTTCTTGATGTACTCCATGATGTTGGCTTCCAGCGCCAGCACCGGGCGGATCCGCAATCCCGTGATCTGCTTCAGCCGGTCGATCGCCGGGAGGCTCTGCGGCTCGGCCATCGCGATCGTCAACGTGTCGTGGACCTTGAAGAGCGGCAGGACCTTGAGGCGTGTCGCCTCCTCTTCGCCGATGAGCTTGATCAGCGGCGGGTCGATCAGCCCGTGCCGCAGCACACAGCCGGGAAGGTCCAGGCACTGGGCGAGCGCGCGAAGGAGCACGGCGTTGGTGATGATGCCCTGCTCGACCAGCAACTCGCCGAGCATCCGGCTGCTCTTCTTCTGGTCGGCCAGGGCCTTGTCGAGCTGCTCTTTGGAGATGACGCCCTGCTCGACCAGCGCATCGCCGACGCGCCGACGCCCGCCGCCCGCTCCCCCCCCACCACTCCCCACTCCCTGCGCAGGCGGGCCTCCGCTCGCTCCGGTCGGCACGGGCGCGCCCGATCCCTGGGCCGGGTTCGGCTTGATGGGCTCTTGGTCGTGTCGGCGTGGCGTGGTCATTTGCTCGACGCTCTCTCCATCAGTCCTTCGCTCTCCGACCGCTCACAGGAAACTCCGAACCGCCGTCCCGACATCCTGGTAGTGCTCGAACCGCGTCGAGAGGTCGGTCATTTCCAGAACCTCGCGGACCGTCTCGTTGCACCCGCACAGCCGGAGAGCCTGCCCTCCTGATGAAAGCTGCTCGGTCGTCTCTTTCAGCACCTCCAGCCCACGGCTGTCCACCCAGGCGATCGCGGCGCAATCAACCACGAAGCGACCGAGGCTGCGGCCCATGACCTCGTTGATGCGATGCAGGAACTGCTCCGCATCAGGCCCGCACAGCGGCCCCTGCGGCTTCAGCACCGTCACCGCGCCCTGTCGTTGTTCTGCGATCTCCATCACGAGCCCTCCGAAGTCACGATCGGGCGGGAACCATCGAGCGCCCAACCTCCCGCACCCGCCGCCTGCCCACCCCTCCCTTGCCGCGTGCACTACGCCGCCATCGGCAACGTCATCGTGAACGTGCTGCCCTTGTCCAGTTGCGACCGCACGATGATGTCCCCGCCGTGCAGCCGGACCACCTCTCTCGCGATCGCGAGCCCGAGCCCCGTGCCGGTGACGCTGGTGATCCGGCGGTCCTTGGCCCGGTAGAACTTCTCGAAGATCAGTTCGCGCTCTTCCTCGCGCACGCCGATCCCGTTGTCGATCACCTCGACGCTCAACTGGCCCTTCTCCTCGCCGACGCGCACCGTCACCTCACCTCCGGCCGGCGTGTACTTGATCGCGTTGCCGACCAGGTTGTGCAGGGCCATCACGATCTTGTCGCGGTCGCCGCGGATCACCGGCAGCTTCGGCGGCAGGTCGAGTTTCAGCGTGATCTCCTTGCTCGCCGCCTGCTCGCGGAAGTCCGAGCTCAACTCCTCGAACACGGTTGCGACACGCACGTCGTCCTTGTTCAGTTTCAGCGATCCGGCATCGATCTCCGCGACCGAGAGCATGTCCCCAACGATGCGCTCCAGCCGCCGGACTTCCTGGCTGATGGTGTTCAGCCCGTCGGACCGCTTCTGCGGGTCGTCCGCGCCGCCGCCATCCACCAGCATCTCCAAGTAGAGCCGGATGTTCGTCAGCGGCGTGCGCAGCTCGTGCGTCGCCTGGGCCACGAACGAGTTGCGGGCCTCGTCGGCCACCCTCTGCTGCGTGACATCCTCGATCACGATCAGCGCCGTCGCGCTGTCCTCGCGCCGCAGAGGCCGGATGGTGATTCTCAGCACGCTCGCGCCGATCGCGCCGGCCACCGCGCCGCCGCTGCTCGCCGCGGCGTTCGGGTCGGCCAGCCGCCTGACCTCCGCCACCGTCCTGCTCTTGATGCTCCCGTCCATGATGCCGCGCACCGCGTCGCGCACCTTCGGGTCGTCCAGCGCCTTGTTCAGGTCCGAGCCGATCAGCGCCTCCCGCCCGGTGTTCAGGAACACGGTCGCCGCGCCGTTGGCGTACTTGACCTTCATGCGGTCATCGACCAGCAGCAGCCCCATCCACAGACCGTCGCACACGCTCCCCAACTCGCCGTCGCGGCTGCGCCGGCTGGCCAGCGACTCGGCGATCCTCGCGCCGCTCTGGTGCTCCTTGAACACCCGGCGCTCCGCGACGATCCGGTTCCACGCCGCGGCCTCGACGCCCAACTCGGGATTCACCTCGAGCTCGCCCTCGGCCGAGCCCGGCTGCGACGACGATCGCAGGGCCTCGCCGATGGCCCCGAGCGCACGCACGCGACGGCGCATCGCCCGGTAGCCCATCCACATCGCGCCCATCGCCGTCGCCGCGATGATCCCGATCCCCGCCTGCAGCGGCCATGTTTCCGCCGAGGTCAGCCGGTGCGCATCATCGATCTCCAGCATCGCTGTTCCCCGGCCGGGAACGACCAGCGGAACCCTCGCTTCCAGCACGCCGTCGGGACGTCGCGTGAACGTGTCCATCGCCGACCCTCCGCCGGCGATGAGTTTGGACTCATCCTCCCACTTGGCGGGCATTTCCGCGTAGGTCACCCGGCCGCTGGTCTGGCCATCGGCGACGACGAGGCCCTTCGCCGCGGGCAGAACAATCCGACAGCGCTCGAAACCCTGCGCGAGCGTCGCCTCGGCGACCATCCGCCGCACCGACGAGTGCTCGTTGTTGGCAAGCAATCCCTCGGCGCTCCGTCCGATCAGACCGGCCACCGCGCGAACCCGCTCCTCGCGCGCCGCATCGGCGCTCCTGGAGTAGGTGCGCAGCGTCCACCACGCGCAAGCCCCCAGCGCGGCGACCATGATCGCCGCGGACGCGAGTCCGGCGAGCGCAACCAACGACTCTCCACGCACAAGCATGCGTCGAGCCAAGCGCGCCACGATCGACTTCCGCTGCCGGTCTACCACACAACCTCCAAACACTCGGCGAGAACCAAGACGGTGGGCGGCGCGGCCCTGGGTTTCTGACGTTGCGACGCCGAGCATCCGCGTATCGGTCCATCGCCGATGGCGATTGACCGCCACTCGGCGCATTGACAGGCGTGCAGCCACGAGCCGGCTTCGGACGTATGCTTATGCGGACTTTGACGCCTCGGGCGCGCCGGAGCGCACTCGGTTGGTGTACGCCCCGCCACCGTCTCGGGGGATCGTGACGGGGACGTGATTGGGGATGGTTCGGATCGGCACGCCGCCGGGTTCAACCATCGGGGGCCGGCCAAAGATTTCCATCGCACCCGCACCTCGTGGAGAGGCCGAGACCTCTCCGCCGACACCGGAGACTCCGCATGTTCAGCAACCCGCCCGCCCGCCGCTTCCGTGGCTCTCGCCGAACCGCCCCCACACATCAGCACGAACGGCTCATGGATGGGCTCGAACAACGCTCCCTGTTCGCGGCGGATCTCGGCGTGCTGTTCGGCACGTTCGGGAACGTGCCCCAGACGCTCATCCCCGGCGATCAGATCAACCTGCCGATCATCGTCCGCAACGTCGGCGATACCGCCGCGGTCGGGAACGTGAGCATCGACTTCCTCCTCTCGACCGACGCCACCTTCGACGCCAACGACACGCTCATCGGCACCTTCCCGAACGAGCAGATCAGCCTCTCCGCCGACGGCTTCCCCAACTCCGAGGGCGATTTTTCCGGTGTCGTCGAGATCCCCGCCGTCGCGCCCGGCAACTACTTCTTCCTGGTCCGTCTGCGCCCGGCGAGCAACGTCGGCGACTTCAACCAGAGCAACAACGTGGCCGCGAGCGCGGCCGCGCAGGCCTTTGCGTGGAAGTTCGGCACCTTCGACGGACGCACCAACGCGACGCTCACCCTCACCGACCCGAGCGGCACCGAGGTCAGTTTCGGCCTCTCCGGCGGCGGATTCGGCACCGTCACCACGGACTCATCGAACGACGAGAGGTTCGATGTCGTGCTGAGCGGCACGGGGGGCGCCTCCAACCTCGTCATCCAGGCCGACGACGACACCGGCGAAGGACCGACGGCCGGCATCGCGCTCGTCAGCGACATCACCGGCGGCACGCTCAACTCGATCTTCGCCCCGACCGCGCGGTTGTTCGGCGACATCACCCTCTCCGGGTCGCTGGCCTCGCTGCGGTTCGGCAACGTCCCGGCGTCATCGCTCATCACCGTCCAGGGCACGACCGTCAACACGGCCTACACGTTCGGCTCGGTCACCAACCTCAATATCGTCTCCGCCGCGCCCATCGCGTCGCTCTTCGCGACCGAGTGGACCGATACCGCCGTCGACAGCGAAGTCTCCCGGATCACCGCGCCCTGGATGGGCACGCTCACCACCAACGGGGCGTTCCAGGCCTCTCTGAACCTCACCGGTCGCACGGGTGCCGGACGAACGCTGGGCTCGGCCTCCATCGGTGGCAATATCTCTGTCGGCTCATGGCGGATCGTCGGCGCCAGCGGCCCGATCTCCGCCCGGGCCACCGCCGCCAACTGGTCCGCCAGCATCACAAAGGCGCTCCAGTCCGTCTCGATCACGCTCGACTTCCGGGGCGTGCTCGCCGCCAAGTCCATCGCCACGATCACCGTCGGGCGTGACATGATCGGCGCCCGCGTGCTCGCCGGAGCGAATCTCGGGAGCGACGCGCGGCTGGGCGGGGCCGACGGCGCGGCCGACAACTTCGCCGCGGGCAACATCACGACCGTCAACATCGGTCGCAGGGCCACCAACGTCATCATCGGCGCCGGGCTCAACCCCGTGGACGGCGTTTTCAAGAACGGCAACGACCAACTGGTCGGCAACGGAAGGATCAACCGCATCACCGTGGTCGGCTTGGCGGGCAACGGGAACCGCTTCCTCGCGCCGCGGTACACGGGCGCGATGTCCCTGAACGGCTCGACGGTTGATCCCGCGTCGGATGTCCGGTTCATGCTCTCCTGATCGCCCGGCCGCACGGCTACCCTGCCGCCATGGCATCGTCGCGACCGCTTGTCGGCATCATCATGGGCTCGGCGTCCGACTGGGAGACCATGCGGCACGCCGCCGAGATGCTCGAACAGCTCGGCGTTCCGCACGAACTGCGCGTCGTCTCCGCCCACCGCACGCCCGACCTGCTCTTCACCTACGCCGCCTCGGCACAGGCCCGTGGCCTTGAGGTCATCATCGCCGGCGCGGGCGGCGCGGCCCACCTGCCCGGCATGTGCGCCAGCAAGACGCCGCTCCCCGTGCTCGGCGTCCCGGTCGAGAGCAAGGCCCTCAAGGGCCTGGACTCGCTGCTCTCGATCGCGCAGATGCCCGCGGGCGTGCCCGTCGGCACGCTCGCCATCGGCCGAGCCGGCGCGATCAACGCCGCGCTCCTCGCCGCGTCGATCGTCTCGAACAAGCACACGCACCTGCGCCCGGCCCTCAGGCGGTTCCGATCAAAGCAGACCTCGACCGTGCTCGCCA
Organism: Phycisphaerales bacterium; assembly: GCA_020846975.1. Taxonomy (GTDB): domain Bacteria; phylum Planctomycetota; class Phycisphaerae; order Phycisphaerales; family UBA1924; genus JADLCX01. Next base: position 87,675 of record JADLCX010000063.1, read on the forward strand.
ATCCCGATCCTCGCAAGGCCCCGGCCAAGGCCTCGGCCCGATCGAAACGCCCGCCGCGGCGGAGGCCGGCACGGTGACGCCTCTGGTCGGCATTCTCGGGGGCGGCCAGCTCGGCCGCATGCTCGCCCTCGCCGGCATCCCGATGGGCCTGCGCTTCCGATTTCTCGAATCGCGCCCCGACTGTCCGGCCGCGGCCGCGGGCGAGGTCATCGTCGGCCGATACGACGATCACGCCGCCCTCACGCGATTCGCCGACGGGCTGAGCACCGCCACGTACGAGTTCGAGAACGTCCCCGCCGCCACGGCGCGGTGGCTGACCGAGCACGTTTCGGTGTACCCGCCCGAGGGCGTGCTGGCGATCGCGCAGGACCGTATCGCCGAGAAGTCGCTCTTCCGCGACCTCGACGTGGGAACACCCGCGTTCTGCGCGGTTGACTCCCGCGAGCAGTTGCTCGCCGCGTGCGAACGGCTCGGCCTTCCCTGCGTGCTCAAGACCCGGCGTCTCGGTTACGACGGGAAGGGACAGTGGGTGCTCCGCTCCAGGGCGGATGCCGACGCCCTGCCGCGGGTCGGGGCCGGGCTGATCGTCGAACAGTTCGTCGGCTTTCGTCGCGAGCTCTCCATCATCGCCGCTCGCTCTCGAACGGGCGAGGAGGCGTTCTTTCCGCTGATCCAGAACACCCATCGCGGCGGGATTCTCCGCGAGTCCATCGCTCCGGCGCCGGAAGTCGCGCCGGAGCTTCAGTCGCGAGCCGAGATTGTGGCCCGGCGAGTGCTCGAGCGCACCGGCTACGTGGGTGTGCTGGCGATCGAGCTCTTCGAGATGCCCGACGGCTCGCTCCTGGCCAACGAAATGGCCCCGCGCGTGCACAACTCGGGGCATTGGACGCAGGACGGCGCGGACTTGAGCCAGTTCGAGCTGCACCTTCGCGCGATCCTGGGTTGGCCGCTCGGCGCCGACTCAAGCGGGCGCATCCGAACCCGCGGCGCGAGCGCGATGCTCAACATCCTGCGCGGCGACCCGGACCCGTCGCGAGCGCTTTCGCTCGCCGGATCGCGCCTGCACCTCTACGGAAAGGCCCCGCCCAGCGCGGGCGAGCTCCGCAAGATCGGACACCTGAACATCACCGCGAACGACGCCGGCGAGCTCGAACGACGGCTGTGCGCGGCACGCACCGCGCTCGCCGACCTGCTGTAGCGCGGCGTCGCGGCACGCTCCGCTCAGATCGAAGGGTGCGGAGTTCTCGCGGCCGTGAGCAGCACCTTGTCCACCCTCGCCTTGTCCATGTCCATGACCTCGAACGTGAACTCTCGCCACTGAAAGCGGTCGCCGGTCGCGGGGATGCGCCCGAGATTGGTCATGACCAGGCCGCCGAGGGTCTCGTAGCCGGCCAGGTCTTCCTTCGGCAGTTTCTCGACGTTGATCAGGTCTCGCACCTCGCCCACGCTGAGGCGGCCGTCGAGCAGGTAGCTCCCGTCCTGCCTCTTCACGACCCACGGCTCATCGATATCTCCCTGGCGCTGCACCTCCCCCACCAACCCCTCGACCACATCGTACAGCGTGACCAGCCCTTCGAGCACGCCGTACTCGTCGAGCACGAACGCGATGTGCGTCCGCTGCGTACGGAAGATCTCGACCATCTCGATCGCGGGCGTGCTCTCGGGCACGAACAGCGGCGGCTTGACGATCTCCGCCAGCCTGATCTCCTCGCGCACGAGCGTCTGCTTGACCAGGTCCTTGACGTGGACCACGCCGACGAGTTCATCGAGGCCCGAGCGGCACACGGGAAAGTGCGAGTGCCCGCTCGTGGCCAGCAGAGCGCGGATCCGCTCGGGGCTCTCGTCGATGAGCAGGAACTCGATCTCCGTCCGCGGCACCATGACCGCCTTGACGCTCTGGTCGCTGAGCTTGAAGACGCGCTCGACGATCTGCTGCTCGGTGTGGTGGAACACACCCGTCCTCGCGCCGCTGGCGATGATCGCCTTCACCTCGCTCTCGACCTCGTGGTCCGAACCCGCCCGGCTCTTGATCGGGACAAGCGCGAGCACGAGGTTGGTCGAAACGCTGAGCAGCCACACCAGCGGCCGGCAGATCCGCGACATGATCCACATCGGGCGCGACCCGGCCCGAGCCCACGCCTCCGGCGCCATCTGCGCGATGCGCTTGGGCACGAGCTCGGCCACGACGATGATGACAAACGTGAGCGCCGCCACGGTCATCGCGAAGGCGATCGGCAGTGTGTACGGCGCGAGCGGAGGATGGACCGCCGCCAGCCACGCCGCGAGGCGTTCCGCCAGGGCCTCCTCGCCGAACGCCCCGAGCAGCACGCCGCACGCCGTGATGCCGATCTGCACCGTGCTCAGGTAGAGATTCGGCGAGTCCAGCAGCCGAATGGCGAGCCTCGCGCCGCGATCGCCGCGGCCGGCGCGAGACTCAAGCCGCGCGCGCCGACTCGATACCAGCGCCATCTCGATCAGCACGAACGCGCCGTTGAGCACGATCAGCAGAATGATGATCCACAGCCCCATCAACGCTCCCGAAGAAACCAACCCCCCCCATCCCCGTCCCCCCTCCCGATCCTCCATCCGCCACCGTCCGCCGTTCGCGCGCGTCCGGCGCGGGCCGGCTAGGCGCGAGGAGCGAACGCCACGCTGGCCACGGTCGTGTCGTCCTGCAGCGCATCGGTCTCCGCGTAGGCGTTGACCGCGTCGAAGAGCGCCGAAACGTCCGCGGCACACCCTGTCGAGGGCTTCAGCGCGTTGATCGCGCCTTGCAACCCGAACAGCACTCCCTCGGGGTTGGCCTGCTCGACCACGCCATCGGAGAAAACCACCACACGTTCTCCGGGCGCGAGTTTGATGCGCTCGGCGCGGTACGGGTACTCGCGATCGACGCCGATGAGCAAGTCGCCCTCGGATTCCACCTTGCGTGCCCGCAGCCCATCCGGCCCCGCCGCCGAGACCACCAGCCAATGACCGTGACCGGCATCCACGAAGGTCACTTCGCTCGTCTCCGGGTCGAAGATGCCGAGCCACAGCGAGATGAAGCGGCCCTTGCTCGCGTGAGAGCACACGAACCTGTTCACCTCGGCGACGGCCAGCGCGGGGTCTTTGAGGGCTCGCAGGCTCGCGTTCAAGTGCGTCTGGGCGGTGGCCATGAGAATGGCCGCGGCGATCCCCTTGCCGGCGACATCGCCCAGAAAGACCGCGACCTTGCCGCCCGGGCCTTCGCAGGCGCCGGCCAGGATCGGACGACCGTCGGGGCCGAACTGCACCGCCTCCCAAGCGCCGGACATGAGAGGGGCGTTGGCGCGCAACTCGTCGCGGCCTTCGAGATCGACCACATCAAACAGGTCGCCCGCGACGTAGCGGCCCGACCGCATCCTCATCGCGTACTGCACGCCGTTGATGTACCCCTGCTCGGGAGGCATGATGAGCCGCTGGGTCTCTCGGGCCGCGTTGAGCTCGCGTTCGAGTTGAACCTGGCGGTCCTCCAGTTCCTTGCGACGGATGTTGCCCATCGCCAGCGCGTACATCTTCGAGAGGGCCTGGCAGAAGGCGGCGGCGTCCTGCTGCACGCTCACGCTGGGCCGCCCGCGTCCTCCTCCCCCACCCCCCCCACCCCCCCCTCCCAACCCGCCCATCACGCCGCGCGCGCCGCCCGATTCGCCCTGTCGGGCGTCGAGGTAGAGGAACGTGCTGATCGTTCCCCCGATGGAGATGGGCGCGCACATGGCGGTTCGGATCCCGAGGCTGATGATGCTCCCCCCGGACATGGGAGAGTCGGCGGTAAGGATCGCGATCTCGCCGGAACGAGACGCCTTGATTAGGCTGGTGGAGAACTTGGCAATCGCGTGCTGGGGTGAACTGCCCGGCACGATGGGCTCGCTCGGTCCTCGTTCGCAGATGATCTCGAGCTCGGTCCCGGGTGCGTGGTCGGCGACAGGCCCGACATCTCGCAGGATCGCCGCGCGTGGGAATCCGGTGCCCTCGATCGCGGCCCCCACGATCGCCTTGGCCAGTTTGCCCTCGTCGGAGACGCCCGCGATCTCCGCGGCGTACTTCATCAGAAGGTTGAGCCGGTTGTGGGTGATGGCCGCGAGTTCGCGCTCGTGAACCCGCTCGACCCGCTCGGCATCGGCCAGTCGATCCTCGGTGGTGATGTGGCTGGTGTGCGTGCTCTCGCCGGTGCGGGCGCGGAACGTCCAAGGCCCGATGCCGACCAGGTCGTTGGAGTGAAGCGTGGTCGCGCCGCTGGACTCCAGTTGTATGGCGTTGACGTGCGTTCCGTGACGCGAGCCGAGATCGGTGATGAACCACCGCCCATCGGTGAAGTGCACCTGCGCGTGCCGGCGCGAGACCGACTCGTCGGCGAGGATGACCTGGCAGGCCGAACCCCGGCCCAGAACGGTTGGCTTGGCGGGTTCGATTGAAATGTTGGGGATCGGCGGCCCGACCACCGGCTCAAGGACCAGCGGCGGCACGTTCATGCTCGCGGCGGAAGCGGTGATGGGTGGTGGATTCGCCATGCCCGGGCCAGTCGCTGGGAAGATAGCACGATACGTGGACGAGAACGGAGCGGAAACCAATGAAAGGGTTTTGATAGTATACACACAAAATCCTATCGACACAAACCGAATCGAGGAATGTGGAAAAGTTGACAGGTGCCAGCCAGGGCGTCTGAACCTGTCGTCACGTCCGCAAGTGCCCAATACAGGGGGGGATGGAACCGCCGAATGAGGATGCTCGTCCAAATGCAACTTGGGTGCAACAATCGGCCCAATGAACCCGACGCACGCGCTGCGGATTGACGGCCTGCGGTTCGCCTACCCCGGCGGGGCGCGCGTGGTGGACGTGCGCGAACTGCGCCTTGAACGCGGCGAGCAGATGCTCCTGACCGGGGGGAGTGGGAGCGGGAAGAGCACGCTGCTGCACCTGATCGCGGGGCTGGAGGAGCCTTCCGAGGGCCACGTCGAAGTGGCGGGTCGAAAGATCCACCACCTGCACGGGGCACAGCGGGACCGCTACCGCGGCACGCACATCGGGATGATTTTCCAGACCTTCAACCTGCTGCACGGGTTCAGCGCGCTGGAGAACGTGGAGGCCGCGCTGATGTTCGGCGGGGCTTCGGCGGCGGAGCAGAAGGAGCGTGCCCACCAACTGCTGAGGCGCCTCGGAATCGAGCGCGTGGATGCGACACCGGATCAACTGAGCGTGGGACAGCAGCAGCGCGTGGCGGTGGCGCGGGCGGTGGCGTGCAAGCCCGCGCTGGTCCTGGCGGATGAACCGACGGCAAGTCTGGACCCGGAGAACGCCGCGGCGGCCATGGACCTGATCCAGAACGCGTGCCGCGAGAACAACGCCGCGCTGCTGTGCGTGAGCCACGATCCGGCGATGGCGGAGCGGTTCACGAAACAGGAGGAACTGATGAGCCTGCGAATCAAGGCGGAGACGCGGACTCCCGCCACGGAGAGGCGCGGTACGCCGGCATGACCGACTTCACGATCATCGGCCGCAGCATGTCCGCACGGCTGTTCTCGACGGTGGTGACGGCGCTCACGGTCGCGGTGGCGGTGGGGCTGCTGATCACGCTGCTCTCGATGAAGAACGCGGGCAGGCAGGCGTTCGAGCGTGGCAGCGGGAACATGGACCTCCTGGTCTCCGGCGATTCCAGCCCGATGGTGGCGGTGTTGAACGGCGTGTTCTACGCGAACGCGCCGGCGCGGCCGATCGACTGGGGGACGTACGAGAGAATCGCGCACGACCCGCGAGTGGAGTGGGCCATCCCCATCCAGCAGGGCGACAGTTACGAGGGCTTTCCGGTGCTGGCCACCATGCCCGAGTTCTTCGAGCAGTTCAAGCCGGAGCCGACGACGCCGTGGACATTCTCGGCCGGCGCGGGGTTGAAGGAGAACTTCGAGGTGGTGCTCGGTTCGCAGGCCGCGGCAGGCACGGGGCTGAAACTCGGCGAGAAACTCCACCTCACGCACGGGACATCCGAGTCGCGCGCGGCGCACGTGCACGAGGAGTTCACGTATACGGTGGTCGGGATCCTGAACGCGACGGGCGGCCCGCACGACCGGGCGTTGTTCACGACACTTGAGAGCACGTGGATGGTTCACGCGAGCGAGAAGCGCGAGCGTGACCACGAACGCGCGCACGACGGAGACGGGCACGACCATGACCACGCGCACGCGAACCCCGAGATCGATCTGACCGACGAGGATCGGCTGATCACGGGGGTCTATATCTCGACGGCCAAGCGCGCGGGCTCGATGGTCGGCGCGGCGATGCCGCAGGTGGCCGCCGAGCTTCGGGCCCGGAGCGGGTTCACGGTCGCGCAGCCGAAGAGCGAGATGGACAAACTGTTCCGAATCGTCTCGAACGTGGATGTGGTGTTTCGCGCGCTGGCGGTGGTGGTGCTGGTCTCGAGCGGGATCGCGATCATGCTCGCGCTCTACAACAGCATGAGCGAGCGGCGGCGGCAGATCGCCGTGCTGCGTGTGCTGGGTTGCAGCCGCGGGCGCGTGTTCGGGCTGGTGCTGACCGAGTCGGCCCTGCTCGGGTTGATCGGCGCGGCGACCGGCCTGGCCATCGCGCTCGCCGGCGGATCGGCGGCGGCGGCCCAACTCCGGCGGAGTGTCGGGCTGGTGATCTCGCCGGTCTACCGGGCGGAATGGCTGGTGCCGGTGCTGATCGGGGCGGTGCTGCTGGCGGCGGTCGCGGGGCTAATTCCCGCGGTCATGGCGTACCGGACGGGCGTGGCCAAGAATCTGAAGCCGCTGGGGTGATCGACGGGAACCAGCGACGGATCGGCATCGGGCGCGCAGAAAGGCGGAACATGCGATGGTTCTGGGGACTCATCCTGGTGGCGGCGATCGCGGGCGCGGTACTGATGTTGCGAGCCGGGCGAGAGGGCGCGTCAGCGCAGAGCCCATCGATCGATGTCTCGCCTCCTCCCGAGCGACCACGAGGGACTACACGAGCCCCTGACTCCACGGTACCGGCCACGGCGGAAAGCCCGCAGCAGGCCGCGCCGGTCGCGCCCCCCCTCCCCGCTGCGGCCGAACCCGCAATCCCAACCAATCCAAACCATGCCGCTCCTCCCGCGCCGTCCGAATCCGATGTCGCGGTGAAGTTGGCGACGAACTCGACGCCGGAGACCGCACCTCGGGCGATCGAGACGCCTCACGCTCCGGCACCGACCAAGTCGGAGGCTGAACAGTTCGGCCCGCCCAAGCCACCCGACGCGCAACTCTCCCGGGCCGTCGATCAGGCCCTCAACGACGCTCTGGGGATCAAGGACCCGGTCGCCGACCACACGGAGGCCGATCCTGGCGCGGGTGAGAAGCCCGCGACGCACGCCGAGACCAGCGCCGCGCCCAGCAAGGGCGACGCGAAGCCCCCGGCGGATGCCAAGGCCAAGCTCATGGAGCGACCGGACGGCACGGTGCTTGTGGATGACAAGTACGTGATCAAGGGAAAGGGGACCGAGTCCGACCCGTTCATCGTTTCGTGGGAGATGCTGGTCTCGGCCAAGGACACTTACCAGCCGCGGCTCGGCCGCAAGGTCATCCCTGACCGCCTGAAGATGATCGACGGCAAGTGGGTGAAGATCGCCGGGTTCATCGCGTTCCCGCTCGCGGCGACGAGCCAGGACGAGATGCTCATGATGCTGAATCAGTGGGACGGGTGCTGCATCGGGATCCCGCCCGAGCCGTACGACGCGATCGAGGTGAAACTCAAGGTGCCGGTGGTCGGCGATGACCGGATGCGCGTGAGCGGGTCCATCAAGGGGATCATCCGGGTCGATCCGTACCTGATCAAGGACTGGCTGGTGAGCCTCTACCTGATGGATGACGCCGAACTCTTCAAGGATGAGAAGGCCGCGGTTCGCTCGCCGGGCGTTCACCAGGGCGGGCGGGGCTCGTCGCAGCCCGATGACGAGCCGAGGTAGCCGCGGGTGGGGAGAATCATGACTGGCGAGAGTCGTGGCCGGGATCGTGCAGCACAACGCGCGAGTTGCCGGTGATCAGCCTTGCGCCGCGCTGGAAGACGATCCACTCCCACGCCCATTGGATCATGACCAGCAGGCGATTGCGGAAACCGATGAGGAAGAAGATGTGGATTCCGGCCCACAGCAGCCACGCGGGAATGCCCGCGAAACACAGGCCGCGCATGCACGCGACCGCGCGTGCGCGGCCGATTGTGGCCACGATGCCCTTGTCCAGGTAGCGGAAGGGCTTGCCCGGCATTCCGCGGCCGCTGAGCAAGCCTCGAACAGCGTTGCCCGCGTATCGCCCCATCTGCATCGCGGCCGGCGCGACGCCGGGAACAGGCTGGCCAGTCCGCCGATCGACCACCAGCGCAAGGTCCCCCGCGACGAAGATCTCCGGGCGGCCCGGGACCGAGAGGTCGGCGTTGACCTTCACGCGGCCTGCGCGATCGCACTCGGCACCGAGGGATCGACCGAGGGGTTCGGCGGCGACACCCGCCGCCCAGAGCACGCACGCGGCATCGATGCGATCGGCACCGATCATCACCCCGTTGGCATCCACGCTCGTAACGCGGGCGTTGAGCCGCACTTCGACGCCGAGCCGTTCGAGATCGTGCCTGGCGCGGTCCGAGAGCGTCTCCGGGAACGCGGTAAGGATCCGTGCTTCTCCCTCGACGAGAATGATGCGTGCCGTGGTGGTATCGATGGCGCGAAAGTCGGCGGGCAGGGATCGGTGCGCGATCTCGGCCATCGCGCCGGCGAGTTCGACGCCGGTGGGGCCGCCGCCCACGACCACGAATGTCAGTTTGGCGCGTCGGGACTGAGCGTTGGTCTCGCGCTCGGCCGCCTCGAAAGCCAGCAGGAAGCGTCGGCGAACCTCGGTGGCATCCTCGATCGATTTGAGGCCCGGCGCGAACGGGGCCCATTGGTCGTTGCCGAAATACGAGTGGGTGACGCCGCAGGCCACGATTAGGTAGTCGTAGCCGACGCGCCCATCGCGGAGCACGACTTCTCTCGCGTGCGGGTCCACCGAGACCGCCTCGGCGAGGAGGACATCGGTGTTGGACCGCCGACCGACGATGTGGCGGATCGGCGCGGCGATGTCGGCCGGCGAGAGCGATGCCGTCGCAACCTGGTAGAGCAGCGGTTGAAAGACGTGGTGGTTCCGGCGGTCGATGATCGTGACCCTCGCCCCGGCGCGGCCGAGGCTTCTGGCCGCGTAAAGGCCCGCGAAACCACCGCCGATGATGACCACCCGCTTCATGCCGCAGGGTACCACGCGGCGGCGGGCGGCTCCCCGGTCACTCGCCGGCCTCCTGCTCACGCACCAGCCGGGCCCGCAGCCGCTCGAGCAGGAGGGCGTGGATCTGGCTGACGCGTCCCTCGCAGATGCCGAGCGTGAGGCCGATCTCCTTCATCGTCAGTGACTCGAAGTAATAGAGCCAGATGATGAGCCGTTCGGAGCGTGACAGGCCGCGGCCGAGCCACTTGTGGATGTCGCGCCCGGGAGCGGGGAGCACCGGCTCGGTCGATGACGAGCGATCGTCGGCAACGGCGATGGTCGGCTCGGGCCGCCCCTTGCCGTCGGAATCATCGGAAGCGACGTTCATGGAACCGATGTTCGGGATCGCCGCGCCGTCGAGGATCGCCCGGGCTTCGGACTGGTCGGCGTGCAGCAGGCGGAGGATCTCGTCCTCGGTGGGCGTGCGTCCGTGCAGCTTGCGGAAGTCATCGCGGGCCTTCCGGACCAGCGCTTCGCGGCGGCGCGCAAGGCGAGGAGCAATGTCCTGGGCACGGAGCGAATCGGCCATTGCGCCCATGATGCGCTTCAGGGCGAAGGTCTGGAACTTGACGCCGCGGGCCGGGTCGAACGATCCGATGGCATCCATCAACCCGAAGCTGCCCGCGCCGCAGAGATCATCGGCATCGACGCTCGGCGGGAGCCGCTTGGCGACCCGGGCGGCGACACGCTGCACGTACGGCGTGTACATCGTGACAAGCTGGTTGAAGGCGGTTGTCGACTTGCTGGAGAGATACTCCTTCCAGGCCGGCCCGGTGTCGGGCTCGGGCGGCGTGGAGGACTGGTGATGCGAGGGCGGGGCGATGACTCGCGGCTGTGCTCGGGACGGCCGCACGGTGCTGCTGGAACGCGGCTTGGACGGCGCGGTGGCGACGGGCATGGGCGAGCTCCTTGCGGGTTCATCCGGCGCGTGACGAGCGAGAACCGCTCCGCGGATCGACGCGCGATGGGAATCACGCGACGGTTGCGATGAAGGCGCGTTAGGCGTGCCGCTCCGCGCACACGCTGGACCGTAGTCGGGGTCCAGAGGCGAGTTGAAACTTCAAGATGCAAAATGGAATCGCGAAGTCAAGCCGAGGCCGGAGAAATGGCCTATGACGCCTGCGCCGACCCGCCACCGGTTGCGGTGGCGTGGGCATCGGGTGCGGAGTCGATCGCGCGGCGCACGAGCCCATAATCCGCGGCGGAATCGGCCGCGGCGCGGAGGCGACGCGAAGCGAGCCGGAGCCCGAAGAACGCGGTCGGCATCAAGGCCAGCAGGAGCGTGAGGAACACAACCATCGCCATGCCCGTCGAGAGCGCGGAAGAAGAGGCGAGGATGAGCCAACCGATGCCGGCCAGGGTCAGCGGGAGGAGCGACGCGACTCTCAGCAGGGTTCGCGCGGATCCCGGATCATGACCGCGAGCGATGACGCGGCCAAGCCCGGCGAGCGCGACCGGAACGGCGGCCGACGGAACCAGCAGGACCAGAGCCGGCCAGGTAACCAGCCCGGAGCCTTCGGCCGTGAACCTGATCGAGCCCGACGAAACCAGCCACACCGCGAAGATCAGTTGCGACGCGAGGGCCCCGATCCCGACAGCCCAGAACGCCACGCGCCAAGGCGCAAGCAGGGACTCGAGCGGCGAGGGCGAGAGTCGTCCGAGGGCGGCGCGACAGCCGTCGAGCGCGATGACCGTCACCGCGAACCAGAACGGCGCGTACACCATCGAGAGCACGCCGGCCGCTTCCACGACGATCAACTGGAAGGGCACAGTCACACCGAGCAGCAGCAGGCCGACCATGAGCGTCAGGGCTGCGCGATCAAGGCCTTGCGACGCCCGGCGGAGCGAGGTACTCGGCACGAACGAGAGCCTTGCCGGATCGAGGCTGTTCAGAACCGGCGCCGCGCAACCGGGGCAACCCGCCTGAACGCTGCTCCCGACGAGGTCGCGGCCGCAGGAAACGCACTTGACGAGGCACACCAGAACGCCTCCGGGCGCTTCGGGCACGGTCGCCGCGGGCTGGGGCTCGGGTGTCGGCGCGTTGACGCGTCTCTTGCCGGCCAGGGAACTGAGGCTCTGGTAATAGGTGCTCGACTTGCCGGGCGATTCCGGCGCGCCTTCCACCCTCGCCACCGCCGGGGAGAGCAGCGTGCGTCGGATCAGCCCGAGCCGCCAGGCGAGGTAGGTCAGCACCGCCAGAAAGACGAGCGCTCCGAGCGAGGCGAGCCAGAAGAACCCGAGGGCGAGGCGTTGCGAGGGCGAGCGATCGGAAAACACCGCGACCGAGAGCGAAGTCGCCGCGAGCCCGACGATACCCAACGTCGCGACAACCGCGCACAGCCGAGCCAGGGAATCGCCCGAACGGACTCGTCCACCGTGACCCCGGCCGAGCAACCGATGCAAACACGCAATGATGTGCGCCGGAATCGCGCACATCGCGAGCCCGGCAACCAACCAGAAGATCATGCCCAGCCGCGTTTCCCAAGCGACAGATTGTGCATCCCAGGCGTGCCGCAGGTAGAACGCGCCCAGCACGACACCGACGAACGCCGCGGCCGCGGCAAGCCCCCAGCGCGCAGGTCGGTAGGGTTCTCTGACGCCCTCCATCGATTCCCGCGTGCTGGCAAAATAAGCGCCGATGGCCCCGAGCACGAGGGCGACCATCGTCGAGCTCACCGCCCACACACCGTAGTGCGTCGGCAGCGTGTGAATGGCAAGCCGGGTGATCGAGAGTCCGGCGAGCGTGATGATCAGGACCAGCGGCGCGGACGCCATGATGAGCAAGCCGAGGTGGATACGTCTCAGCCAGGCCGGGTCCGCGAAGATCAGGCGGTCCTTGCGCAGGCTGTGCTCGATGGGACGCTGGCACTCCGGGCAGCGAGCGGCTGTCGGCAGCCCGCGAAGTTCGTAGCCGCACTGCACGCAGGGAACGGGTTCGGAGAGCACCGCGCCTTCCGACGCCAGGACGCGGAGATCGTGCGGCGCCCCGACTATCTCCGGTGTCGCGGACGCCGGCACACCCTCGATCGCCGAGACCAGCGTCGCGGGACCGACCGTGGCGCGAGACTTGACCGCACCCACAAGCCGGGCGAGTTGATCGATACCCGCCGCGGCGGTCACGGTCTTTCCCGATGCCTCGCGGAATCCATCGAGCAGTTTGTGGCAGGACTTGGTGCGGAAGCGCGGGTCGTTGTTCGCGGCGCGCTGGAGCAGTTCGATCACCGGCTTTGGAATGGCGACGGCCTGCAGGGGTTCGGGCGGGAACACACCCGCCTTGTGCAGTTCGCGCAGGGCCGCGACCGACCCCTCGTAGGGCGCGCGGCCGGCGAGCAGGTGGTAGGTGGTGGCGGCCAGGGCGTAGATGTCGGTGCGCGCGGAGGCCTCGCCGTCGAAACACTCCGGCGCCATGTAGGCCGGGGTTCCCGAGGTCATGATCCGCTCGCGGTTCTCGACCCGGCAGGCCAGGCCGAAGTCGGTCAGGTAGGCCTGACCCTGCACATCGACGAGGATGTTGCTCGGCTTGATGTCGCGGTGGATGACGCCCGCCTCGTGAAGCTTGTCGAGCGCGTCGGCGATGCGTTCCAGCACGGCCAGCGCCGCGGGCAGGCGCAGCGGACCGGTACGTTCGACCAGTTCGGCGAGCGTGGGGCCGCTCACGTACTCCATCACCAGATAGGGAACGTTCTCGACCATGTCGGCGTGAAGCACCGCGGTGAGCCCGAGGTGCCGGACCTGGGCCGCGGCGCGGGCGCCATCGAGGAACACCTGGAACCGTGGGTCGTCACGATCGGTCACGGTCGCGAGCAAGAACTTGACCGCGACCTGACGATCCAGAAACTCGTGGTGGCCGAGCCAGACGACACCCATGCCGCCGTGGCCGAGTTCGCGGATGAGCCGCACCGAACCGAGGCGTGAAGGGATGACCAGCGCGGGCTGGGCGCTGCCGCCGGGGCGCGTGCCGTCGCCCGTCGCCGCGGCTTGCGCGGCCTTGGAATCGGGCGACCAGGAGAGCGTGACGGTCTCGGCGGTGGTCATGGCGGGCTGAAGAACTCAGGCCAACGTCCCGAAGCATAACGCACCCGCGAATGGGACGCCCGGCGCCGTCGCTACCGGGTGTGGTCCAAGTTTGTGGTGGCGAGAACTGGTGGCGGGGTACCCCGCCACCACATACATGGACTACACCCTCGCTAGCGCCCATCGTCGATCGGCGCGCCCCGACGCTCGCGGATCAGCAGCGTTCCGACAACCAGTGTCATCGCCGCGATGGCAATGGGGTAGATCAGCCCGACAAAGCTCGGTCCGCCAACCAACCGGGCGTGCCACGAGTCTGGCTCGCTCGCCGCGGCGGCGGCGAGGGATGCCGCGATGAAAGGGGTCAGGCCGCCGAAGACACCGTTGCCGATGTGGTACGGGAGCGACATGGAGGTGTAGCGGATGCGCGTGGGGAACAGCTCAACCAGGAACGCCGCGATGGGCCCGTAGACCATCGTCACGAGCACCACCTGAACAAACACGAGCGCGCCGAGCGTGACGGCGATGGGCGTTGACGGTCGGACGGAGACCTCGGTCTTTGGCGTTTCGAGCTTCACACCGGGGCCGGAGCGCTCGGTGACTTTCCGTACGGCCACCGTGCCGTCGGCGTATCGATCCGCGAACCGGGAAGCGATGGTCTGCACGCCCTGCGTCAATGTTCGTTGTTCCTCGATCATCTCAACGACGGGCGTTCCGAGGCGCGAGAGATCCGCCGCGCGGGCCATCTGGTGGTAGATGGGCAGGTACGAGAGGATCGCGAGCAGGCACCCGGCCATGATGATCGGCTTGCGCCCGATGCGGTCGGAGAGCGCGCCGAAGACGACGAACAACGGCGTGGCCGCGAGCAGCACGATGCCGATGATGGTGTTGGTTACAACAAAGTCAAGGTTGAGGGTCTTGAGCATGAACGTCTGGGCGTAGAACTGCCCCGTGTACCAGACCACGCCCTGACCGGCCGTGGCGCCGAACAACGCGATGAGCACCAGTTTCAGGTTCGGCCACCTGGTGAACGAGTCGCGCAGCGGCGTGGCGGAGCCGCGGCCCGAGGCCTTCATCCGCTCGAACACGGGCGACTCTCGCAGTTTCATCCGCAGGACGTACGAGAGCACCACGAGTACGATCGAGATGAGGAACGGAACCCGCCACCCCCACTCGCCGAACGCCTGCTCGCCCATGTTGAGCCGGCACGCGAGGATCACCGCCAGCGAGACGAAGAACCCGAGCGTGGCGGTGGTCTGGATCCAACTGGTGTAGTACCCGCGCCGGTGATCGGGCGCGTGCTCGGCGACATAGGTGGCCGCGCCGCCGTACTCGCCGCCGAGCGCCAGGCCCTGCAGCAGCCGCAGCACGAGCACGATGAGCGGAGCCAGGATCCCGATCTGCTCGTACCCCGGCACCAGCCCGATGGCGAACGTCGCCCCGCCCATGAGCAGGAGCGTCACCAGGAAGGTGTACTTCCGGCCGATGAGATCGCCGATCCGCCCGAAGAACACCGCGCCGAACGGCCGCACGATGAACCCCGCGGCGAAGGTGGCGAGCGTTGACAGGAACGCGGCGGTCGGGTTGCTCTTGGGGAAGAACTGCGTGGCGATGACCGGCGCCAGCGCGCCGAAGAGGTAGAAGTCGTACCACTCGATGAGCGTTCCCGCGCTGGACGCGAGGATGACGGTGCGGAGGGTTTTCGACGGCGGTGCCAGCGCGGTCTGATCGTCTACATTCACGGCGGGCAATGTACCAGATTGACGCCGGCCCGGTCGCGAATGCAGGGTCGGGCTCCCGAGAGCTCAGTACAGCACGCGCTGGATCTCGCTCTCGTTGGTCAGCCCCAGCGCCGCCTTCTCGCGGGCATCGTCCAGCATCGTCTTCATGCCCATCTCGCGGGCCTTCTCGGCGATGCTCACCGCGTCGGCGCCCTGCCCGGTCATGCGACGAAGTTCGTCGTTCATCTTCATGATCTCGTACACCGCGACGCGCCCGAAGTAGCCCGTGCCCATGCACCGGTCGCACTTACCCTGATAGCCCGTGCCTGTTCCCGCCCCGCCGCAGGCCTTGCAGGTCCGGCGCAGCAGCCGTTGGGCCATGGCCGCCAGCAGCGTCGACGTGATGAGGTACGGTTCGACGCCGATGTCCACCAGTCGCGCGATCGCGCTGGGGGCGTCGTTGGTGTGCAGCGTGCTGAGCACCAGGTGGCCGGTGAGCGAGGCCTGCACCGCGAGTTGGGCCGTTTCCTTGTCGCGGATCTCGCCGACGAGGATGACGTCCGGGTCCTGCCGCAGAAGCGACCGCAGCCCCGCCGAGAACGTGACGTTCCGCTTCACGTTCACCTGGGTCTGGCTGATGCCCTCGAGGTGGTACTCGACCGGGTCCTCGATCGTCATCACGTTGCGGCTGGTCCGATCCACCTTGCCCAGGGCTCCGTAGAGCGTGGTGGTCTTTCCCGAGCCGGTCGGTCCGGTGACGAGGATGATCCCGTTGGAGCGTCGCACCAGGTCGAGGAACTCGACCTGCATGTGCTTGCTCATGCCGACATCATCCAGCGAGAGCTGCGTCTGCGACTGGTCGAGCAGGCGGAGCACCACTCGCTCGCCGTACACCGTCGGGATCACGCTGAGCCGGATATCGATCTTGCGGTTGCCGATCCGCACCGAACTGTGGCCGTCCTGCGGGCTGTGGCGGTTGGCGATGTCCAGTTCGGTCATGACCTTCAACCGCGAACTGATCGCCGGCGCCAGCGACAGCGGCGGGCTGAACGCGTCGATCAGCATGCCGTCGATGCGGAAACGGATAACGAGCTTCTGCTCCATCGGGTGGACGTGGATGTCCGAAGCGCGGCGGCGCAGGGCCTCGAACAGGATCATGTTCACCAGCCGGATGACCGGCGTCTGGCGGGCCAGTTGCAGCAGGTCCGTCGAGTTGCGGATGCTGCCCGCCGCCGACTCGATCGCCCGCTCGTCGAGCGGCATCTCCTCCACGATCTCGGTGACAAGATCCTGCTTCTGCTCGTAGCCGCGGTTGATCAGGTTGACGACCGCGCCGCGCGGGCTGAGCACGAGCCTCACGGGCATGCCCAGCCGCTCCTCGAGCATGCAGAACAAGGCCGGCTGCATCGGCTGCGCTGTCGCGCAGGTCATCACGTGCCCGTCGCTCGAAAGCCCCGCCACCAGCCGCTCGCGGGCGAGGTTCGCGGGGACCATCTCGTAGAACCGCACCGCCGACTCGTTGAACCTCGGCTCGGGTTCGAGCCGGAGCCCGGTTCGCTGCGCCAGTTTTTCGAGCCCCGAGTGCTCGTCCAGCGCGAGCATCGACAGCATCACATCCCACGGCTCATCGTCCGAACCCGGCAACTTCGGGAAACTGCGGAGCTGCTCGGGCTTGAGTTCCAGGCCGACAGCGCCGCCGGGGCCCGGCGAGGCGAACTGAGACGCGATGCGTCCCCAATCCGTCGCGCTGGCCGCGACGAGGTCCTTGACCGGTCCCTCCGCGGCAGAGCCCTTCCTTGCGCCGTTGGCGCCGGCGCGCGGCGCGGGCTCGGGGTTCGGGCGGCCGAAAGGGAGCTTCTTGATCGCCATGATGAGGACTCGGCCCGGGCGAACTTCGTCGCCAGGGGGTGAAGGGGGGGAGGGGTTTCAGTTCCCTTCGTACATCGTGCCGGTCTTCTTCGACGTCTTCTTACGGCTGCCCGACTCCGGGCGGATGATGTCGAACTGCGGCCGCTGATCGTCGATCGTGGCTTCCTGTTCCTCGCTGGTCTGGTCCTGCGCCGACTGGAGCACATCGATCCGCTCGTGCTCGGTCGGGGGAAGTTCCTGCTCCAGCCGCGATGTGCTCAGCGGCTTGCGCGTCAGCAGGCGCAGGTCCGCGAAGGACGGGTCACGCATGATCTTGGGCGTGATGAAGACGTACAGAGTGATGTTGCGGGTCGTGTTCCGGGTATCGCGGAACAGTTGCCCGATCAGCGGGATGTCCTTGAGCAGCGGGATCCCGTTGACCGTCGTGTTCAACTGCTCCAGTTGCAGCCCGCCCACGACGATCGTGGTGTCGCTGGGCACCGTCACCGAATCGGTCTTGACGCGGTTCTCGAGTTTCGGCGGCGGCACGCCCGCGACGCTCGAACTGCCCGTGAAACTCGAGAGCTCGATCTCGAACTCGAGCTTCATGTACCCGCCCTCGGAGATCTGCGGCTTGACCGTCAGCCGGGGTCCGGCGGGCTCGAACCCGCCGAAACTCTGCGTGTTGTTCTGGTTGTCCGAGCCGATGGTCGTGGTCAGCGTCGGCTGTTGATCCAGGCTCTCGACGGTCGCTTCCTGGTTGTCATCCACCAGCACCTGCGGGCTGGCGAGGATGCGCGAGTCCGTGTTGGTCTGGATCGCGTTGATGATGATCGGCACATCCTTCGAGCGAATCACGGCCGTCGTAAGCCCGCTGAGGTTGGTGAACACGTTCTTCGGGTCCAGCAGGCTCGCGCCGCTGGTCGAGGTTCCCACCGAGCCCAGGCCGAAGTTGGTGTTGAGCGCAAACTGCCCGATCACCTGCTGGACCTCGACCGCCAGGCGGAAGTCCTCGCTGGTGTTGATCGCGACGATCTTCGCCTCGATGAACACCTGCGGGCGGCGCAGGTCGAGCTTGTTGATCAGGGCCTTGAGCTGCGGCTGCAGGCGCTTGGGGGCACGGACAACGACCTGGTTGGTCGGCTCGTCGGCCAGCACGTGCACATCCTCGCTGTTGATCTCGGTCACCTCGCCCGGCGCCGAGGGCTGGCTCGGGTTCGTCCGCTCACCCGCCGCGGCACGCTCGATATCTCGCGTACGGCTGGTCGCGGTGTCGCGGTTGCGCGTCCGATCGCCCAGGTTCCGCCCGAGCAGCGCGCCCCGGTTCCCGCTGCTGCTGGTGCTGTTCAGCACGTCCGTCACCGTCTGCGCCAACTCCGTGGCCTTGCTGTGCTTGAGTTTGATGAACTCGTAGGTGATCGTGTCGTCGAACTCGCTCAGGGGGCCGAGTTCCCGAATCATCTCCTTGATCCGGCCGTGCTGCTGCGGCGTGCCGCGATAGACGAACATGCCCGCCTCGGGATAGACGACAAACCCGGCGCCGATCGGCGCCGAGGACTGCTGGCCCCCGATCCCGGGCTGCACACCCCCTCGACCCCTGGCTCCGAGCGCCGAAACACCGCCGCCGCCCAGCCCCTGCGCGTCTTCGCTGCTGAAGTACGTGACCTCGCCGAGCTGCTGCTGCCGGGCGGCATCGACCAGCACCTCGGTCGCGCGGTTGCCGATCTTGTAGATCTCGGTCGTGAACTGGCTCGGCACATCCACGAGTTGGAGCAGCCGGAACAACTGCGCGGTCTCGTCGGTCCGACCCTTAAACATCAGCGCGTTGGTCGAGGAATCCAGGCTCAGCCGTTCCGCGAGGTTGGAGATCGATCCGCCCACGGGCGCGGCCACCGGCGCCGCGTTGGGCGCGGGCGAGCCCGGGGCTCGACCCACGCCGACCCCGCCCGTGCTCGAGCCGACCAGCTCCAGGATGCGATCCCGGGCCGACGACGCGGCGATGTGGTTCACCGGGAACCGCGTGTACGCGATCTTGCTCTGCTGGTCGATCAACTCCTTGACGATCGTCTTCACCAGCTCGATGTTGTTGGGCGTGTCGGTGATGATGATCACGCCCAGGTCGTCGTTGAAGATCGGCTGCGTCGCGGGCGCCCCGCCGCCCGGCGCCGCGCGGTTCGCGTTGAGCAGCGACGTGATGATCGCCTGGATCGAAGAGGGCTTCAGACCGGGGGTATGGATCACCTGGGTCGAGTTGCTGCTGTCGTTGCCGATCTGCGGCGTGATCTGGTTGACCTGCGTGATGATGTAGATGCCGCGCGTGTCGCGGATCATCGTGTACCCCTTCTGCTCCAGCAGGTAGGTCAGGAACGGCAGGATCTGGCTCGTGGGAACCGTCACCGGCGTCATCAGCACGACCTTCTGCCCGAGCAGCCCGCTGTCGTTGGCGATGATCTGCAGGTTCAACGCCTGCTGCACGTACTGCACGATCAGCGCCAGTTCGGTCGCGTCCGTGAAGTTGAAGACAAAGCTCTTGCCGTCATCCGTGAACGCCGATTCGACGGGTGGGAGGGTCTGCCCATCCGCGCCCGCCGCGCCCCCCGCGGCCGGCGCCATCGGCATCGCCGGCACGTTGGTCACGCCGGGCACCGCGGCCGGACCCGGCGGGGTCGTTGGCGGCTTGATCGTCGGGTTGGGCGTGACCGGCTTGTTCTGGCCCCCGCTCGTCTTGGGCGGCGTCCGCTCCGGTTCCTTGGCCGGAGGCTTGGACGGATGTCCTGCCCCCGGTTTGGGTGCCGTCGCCGCCGTCGGGTCCTTGCGAGGAATGTCCGTCACCTTCGGTCCGGCTGGCTGGGGCGGCGTGGCCGCGGGCTTGGCGGGTGCCTGCGACTTCACCTCTGCCCCATGCTTGGCAGCCTCCTCTTGAAGCATCTTCATCAGCCGGTCTCGCTCGGTATCCGGCGGAGTGGTCTCGGGCTGCTTCGGCGGTTCATCGGGTTGTGCCGCGACCGGGAGGCCGACGAACGCCGAAACACCCGCCGCCAGCCCCACGCACCCGAGCACGGCCACGATCACATGCCCGCGAGCGGCCGCGCGGCCCCGCAGCCGATGGCGCGTGATGACGTTCGTTCGGGGTTCTCGGCGTTGCATGACTCATCCTCCGAATCCAAGGCGACCGACCCGCACCAACCGCTTGACGCGGCCGGGTTGCAGGGGCAGGAGGGTAGCGCTCGGACATCGGTCCGACCGCCGCGGCGTACCCGGTTCAGGGTGCGCCGTGGGTCATCCGGCCACGCCACGCGTTTCTGGCGTTTGGCCCGGTCGTGCCTCCGTCAAAGGCTTGGCCGAGCGCCCGACGCGGCACACGCCGCGGAGCGTCGATGATTACCAGTGTGCACGCGCGGCGGATGCACAAGCGGCCCGGATGTCCCAAGTTTTGTTTATCGGATGATCGCGGCCCGTGGCATCGGCATCCGTGGCATCGGCATCGCTGCCGATCCGCCTTTCGCCTTACCCTACCCCTCCCTCGTGCCCCCCCTCCGCGTCGTCAGCCTGCTGCCCTCGGCCACCGAATCGCTCCTTGCGATCACCGGCGGCGTGCGGACCGAGCGTGTCGAACTCGTCGGTCGCAGCCACGAGTGCGACTGGCCCGCCGATGGCTCGCTGGATGCGGTACCGGTGCTGACCAGCCAGCGGACCACGTTCGACTCCTCAGCCCAGATCGACGCGGCGGTGCGGGGCATGTTGGAATCCGACCAATCGCTCTACACGCTTGACACCACCAGGCTGGAATCGCTGCGGCCCGACGTCATCCTCACACAGGACCTATGCCGGATCTGCTCGATCGACCTGAGCACGGTGCGGGGCGTTGTCGCGGCCATGCCGGCCGATCGGCGGCCGCGAATCGTCAGCCTGAACCCGACCACGTTCGAGGCGGTGTTTGACGATCTGCTGAGCATCGGGGCCGCGATCGGTATGGAGCGTGAGGCGCTCGCGGCGGTGGTGCGCCTGCGCGAGCGGGTGTATCGGGCCGAGGAGCAGGTCACACCGTTTGTCGATGGTCCCCGGGTCGCGTTCCTGGAGTGGACCGACCCGATCTACATCGGCGGCCACTGGACACCGCAACTCATCGAACGAGCCGGCGGGCAGCATCCTCTCAACCCGACCGTTCCGATCGAAACCGCGGGCGCGGCCGTCGGCCCGGTCGGCCAGACCCTGCGCGCGGCCGGCAAGAGCGTGCGAATCCACGACGATGTGCTGGCCGCGTCGCGCCCCGAAGCGATCATCGTGTGTCCGTGCGGGCTCTCCCTCGATGCGGCCTGGGCCGAGACCGTGAAGCTCTCACGCAAGCCGTGGTGGAACGCCCTGCCCGCCGTGAGGAGCGGCCGCGTCGCGGTCGTCGACGGCAACCAGATGTTCAATCGGCCGGGCCCACGACTGGTGGATGCCTTTGAGTGGCTGGTGTCGTGGCTTGGGGGGCACGGTACGGCGGATGTCGATCGGTGCCCGTGGCGCCCGTGGAAGTCGGACTGATCTTCATCAGCGAGACAGTCAGGGCTGCGGCCAGGTGCTCCCGGGCGGGTGAAGCGTGATGGTGTAGGCCACCGCCGGCGACGGGTAAGTAAGCTCGACGCGCCAGGCTTCGAAATCGTCGGGATTCCATCCCGATCGGGAAAACAGGTGGGCCGCGAGCTCGCCCATCCTCGGATAGGAATCGAGAGTTTCACCGACAATGCCCGCGCCCATAGGGCGGACCGTCGGCTCGTACGCCAGCTTGTCGTACCAGCACAGCACCGGATCGATATCCTTGGGGCTGAGCGCTAGCGCGCACGAGCGAACCTTCCCGCCCGCGCTCAACGCCTTGTGCACGTAGAAGTCATAGACCTGCAACCGTGCCGGGAACCTGAGGCCAAAGACCGTCGTGAGGTATGACGGCCCACCATAGCGAGGGTCCGGCTGAGCGCCAATCCCGCGGCCGCCGAGAATGATGTCCACCGGACGCTCGACCGCGTTGTCTCCGAGCACGATCGAGTGGACCTTGTCGCCCTCGACTTTCGAGATCACCGTGGGGAGCGGGATCGTGCAGAACTCCGCGAGCAGCGCGCTCCATTGACGTCCGTGGCTGCCCTCACCATCCAAGGTCGTCAGTTTGGAGACATCACCCGAGAGCATCGACGACAGCGCCATGCCGTCCGCGCGGCGTCGCATCCCGATGAACCCGCGAGCGTGGGCCGTGTCGAGCTTTCCCTTTTCGGCAACCGACGGGCAGAACGCCTGGAGCGCGACGCTGGCCGCGCACCACGTACCCGTGGTCACCTGAGCGGCCTGGTAGATCGCACGCCGGGCGCTCACGACCTGCTCCTCGCGCGGCGAGACGACACCTCGTCCGTCGTCCTCGCTCGCGTCCTGAGATGCCAGCCGGATCAGTTTCGCCTGACTTCCGCCAAGACGCTGCACCAGCAACGCGTAGTCCTGGACCATGGCCTCGGCGCGATCGATCTCGGGGCGCCGGCCCACCCGCGTCGCGAGCGCGCGAACGAAGTCGCCTAGTCCCTCAACGCCCGGCCCCTTCTTGAGCACCTCAACCCCCCCACTTTCGCCGCCAGCCCGAACGGCCAACAGCACCCTCTGACAGGTGCCGCGGTTCACACCTAGCCATCGACTGAGAGCGGACGAAGTTAGATGCTCAGGCGGAACCAAAGCGATCAACGCGGTCAACTCAGCGGCGAGTCGATCGCTGAAGCGAGCGACCTCGCGTGGATTGGCAACTGGCCGGGCACCACCCAGTTTGGTGGTGTCCCCGGCCCTGATCTCCACGGCATCCAGTTTTTTTGAGACGATTGGCTTCACGGTCATTGACAAGGTGCTGATTGAGGATTACATTCAGTTCAGTTGAGTTCAGTTCATTCTACCGTGCGGCTTGCGATTTGGCGACCGATCCTCGCGAAAACCCATAGATTCTTGGGACTTTGAGACCATCACGACGCGAGAGCGAACCGCGGCGGACGAGCGCAGGAAGCGCGCAGAGTTTCTAGAGAGAAATCTACGAATAGGCTCCAGCAGTCCGTGACACACGTCAGACACCCACCTTTCGGCTTGAGCATGCACATGCGGACCACAATGCTCCACCATTTCCAGCCCGTCGCCGCAGTAAGGGGGTTCACGCTCATCGAGTTGCTGGTGGTCATTGCGATCATCGCCCTCCTGGTGGCCATCCTGTTACCCGCGCTGGGCGCGGCGCGGGAGCAGGGCCGCATTACACACTGCCTGGCCAACCAGCACTCGCTGGCCCAATCCACGGTCCTGTACTCCAACGACTACAAGGACCACATGGTGAGCGCGTGGACCGACACGCGCGTTCAGGCCGAGAGCTGGGTTGATTGGCCCCGCAGTGATACGGGCATCCCGCTGACCGATGCACAACTGGCCGCGGCCACTGATGTCGAGGCGCACAAGCGCGGCATTGAGGCCGGCGTCCTGTTCCCCTATGTCAACGATGTCCGCGCGTATCGGTGCCCTTCGGACAACCGGGACAAGCGCGGGCGCAACGCCAACGGCGCGCTCGCCTACGGCACGTACTCCCGACCCCTGCGAAACGCTGCGCGGCTCATGCTGCGATCCGGTGACCTCGCTTTGTTCGCTCTCGACGATGTCCGGCTGCCCAGGCGGGAGCATCTACAGCGGCAATGGCACCACATGCACATCGAACCCGTGCCCGGCTCCGGCCAACGACTCCTGCGCGGGCGCGATCACGCTCAGTGTCGGGGTGCCCGTCATGGCCAACAACAACAGCGCCACGGACGATCCTGGCGCCGGCGCCACCCCCTGCAACACCCTGTCGGGGTTCAACCGGGGCGTGTGGTACACCTTCACCGCGCCCACCAGCAACCGCTACGCGGCCTCAACCTGTGGCGCGACGTTCGATTCCCGGATCTACGTCTACTCCGGCGACTGCGGCTCGCTTGTCTGCGTGTGGGCCAATACAACCGATCTCGTCTGCGCGCCCAACGGCGCGACCGCCAACTTCTGCACCACCGAAGGCGTCACCTACACCATCATCGTCGCCAGCGACACCACCGCGACCGGTGACTTCGCACTCGTCATGAACGAGGTCGGCCCCCCCGCGGGCGTCTGCTGCAACAACAACACCGGCATCTGCACCACGCTGTGCTTCGGATCCTGCCCCGCGGGCACCACGCTGAACGCCTCAACGACCACCTGCGGACCTACGGCCTGCCCGACGACGCGTGTCTGCTGCAATAACACTTCCGCAGCGTGCCAGCCCAACTTCGGCCCTTCGTGCCCCAGCGGAACGACGGAGGTGTCCGGCCTGACCTGCGAGCCGAGTTCGTGCAGTCAGTTCTTCGGTGCCTGCTGCCAGCAGCAGACCGGCGCTTGTGTGTTCATGGGATCAGCGGACTGCGCCGCTCTCACGCAGCCGGGCACGTTCCTGGGAGTCAGCACCGTCTGCCCCGGCGGCCTGTGCTACGGTGAGCGTGAACCCAACAGCACAACGTTTGCGGCGTTCCTCAACGACCCGCTCACCAACCCCGCAACGCTCAGCCACGGTGATTCGATCACGGGCATCACCACCGGCGGCGGATTGGATGCGGGCAACAACGGCAACGGAACCGCGTCGAACAGCGCCGTCGATTTCTGGCTTGTCTCCACCAGCGCCCAGCCGCTTGGCATCTACCGGCGCGAGCTTACCCAGATCGGGGGCTCGACGAGCGCGAGCTTCGGCTTCGGCTTCGGCCTTCGCGGCCGTGCCCAGACCCTCGGAGTCCCGTCGGGCGGAAACAACCCGCTTCAGGGCAGCAACGGTTCGCCCAAGCGGGTGGCATGGTACGGCTTCGGCAAGCAGGAGAAGGTGATCGTCGAGCCGTTCGGCACGTCATCAACCTCTACTCCGTATGTCCTGCAGCTCAACGACACACCGGTCACTCCGACTATCGCGACGGGCACAGTGGTGGAAGGGGCTGTAACGATCCGTGTCGTGAGCACGGGCGCGACGACCATCGACTCCGATGCATGGCTCTACGACGGCAACTTCAACGCTCTGACGAACGGGGCCGGCGGACCGGGCGGCGCCGAGGGCCAGCTCGCCGCTGGTGACCCCGCCGGCACGACCTCGAGCTTCACACGCACACTCGCGCCGGGAACCTACTACCTCGCGGTGTGCCCGAGCAACCTCGCCAACGACCAGCCCAACGACCCCATCGAGGGCATTACCTCGACCGGCCCCGACACTCGCTTCATCACGTACTTCCCTGATGTCGTTATCTGCGACCGGATGAACCAGACTGCCGACTACACGGCCCACGTCGAGGTGGTTGACGGGTCCAGCAACACGATCACCTCTCCCGACATTTCGTGGACCGGCAGCACAGCGGCGTGGCACGGCCTCGTGCACTTCGTGCAGTTCACCGTCGGCACACCGGTCGTCAATGGCGCTTGCTGCTGCGGCTCTTCATGCTCCATCACCACCGCCGCCGCATGCTCGGGTCTCAACCAGACTTTCGCGGGCGCAGGAACAGCATGCACTCCCTTCAGCTTCACCGCGCCCTGCTGCCGCGGCAACTTCAACAAGTCGGTGGCGGGCCCCGGCGCGCCGGGCGGGATCAGCGTGCAGGACATCTTCGACTTCCTAACCGGCTATTTCAGCAACGACGCGTGCGCGAACACCAACGACAGCGCGGCCGGCCCGGGCGCGCCCAACGGGGTCAGCGTCCAGGACATCTTCGACTTTCTGGCCGCGTACTTCGGCGGCTGCTGAGTCCAATCACCTCCGGTATCCTCTTCCAAACCATCCGGCGTCCCGTCGAACAGGCGGGACGCCGGATTCCCGGACAGACAACATGCCCCCGCACGCGCGCCGACCGGCCAGACGTTTGCGCGTAGGACTCGCCCCTCAGCCGCCGAACCGCACGTTTTCCGTGACATCGTCCGCCGGCAATCGCTGTTGTCCTCGCGAGCAACATCCGCTCTCGATCGCCAGAATCCACCCCGCCGACTTCGACAACCTCCTCGGCTGGACCGCTTCTCCCACGCTCCCGCGGCACGGGGTATCATCCAGTCCAACACTCACGGAGGAGTCCCATGCGCCACGCCCGCAACCTAGCCCTAGAGCCCGCCTGCACCGTTCTCGCGGCCATCGCGCTGGCTCTCCCCGCCTGCGTCGGCTACAACAGCTACAACGCGCCCAACGCCGGCGCGGACATGACCGTCAAGCACGGGTTCACCAACCCCAACGATGACCCCTTCCCGCCGCTGATGACCGAGTCGGTGCGGTGGGTGATCACGCGCTACCCCGCCGTCACCAACGCGGAATGGGCGCCGCCCCTGGGTGTCCCGCCCGAGGGCTCGGAGTTCGCCGTCAACCTTCCCGTCGGCACCAACAACCTCGTCTACAAGCGCACCGTCGAGCGCATCGGCTATGGCGCGGTGCCCATGGAGCCCGGGCGCGAGAGCCTGCCCACCTACCACATCTCGCGCCTGTGGGTCAACGGCGACGAGGCCAAGGTTGATATCGTGCGCCCCGTCCCCGGCATGGTCTCGGCCGATGGCCACCAGGCCACGCAGGGGATCACCGTCCGCCTCCGCGGCGGGCTCCAGCCGTGGCACGTGACCAGCCACCGCGTATGGGAGATGAACGCGATGCCGATCCCGCCCCTCAACTACGTGCCCGAAATGGGCGCGAAGGTTCCAACGGCCACCGCGGCTGTGGGCGCCGATGGCAGCGCGGAGCTCATCAACCTCCCCGACGCGCAGGCCAAGTAGGCCGCGGCCGCGCGGACGCCATCCACCATCGTCACCCCGCGCCGCCGTGACGCGGTGCCCGTGTGCCCGAGGCACGACCAGCCCCATCGTGGGCCCGGGGCCGTGGCCGCGCACGACCATGTCGTACCCTGCTCATCCTCCTCCGCCCCTGCTCCTCCACCGCTCGCGCCCTCCATGTCCTCTTCTTCAACCGAATCTCAACGCCACCCCCTGGTGGAGATGGCCTTCATCGCCGCGCCCGTCGTCGCGACGATGACGTCCTACACCCTGATGCAGTTTGTGGACAAGCTCATGGTGTCGCGCATCGGGCCCGACCCCATCTACGTGGGCGCCACCGGCAACGGCGGGCTGGCCGCGTGGGTGCCGATGTCGATCGCCACCGGCTTCATCACCGTCATCAACTCGTACGTGAGCCAGAACCTCGGCGCCGGCAGGCCCGAGCGCGCCCCCGCCTACGCCTGGGCCGGCATGTGGATCGCCGTGCTGTTCTGGCTGGTGTTCCTGGTCCCCTTCGCGCTGGCTCTGCCCTGGGTCTTCGACGCCGTCCGCGAAACCCCCGCCGTGCACGGTGCCGCGCAGGTCGATCTCGCCGCGCTCGCAGAGGCGGTCCGCCGCGACCAGATGGCCGCGGGCTACGGGCGCATCCTGCTCTTCGGCGCGGTCATCACGCTCCTGGCCCGCGCCATATCCCAGTACTTCTACGGGATGCACCGGCCGGTTGTCGTCCTCCTCGCCACACTCGCGGGCAACCTCGTCAACATCGTCGGCAACTCGCTGCTCATCTACGGCCCGGCCGCCCCCGCGCCCACCGGCTCCGCGCTGGTTGACGGGTGGTTATCGCTCTGCGCCTCGCTCTGCGGCACGCTGGGCATCCCCGCGATGGGCGTCAACGGCGCGGCCTGGGGAACGCTCTTTGGAACGTTCTTCGAGCTGCTGATCCCGCTCGCGGTCTTCGCCTCCCCATCCTTCAACCGCCGCTTCAACTCCCTCGCCTCGTGGCGCCCCAGCCTCACCCACATGCGTGACCTCTACCGCATCGGCTGGCCGGGCGCGCTCATGTTCGGCAACGAGATGGTCTGCTGGTCCTTCTTCATGGTGTACCTCGTCGGAGCCTTTGGTGCCGTCCACTCGACCGCGGGATGGATCGCGCACCAGTGGATGAGCCTCTCGTTCATGCCCACCGTCGGGATCTCCGTCGCCATCACCGCCACCGTCGGCAAGGCCATGGGCGCGGGCCGCCCCGACCTCGCCGCCCAGCGCGCCCGCCAGGGGCTGGCGATGGCCGTCGCGTACATGACCCTCTGCGGCGTGGTGTTCGTGCTGTTCCGTCGGCAACTGGTCGAGATGTTCGTCCCGGAAACGACCTTGCCCGAGACCGCGGCGCAGATCCTGAAACTGGGCGCCGCGTTCCTGATCGCCGCCGCGGCGTTCCAGTTCTTCGACGGTGTCGCCATGAGCCTCAGCGGCGCGCTCCGCGGCGCGGGCGACACACGCTGGGTCGGCATCGTCACGCTCTTCCTGAGTTGGACCCTCATCGTCGGCGGCGGTCTCGCGCTGGTCCGCTGGGCGCCGTCGCTCGAATCCCGCGGCCCATGGATCGCCGCGGCGAGCTACATCATCGCTCTCGCGCTCGCGATCACCTACCGCTGGCGGGGCGGGAAGTGGCGCACGATGAAACTGGTCAACGAGACCGAGCCGGCCCGAAACCCGGCGCTCGCGGAACCGATCGGGTGACCCGGTCCGTCGTTCCGCCCTACTCCGCGGCGGCCTTGGCCGCGGACTTCGGCCCGAGTCTCGCAACTTCGATCTGCCCTTGCCGGGCGTAGTCGATGGCCTCGCCGAGGATGCGTGCCGATTCCTGCGGGGCATGGAAGCCCATGGAGTTTTCGGCGTTGATGAAGTCGGCGCGCCACTGGGCCTTGCGTTGCAGGGCGCGTGCGCTCTTGAGCTGGTCATCGGTGGCGCCCGCGGCCTTGGCTTCCTTGATGGCGTTGATCAGATCGACGGTGGCGTACTCGGCGCGGTCGAGGAGGTCTTTGGTCCGGTTCTGGATAGCGGTGACTCGCGACTGGATCTCGGTCTCTGAATAGTGGTGGCAGGCCTGGCAGGCGCGGGCCGTATTGAGCATGGGGCTGCGGACGTGGTGGTCGCTGACCTTGATCGCGCCCTCTCGCTTGTAGGGCATGTGGCAGTCGGCGCAGCTCACACCGCTGCGGGCGTGGATGCCCTGGCTCCAGAGCTCGAACTCCGGATGCTGGGCCTTGAGCACTTGCGCGCCCGAGTCGGCATGGGTCCAATCGCTGAACTTCGCATCCTCGTCGTAGTACTTCTCGATCTGGTCCATCTTCAGGCCGCGGTGCCACGGGTAGGTAACCTGCTTGCCCTCGGGCTTGAAGTAATACTCGACGTGGCACTGGCCGCAGGCCATGGAGCGCATCTCCTGGCGGCTCGCATCGATGTTGGGGTCATAGTCGCGCTTGCGATCGCCCTTGCGCCATCGCTCGATGCTGGGCAGGTGAGGCACGGGGTCGTCGGACCTGGCAAGGTTGGCGATCCCGACGAGGAATCCCGGGCGGGTGGCGCGGAGCTGCATCGAGTTCGGATCGTGGCAGTCAAGGCAGGTGATGCCGCTGTGCACGAGCGAGGCCGCATCACCGAAGGGCAGCTTGCAGACCTCGGCGAAGCCCTTCATCAGTTGCTCCTTGCCCTCGGCGCTGAACAGCGCGTCGGTCAGCTTGCCGGGCGCGCCCGCGGCGATTCCTTTCTTGCGGTAGGCGACCAGGTTCGAGGAGTGGCACTGGAGACACGCGCCGGGCTGGGGCTTCTGTTTGACTCGCTCGGTGTTGAGCTGATCGAAGAACATGTAAGCGTGGCCGCGCTCCTCGCGGTAGTCGAGCGCGAAGGCGTAACCGTTGAAGATGGTGCGGAGCAAGGGATCCGAGTCAAGTTTCTGAAAATCCTCACTGCCGCCGTAGCGGGTCCGTTCGATGTCCGAGGTACGGATGTACCCGTCGTACTGCTTGGGGAAGTTCTTCCCCCATTCGGCCGCGTCGATGCTGGTCTCATCGAGTTTGGCGATCTGGAAGACGACCTGAGTGGCCTCGGCCTTGCGCTTCTGGATGTTCTGGACCAGGAGCAGCAGGCCGACCGTGGCCGCGGCGAAGACGACGACCAGGAACCAGGAGATGGAGAGGCGACGCTTGGTGGATTCGGACATGGGACGTCTCACTTGACCGGGCCGTGGCCAACCCCGAAGTGGCAGTGCGTGCAGTTGGATTGCTCGTGGCCAGCGCCGGCGCGATTGATCTCGGAGGTCATGGCCTCGTGACAGCGCCGGCAGTTGTCGTGCACGATCTCAAGATCCTCGGGCTTGATCTGGATCGGCTCGTGAAAGTCCTGCAGCGTGAAGCCCTTGGAGTGCGCGTACCCGTGCTTGGCCTTGGTGAGGTACTTGCCGAGAAAGTCGTGCGGCACGTGGCAGTCGTTGCACGTCGCAACCGCGTGGTGGCTGGAGTGCTGCCACGCCTGGTACTGATCGCGCATGATGTGGCAGTTCACGCACGCACGGGGGTCGCTGGATAGGTAGCTGCCGGCCTCGGCGTACACGAGCGTGTACGCACCGACGCCCAGGAATGCGCCGACCACCGCGCTCAGAACGAAGATCAGCCCCGATGCCTGCAGAACTCGTGACACACCGGCAGGTTACTCGATGCGGGGTGTCTTGACAAGGCGGTCCGACGTTCCCTGAGAACCGAACTCAAACTCGGGCCCGCCGCCGTGCGAGCCGCGGATACGAGCGCCAACCCGTTGCAAAACGCACGCAGGCCCGCCAGAAGGTCTGGGCGAGCCCGCGGTTGGAAGCGTGGGTTGTGAATCAAAGGATCGGCGATCATCGACCGGAGACTTGACCGGTTCGGTCGCCGCCGCGGGTCTTGATCTCGAGGGGGGGATCGGTATCCTCGCCGTCGGAGTCCGAATCGTCGTCGATGGAGCCTTCCTCCTCGTACTCCGCGTCATCCTGCGGTTCGTCGGTCGCCTTGGCCGGTGACGCGGCCCCGGGCGTCAGCCCGCCATCGCCGCCCCTGCCGTTGAGCCGGGCCTGAACCGCTTCGAGCGATTCTCCCGTGGACGGATGGCTGTTGAGTTCGCCACCGGGTCCACCCGAAAGGCCTTCGTCCTTCGCCGAAGCGGCCGCGTCGGCGGCGGCCTGGGCCTTCATCGCCTGCCATTCTTCTGTGGTCATGGCGACTTCGCGGGCCACCGTTCCCTTGTAGCTGCCGAGAATCCCGCACTGGCCCATCAGTTCGATGAGCCGCGCAGCACGGGTGTAGCCGATCGCCAGGCGTCGCTGGAGCATCGAGACGCTGCCGCGCTTGGTTTCGAGGACGACCTCCACGGCCTGATCGAACAGCGGGTCCTGCTGCGCATCGTTCCACCCGTTGCGCTCGCCATCCTCGCCGGCCTCCAGCGACTCGGCGCCGACGCCGTTCTCGGCGCCGGTGCGGATCTGCATGAGGCTGCGCTCGAAAGTCGGTTCGGCGACATCCCGCATGAACCGGGTGACGCGGCGGATCTCCTTGTCGTCCACCAGCGTGCCCTGCGCACGCGTGAGCTTGCTCGACCGGGGCGAGAGGTAGAGCATGTCGCCCTGGCCGAGCAGCAGTTCGCCGCCCTTCTGGTCGAGCACGATGCGGGAGTCCATGCCGGAGGCGACCTTGAAGCAGATTCGCGCGGGCATGTTGGACTTGATCAGACCGGTTACAACATTCGCCTGCGGCCGCTGTGTCGCGAGAATGAGGTGGATGCCGACGGCCCGGGCCTTCTGGGCGATTCGGACGATCGAGCCCTCGACCTCCTTGTTGGTCATCATCAGATCGGCCAGTTCGTCGATCACGAAGACCATGAACGGGAGTTTGCGCGGGATCTTCGCCTCGTCCTCGGGCGTGGTTGCGCCCATGCGCTCCTTGAGCTCTTCCCACGGCAGTTCGTTGTAGCCGGCCAGGTCGCGGCAGCCGGCCTCGGCCAGCAGTTCGTATCGCTCGTCCATCTTCGTCACGGCCCACTCGAGGATGGCCGCGGCCTTGTTCATCTCCGTGACCACCGGGCACATGAGGTGCGGGATGTCCTTGAACTGGCTGAGCTCGACCATCTTGGGATCGACGAGCACCAGTTTCAGTTCGTTGGGCTTCTTGGTGTACAGGAAGCTCATCAGAATCGAGTTCATGCACACCGACTTGCCCGAACCGGTGGTGCCCGCAATCAGGATGTGCGGCATGGCCGCGAGATCGGCGATCAGCGGCTCGCCGCTGGCATCCTTGCCCAGGAACATCGGCAGCCGCATGCCCGCCGAAGCCTCACTCTTGGACATGAGTTCCTTGAGCCGCACCTTCTCCTTGTGAAGGTTCGGGACTTCGACGCCGACCGTGTCGCGTCCGGCCATGTTGGGGACGATACGGATGTTGACGCTCTTGAGCGAGCGGGCCAGGTCGCTGGACAGCGCGGTGAGCGCGGCGACCTTCGTGCCCGCGGCGAGCTTGAGCTCGTACATCGTGATCACGGGGCCGCTCTCGACACCGACCACCTCGCCGTCGATCTTGTATTCCTTCAGGGCACGCTCGAGATTCTCGGCCTGCTCTCGGACATAGGCCTCCATCGTGGCTGTGTAGTTGCCCTCGGGCTCTTCCAGTTGATCCAGCCCGGGAAATCGGTAGCCCTCGATATCGACCACACCCTGCAGGTCGCGCAGGTCGGCATCGGTCGCGCTGCGGCGTTCCTGGTTGGCGAACCGGACCGGGAGTCTCGCCATCTTGGCACGCAGCACCGCCGGATCGAAGACCGTGGGGCCCGACTCATCCCCGTCGGCGTCATCCTGCGCGTCGGTCGTCTCCGACTCGTCGTCCGTGCCGGCGGCCGAGTCCTCGGCCTCGTCATCGTCTTCTTCGGCGTCGGCGCCGATGGCCGCACCGGGCGCAAGGCCGGTGGCGTTGGGGTCGAATGAATCCACACCTCCCAGACCGCCAGCGTCGGGGTCGATCTCCACTCGAACCGGCTTGCGGCGTTTGCTCGCGGTCGCGACAGGCGTCTGGTCGCCGGGTGGAGCATCTTCCAGATCGTGCTCACGAACGACGTCGCGAGCGGCCGCGAGTCTGGACTTCTGTCGGCGGTGATGAGCGGCCCGGGCCGCGGCGACGGCCCAGCGCCCGCCGGTCATGCCCGCCGCGGCCAGGGTGCGGCCCGTCCATGCGGCAACGATCAGCGCCCAGACATCCAGCGCGACCACCGCGCCGATGCAGAACATCAACAGGAGCACCAGCGCGCTGCCCAGCGGTCCGAAACTCAGGCCAAGCCGGTGCGCGCCGACCGTACCGATCAGGCCACCGGGGAGGAGCGGAACCGGCCCGCTTGAAGGCAGCGCGATCGCCTGAAACCCCGCGACCGAGCCCGCCAGCGCGAGCGCGCCCAGCACGCGAACCCAGATATGAGGCACGCGTCGGCCGGTGGCGGTGACACCCAGGAGCAGACCTCCGAGGATCACCAGAACCCACGCGCCGAAACCAAACACCTGGTAGGCATGGAACGAGACAACCGAGCCCGCCTTGCCGCACCAGTTGACAACCGGGTTGTTGGGCGGAAAGGTGCCGACGGCGGGCGGGTCTCCCGCGTCGAAGCCCACCAAACTGAGGCTGATGAACAGCCACACCACCAGCCCGGCGACCCATCCCGCTCGCAGCCAGATCATCGACCCGGGCTGCTCGGCCTTGCGCCCCTCGCGTGCCACCCCCGCGCTCCGCCTCGAAGCACGCTCACGTGCCGGTGACGTTGCTCGAACGGTTGATGCGCGAACGGCCGCGGACAGCGAGGGGGGGGTGCCTTCGGTAATCACGGAGGGGATATCGGCCACCCCCCGCGGAGCGGGTCAGAACTTGCCCCCCAACCCCATGCTCCCGCGGCCAGGAGTAGCCATCGCGTCGGCCCCCTCTGGCCACGCGCGGCTCCGCCGACCGCCCACACCTCCGGCCCGG
The DNA here is from genome assembly GCA_020846975.1 of Phycisphaerales bacterium. Taxonomy (GTDB): domain Bacteria; phylum Planctomycetota; class Phycisphaerae; order Phycisphaerales; family UBA1924; genus JADLCX01. Next base: position 121,332 of record JADLCX010000063.1, read on the forward strand.
TAGCGCTTGAAGCGTTTCCGGCGGGGCGCGCAAGACTTGGCACGCCGCTTGCCGATGTCGATTGTCAATAAACGTTCGAGACTTGAGCCAACGGCCCATGCGGCCACAAGGAGTTCACGATGAAGTTTGACCGATTCCCAACCGCCGCCCGACTCGCTCTCGCCGCGGGCGCGGCCTTGACCATCACAACCACCTCTCTCGCCGCCGGCGATGACGACCGCCCCTTGCCGCCCGCGCAGAACATCAACGTCAAGATCGACGACGCCCTGACCACCATCCGCGGCCTCGCGCCCGCCATGAAAGTGGTCGATTCCGGGATCGCCCGGCACGGGGACCGTTGGGTCCACCAGTTCCGTCTCAACCGCAACTCGACCGTCAAGATGGTCAAGATCGACTGTTCAACCGGCGAGGTGGTCGTCAACCGCCGCCTCAGTCTGTCCGGCTCGAAGCTCTCGAGCATCCGCCAGACGACCCGGTTCATCGACACGCTCGCGACGACGCGGCAGGAAGCGATTGATGCCGCCATGGCCTCGCTTCCGGGCGGACGCGTCTACGAGGTCGAGCTTGACGACTTCAACGACCAGCCGGTCTGGAAGGTGAAGATGCTCGACGGCAGCCGCCGCGTAATCGTCCTGGTCAACGCCGGTTCGGGTGTGGTCATCAAGCAACCGACCGACGGCGTGGCCGACCTCAGTTTCGACGACATCGCGGCCCGTGCCAACCAGATGTTCCCCGGCTTCGAGACCGTCGAGGTCGAACTCGACGACGACCGCGGGTTTGATGACAGCCTCTCAAAGTACGAGGTCGAGATGTCCTCGACCGACGGGACGCGGGAGCGCGAGGTGAAGTTCAGTGCGAGCTCGGGCGCGGTCGTCCGCGACCGGATCAAGACCGTCAGCCAGTCCAACGCATCCCGCAACGCCCAGATCGTGGCCGCGACACCCGCGATCGGGTTCACCACGGCCGGCATGGCCGCGGCCGACAGCCGGCCGGGCAGCTTCGTGCACGAGGTCGAGCTCAAGTTCGAGGATGGCCTGCTGGTGTACGAGGTCGAGTTGTTCGATGCCGATGCCGCTTCGGTCGAGGTCTATGTGGATGCGACGACCGGCCTGGTCGTGCGCACGGGTTCGACGATTCCTGGGGGAGGCGGAACACCGGGGAATCCTCCCGGCAGCCCCAGCAACGGCTCCGTGACGCTGGATCAGGCCGTCGCGATCGCTCTCGCGGCCTTCCCCGGGCTCAGCGTGCGCGAGACCTCGCAGGATGTCGAGGATGCCGGGCCGGTGTGGGAGGTGAAGCTGATCTCGTCGGGCGGTGCGCGGACCGATGTGCAGGTGCTCATCGCCACCGGCCAGATCGTGCGAGTTCGAGAGCGCTGAGGTCGGCCCCGCCGCGGGGACGACTCGAGAACGGACAGGGCACGGGCGGACATCCCGCCCGTGCCCTCATTCTTGCGCACGAAATGTGACGCGACGCTTACCGCTTGGCCAACAGGTCGCGGATCTCGGTCAGGAGTTTCTGGTCCGGCGTCGGCCCGGCCGGGGCCGGCGCCGGCTTCTGCTCCTCGAAGCGCTTCTTGGCGGTGTTGATCGCCTTGATCACCAGGAACAGGCAGAACGCCACGATCAGGAAGTAGATCGCCGCGTTGACGAACTCGCCCCAACCGATCGCGACCTCGGCCTTTTTGGCCGCGGGGTCGGCATCCTGGATCACCAGCTTCTGCTGCGAGAAGTCGATCCCGCCGGTGATCATGCCGATCGGCGGCATCATCACCTTGTCCACCAGCACCGAGACGATCTTGCCGAACGCCGCGCCGATGATGACGCCGACGGCCAGATCAACGACGTTGCCCTTGAGCGCGAACTCCCGAAACTCTTTCATCATGCCCATGTGAAAACCCTTTGCTGTTGGCCGCGGCGGACTGGAGAGCGTCGATACTCCGGCGCCCACAATCCTCCAACACCCCACGAGCCCCCACCGGACTGAGATCGCGGCGAGCGCCGCGGCGGTTGATGCGTCAATGGTAATCGAATCGGCGGGCGGTTGCGCGGCCTTCCAGCGCTCACCGAACCGGCTGGGCATCCGGCCAAAAAGAACGCCGGGCCCCGACAGGGCCCGGCGTGGAAGAACTCGTAGCACGCGTTCCGGGGTTACGGAACGACGAAGAAGGTCAGCTCGTCGTCGCGGACGGGCGTCTTGAGCTGGTCGCAGGTGGTCTCGGAGATCACGAGCTTCTCTCCAGCCTCGGCCGACTTGAGGGTGAGCGTGAAGTTGCGCTTCTCGCCCGGCTTCAGGATGCCTTGGACGCCGGTGAAGGTGAGCTTGTTGCCGGCGACGGCCGGTGCCTTGGCCGCGTTGCTGGCCACGTAGCTCATGCCCGAGGGCATGGTGACGACGACGGTCACGTTGGTCAGATCGACCTGGCCCTGGTTCTCGACTTCGTAGCGGTAGACGTGGTTGACGCCGGTGTTGACGACGCCGTCATCGTCGGTCAGCAGGGTGCCCAGGTCGGGCGAGCCCTCGAGGCTGAACGAGCAGTTCGCGGTCACCGCCTCGGCACAAACGCAGCGGGCACTGACCGTGTTGGTGTGCTTGCCCATGCCGGCGTTGACGACCACGCCGAGTTCCTTGCTGGCGCCCGCGGCGAGGGTGCCGAGGTTCCAGGTCACCTTGCCGCCGGCGGAAGCGCCGCCGTCGGTCGCGCTGACGAACGTCGTGCCGGCCGGGAGGGTGTCCTCGACGACCGTGCCGGTCGCCGGAGCATCACCCACGTTGCGGACGGTGATCTTGAACGCCGAGGCGCGGCCGATGCGCGAGTCGCCGGGGCAGGTCTTGGCGATCTCGAGCTTGGGCTGCTTGACGGTGATGGAAACGTCGTTCGAGCGGGCCGTCAGGTTGCTGTCGGCGGTCGCGTTTGCGAAGTTGACGAACGCACCCGTGCGGCCGGCCTTGGCGGTGAAGGTCACATCGCGAGAGGCGCCGGCGGCGAGGCTGCCGATGTCCCAGTTCAGGTTGCTCTGGTTGTTGCTGGTCACGCCGGCGGGGAGGGCGTCGGTCAGCTTGACGTTGCTGGCCGCGCCGGTGCCGGTGTTGGTCACGGTGACCTTGTAGGTGTAGGTGTCGCACGGCGTGCCCTCGGCCGGGGTGACGCTCTTGACGACCTTCAGGGCCGGCTGGACGACGTTCGTCACGCAGCACATGGCGTTGGTCCACGTGGCACTCGTGCAACCCTTGACGGAACCAACGGTCCCGGCGTTGGCAACGACCTTCACCGTGCGGCAGGCCTTGGGGGCAAGGTTGCCGACAGCGAAGCCCGTCCCGGAAATCGCGGGCTCGCTCGAGACGATCCGAGCGCCGTCGAGCGTGTAAACCACGACGACGTTCTGGAGTTCAAGGCTGGTGAGGTTGCAGATCTCCACTTCATAGTTGAAGTTCTGCCCGGCGATGACTTCAGAAGGCATCCTGCAGCAGAGCGACAGCGTGCTGGTGCTGCGCTCGCCCGTCGGCATGTACATGCAGTTGCCGGGCGCGGGCGCAGGTGCCGGCTGGGCCGGGGCAGGCTTGGCCGCGACGGGTGCCGGCGCGGGCGCCGGCTTGGCCGGTGCCGGGGCTGGCTTGGCGGGGGCCGTGGCCGTGTCGTATTCGGGGCCGACCCAGCCGCTCGACGGCCAGCGCTTCTCGCCTCCGCCGTCCTGACAGCCCGTCAACGTCACACCGGCGAACATGAGCGCCGCAACGCCCACGCGCGTCAAACTGTTCCAAACCTTCATCTGCGTTCTCCTTTGTGAAATCTACTCGGCCACGACTCGAATGCGTCGCAGGCCACAACCCACCACGGAACTTGAGAACCCGCTTTCAGTGGAATCGAGCGGGTGTTGTTGAATCTGGGAGACCTGAGCGACTCGGGTGAGGCCCATGACAATCCGAAAATCCAATCCCGACGCAAGGGCGAGCCGCGCCGGGAGCCCAACAATCGGGGCGGGAACGTAGCGACCATTATAGCAACCGTCAACCCCCCTTTGGGCGGAGTCCCGCTTTGCGTGCGGGAGAGATACAGCAAATCCGGTTCTTCCAACGGCGCGGAGCCTCGCGCGTAACCATTGATGAGCGCAGAAGTTGCGCGACTGCCTCGCACATGGTCGCCTCGCTCGGCCCGCTCAATGCTCCATCACTCGCCATTCAGGGCGCGAACCGATCGAAATGGGAACACACCACCGACTGCGTGTTGGTTCGTGCATCGTAGAACTCGACGCAGGTTCACGTTGAGTGTTCGCGATTGGAAACTGATCGGGGTGCGACAATCCACCAGAGGAACCTCGCACCGAGCGCCGCCGCATTACAGCGGCCTTGCGCGCACCATGACTGGAATGGAGCCGGGGGGAGTCGAACCCCC
>JADLCX010000064.1 GCA_020846975.1 Phycisphaerales bacterium
AGGACGTGGTTCGGCCGTGAACGCGATTTCGACGGTGTGTTCGAGTGGACCCCGCGCGCGTCGCGTCCCAAGGTTGGCGTGCGACCTCTCCCGCTCGCACCAGTCGCCAACTTCGAGTTGTGGAGCGATCAGGACACCGTGTACGTCATCAACGACAATGAGGGGCAACTGTTCGAGTTTTTGAAGCTAGCTCAAGGTGACACGTGGGTCACTCGGGAGGCGATGACAAAGATCGGCGTTGCCAACCCGTCGCTTGCAGCCGGAACGCCACCTGACCGTCGCGCTCTTGCCTCCATCAAACCGACCGACGTCCTGGTGCTCGGTATCCGAGCTTGGCCCAACGGGATCTCTGCTTCGCCGCGCTGGGTGGGCGGGCGGGCCGCTCTCTACTCGCTGGGATTCCTCCTGCGAAAGGCGGCATCGGTCCTCTTGGACATCCATGCGCAGGAACTGAAGGTCGGCCTTCGAGTCTTCCGAGATGCGGCGGGCAACGTCGGGGGTCAAGTCTTCATGTCGGACAGCCTCGAGAACGGGGCCGGGTACAGCTCGTACTTCGGCACGCCCGCTCAAGCGGAGGCACTGCTGCGATACGTCGTGGGGCAGCCGGGCAATGCATTCCACGGGCCGCTGGTCGCGCCAGCGCACGCCGGCCAATGCCGGACGTCGTGCCCCGATTGTCTTCGCGACTTCAACAACCTGACGTACCACAACATCCTCGATTGGCGGCTCGGCCTTGACCTGGCGCGACTCGCATTGGACCCGGCGGCGCAGATCGATTTCACTGTGCCGTATTGGCAGGGATTGGATGCGGCTGCGGCAGGTCCGTACTTCGCAGCGATGCCGGGAGGGTGGCAGCCGGTCAACTTCGGTGGCGTTCACGGCGGCCGGCGGGGAAACCGCGTCGAACTCATCGTTCATCCGCTGTGGGACACCGATCCGGCACGCTTGGGGCCGCACCTAGCCGCCGCAGTTGCACAGGCGGCCGGCGCTGGCCTCCAGGTCGCGTTCAAGTCACTGTTCGAGGTGCTTCGTCGGCCGTATTGACATGGAGTATGACGTGGTCCGGAAGGCGATCGACTCCAAAACGGCTCGCGCGGGTGATCCAGAGTCAAACGTGCCGAAGCACTGGGTGCTCCTCGTGTACGCCGGTGAACGCTCCTATGCCGGCAATCCTGGGTACTCCGATGTACCTGCCGAGGAATACCGCTTCGACAGCTCCGTTCCCAACCACAAGCGCCTGGCCGAAGGCGACTTGGTCGCGATCCGAACCAGAAAAGGCATCGAAGGCTTTGCTCGGATCGCCCGCATCTCGAGCAAGCCTGGAACTCGGACGCGCCGCGAATGCCCCCAATGCGGCATTCCCGATCTTCGGGAGAGGTTCAGTTCTACGCCGCGTTTCCGGTGCCGACGTGGCCACGAATTTGATCATCCTGCGGAAAGGGCGACTCCTTGTACGCTGTACACGGCCAACTTCGGCGGCTCGTTCGTTCGACTCTCGCAGCCGCTCGCTCCAGCGTTGGCGATCCAAATGAGACGCAGCCGTGGCGCCCAGCAATTTGCAATCCAGCCGGCCGACTTCAATCATGTCGATTCGGTGCACCTACCGGAGCGCGTCAAGCTTTGGGTCTTGGGACTGGCCGAAGAACCCACCTTGGTTCCAAGCGATGCAGATGAGCGTGGCGTCGATGCCTACGTGCTTGGAGAAGAAGACAGCCGCCAAGTCGTCCTACGCCAAATTCGGCAACGAAGAGGACAGCGCTCGTTTCGAGACAGTCTCTTGAGCGTGTTCATGCATCGCTGCGCTGTGACTGGATGTGTGGTCCCTGACTTGCTCGAGGCTGCACACATCCATCCGTATCGCGGGCCACAGGACAACCACCTCTCCAATGGGCTGCTCCTGCGGACGGATGTGCACACGCTGTTCGACCTTCACTTGCTCGGGATAGACCCGGACACGCTCACCGTGTTCCTGCATCCCTGCCTGAGGAATTCGGAGTACGCAAGTCTGGCAGGGCGGCGGATTGCCTCACCTGTAGGTGTGCCAAGTTCGGCTGCGTTGAAGTGGCGGTGGGATCGATTCATGGCGATGCCGGAGGCCTCCCGATGAGGCAGCGACTGTCTGGTAGCAGACAGCGGCCTGCTCGTCACGTGGGAAGTTCGCTCTGGCGGACGACGGAGAAGCGTCCCTCGCCTCGGGATTCGAGCCCTCTTGCCTCGTGCTCGGCCTCCTCCTGGTAACGCCACCCGCGCTCCATCGCGTCGTCCTGGTAGAAGACATTCCCCTCGAGGTCCACGATGACGTAAAGGTCTTCGGTCTCCGGGATGTTCAGGAGCATCGTCTTCGCGGCTCTGCCAGCATCAAACGCCTGATCGCTCTCGTATTCGCAGACCGCATCCCCGGAAAACACGACAAGTGAACCATCGTCGCGCGTGACCGTGACCAGGTAGATACCGCCCCCGCTCTGCCACGCTTCTCCGCCCACGATCGCTGCCAGTTGTTCGGCTGTACGTTGGTCCATCATGACTCCCCAGCATCATTGGCTCGGTCGCCCACGCGAGCCTATCCGCAGCATTCGAGGGACTTCCACTCGCTCGGCTGGGAGGAGTTGCGAACCGCTTCGCGTAAGGGCCCTCTCGGCAACCCTCCTGTCAACCAGCCCGGTCGCTCTCTGTCGAGAGCCGAGAGTCTGGCGTGCCCAAGGGGGCCAGAAGCCGAGTTCCACGATGCGGCCTACGCGAACGAGGCAAACCGGAGAATTCGGCCCGGCTTGGCCTGAGCCGCCAAACCTCGCGGATTCCCGTGTGGACTTGGCGCGGTGCCGTAGTGGCCGTCCCGACACGAGCCGTAAACGAACAGGGCCGCGTCGCTTGGACGCGGCCCTTGAAGCTCCTCCACTAGGACTCGAACCTAGAACCTACCGGTTAACAGCCGGTCGCTCTACCATTGAGCTATGGAGGAATGGAGGATCCGAATCTCGCCGCACGGGCCTTCGCCCGGTGGGGGGAGTGGGGAATCGTTGGGTGCCGGCGAAGAGCCAATCCCAACGAAGGGCAAAGCGTAGCCCGAGCCTTTCATCGGTCAAGAACGGGGGTGGCGAGAGTCCGATTCGTGGCTATCATTGCGGCCCCGAAACACGGGCTTTCACAGCCCCGATATCGCACCCATCCATCGCCAAGAGCCGAGCCATGAAAGAGAAGATTCACCCCAAGTACTACAACTGCAAGGTCTTCCACAACGGCGAGCTGGTGATGACCACCGGGGCTACGGTGCCCGAACTGCACGTCGAAGTCTGGTCGGGCTCGCACCCGTTCTTCACGGGCAAGCAGACGTTTGTTGACTCCGCCGGCCGCGTCGAGAAGTTCACGCGGAAGTTCGGCGGCAACTATTTCGCCGGCAAGAAGAAGTAAGCCCGACGCGGCTCTCCCGCTTGGGAATCGATGCCGCCTCGCATTCTGGGTGGGCTCGCGGTTGGTTTCTGGCAAAGAACCCCCACGTTTGTGGCGGTCAACTCGGCGAGTTTCGCACAATTCCATCAAAACCCAAACAAAAGGCTTGCAAAAGCCTGTTTGTTGTGCTATTATTCGGTTGGTTGACCCGGTGATTCAGGCGGCAATCATTTATCCGTATTTGCGGATAAACGGATGAATGCGGCCGGGCTGGTCCGCCCGCATCGTCCCTTCGTTCGCGCTCTCGTGGAGGTCTCATGAGCAGCCGATTCCTCGCCGAACTCGATCGCCGCGTGCTGGTCTTCGACGGCGCGATGGGTACCAGCATCTACAAGACCAACCTCTCGGTCGAGCGGGACTACTGCGGCTGTGAAAACTGCACCGACATCCTCGTCAAGAGTCGGCCCGATGTGATCCAATCGATCCATGAATCGTTCCTGGCCGTGGGCGCCGACTGCGTTGAGACCGACTCGTTCGGCGCCAACAAGCTGGTGCTGGGCGAGTTCGACCTCACCGACAAGACCTTCGAGCTCAACAAACTCGCGGTCGATATCGCCCGCGCGGCCTGCAAAGAGCACGAGTCCGCGGACAAGCCCCGTTTCGTCATCGGCTCCATGGGCCCGGGCACGCGGCTCATCACCCTCGGCAACACCTCGTGGGAGGCGATGTTCGATTCGTACCGCGAACAGGCCCGTGGCCTGCTCGCGGGTGAGCCGCGGCCGGGAGCGGGGGGGAAGCACGGGTGCGATGCGTTCATCATCGAGACCTGTCAGGACCTGCTCCAGATCAAGTGCGCGGTCAACGCCTGCCTTGCCGCGCTCGCGGAGCGGAACCTGACGCCGCTGGATGTGCCGATCATGGTTTCGGTCACGATCGAGACGACGGGCACGATGCTCCTGGGAACGTCGATCGAAGCCGCCGCGGCCGCGCTCGCGCAGTATCCGATCCTCTCGCTGGGGCTGAACTGCGCGACGGGTCCGACGGAAATGGCCGAGCACGTGCACTGGCTCGGCAAGCACTGGGGTACCCCGCCTCTCCGAGGCGGGAGCGGGCGTGTGGTGAGCGTGCTCCCCAACGCCGGGCTGCCGGTGCTTGTGGAGGGACGGACCGAGTACCCGCTCACGCCGCAGCCGTTCGCCGAAGCCATGCAGAAGTTTGTCGAGCGCGACGGTGTGGGGATCATCGGCGGGTGTTGCGGCACGACGCCGGAGCATATCAAGCTGCTGTCGGAGATCGTGCAGAAGGCGGATCGGACGAACCCGGCGCGGAGCGGCGGGGTACCCAAGGGCGTCACCAGCCTGTACTCGCCGACGGAGTACCGCCAGGACAACTCCATCCTGATCGTCGGCGAGCGGATGAACGCATCGGGCAGCAAGAAGTTCAAGCAACTCCTCGAAGCCGAGGATTGGGACGGGATCGTCTCGCTGGCGCGCGAGCAGATGCGGCACGACGGCGCGCACGTGCTCGACCTGAACGTTGACTACGCCGGGCGCGACAACGTGCGGGACATGACCGAGATCGTCATGCGGGTCGTCCGACAGGTGGATGCCCCGCTGATGATCGACTCGACCCAGGTGCGGACCATCGAGGCCGGGCTCATGCACTCCGGCGGCAAGTGCATCATCAACTCCGCGAACTTCGAGGATGGCGAGCACAAGTTCGACGAGATCTGCCACCTGGCGAAGAAGTACGGCGCGGGCCTGGTGATCGGATCGATCGACGAGGACAAGGAAGCCTCGATGGCTCGGACCGCGGAGCGCAAGCTCGCGATCGCCCGGCGCGCCTTCGAGCGTGCGACGACGGTGCGCGGCCTAGCGCCCGCGGACCTGCTGTTTGATCCGCTCGTGCTCCCGATCTCGACGGGCATGGAGAGCGACCGACGCTCGGCACTTGAGACCATCGAGGGCGTCCGCGCGATCGCGCGGGCGATGCCCGAGTGTCAGACCTGCGTCGGGCTCTCGAACGTGAGCTTCGGCCTGAAGCCCGCCGCGAGGGTCGTGCTCAACAGCGTCTTCCTCCACGAGCTCCGCGCGGCCGGACTCACGGGCGCGATCGTGCACGCCAGCAAGATTCTCCCCGAGAACAAGATTCCCGGCGAGCAGTGGCAGGCCGCGCTCGACCTGATCTACGACCGCCGACGAGAAGGCTTCGACCCGCTCGCGGCGTTCATCGAACTCTTCCGCGACGCCGCGGCCGGCGACGCCGCCGGCGCGAAGAAGGCCGTGGCCAACCTCACCCTCGAAGAAAAACTCCGTCGCCACATCATCGACGGCGAGAAGCAGGGCGTGGCCGAGACGCTCGAACTCGCGAGAGAGAGGTACGCGCCGCTCGCGATCATCAACGACCACCTGCTCGACGGCATGAAGACCGTCGGTGAACTGTTCGGCAGCGGGCAGATGCAGCTCCCGTTCGTGCTCCAGAGCGCGGAGGTCATGAAGATGGCCGTCGCGCACCTCGAACAGTACATGGAGAAGGCCGAAGGCCAGAGCAAGGGCAGGATCGTGCTCGCGACCGTCAAGGGCGATGTGCACGACATCGGCAAGAACCTGGTCGACATCATCCTGACCAACAACGGCTACACCGTCTACAACCTCGGCATCAAGCAGCCTATCGCGGCGATCGTTGAGAAGTGGAAGGAGACCAACGCCGACGCCGTCGGCATGTCGGGCCTGCTGGTCAAGTCCGTAAACGTGATGGAGGAGAACCTGCACGAACTGAACTCGCAGGGCATCACGGTCCCGATCCTGCTTGGCGGGGCCGCGCTGACGCGCCACTACTGCGAGGGCCACCTGCGCGGCATCTACAAAGGCCAGGTCTTCTACGGCAAGGATGCCTTCGAGGGACTCTCGACGATGGACCACGTCGTCGTCGGGGCCTTCGACACGCTCAACGCGCAGATCGACGAGCGGATCGGCAAGCGCAGCAGGGCCGAGGAGACGATCGCCCGCTCGCGGGCCGAACAGGGCCGACGGATGGAGGCCTTCGCGGCCGAGAAAGCGGGCGGCGGCGCGGTCGCGGTCGTGGAGCGTGTCTCGCGTCGATCGACGGTTCCCGCGCTCGACCCTGCACGCATCCCCAAGCCGCCGTTCTGGGGTTCCCGCGTTGTCAGCGACATCAGCCTGGACCACATCTACCCCTTCATCAACGAGGTCGCGCTCTTCCGCGGCCAGTGGCAGGTCAAGAAGGGCGCGCTCTCCGACGGCGCATACGAAGCCCTGCTCGAGGACAAGATCCGGCCCATCTTCGAGTCGCTCAAGACCCGCTGCCGCGACCGGGCGATCCTGCGACCGTCGGTGGTGTACGGGTACTTCCCGTGCAACGCCGATGGAGACGACTTGGTCGTGTGGGATCCGGCCTCTTCGGGCGCCCCGATTCTCCGAAGCGGGTCTTCGGGGAACACGATTGAACAACGAGAACCCCCGCCTCGGGGGCGCGGGCTACCCAGGGAGATCGAGCGTTTTCGGTTCCCGCGGCAGGCCGGCAAGCAGTCGCTGTGCATTTCCGATTTCTTCGCGACGGTCGAATCCGGCATCACCGACGTGCTCGCCCTGCACTGCGTCACGATGGGGTCGAACGCGACGGAAGAAGCCCGCAGGCTCTTCGAGGCCAACGACTACACGAACTATCTCTACCTGCACGGCCTGGGCGTCGAGTCCGCCGAAGCGCTCGCGGAGTTCTGGCACAAACGCATCCGCCAGGAACTCGGCATCGCCGGCGAGGACTCGCCGCGCGTGCGCGAGTTGTTCACGCAGCACTACCGCGGCTCCCGCTACAGTTTCGGCTATCCCGCCTGCCCGGACATGAGCGACCAGGACAAACTCTGGAAACTGATCGACCCGACACGAATCGGCTGTGTGCTGACCGAGAACTGGCAGATCGACCCGGAACAGAGCACCAGCGCGATCATCGTCCACCACCCGGAGGCCAAGTACTTCAACGTCTGACATCGATCTTCGATCTTTCTGCGCCGAGGGAACGCACATGCGGACCGGCAACGTGCCGACGGTGACCCGAGTATCCCGCGATCCGACGTTTGCGGGCACTCCGCCCGAGCGGGCGATCCCTGCGCTGCTGGATCGGTACGGGCCGCGACTCCACGCCCTGGCCACGCGGCTGTGCCGGAACAGGTCCGATGCCGAGGACATGGTGCAGGATGTGTTCCTGCGGGCGTTCCGCAAGTGGCCCACGTTCAGGGGCGAGGCCGATGCCGGGACATGGCTGTACGCCATCGCCGCGAGGTCGTGCAAGACAAGAACCCGGCGCAAGGGAGGAAGCGATCGTCGAATGCCGGCGATGTCGCAGCTGATGCCCTGGAACGAGCGCACCATCATGGAGGTGGCCGCGGCGGCTTCGGGAACGGAGAGCCATGCCGAGACCCAAGAGGCCATCGCCCGTGTGCAAACGGAGATTGTGCGATTGCCCGAGCACCTGCGGCTGCCCGGGGGGTTGAAAGAGGTGCTGGAACTGAGCGTAGAAGACACGGCCTCCGCGCTCGGGCTGGCCGAGAACACGGTCAAGACCCGGCTTCACCGGGCCCGCCTCGCGCTGCGCAAGGCGATGACCGCCCGCGCCGCGGCGGTTGCGGCCCCGGCGCCGCTCTACGAGAAGCAGGTGTGCGTGGACTTGCTCAGGGCCAAGATGGACGCGATGGACCGCGGCGGGGTCGGAGCGGGCTTCAAGGTGCCACAGGCCGAGGTGTGTGCTCGGTGCAGAGCCGTCTTCCGGGAACTCGACCTCGTGCAGAGCGCGTGCGCTCACATGGGTGACGGCGCGATGCCCGAATCGTTGCGTGCCAGGCTGCTGGCCGTGATCGCAAGCCAGCGTGCGTCGGGCGGACCCACCACCCATCGACGCCGCGGCCGCCGACCCGTGACGGGATCGGGCGCTTCACGCGAACGGCGGTAGGGTCGGTCGTGCGGGGCCGGCCGCGAGAACCGCGACGGGCCGGCTCATCCCGCCGCGTTCGAGGGCGCGAGGTGGTTCAGAGCGGCGGCGACGATCGGCGTGTAGGTATACGTCGGACCGCCGCCCATCATCACGGCCACCCCCGCGGCCTCCATGACGTCGGCCCGCGTCGCGCCGTTCTTCAGGCACTTCTCGACGTGCGCGTAGATGCAGGGTTCGCAACGCAAGGCCACCGCGATCCCGAGCGCGACCAACTCCTTGACCTTGACCGAGAGCGCGCCGTCCTTCATCAGCGTCTGGAAGAACGGTCCGAAGGCCTTGCCGATGTCGGGCGCGGCCGCCTTCGCGGCGCCCATCTCGGACGGCCACGACTCGTAGAACTTTCGGGCATCGTGCAGCATCAGCGGGCTTCCTTGAGATTCGGGGTGAACGTGACAGAACGGCGACGGATCGGCGTCAACCGCACGATCCGGACTTGCAGCAGGAACCTTTCGAGGTCGTTCGATTCCACGGCATCTTCGAGACCAACGAAGCCAGTGCGCAGGTGCCGGATGCCCCGGCGATCGTCAACCCCGCGCCGAAGAACGCGGGGATCCCGACGAACAGGGGGTCCACGAACCATGCAAGGGCCGATCCCCCGAGAACGGCGAGGCCGATGAGCAACTGCACCTGGCGCATCACACTGATACGAGAGACCGTGACATCAACTTCGACCGGCAGTCCGAGGCGCTTCCATGCCTCGATCCCGCCTGACATGGTGAAGACTTCGACGCGGTTGCCGGCGACGGACATGGCAACTCGGCACGCATCGGACGATCTCCGTCCGCTGCGGCAGTGCAGGACCACTCTCTGGCCGGTTCGGGCCGACGCGAGGATCGCGCCGGCGTCGAACACCGAGAGCGGCGCGAGCCTGGCGCCGCGGATGTGTTCCCGTGCGTGCTCATCGGGCTCGCGCACATCGATAAGCACGGCCTCTCCCGAGCGGAGCCACTGATCGACCTGTGCCGGATTGGCCTCGGAAAGCCCGTCGCGTGTTTCTGTGGTCACTCCGGACGCCGACTTGGTTGCGGGAGATGGCGGGGTGAGCGTGGTCATCGGGGGCTCCTGAGTTGCCGAACGCCCGTGGTTGGTTGATCCGAGGCGCGGCGTCGGCACGACTTGGAGGCTCGCCGCCGCGCTTGGGTTCCAAATGTGGAAACCAGACTCCGTGGAATCGGACCTCGCACGCGGAATGGCGACCAAAGACCGCACGCGGCGAGAGAGGCGCAGCCTGACGGTGCGCAGCGTGCCGGGTTGGGGGTGCGCGTTCCGGACCATCACCGTGCGTACGAGATCGGCTGCGAACCCCGACGGAGAGTCCGGGTGCAACGGAAGTGGAAGGGACAGACCGGCGTGGTCACCGCGAGACGACGCTTGTGCCGTCTACTTCGCGGCCTTCTTCCCCAGCACCTTCGCGATATCGAAGTCGATGAAGTCGGCGTGGTGGAAGATCCAGGACTCGATGGTGCGTTCGACCTTGTCGCCCTCGTGCGAGTGTGTGGCGACGATGTGCATCACTTCCGGCGGGATGCCGTGCTTGAAGCAGAGGGCCACACCGGAGAAGGGGTGGCGGAGCATATCGCCGTAGAAGCCCTTGATAACGCTGCCCGCGGCGTCCTTGTCGAACTCGAGCATCTTGCCAACATCGGCCAGCAGGGAGCCCGCGATGAGGTGGTCGAGGTTGACGGGGATGCGGTCACCGAAGACCTCCTTGAGCACGCCCGCGATGGCGATGCACTGCTTGCAGCACGAGTTCAGGTGTTCGACAAAGCGGAGGTCGATCTTGCCGGCCAGCAGCGTGAAGGGGATGGCGCGGATCTCATCGAACGTCCAGCCCTTGCCGCCGCAGCCGGCGTTGAGGGCTTCGTTCCACACGGCCGCGACCTTGGATCGCAGTTCGGGGTTCCTGATGTCGTTGAGGTTCGGGAAGAGTTGCGCGATGTCGGCGGTGGAGTGGGCTTTGGGCATGAGGCAGGGTAGACGTTCACGGATCGTGGAGTAGAATCGTCGATGCCCGCAACAAGCGTTCCGAGGTTCATCCCGCCCGGCGAGGGCGCGGCCCTGCACGGCCCGGGCGGCGACATCAGCGTTCCGAAACTCGCGGCCGCCGACACGTGCGGCCTGCTCTCGCTGACGGAGTACACCGCGATGCCCGGGGTTGGGCCGCCGCTGCACAGGCACGAACGCGAGGACGAGACGTTCTACATCATCGAGGGCGAAGTGACGTTCGTGGTGGCCGGAAAGGAGATCGTGGCTCGCCCGGGCGCGGTGGTCTACGGGCCGCGGGGCGTGCCACACACGTTCAAGAATCGCTCCCGGGAGCCCGCGAAGATGCTGCTCCTGGTCACGCCGCCCGCGAACTTCGAGGCGTTCTATGCGTGCATTGGCGCGCCCGGGCCGGATGGAAGCCCTCCCAGCAACGCGGCGGTGATCGAGCGGATCACGCAAGAGTCGGCGAGGTTTGGCATCGACATCCTGGGACCGAACCCGCTCTAGCGCTGCGAGCGGGAGAGGTCGGGGTCGCTGCGGCCGTGCGGCCGGCCGATTCGTTCTTCGAGTCGTGCTTTCACGATCGGCCACTCGTCGGCGAGGATGCTGAAGTAGACCGTGTCGCGCGCGATGCGCTCGGACTTCGGATCAAGGCTTTCCGGCACGAGCTTGTTGTGACGCAGGATGCCCTCTCGCACCGCGCCGAGCTTGGCGATGGCGCGCTGGCTGTGCAGGTTGGCGCCGCCGGTGGTGAACTGCACTCGGATCGCGGCGGGTTCGAGGCCCTCGAACGCGTGCCGGAGCATCAGGTACTTGATCTCGGGATTCACGAGTGTGCCGTGGAACGCGCGGCCGATCCACGTGCGTCCGATCTCGACCCCGCGATGGGCGGGCCTGATCTCCATGAACGTCGAGCGGCCGATGGCCCGACCGGCGCTCGGGCCGCGCAGCGCGATGATGGCCAGGGCGACCGAATCGGGCGCGGAAAGAACTCGCGAGATCTCCTGCTCGAATCCCCCAACACTCCATTCGTCGGGCATCTGCGGCGTGAAGCGGAACAGCTCGGGATCGGCGGCCGCGAAGAGATCGGGGGCGTGTCGCGGCTCGAGGGGTTCGAGGCGGACGCCGCGGCCGGTGAGTGTGACGGGATCGATCCACATGTGGGGAGGGCACGGCCGGTGCGCGGAGTTGCTTCGGTGCTCCCGCCTCGGATGGGAGGGCTATCCGAGCGGGCCGTCGTAGGCGTGGTTGACGGGGTCGATCCGGCGCATGGGCTTCTCGCGGGTCTGCTCTTCGGTCACGTGCGCCACGAGGCCGGGTGTGCGGGCGATCATGAAGATGCCGTTGAAGACCTTGGGATCGAGGCCAAGGTCCGCCAGGATCGCGCCGATCGCGCCATCGACGTTGATCGGCAGGGGCTTGCCGATCGCGGCGAAGGCTCGCTCGATGGCGCGGGCGGCGGCGATGTGCGTGCCGGGCGCATCGGTGAGCCCCGCCGCGGCGGCCAGATCGAACAATCGCGCGGTCCGCGGGTCCTTGGTGTGGATGCGGTGGCCGAAGCCGCTGATGCGGTCGCCGGAGGACTTGATGCGGGCGACTTCCTCGGAGGCGAGTCTGTCGAGCGCCTGGATCGAGGCGGGCTCATGGCCTCGCGCGGCGGCACCCGGGGCGTTGTTCGGCGCGGCGGTGGCGAGCAGTCCGCCCAGGTATCGCGCGCAGTCCTCGATCGCACCGCCGTGATGCCTGTTGATCGACATGATCCCGGCGGCAACGCTCTGGCTGAGCGATGCGCCGGTGCTGGCGACGGTGCGCGCGGCGAGGCACGATGGGGGGGTCGCGCCGTGGTCGATGCTCGAGACGAGGATGGCATCCATCAGTTTGCCGACCTTGTCGTCGGGCAGTTTGCCCGTCAGGATCAGGTAGACCGCCGCGCCGAAACTCACCTTGCCCATCAGCGAGGCGATGTCGTGGCCGCGAACGGCGACCTTGTTAGGCTCGATCTTCGTGATCGCGCTGGTCCAGACCGCCTTGCGTTCGGCCTCGGTCATGAGCGATCGGCTGCCGCGTGCGCGCAGAAGAGAGACGACCGCGTCGGGCAGTTCGCCGAACGCTTCGACCACGCTCGCGCCGGCCTCGCGCAGCGCGGCGACCTTGCCGGCGTGCGTGCCCTTGTTGCCCTCGATGATCGCGCCCGCGTGGCTGAAGCGAGTCCCGGCCTTGGCGGCCTTGCCGCCGATGTACGCCGCCACGGGCTTGGTGATCGCGCCGGCGCGAATCAACTCGGCCAGCTCTTCCTCCTGCGATCCGCCGATCTCGCCGAAGACCACGATCGCGTCGGTGGCGGGGTCAGTCTCGAACATCTTCGCGACATCCGGGATCCGCAGGCCGAGCACGGCGTCGCCCCCGATGTGCACGATCGAACTGATGCGCACGCCCGCCTGACCGAGGTAGTACGCCGTGCTGGACGACATGCCGCCCGAGCGGGAGATGATGCCCACGCCTGTTCCGCCCTGCTGCGGCGGCTTGAACCATTCACGGGCCGACTCGGCGCGGCCGCCGATCATCCCAACGACGGCCTGGCCGGGCGAGGCGATGCCGAGCGTGTTCGGACCGACGAACGACGCCCCGGCCTGCTTCGCCGCCGCAGCGATGGCCATGGCATCCCACACCGGCACGCGGTCGGCCACGAGCACGAGGAGTTTGACCCCGGCGGCGATGGCGTCGAGCGCGGCATCCTTGACGCCCAGCGCGGGGACGAACAGCACGGAGACGTCGATGCCGCCGTCATCCCGCATCGCGGCGGCCGCATCGCGGCAGGAGTCAAAGACCGGGAGGCCGAAGACTTCGGTTCCGCCTTTGCCGGGGGTCACGCCGCCGACGACGTTGGTGCCGTAGTCCAGCATCAGCCGGGTGCGTGCCTGGCCCTCGCGCCCGGTGATGCCCTGCACCACAACCCGCTTGGTCCGGTCAATCAGGATCGACATGCATAGAGCGTAGTGACGGACGGGCGGGCGGGAACGGTCCTCGCCCGCACAATTCCGCGCAACTCCGCGGCGAGGCTATCGTTGTGCCCGATCCGCGATTCGACACACCATGGAGACCTGATCGTGAAGACCCGTTCCCGTTTCGTCCTTGCGTGCGTTGCCCTTGCTTCCACGACCCTGGCCTTCGGCGCGGCCTGGCAGCCCGAGGGCAACCGCCCTGCATCCGCCGGTCAACCCGGCGAACAGCCTCCGGGACGCGGGGGCGGGCCGGGTCGTCCCGGCGGACCGGGCGGCGCGCGCGGCGTGGCGTCGGTGGAAGCGGGCATGCGCGGAATGAACCGCGCGCTCAAGCAACTCCGGTCGCAGGTGACGGACGCGGCCAAGAAGGACGAGAACCTCCGGCTGATCAGCGATATCCAGAGAAGCACGGTGGTGGCGAAGTCGGCTCCGCTGCCGGAATCGGTCCTGAAGAACGCCAAGGACGAGGCCGAGAAGGCCAAACTTGCGACCGACTTCCGCAAGCGGCTGATCGAGATTGTCCGGCTGGGGCTGGATACCGAGCAGGACATCATGGACGGCAAGGGCGCCGACGCCGCGAAGAAACTGGAACAGATCGTCAAGCTCCGCGATGACGGGCACGCCGCGCTCGGGGTGAAGGAAGAAGAAGACCAGGAGTCGCCCCGCGGTCGTTCCGGCACGCCCGGTTGAAGGATTCCCCACGCGCGCCGGGGCGGCGGGCTTGAGAATCGCATGGCGAGACTTCACGAGTTTGAGGGCAAGGCGATTCTCTCCGCGGGCGGCATCGCCGTCCCCAGGGGTTTCGCCGCGCGCACACGCGAGGAGGCCCGACACGCCGCCGAGAGGGTCGGTTCGGGCGAGTGCGTTGTCAAGATTCAGGCCTGGACCACGGGGCGCGCCGCGATCGGCGGAATCGTGTTCTGCGCTTCGCCGGCCGAGGCGGAGGTGGCGGCGGCGAAGCTGCTGGCGATGAGGGTCGGGCAGTTCCCGGTCACCCACGTGCTGGTCGAAGAGAAGCTCTCGTTCGCGGCCGAGATCTTTCTGTCGATCTCGATCGACGAGCGCGAGCGGCGGCCGGTGCTGCTGCTGGCCGCGGGCGGCGGCTCGGGCATCGAGGAGCGGGCGGCGAGCGTACATCGTGTCGGGTGCGACGTCGAGCGGGGGCCCGACGCGGCGAGACTTGCGGACGCGGTCGCGTCGCTGCCGGTCGCGGAGTCGCTCCGCTCGCCGATCGCCGAGTTTGCGTCGAAGGCCTTTCGGATCGCGCGGACCAGCGAGGCCAGGTCGCTGGAGATCAACCCGCTGGCGATCACGCGCGACGGCCGGCTGGTCGCGGCGGATTGCCGCATCACGATCGATGACTACGCCGTTGCGCGGCATCCGGAACTCGGGATCACGTTCGCTCGCGAGCTCGATCATCCGCCGACCGATCTCGAGCGCCTCGCGTACCGGATCGAGCAGGAAGATCATCGCGGCACGTTTTTCTTCGCCCAGATGAACACGGCCGCGGCGCCGGGCAGCAAGGGGCTCATCGGCTTCCACGGCGCGGGCGGCGGCGGCTCGATGATGAGCATGGACGCCATCACCAACGAGGGGTTCACGATCGCGAACTTCTGCGACACCAGCGGCAATCCCTCGCCGGCGAAGGTCTATCGGGCCGCTCGGATCATCCTCGCGCAGGCCGGGCTGATCGGGTACTTCGGGTCGGGCTCGGGCGTGGCGAACCAGGAGCAGTTCTGGTCGGCGTACGGCCTGGCCAAGGCGTTCTGGGAGTTGGACCTTGACATCCCCGCCGTCATCCGTCTGGGCGGGAACACGGAAGATCGCGCGGTGGACATCCTGCAAGGCTCGGGCAAGGCGGCCGGGCTTCGTGCGAGGGTCGAGGGCTACCGCAAGACCGACCCGCCCGCGAGGATCGCGGCTCGTTTCGCGACACTGGTGGCGGAAGCGGGGGGGCGATCGTGGGCGCCGAGATCTCCGCGATATCCCGGGTTCGTCGGCAAGCCGGCCAGCGCGAGTTTTCCGGTGAAGGGCGGGAGGGTCTGGGTCGATCCCTCGGTCTGGAAGACTTCGGCGCGGGCGATCATCCTGCGCAGCAACGGGCTGCTGCGGGACAACGCCGGGACGCCGACGCCCACGCTCAAGCCGGAAGAGTTCATGGGCAAGGACTCCGACATGATCGCCTGCGAGGTTGAGTGCCGGCGCGATGGGGTGGGCGGTCTGTTCGTCGAACTGGACATGCCGGCGGCCTGACCGCGTCACCCGGCGTCCGGACCGCCGCGGCGTGCGAAGGACCGCGAGATCCGTTATGCTGTGCGGCCGCCGATGGCCGGGAGCGGCGGGTGGGGCGGGCGCAGGAGGGTCGTGATGAGCGGGGCCGATCTGCACCTTCCCCAGATGCGAAGGCTGGGCGAGACCAAACGCAAGGATGCCTGGTGGATCCAGCCCACGCTGGTGTTCCTGGGATTCTCGGCGTTCATCGTGTATTCGACCTGGGCGGCGCTCCAGGGCGCTCACTTCTACTTCGGTGGAGCGGCGGGCGCCAACTACCTTTCGCCGTTCTACTCGCCGCTGCTGTTCGAGGTCCCGGGCCGGGCGGTCACCGGGCACTCGTGGTTCGGCGCAGCGCCGGACTGGCTGCTGAGAATGTGGCCTTCGTTCATCCCGTTCTCGCCCGCGCTGCTGATCCTGTGGGCGCCCGGCGGGTTCCGATTCACGTGCTACTACTACCGGGGCGCGTACTACAAGGCCTTCTGGGCCGATCCGATCTCCTGCGCGGTCGGCGAGCCGGGCTTCCGCGGCGAGAAGTACCGGGGCGAGCGCAGGTTCCCGCTCATCATCCAGAACATCCACCGCTACTTCCTGTACCTGGCCGTCGGGTTCATCGGGCTCCTGGCGTGGGACGCGGTCCAGGCGTTCCGGTTCACGGGCGCCGATGGAAGCAGGCACCTCGGCGTTGGCGTGGGCACGCTCGTGCTGTGCATCAACCCCGTGCTGCTCGGAGCCTACACCTTCGGCTGCCACTCGCTCCGGCACCTGATCGGCGGCCGCAAGGACTGCATCTCCGACTGCTCGGCCGCGCGCGCGGGCGCCTACCGCGGCGTCACGTGCCTGAACCGCCGGCACATGCTCTTCGCGTGGCTCAGCCTGTTCTGGGTCGGGTTCACGGACTTCTACGTGAGGATGTGCTCGACGGGGTACATCACGGACTTGCGGTTGATCTGAACCTCGCCCCGCAACCCGCTGCCCTTCGCGGGCGGCAAGACTGTCTTCGCCTTGGACGAGCCCTTCATGCCCGACTACCAGACCCACGAACACGATGTCATCGTCATCGGCGCCGGCGGCGCCGGTCTCCGCGCCGCCATCGAGGCCGCCGCCTCGGGCGGGCTCTCGGTCGGCCTTGTCTGCAAGAGCCTGCTCGGCAAGGCCCACACCGTCATGGCCGAGGGCGGGATGGCCGCGGCGATGGCCAACGTCGATGACCGCGACAACTGGAAGGTGCACTTCGCCGACACGATGCGCGGCGGCCAGTACGTCAACAACTGGGTCATGGCCGAACTGCACGCCAAGGAGGCCCCGGACCGCGTGCGGGAGCTGGAGGCCTGGGGCGCCCTGTTCGACCGCACCGGGGACGGGCGGATCCTGCAGCGCAACTTCGGCGGTCACAAGTACCCGCGTCTGGCGCACGTGGGCGACCGGACCGGGCTGGAGATGATCCGCACGCTGCAGGACCACGGTATCCACCAGGGCATCCAGGTCTACATGGAGCACACCGTCACCGCGCTGCTCCAGGAGGGCCCGCCGGGCGGGGGCGGGCGCATCGTCGGCGCGTTCGGCTACGACCGCGAGCGGGGGCGCTTCCGCGTGTTCAAGGCCGGGGCCGTCGTGCTGGCCACCGGCGGCATCGGCCGCGCGTACAAGATCACCAGCAACTCGTGGGAGTACACCGGCGACGGGCACGCGCTGGCCTACAACGCCGGCGCCGACCTCATGGACATGGAGTTCGTGCAGTTCCACCCGACGGGGATGGTCTGGCCGCCCAGCGTCCGGGGCATCCTCGTGACCGAGGGCGTGCGCGGGGAGGGCGGCCGCCTGGTCAACAAGGACGGCCGCCGGTTCATGTTCGACGACATCCCCGACCTCTACAAGAACCAGGTCGCCGCGGACACCGAGGAGGGCTGGCGCTACGTCACCGGCGACAAGAACGCCAACCGCCCGCCCGAGCTGCTCACGCGCGACCACGTCGCCCGGTGCATCAACCGCGAGGTCAAGGCCGGCCGCGGCTCGCCGCACGGGGGCGTGTTCCTGGACATCGCGTGGATCAGGGAGAAGATCCCCAACGCGCCCGAGCACATCAAGAAGAAGCTCCCGAGCATGTACCACCAGTTCAAGGAGCTGGCGGGTGTGGACATCACGACCGAGGCGATGGAGGTCGGGCCGACGACGCACTACATCATGGGCGGCGTGCGCGTCGACGGCGTCACGCAGATGTCCACCGTCCCCGGCCTGTTCGCCGCGGGCGAGGTCGCCGCGGGCCTGCACGGGGCCAACCGGCTCGGCGGCAACTCGCTGAGCGACCTGCTGGTGTTCGGCAAGCGGGCCGGCGAGCACGCGGCGCGGTGGGCCCGGGCGCAGAGCGCCGCGAGCGCCGACGATGCCCAGGTCGAGGCCGCCGCGCGCGAGGCCCTCGCGCCCTTCGACCGCGCCGGCGGCGAGAACCCCTACCAGGTCCAGCACGCGCTGCAGGACTTGATGCAGGACAAGGTCGGGATCGTCCGCAACGAGCACGAGATGGCCGCCGCGCTCGACGGCCTCGCCGCGCTCAACCGGCGGGCCGCGGCCGTGGGGATCGACGGCAACCGCGAGTACAACCCCGGCTGGCACACCTGCCTGGATCTTCCCAACCTCCTGTGCGTCTCCGAGGCGATCACCCGCTGCGCCCTGGACCGCCGTGAGAGCCGGGGGGGCCACTTCCGCGAGGACTGCCCCGACAAGAGCAAGGACTTCGCGGGCCACAACACGGTCGTGCAGCGCGGCCGCGACGGCTCGATGCACCTCCGCCGCGAGCCGATCGCGCCCCCGCGGGAGGACCTCAAGCGGGTCATCGAGGAAAACAAGTAAACCCCGCGCCAACCCCCGGCCCCCGCGGCGGCCGCCGCCATCCCCGACCGCCGGCCCCTCCCCGCCCGCACGACCCAGGACCACGCCATGCCCGACGCAACCTTCCGCATCACCACCGGCCGGGGCGAATCCGCGGCGTTCAAGGACTACACCACCCACATCACCGAGGGCATGGTCGTGCTGGATGCGGTCCACCAGATTCAGGCCGAATCCGCGCCGACGCTGGCCTGCCGCTGGAACTGCAAGGCCGGCAAGTGCGGCTCGTGCTCGGCCGAGATCAACGGCAAGCCCCGGCTCATGTGCATGACGCGGCTGGACACGCTGGACCTTTCCGTGCCCGTGACCGTCGAGCCGATGCGGGCCTTCCCGCACATCAAGGACCTGGTCACGGATGTCTCGTGGAACTTCGAGGTCAAGAAGCGCATCCGCAAGTTCAAGCCCCGCGCGCCCGATGCGCCCGACGGCACCTGGCGGATGCGGCAGGAAGATGTGGACCGGGTCCAGGAGTTCCGCAAGTGCATCGAGTGCTTCCTCTGCCAGGATGTCTGCCACGTCCTGCGCGACCACCACAAGCACGCCGAGTTCGCCGGCCCCCGCCACTTCGTCTACACCGCCGCGCTGGAGATGCACCCCCTGGACACCGAGAACCGGCTGGAGCACCTGAAGGACTCGGCCGGGCTGGGCTACTGCAACATCACCAAGTGCTGCACGAAGGTCTGCCCCGAGCACATCACCATCACCGACAACGCGATCATCCCGCTCAAGGAGCGGGTGGTGGACGAGTTCTACGATCCCCTGACGAGGCTGTTCCGCATCTTCCGCCCGTCCAAGTGAACGGAGGCCGCGCCCGTGCCCGAGCTCAAGCCCATCGAGAAGCAGGCGATCCCCCGCGCCCTGGCCAAGGCCGAGCGGTACCGCTTCCTCAACGAGCCCCGCGAGGCCGAGAGCATCGCCCGCGACATCCTCGCGGCCGACCCGGCGAGCCAGGCGGGGATCGCCGCGCTGCTGCTGGCCCTGACCGACCGCTTCGAGGAGCCCGGGGCGCGGCCGGAAGAGCCCCGCGCGCTGGCCGCGGGGCTGGCCGACGGGTTCGAGCGGGCCTATTTCGCGGGCGTGGTCGAGGAGCGGTGGGCCAAGGCCCTCCACGACCGCGGCTACGCGCGGGCCGATGTGCTCGGCATCCTCGGCCGGGCCATGGCCCACTTCGAGGCCGCCGACGGCCTGGCGCCCGCGGCCAACGACGATGCCGCGCTGCGCTGGAACTCGTGCGTGCGGATGATCCGCGAGCTGGAGGCGGGTTCCCCCGCCCTCTCGGGCGCCGACGATGACGGCGGGGAGGGGTTCGACGATGAGGTGCCGTCGAGGTAGGCGGGGCTGCGCGGGGCCCCGCGCGACCGGCCTGCCGGGGTATACTGCCGGCCCGCCTTCCCCGCGGGTTTGCCCGCCCCGGAGCCCGCCATGGCCGACCTGTCCATCACCGTCAACGGGCTGAGCCTGCCCAACCCGTTCATCATCGGGTCGGGGCCGCCGGGCACCAACGCCAACGTGATCGGCAAGGCCTTCGACGAGGGCTGGGGCGCGGTGATCGCCAAGACCATCTCGCTGGACGCCTCGAAGGTCGTCAACGTCGCCCCGCGCTACGCCCGCATGCGCGCTGCCGACGGGCAGGAGGTCATCGGCTGGGAGAACATCGAGCTCATCTCCGACCGCCCGTTCGACACCTGGCTGAAGGAGTTCAGGCTCCTCAAGCAGAAGTACCCCGGCCGCATCCTCATCGCCTCGATCATGGAGGAGTACAGCAAGGCCGCGTGGGTCGAGATCGTCGAGCGGTGCCAGGAGGCGGGGGTCGATGCCTTCGAGCTCAACTTCTCCTGCCCGCACGGCCTGCCCGAGCGGCGCATGGGCGCGGCGATGGGCCAGGACTGCGCGGTGCTCGAAGAGGTGTGCGGGTGGGTCAACTCGGTCGCCGCCGTGCCGGTGTGGGCCAAGATGACGCCCAACATCACGCACATCGAGGAACCGGCCCGGGCCGCGCTCGGGGCCGGCTGCGAAGGGGTCAGCGCGATCAACACGATCCTGAGCGTCATGTCGGTCAACCTCGACACGCTCCGGCCCGAGCCGACGGTCGAGGGCTACACGGTCCCCGGGGGCTACTCGTGCAAGGCGGTCCGCCCGATCGCGCTCCGCATGGTCATGCAGACGGCGACGATGATGTACGGGGCCACCGGCCTGCGGCCCGCCGGCCCGGGCGCGGGCCCGGCCGATCCTTCCGGCCCGACGCGCGAGCTGGCCCTGCCGCCCTACCCCGACCGCTCGCTCTCGGCCATCGGCGGGGTCGAGACCGGCGAGCACGCCGCCGAGTTCCTGCTCCTGGGCGCGGACACGGTGCAGGTGTGCACGGGCGTGATGATCCACGGCTACAGGATGGTGA
The DNA here is from genome assembly GCA_020846975.1 of Phycisphaerales bacterium. Lineage (GTDB taxonomy): Bacteria > Planctomycetota > Phycisphaerae > Phycisphaerales > UBA1924 > JADLCX01. Next base: position 20,935 of record JADLCX010000064.1, read on the forward strand.
AGGACATGTGCGCCCAGCTGGCGGCGTTCATGGACCGCAAGGGCTTCAGGACGATCCCCGAGTTCCGCGGCGCAGCGCTGCCCTTCTTCACCACCCACGCCGACCTGGTGCGCCGCCAGGCCGAGGCCAAGGCCGCCGAGAAGGCCGCGGCCCAGGGGATGGTCACCAGGGATGCCGCCTGGAGCGGCGACAAGTTCGTCGAGCAATCGAGCAACCTGGTGGCGAACCAGTAGACAACAACGCCCCGGCGGAAGGCCGGGGCGCTGAACAGGGTTGGTCGTAAGAAGCCGAGAACTCACGCCGCGATGGTCGCCCGGGCCCGCTCGCCCCCCCCTCCCGGGCCGCGAGCGGGCCGGTTGGTTCGCGGGCCGTGGCCCGGTCAGGCCGCGATGGTCGCCTGGGCCTGCTCGCTCCAGGGGCCGCGTTCGCCGGTGGGGTTGACCCACCGCAGCCAGTAGTAGGCGTTCTTGTTGCCATCCTCGCTGGTGTAGTTCAGCACGAAGGGCGCATCGGTGTCGATGGCGACGAAGCGGAGCTCGCCCTCGCCGGCGGGCGGCGTGGTGCCGACCTTGCTCCAGATCTCGACCCCGAGCACACCCGCGGGCTTGGCCTTCCGCGTGGGGCTGGCGCTGTCCACGAAGCGGAGGGTGTGCTGGAGCCGGTTCCCGCACTCGATGCTGACGATCGGGGCGGTGGTGGGGGCGCCGATGGGGCCGGGGGTGGCGGCCACGGTGATGCCCAGCGCCTCGCGCTCGGCGTTGCTGACCGAGGGCGAGGCCTGCAACCGCCGCACGAGCGGGCGGATGGCGGCCGTGCACGCGGCGCGGGCCTCATCCTTGGCCTGCTTGGCGGCCTGGGCGGCGGCCCTGGCGGCGATGTGGTCGGCGAAGTCGGCGCTGAAGTTCGACTGCGCGGTCGAGACGGGCGCGAGGTCGGCCGCCACCAGCCCGAGCGCGCCCATGTTGGCGCTGGCGTAGGTGACGAAGTTGGCGACCCAGGCCTGGTAGTCCGCATCCGGTCCCGGCAGGTAATCTGCCATGGATCACATCCTTTTCCGCTCCCGATCACGGGAGACTCGAGGGTTCACTCCCCGCACGCACGCCGGAACACCCGGTGCGCTGCGGGGCCGACCAACCGCATCGGCGGGTGCGAAGGACTTCTGAAGATGCTGTCCGATGTTTTCTTTGATCCGATGCAACATGACCGATCGACCTTGCGGCGGCCGCCGGCGATCCACCCGCACGGGGGAGACCGTTGACACCCGCTTAGGCGGGGAACCGACTGCGAACAACACCCGCCGACCCGGCGCCGCGGACATGCAGCCCGACCGTGGGGGAGGGCCCGGGCGTGCCATCAGGGCCGGGTCTCACGCGGGGGCGCGGAGGCGCGGGAAAACGGGCGGTTCGGAAGCCCGCGCGGGGGCGCCGGGGGCGGCGGGCCCGGCATTCGCCGTCAAGTCGCGTTATCCTGCTACCTCCTACGGAGCCGCAATGCCCGACCGCCGCGCCGCACCCACCGCCCTCATCGCCAACTTCCGCGCCCACATAAAGGCGTACAAGTCCAAGGACACCAAGGAAGCCGAGATCCGCCAGCAGTTCATCGACCCCTTCTGGCGCGCGCTGGGGTGGGATGTCGGCGACACCAAAGGCGTCGGCCCGAGCGAGGCCGAGGTCATCATCGAGAAGAACGTCGAGACGGTGGACGCGGGCGGGCTGCGCAGCCGCCGCCCCGACTACCTCTTCCGCCTGGGCGGGTTCGCCCGCTTCATCGTCGAGGCCAAGAAGC
>JADLCX010000065.1 GCA_020846975.1 Phycisphaerales bacterium
CAAGGCCGTGACCTACAACCACACCCGCGAACGCATCGCCGACCTCGCCGCCGACGTCAAGGCCTGGCTCATCCACGCCGATCGACGAGCCATGCTGGCAGTGGCCGAATCACGCAAGGCCGTTTAGAAGCGGAGCCCCAGCCCGATCAGCGGGCCGTGCTCGACCATGTCCCAGGTGAACTCGTCGCGCCCCGAATCGACGGTGGATTCCCAGCCGATCGCGCGGTAGCCGAGGTAGGCCGTCGCGGGCATCTTGCCGATGTGGAAGTCAAAGCCGAACACGCCCGTCGCGGACCATGTGAGGTCCGAGGATGCGCCGAACCCGCCCACATCGCCGTTGATGGCCAGGCTCCATCGCTCCGCGATCGGCAGGACCAGGCGGGCGCCGATGATGGGATCGATCAAGGATTCCTGGCGCGAGCGCGAGCGCACCCTCGCGGGGTCGATGGTCACGTCCAGATCGGAGTACCGCACCCCGGCGCAGAGATCGAGGCCGATCTTCCGTCCGGGGTGGCCGGCCCCTTTCCCGGGTGTCCACTCGGCGAGCCGGTAGGTCATGCCGAAGTCGATGATGAGTTCCTCGGTGGAAAAGTCGACCGCCGCGAATCCCGGCGGCCCGGACTGGTCTTCGGCGCCGATGTCGGCGTAGAACCCGTCGATGTAGCCTCCGAGACGGCCATGGCCGACCTCGAGTCGGCCCGAGAGGGCAAACAGCGAGTCGGAATCATCCACGATTTCCGCGAATGTTGCGTCGACGTCGGCGGACAAGCGACCGAGCCGGACATCGCCGGTCAGCCCAACCAGCCAGATCCAACCGAAAAGTTCGGCACGCCAACCCGACGTGTCGCGGGCATCTCCGACCGGGGGCACCGCGACCGTGGATGGCGGCTCGACGGCCGCGGCCTCGACCGGCGGCGGCGCCTGGGGGGTAACGGCGGGCTCGCCCCGCGGGTTCGCGGGCGGCTGGGCGGCCGCGGGCTGAAGCGCGTGGAGACACGCGAGGGAGATTGTCAGGCTGGCGGCGGCCGTGCTCATGGTGGGGGCCATATTGGTTGAAGGGGCGGGTGGTGAACTCCGTCAAACTATGGAGTCGAGCACGTTGGAGGCCCCCATCTCCGGCTTGGACACCTGGGCGTTCAACTCGTGGCGAATCGGGCGACGCTCCGGCAACGGTGCTGCTGCGGCGGCCGCCTCGATTCCGCGGATCGTGACGATCGAGGACTGTCCGTCGCCCCTGACGGTGCATGATAACGGATTCTGGCGGGCGCGTGTGCCGGGCGGATGCGCCGGGTCGTTCACCAGATGAACCGCATCCGACCGAAGTCCGGGACGGGGATGCCCTTGCCGCCCTTGATGAGGCTGGGCCAGTAGACGAAGAAGGCGCGGCCGAGGAGCAGTTCGCGCGGGACGACGCCGATGGTGTCGTCAAACTCGTGCGCCACCCACGGGTCGATCGAATCCCAAAGGCGGCCGTCGAGGCTCTGCGGCGAGTTGTCGCCGCAGGCAAAGAACTGGTCGGGGTTGAGTTTCAGCGCCGCGTTGGGCGAAGTGCCGAGCCCCGGCCCGAGGGCGGCCATGTTGCGCCTCTTGATGGCCGGCTGGTAGTAGAGATCGCGGTCGAGCCCGACGCGGTAGAGCCTCGCGCCACCCTTCCCGCCGCTCCCGCCGAAGGCCCATCGCACATCGGGTCGGCGGTCGCGGTAGAGCGCGGGCGGCGAGAGCGCGCTGACCCGGTCGCCCTGCGGGTTGGCGAGGACATCCTCCAGCATCTTACCGGTCGAGTTGAGCACGCGCTCGGCGGGCGACCAGTCGTAATCGTGCCGGGCGACGACCGCGCCGTCGATCCACAGTTGCAGCGACTGATCGGCGTGCCAGAACTCGATGTTGGCGACGTGGCCGGGCCTGAGCGGCGCGATCGCGTTGGTGCTGACATCTTTCCACGGACCGAAGATGCCCATCTCGCCGGTCATGGTCCGCATCCTCAGCCTGACGGTTGTGCCCTCGATGACGGCCTGGAACTCGTGGCCGCGAGCCCGCAGCGTCGCCTCGATGGTCAGGCCGTCGGCCGTCGGCTCGATCCCTGCCCGCATGCGCACGTCGCTGACGGGGTACCGGGGCTCGTGCTGGAACGTCTCGGGGGCCCATCGGCCGCGGTCGCCGAAGGGTGTCTCGTCGTAGGGGTAGCGGTCGTCGATGGTCCATTTCTCGCCGCGTTCAACACCGAAGTAGTTCATCGGCTTGAACCGCTGGCGCGTCTGGTCGAAGAAGAGTTCGGAGCGTCCGCCGGGGTTCTTCACGGCCGCCGCGTCGAAGGCGTACACGCGCCCGTCGAACCTCCAGGCCGCGGTGTCGGCGGTGTTCCACGGGCGGTTGAAGGTCGTCGATTCCAGCGGCGTGTAGGCGGAGTCGAAGATCGGCATCCAGGCGACTTCCTGCTGGAGGGGGGTCTTTCGGGCGATCGTCCAGCCCGGTTCGAGCCAACTGTTCGAGTTGGTCGTCGCGGCCGCGGCGCCCCCGGCGAGGTTGCGCGTGAAGACATCGCCGTCGATCAGCGCGACCTCCTCGCCCGGGAGGCCGATGAGCCGCTTGATGTAGTTGATGCTGGGGTTGGTCGGGTTCTTGAACACGATCACGTCGAACCGCTGCGGGTTGAAGATCGAGTACAGGTACTTGAGCACGAGGATCCGATCGCCCGAACGCAGGGGGACGCCGCGCTTGTCGATCAGGTCGCCCGACATGGGATCGTGGACGGTGATCGAGTCCGGCCCGCCGCTCCCTCCGGGTCGCCCGCCGCCCTGGATCGGGGCGTACTCGTTCTCGCCGATCTGCTCCCACGGTCCGACGGGCCAGGAGTAGCCCGTGCTCGGACTGGTGAAGCGCATGTGCGCCCCCATGAGCGTCGGGGCCATCGAGCCGGTGGGGATGACGAACGCCTCGACCACGAAACCGCGGAAGACAAACGCCAGCGCGAACGCGATGACGATCGAGATCAGGGTCTCCTTGATGGATTCGGTGTGCCCCGGCTTGGCGGCGGCGGAGGAAGGGGAGGATTCGGCGGGGTTGGGGGGCATGGGAGGCAGAGTGTACGTGGTCGGATGGTTCCGGCCCGGAGCGCGGTGGGGTCCAACGATGAGACACCATGCCCTTCGACCCCGACCTGCCCCCCGACGGTTTGCGGCTGCTCCGCCGGTACCACGAGGCGACCGTGCAGTTCCACGAGCGCCGCGCCGAGGTGCGGTTCATCGTGGATGCCGCCTCGGGCGCGATCGTCTTTCCCGCCGAGCCGGGGTTCGTGTCGGCCACCGAACTGGTCATCCACCTGCCCGACGAGGTGACACGCCACCTGCAACTGGCGATCGAGCCGGCGGCGATCGCGCGGCCGGAGGCCGAGGAGTGCGTGGATCGATGGCACGCGTACCACGCGGCGGCGCGGACGGGTTCGGGGGGTGAGCGGACGGCGTGGGCGTGGCTGCGGTGCGAGATCACCGGGGCCAAGCGTCCGGATGCGCCGGGCGATGTGTACGACCGCGAAGCGCTGATGCGGCCGAACCCGCTGCGGAAGGCCGAGCCGCGTCTGGTCAAGCATGTGAACACGTCGCGAGACCGGCTCGGTTGGCTGGCCCGCAGGCACGCCCGGGTCGAGGTGAGCGATCCGCTGTGCGTCGGGGTCGATCCTCACGGCCTGGACATCCGCGCGAGGTTCGGGATCGTGCGGGTCGAGTTCGACCTCGAGGCCGGATCACCCGAGCAGGCGCAGGCGCTGATCGACGCGATGCTGAGCAAGGCCGCATGAGGGAGGCCCACGCGCACATCCTCGCGCTCGGTGAATCGCTGACGATCCCGTCGCTGGCTGCTTGTGCTTCCGTGGCCGAATGCCTGGACGCGGTGCGGCGCGCGGCCGATCGCCTGCCGGCGGGCGCGTGGGTGCGACTGAAATCGGCACGCATCGAATCGTGGGCCGAGCGACGCTGGCCGATGCTGGGGGAACTGGATCGGGCCTGCGGCGATCGCCCGTGCGTGATCATGTCGTTCGACCACCACGCCGCGGCCGGGAACACCGCCGCGCTCCGGGCTGCGGGGCTGGCGCCCGGCCAGCGGGTCGAGCCCAACGGCGAGGTGTGCGTCGATGCGGCGAGCGGGCGCGCGTCGGGGTTGCTGATCGAGCACGCGGCGTATCGGGCGTGGGCGTCCGCGCCGCCCGAATCGGACTCGGAGCGAAGGGCGTCCGTGCTGGCCGCGCTCCGCTCGCTGGCCGCGCTGGGCTACCGGGAGGTGCACGATCTGCACGCGCAGGGCTGGCTGGGCCCGATGCTCGCGTGCATCGAGCGCGCGGGCGAGTTGCCGGTGGAGCGCGTGCAGCTCTATCCCAACATCGCGGAACTGCCGGCTGTCCACGCGGGCCGCGCGGCCTGGGAATCGCGGGCGATCCGGCTGGCGGGGGGCAAGGTGTTCGCGGACGGCACGCTGAACTCGCGTACCGCGCTCGTGCTCGCGCCGTATCGGGAGCCGTTCCACGGCCTGGCGTGCGGCCGCGCGATGCTGCCCGCGGCGAAGCTCGACGCGGCGATCGGGCTCGCGGAGTCGCTGGGGCTTCACATCGCCGTGCACGCCATCGGCGATGGCGCGGTGCGGATGGTCCTCGACGCGTTCGAGCGCACGGCCACGCCGCGCGCGCCCGGGAACCGCCACCGCGTTGAGCACGCGGAGATTGTCGATGAGGCCGATGTGCCGCGATTCGCCGGGCTCGGCATCGTGTGCAGCGTTCAGCCCTGCCACCTGCTCGCGGACATCGAGGTGTTGACCGGGCAGTTCCCGGATCGACTCGATCGCGTGCTGCCCTTGCGGGAGTTGATCGATGCGGGCTGCAAGCCGGGCGGCGACGACGCCCTGCTCTGGTTCGGGAGCGATGTGCCGATCGTTCGTGCCGATCCGGGCGACTCCATACAAGCCGCGGTCTACAGGCGACGCGCGGGCCAGACTGCCGCCGAGGCCATCGCGCCCGCGCAGGCGATCACGCTTGACGAAGCGCGCGGCGCGTTGCTGATCCCCGTAGAATCGCGGTGAGTTCCGAGTTCGGAGTTCCCGTCTCCTCATGCCCCCCCTCATCGCCATCACCCGTGCCATCCCCCTCCGCGGCGCGGCGGACGCCCCGTCTGACCCCGCCGCGCCGCCCCCCCCAGTCATCCGCGGAGCGAGCGTCAGGATGGCCCCCGCGCTGCCGCAGCTCTCGCGGGCACAGCTCCTCGAGTTCGTGCGCGGGGCTGATGCGGTCGTCAGCATGTTCCACGACCGCGTCGATGCCGAGTTCCTGGCCGCGGCGGGCCCGCAACTCAAGGGCGTGTGCAACTTCGCCGTGGGATTCGACAACATCGACCTGGGAGCGTGTCGCGAGCGCGGTGTGATCGTGACCAATACACCCGACGCGGTGACGGAGGGGACGGCCAACATGTCGTGGGCGCTTCTGCTGGCCGCGGCGCGGCGGCTGTGCGAGGGCGACCGCTTCGTGCGATCGGGGCGGTTCGAGCACGAGGGCAACACGTTCCCGACCGGCTGGCTTGGTCGGCACCTGACCGGCCAGGTGCTCCACATCGTCGGGGCGGGGCGCATCGGGCGCGCGGTTGCGTTGCGAGCGCAGGCGTTCGGGATGCGCGTGGTCTACACGGCCCGCTCCCGCCACCTGGACTTCGAGCAGGCGCCGATCGCTGCGCGGCGCGTCGAGCTTGAAGAGGGGCTGAGGATGGCCGATGTGGTCAGCATCCACACACCGCTCACGCCCGAGACCCGCCACCTCATCTCCGCGGCACGGCTGGCGATGATGAAGCCCGAGGCGATCCTCATCAACACATCTCGCGGCCCGACGGTTGACGAGGCAGCGCTCGCGGCCGCTCTCAGGTCGCGCCGCATCTGGGCCGCGGGGCTGGATGTGTTCGAGCACGAGCCGCGGGTTCATCCGGACCTGCTGACGCTCGACAACGTCGTGCTGACCCCGCACATCGGCAGCGGCGAGCGGCACTGGCGCGAGGAGATGTCCCGCATCGCGTGCGAGAACGCCGCGGCCATCGTGTCGGGGCGCCCGGCTCCGAACGCGGTGGGGTGACGAGGTTCTCGGCGTGCCGGCAAGGCCGGGCGCGTGTGATCTGAGGCGGTATGATCCGGCGGCATGACCGACCTGGTTCGCGCCAATCTTCTTGCGTGCCTCGTGCTGATCGCCACGCTGGGCCTGGGGGCGTGCGGGCAACCCAAGCCGCCGTCGAGCGGGGCGCCATCGCTCACGGTCTTCGCCGCGGCAAGCCTGACCGATGCGCTCGGTGAGGTTGTCGGGCTGTACGAGTCGCGCACTTCCACGCGCATCATCACCAACTTCGCCGCCTCGTCCACGCTCGCCCAGCAGATCAAGGCCGGCGCGGACGCCGATGTCTTCATCTCCGCGGACGAGAAGTGGATGGACGAGCTCGCGGCCTCGGGGCACATCGTCGCGGGCTCGCGCCAGGATCTGCTGGGCAACAGCCTGGTGCTGGTGGCGCCGAAGGACAAGCCGTTCTCGGCGCGGGTTGCGAGCGACTTTGACTTCGCGTCTTCGCTCCCCGGCGTCAGCCGCATCGCGGTCGCGGACCCGCTGCATGTTCCCGCCGGACGCTACGCGAAGCAGGTGATGGAAAAGCTCGGGTGGTGGCGCTCGCTCCAGCCCCGGCTGCTCCCGGCGCAGGATGTTCGCGCGGCCCTCCGCCTGGTTGAGATCGGCGAGGCCGATGCGGGGATCGTGTATTCGACCGATGCGGCCGCGTCGGGAAAGGTCACCGTCGTGGCCGCCGTTCCTGCGGACACGCACGATCCGATCGTGTACCCCATCGCGATGGTCAAACGCGAGGCCGTCAATCCGGCGGCCGTCAAACTGATGGATTTTCTTGATGGGCCGGAGGCCGCGGCGATCTTCGCACGCCACGGCTTCCGCGTACCCTCCCGCCCATGACCGCGGCCGAGGCCTGGTGGCTCCCCACGCCCGAAGAGTTCTCCATCCTGCTGCTCTCCATGCGCGTGGCGCTGGTGTCGGTGCTTCTGTCGATTGTTCCCGGGGTTGCGCTGGCGTGGGTGCTGGCGCGCCGGTCGTTTCACGGCAAGGCGCTGGTCGAACTGCTGACCTACCTGCCGCTGGTCCTGCCGCCCGTGGTGGTCGGGTATCTGCTGCTCCTGGTGCTGGGCCGCCGCGGCCTGATCGGTCGAGCGGTTCACGACCACCTCGGCTTCGACATCGCGTTCACGTGGAAGGCCGCCGCGATCGCGGCCGCGGTCATGGGGTTTCCGTTGCTGGTCCGCACCACGAGGCTGGCGATCGAGTCGGTCGATCCCACGCTCGAACACGCGGCCAGGTCACTGGGCGCTTCGCCCTTGAGCGTGTTCTTCCGCGTCACACTCCCGCTGGCCCGTCAGGGCCTTGTCGCCGGTGTCGTGCTGGCGTTCGCCCGCAGCCTCGGCGAGTTCGGCGCGACCATCACCGTGGCCGGCAATATCCCCGGTTCGACGCGGACGCTGCCCGTCGCGATCTACACGCTCTCGCAGGTGCCCGGCGGAGACGCCGCCGCGGCGAGGCTCATCGTCATCTCGATCGTGCTCGCGTTGGCCGCGCTGGTTGTTTCGGAGCGGCTCGCGCGGCGCCTGCGCGGTCGCGCCGGGATGCTGTGACGGGCGGTACCCCGTCAACCGCACATCAGCGTTCGGTCAGCTCACCCTTGTTCACGAGCCCCGCCTTGGCCAGGTATCGCCGCTCCGGCGGCGTGAGCTTCTTCATGCGCTTGGGGTCTTTCTGGATCTCGAGCAGCAGCTTCCGGCCCTCGTCCGGTGTCAACTCCGCGTTCGGGCTGCGGCGCGTGCCGAAGATACCGCCGTGCGGCGCGCCCACATGCGCCCCGCCCGAGGAGCCACCGTCGCCGCTGCATCCCCCCAAGCCGCCGCCCAGGGTGAGCGCGGTGCAGACGATGAGCATGGCGTGCGTCGGCCGTGAGGGCATGAGGAGTCCATGATATTCGCGTGATGCGCCGGGGAGTTGCCCAGCGCGAGAAAACCGGTCCGCGGCCGGGAGCGGTGGGCCGTGGAACTCAGCGTTTGGGGTTGCGCTTGCCGAAGGTCAGGAACCAGTTGAGAATCTGCGTGCCAAAGCCGAATCGGCCGGCCACCCAACTCGACTTGAACCCCGCGGCGGCGCCCTTCGGCATGGCGTCCCGCTCCGCCTGCCGCGCGGACCCTTGGGCGAGCGTCGCCCCGATATCGAGATCCGTTTTCCGCTTGTTGTACTTCTTGTAGAGCATCGGATCGATGGCCATGTTCCGCTCCTGACGGGCCCGTGGGCCGAATCCATCCTCCCCGACCGCCCGAATCGCCCCTACAATTACCTGATCCGAGCCTCCCTTGCAAGGGGTCCCGCGCATGAGCCAGCCCATCAACTACAACAACATCATCAGTTCCGACGAGGCCGTGAGGGCCCAGGCCGCGGCCGACGCGACCAACGGCATGCTCTCCGACGAGATCGACGTGAGCAAGTTCTACATCACCCAGCGGTACCACCTCTATACGCGAGAGAACCACGAGGTCTGGCGCGACCTGTTTGATCGCCGGTGGGCGATGCTCGAAGCGCAGGTCAGCCGCACGTTCATCGAGGGTCTGAAGATCCTGCGGCTGTCGCGCGACCGCCTCCCTCTGCTGTGCGACTCCACGCTCGAAGCCGACTGCACCATCGCCGACGGCACGGAGTTGAAGAAGGGCACCAAGCTCGTCGGCATCAACCGCTACCTCACCGAGGTCAGCAACTGGTCCAGTTACGGCGTCCCGGGCTACCTCGCGCTCAAGGCGTTCTTTGCCTGCCTCGCGGCCCGCCAGTTTCCCACAACGATCAACATCCGCCCGCGGGAGGTCATGGACTACCTCCCCGAGCCCGACATCTTCCACGATGTCTTCGGTCACGTGCCGCTGCACGCCAACCGCGTCTTCGCCGATTTCCTGCAGACTTACGGGCGCGCGGCCCTGAAGTGCGAGGATGCCGAGCACATCAAGCGCCTCGGTCGGCTCTTCTGGTTCACCGTCGAGTTCGGGCTGATCCGCGAGGATGGCCGCGTCAAGATCTACGGATCGGGGCTTGTTTCGAGCCACGCCGAGTCGGAGTACGCGCTCAAGGGCCAGTGGATGAAGCCGTCTTCACGCGCACCCGATTGCAAGCCGCGCCCGGTCGCCGAGTGGCGGCCGTTCGACCTCGAGATGATCTGCAACACGGACTTCGAGATCGACCACTACCAGCCGATCTACTACGTGCTGGAGAGTTTCGAGCAGTTGCGGGACGCGATGGTCGAGTACGCCGACAGGGTGCTTGGCAAGGGTTCGACGCGCGTTCTGGCGGGCGCCGGCGCCTGATTCAGCCCGTGATCACCACGCCCGCCGTCGCCGACTCGCGCAGTTCCAACCGCGTGATCCGGGGCAGCGCGGCCCGCGCCCGCGTCCAGACCCACATGGCCACGTGCTCGGTCGTCGGGTTCTCCAGGCCCGGCAGCCCGTTGAGTTCGTGGTGATCCAGCGCATCCAGCACCGGCCGCAGAGCCGCATCGACATCTTCGAAATCGATCAGCATCCCGGTCTTCGCATCAAGCTCGCCGCCTACCCACACGCGCAGCAGGAAGGTGTGCCCGTGCAGCCGGCCGCACTTGTGTCCCGGCGGCAGGGCGGAGAGCCGGCGCGCGGCGCCGAACGAGTACTCGCGGAACAGTTCCAGCCTCGGCACGCTCACAGACCGCTCCCCTTGCCGCCGGGTGTCAGTTTCACATCGCCCCGTGGCCGGATAACCCCTCCGCCCAGCCCGCTGGCGATCGCTCGCATCGTGTCGCCCGTCCCCGGGTGCCGAACCTCGGGCCCGACCTCGGCCAGCAGGGCCGCGACGTGCGGCCTGGTCAGCACATCCGCGTGCGGGATACGCACATCGCCGGCGTCGATCACCAGCCCGCCCAGCAGGCTCAGGTCCAGGTCGACCTTGACGCTCTCGCTGTCGGCCTCGCGCCCCAGTTCTCGCTCGATGGCCTTCAGCCTCCGCCGAACCTCCGCCGCGGGCAGGCAAGTCCGTACGACCGCGGCGGCGTTCAGGTAGTCACCACCGCGCCCGTTCGCGGCCTCCGTCTGCACGACCCCCGACACCCTGACCACCTCCCCGATCGAGTTCAGGCGGGACGCCGCCGCGGGCAGGTTCTTCTCCCCTTCGCGGTTCGAGCCCAGCGCGATGTAGGCCTCCTGCATGAGTTCCTCGCGCGTGCGCTCGATCGTCACGCCCACCGACCGCACGAACCGATCCGCCGCGGGCTTGGCGACTCGAATCCTCGCCCGCCCGACCACGGGGTCCCAGAGACAGATCCCCGCGACCTCCGTCGCCAGGGTCTCCACCGTGTGCCGCTCCGATGCCTCCACGTGCGCCAGCACCTGCCGGATCAGTGTCCCGTAGTTCAGCGTGTCATCCACGCGGTCGCTGTACCCCACCCGCCGCAGGTCGATCCACAGTTTCGCGCTCACCAGCACATCCTGCTTGGCGCGCCGCTCCCACTCGTTGAGCCCGATCACCGCCCGCGCCAGCAACCTGTCGATGTGGATCACATCCGCCATGCGTTCTCCAGCCCGGTTTCCTTCCCCGCCGATCATATGGTTCTCCATCCGTTCACCTGTTCGCGCGATCCGGCGATTCTCACCCGTGCCCATCATCCCGGCCCAACTCCGTTCCGTCGTCCGCTTCCAGATTGATGGTCTCCGACTCCACCCGCACCGACGGCTCATCATCGCCGGTCTGGTCGCCGGGGTGCTCGGGACAGTGTGGCTCGCGGTCTATTCCGTCCACCTCCTGCGCTCCGCGCCTCCACCCCCGCCACCCCCCAAGCCGCTCGCCCTCCTGCCCGAACTCGCCGACTCCGCCGACCGGCTGGCCGACCTGCGCGGCCTGACCGGCCTGTCACCCCCGGCGGGCTGGCGGCTCATCGCCGCGCCAGTGAACGCCCGCGCCGACGGCCCATCATCCAAGTCCTGGCTGTTCATGCAGGCCAAGCCCGAAGGCCGACCGGTCAAGGCCGACGAGTTCACGAAACTCTCGCCCAAGCCCGTCGCGGCCGCCTCCGCCCCGGAACTGGCCGAGGCGCTCGCCCTGTCGATCAACCGCCTGAGCGTGGGCAAACCCGTTTCGGCGCTCTCGACCCCGATGTGGGAGGCGCCCAACGCGGCCGCCGCACGGCTCGATGTGCTCGAACTCGAGAAGGTCGTGATTGCCCGCGTCACGTGGTTTGCCAAGCGCTGAGCCGGGCTGGTCCGGGAGGGGGGGAGGGGGGCCGTCCGCACAATCACCCGAGATTGCCGAGCGCGAACAGCCTGGGGTAGGCTACGCGGATGCCCGATCCAGCCAATCCCGCCGCGGTGATGCAGGTGTCCTTCGACCTGCTGTGCATGAACTGCCGTTACAACCTGCGAGGTTGTCCGACGGATGCGCCCTGTCCGGAATGTGGGGCTTCCATCGCCGACACCCTCGCATCGGTCGGTCAAGCGCCGTCGCTCGGACCCAGTGTCGAGACCGACCGATCCTGCATCCGGTGCAGTTACAACCTCCGCGGCCTGCCCACCAGCGGCAAGTGCCCTGAGTGCGGCCTGGCGGTCGAGCAGTCGCTCCGCGGGTTTCTCCTCCAGTTTGCCGCACCGGAGTACCTCGAGAAGGTCCACTCGGGGCTCTCGCTGGTTCTCAACGGCATCCTGGTGCAGATCGTGATCTTTGCTGTGGGGATGTTCCTGGGCGTCACGGGCACCGGTGCCGGCCGTGAAGTGCGGTTGCTCCTGGCCATCGCCGGCCTGGTGCCGGCCGCGATGATCCTGCTCGGCTACTGGCGGTACACCGAGCCCGATCCGGGCTTTGTCGGCACCGAAGTGCCGGTGTCTGCTCGCAAGTACATCCGGGTCGCCGTTATGCTTCAGGTTGTGGGCACCGGATTGGAGTTCCTCTTCCAGCTCGCCGCCTTCTCCGGGGCCTTTGCGGGTGTTGCCACCGCGGGCGGAGGGGCCCTCGGCCTGGTGGTCGCGATAATCGCGGGCGTGATCGCGGTCGTGGCCGCGATTGCCTGGCTTGTCCAGTTCTTCGCCAACATGCGCTATACCCGCTGGGTGGCCGCCCGCGTTCCCGACCAGAGGATCATCAACCGGACCCGCACCTACATGTGGCTCCTCCCGCTCATCGCCATCCTCGGCGCGGTCGTGCTCATGCTCGGCCCGCTGGTCGCGCTGGTCATGTACTGGAACCTGCTCGACCGGCTGCGGAAGCACGTCAGGTCCATCCGCGCCTCCGGCGTTCCCGCGGCGGTTTGATCCCGCTCGCATCCCGCGTCGGCGTGCCCTCGCGGGGATGCCATGCTATTGTTTTGCCGAGCCGATCGCGCCGGCCGCGCCGCGCGAGCGAAACGGGGCTTTTTCGCACACCCAGTGTCCGACGCGCGCCCCCCGCCGCGATCCGCGACCCGACTCTCTGACCCGCACACTCATGGCCACCATCAGCACCCCCAAGAACGCCTTCCTCCACGGCCGCTGGACAGTGGAAGACTCCGCACGCCTTTACGGCATGGGCGACTGGGGCAAGGGCTACTTCGGCGTCAACGGCGCGGGCCACCTCACCGTCATGCCCGGCAAGAGCCCCGCAGAGGGCATCGACATGTTCGACCTGGTGAACGGGCTGGCCGAGCGCGGCATCCACGCGCCGGTCCTGATCCGCTTCTCCGGCATCCTCGAACACCGCCTCCGCGAGATCCGCACCGCCTTCGACAAGGCCATCGCCGACAACCAGTACGGCGGCCGGTATCACTGCGTCTACCCGATCAAGGTCAACCAGCAGCGCCATGTCTGCGAGGAGATCGCCAAGATCGGCAAGGAGCTCAACTTCGGCCTCGAGGCCGGCTCCAAGCCCGAACTCCTGGCCGTCCTGGCCCTCACCGAGGGGCAGGACGACATGCCGATCATCTGCAACGGCTTCAAGGACGACGAGTTCATCGAGACCGTCGTCCTGGCCACCAAGCTCGGGCGCAACATCATCCCCGTGGTCGAGAAGTTCAGCGAGCTTGAACTGATCGTCAAGCACGCCGAGCGTTACGGCGTGCGGCCCAAGATCGGCGTCCGCGCCAAGCTCTCGAGCCGCGGCGCGGGGCGCTGGGAGGCCAGCGCCGGGGCGCGTTCCAAGTTCGGCCTGTTCGTCACCGAGGTTCTGGAGGCGCTCGAGTACCTCAAGTCCCGCGGCATGGCCGACTGCCTGAACATGCTGCACTGCCACGTCGGCAGCCAGCTGTACGACATCCGCCAGCTCAAGAACGCCGTCAATGAGTTGACGCACATCTACACCGAGCTGGTGCGGCTGGGCGCCGGGATGAAGTTCCTCGACATCGGCGGCGGCATGGGCGTCGATTACGACGGCTCCCAGTCCGCGTGGACCAGCAGCATCAACTACACCGTCGAGGAGTACGCGGCCGACGTCGTGTACCGCATCAAGACCGTGTGCGATGACGCGGGCGTGCCCCACCCGACCATCATCAGCGAGTCTGGCCGGGCGATGGTCGCGTACAACAGCGTGCTGGTTGTGAACGTGCTCGGCAAGAGCGCCTTCAACATCGAGCCCGAGATGGAGCGGATCAAGGCCGACCTCTCGCAGGAGAAGGAGGCGCCGCAACCGGTGCTCGACCTGATGGACGCCTACGACCGCCTCGGGGGTGGCGATCGCAACGCCGTCGAGGTCTACCACGACGCGATGCAGGCCCGCGACGAGGCCATGAGCCTGTTCGCGCTCGGCTACATGTCGCTGCCCATGCGGGCCGCGAGCGAGCGGCTGTTCTGGTCGATCGGCCGCAAGGTACTCGACATCTGCGCCCGCAAGGGCGAGGTGCCCGAGGAGTTCGAGGCCCTGCCCGAGATCCTCAGCGACATCTACTTCTGCAACTTCTCGCTCTTCCAGTCGATGCCCGACTCGTGGGCGATCGATCAGCTCTTCCCGATCGTCCCCATCCACCGCCTGGGCGAGGAGCCGACCCGCCGCGCCGTGCTCGCCGACATCACCTGCGACTCCGACGGCAAGATCGACTCGTTCGTTGACAAGCGCGTCGAGAAGAAGGCTCTGGAGGTCCACGAGCTGCGGCCCGCGGCCCCCGGCCTGTTCACGCAGGCCGCCCCCGCCGCCCCCGCCCTCGCTCCCAACGGCGCGGCCAACGGCCATCCCGGTTCTTCGTCGAGCGCCGATCGCTCCGGCCCGTACACCGGCGCGCACGAGCCCTACTACCTCGGTGTCTTCCTGCTCGGGGCCTATCAGGAGATCCTGGGCGATCTCCACAACCTGCTCGGCGACACGCACGCCGTGCACGTCTCTCACAACCCCGACGGCGGCGCCAACGACGGCCCCGACGGAGGCAACTGGTCGATCGACGAGGTCATCGAGGGCGACACCGTCAAGGAAGTGCTCTCGTACGTGCAGTTCGACGACCAGGACATGCGCCGCGCGGTCCGTCGCGACATCGAGCGTTCCATCAAACTCAACCGCCTCACCGTCGCCGAGGGCAAGAGCCTGATGGCGTTCTACGAGAGCGGGCTGGATGGGTATACGTACTTGGAAGAGTGAGCGCCCGGGTGCCACCGCGGGCCCGCTTCAGGCGGACGCAGTGGTCAAGAGAGTGCATCGCCATGCTTGGACGCGGATTTGTCGCCCCCTATTTGGGTGGATTTGGCTCAAAACAAACAAACGAATATTTTTGCTGCCTGATCACGGGTAGCCCTTGACACGCCAACTTGTTGTGCGGTAGTCTGGGCAATCTGCCATCTGTTCGCGAACTTTCGTGGGGCAGATTCTTTGTTAAATGTCATTGTTCGGGAGACATCGATGAATATTCATCGTGAGTTGTGCTGTGTCATGGTCGCAACCGCGGCTGCCATCGGCCTAACTGGCTCGTCGGCGCAAGCCCAGACGCTCTACGCGACGGACGTTCGCGTGGTCGACGGTTGGAACTATGAGTCGAACGCTGTCGGAGCGGTGACCTGCCCGGGTGGCGACAACTGCCGCGCGAATCCGGGAGAGGACTCGTGCAGTGCCAGCGCGCCCGCGGGCGAGCCGAACAACTACCTGCTGGCAAGGCAGTTCACACACTTTACGTTGAATCCAGGGCACCGAATTACGTCCGTGAACGTGAACGTCTACGGCTCATGGACGAACAGCGTGACCGGCAGCTTCTTCTTCAATGTCACTGATGCGCCAGAGTTTCAGGCGAGCGACGGCGGGCCGTGCGACTGGATGTTGAACGCATCGGAGAGCAACATCACTTCTTTGCACTCGCCGTGGACGGAGAATGATGTCAACAACTTGCAGCTCGCCATCCGGCGCAGCTCCACTTCGCCGTCGGAGGCGCTCTGGGTGGATGCCTTTCGTATCGTCGTCACTCAAGAGGCGCAAGGCGCGTGCTGCTACTTGAACACATGCGACGTGCGCGTTCAGTCCTCATGTAGCACCATTTCCGGATCATTCTTCGGCGGTGCCGGAACGACGTGCGAGAACACCTGCCTGCTCTCCTGTTGCCTCAACGGATCTTGTTCTCGCACGACGTTGGCGCAGTGCCAGGTTTCCGGTGGTACCAACGGCCCTTACAACTCCTTCTGCGAAGACTCGTGCTTCGGCGCGTGCTGCCGCGCGGCCGACTGTGCCGTGCTATCAGCGAATCAGTGCGCTGGCTTTGGTGGAAACTTCCGAGGTTATGGCACGAACTGCACCCCGGATCCGTGCCAAGGCGCCTGCTGTACAGGTTGTGGCGTCTGCAATGTCACAACAAGTGGGGGTTGCTCCGGCCAGTGGTTCCGCAATGGCGTCTGCGGTCCCAATCCTTGCCCGAACCCGTGCGGAGCCTGCTGCGCCATACCGGGATGCACGATGACTACACAAGCCGGCTGCACCGGCTCATGGCTCGGGACAGGGTCGGTTTGCGCACAGTGCACCGGGGCTTGCTGTCTGACTTGTTCATGCGGTGTCACGACGCAGTCGGGATGTACTGGGACATGGTACATCCAACAGCCCTGCGGCACACCACCGTGCGCGGGCAATGTTGCGCCGACTGTCTCACCGGTCAACATCACCCCGCCCTCTCCGGCTTGTGCCGGAGACTCAGTCTCCTTCAGTGTGACCGCGTCGGGTATCCCAGCCCCCACCTACCAATGGCGCCGCAACGGAATCAACCTCGCTAGTGGCGGGCCCATCAGCGGCGTTCAGTCGTCCACCCTCACCATCAACCCTGTCGATACGACCCATGCCGGGATATATGACGTTGTCGTCTCCAACATCTGCGGCAGCCCGCCCAACCCTTCCGCGAACCTGACGGTCAACCCGCGCGGCGCGTGCTGCACGACCTCGGGCTGCACGCTCGCCTGTCAATCGCAGTGCGCCGGCTCGTGGGGCGGCGCAGGCTCCACTTGCGACACCGCTTGCGTCGGCGCGTGCTGTCAACCGTCGGGTTGCACGATCACGACGCAGCCCTTCTGCCCGCCCGTGTATTGGCAGGGAGGCGGAACGACCTGTGACGTCTGTCCGGGCGCGTGCTGCACTTCACCGTGCTCGCCCTGCACGTTCGTTCCAAGATCTCAGTGCCTAGGCGTCTTTACCTCCGATCGCACATGCTCACCGGATCCCTGCTGCCCGCCCGTGCCGCAAAACGACAGTTGTGCTTTGCCGGAGACCCTGCAACTCAACACGCCCGTATTTACATCAAACGTTGGCGCCGCCAACGAACCTCTCCCGCCCGTCCTCTGTCCAACCGGAGGACAGGATGTGTGGTACACCTTCACCGCCAATGTCGCCGATGTCTATACCTTCATCAACGGCGGCAGCAACGGCGCGGCAATCACGCTGTTCCTTGACTGCCTCGGCGGCCCGTCGAGCGAAGTCGCGTGCGACCGTCGAACCGGCAATCAGCCCGCGGTCGTGAGCCGGGTCATGCAACCGGGCGAGACGGTGCGCATCCGCATCGCCGGCTTCGACAACACCGCGAGCATCTTCGCCGTCCGCGTGACGGGAACGGGGCCGGTTGGTGCGTGTTGCAAGCAAGCCCGTTGTTTCGAGAGTACGCCTTCTGGGTGCGTCGGGCCATTCGCTCGGTTCATCTTCCCGCCCGTTGAGTGCAACGCGCCGTTGAATCTCATTTTTCCCTGCTGCTACGCCGACTTCAACCAATCCAACAACCCCGTCGAGCCCACAGTACAGGACATCTTTGATTTCCTCGCGGCCTACTTCAACGGCCAGTTCCCTGATTGCGACTTCAACAAGTCCGGCAACATCTCCGTCCAGGACATCTTCGACTACCTCGCGGCGTACTTCATTGGCTGTGCGTGAACACGATGGGCGCCGGGCGTACCCTGTGCTCCCTTGCTCCTCACCGCCCAGCTCATCGCCAAGTCCCACGGCCTCCAGCCGCTGTTCTCCGAGGTCTCGCTCTCCATCGCCGAGGGCGAGCGCATCGGCTTCATCGGCCCCAACGGCGCGGGCAAGAGCACGCTGCTGAGGATCCTCGCCGGCCTCGAACCTCTCGATGATGGAGCGCTCACGGCCGCCAAGGGTCTGCGTGTCGTCTACATCGCCCAGCACGACCAGTTCCCCGATCTGGTCGATGGCCACACCGCCACCGCCCGCGCGGTTGTCACGGATGCCGCGCTCCGCGGCGGGTTCGTCCACGATCTCCACGAGGCCGAGATCCATGCCGACATGATCCTCGGTCGCATCGGCTTTGACGATGCCCACGCGGCCTCCCCGGCCGCGGCTCTCTCCGGCGGGTGGAAGAAGCGTCTGTCCATCGCCCGCGGGCTGGCCTCGTGCGCGGGTGAACCCGACCTGCTGCTGCTCGACGAGCCGACCAACCACCTCGATCTCGAGGGTATCGACTGGCTCGACGACCTGCTCAAGCACCCTCCGACCGACAACTCCTCGTTCACTTCCGTCTTCGTGACCCACGACCGCGCGTTCCTCGAGAGTGTCGCCACGCGGGTTGTCGAACTGAGCCGCGCCTACCCGCAGGGCCTGTTCAGCGCCGACGGCAACTACTCCGGTTTTCTCCGCCGCAAGGAGGAGTTCCTCGAGGGCCAGGCCCGCGCCGAGCAGTCGCTGGCCAACCAGGTCCGCAAGGACCTCGCGTGGCTGGCCCGCGGCCCCCAGGCCCGCCGCACCAAGTCCAAGGCCCGCGCCGAGTCCGGCTACGAGCGCATCGACGAACTCGCCGAGCTCAAGTCGCGGAACGCCTCCGCATCGGCAGCCGCCGCCCGTGTCGATTTCACCTCCACCGGCCGCAAGACCCGCAGGCTCCTCGGCGCGACCGACATCGCCAAGTCCCTCGGCGGGCGCCGCCTGTTCTCCGGCGTCAACATCACCCTCGGCGTCGGCGACTGCCTCGGCCTGCTCGGTCCCAACGGCTCCGGCAAGACCACGCTGATCCGAGTTCTGACGCGCGAACTCGCGCCCGATTCCGGCTCCATCCGGCTCTCGGATCCGCCGCCGCGCATCGTCGTCTTCAGCCAGCACCGCACCGACTTCGACCCGCGCACCACGCTCGCCGAGGCTCTCTGCCCGGTCAGCGACCAGGTCCGCTTCCCCCCCCGCAGCGGCCAGACGATGCACATCACCGCGTGGTCGCGCCGCTTCCTGTTCCGCGATGCGCAGTTGACCCAGCCGATCTCCTCGCTCTCCGGCGGCGAACTGGCCCGAATCCACATCGCCCGCATCATGCTCGAGCCGGCCGACATCCTCGTGCTCGACGAGCCGACCAACGATCTCGACATCCCCACGCTCGAAGTGCTCGAAGAGGCCCTCGAAGACTTCTCCGGCGCGCTCGTGCTCGTCACCCACGACCGCGCCATGCTCGACCGGCTCGCCACCGAGATCCTCGCGCTGGATGGTCGCGGCGGGTCCGGCCTTTACGCGAGCCTCGACCAGGCCCTCGCCGCGATGGCCGCCGCCGAGAGAGCCCGCACCGCGCCGTCCGTCCGAGCCGTTGTGCCCGTCGTCGCGCCGTCCGCTCAATCCGCTTCATCTCGCAGGAAACTCAGCTACAACGAGCAGCGCGAGTACGACGCGATCGAGGACCGCATCCACGCCGCGGAGCGTGCCGCCGCGGAGGCCGAGGCGACGCTTGCCGAGCCGACCACGCTGGCCGATCACCAGAAGATGGCCGCGGCCTGCCTCGCGGCCGGATCGGCGCAGCAGGAGGTGGCGCGCCTGTACGCGCGCTGGGAGGAACTCGAATCCAAGATTCGGTGAGCGGTCGATGCGGGTTCCAGGATCGCCGCATCGCGTGCGCTCAGTGCGCGCACATTCATACGGGTTTCGTTGACGGCCCTTCGTCCCGTTGTAGACTTGGAGCGTGGATTGGCGCGATCCGGCGCGGCCACGACCAAGGAGTCATCATGCGCAATCGCCCAGTTCTCGCCGCGGCCGCCGTCATGCTGGTGGCCGCGGGTTCGTACGGCCAGACCGTTCCCGCGAACTTCACGGCCAGCACGCTGGCGACCGGCATGCCGAACCCGACCGCGATGGCGGTGGCTCCCAACGGCGATGTCTACATCTGTCAGCAGGGCGGGGCGCTGCGGGTCCTGCAGGGCGTGACGCTGGGGACTGTCAACACGTTCACCGTGCACTTCACGGGTGAGCGCGGGCTGCTCGGTGTCGCGCTCGATCCCTCGTTCGCGTCCAACCGCTTTGTGTACGTGTACTACACCGCGACCGCTCCGGCAGCCCACAACCGCGTTTCGCGCATCACGCTCAACGCCGCCGGCGATGCGATCGTGGGCGGCGAGACGGTGCTGCTGGACCTGAACAACCTCTCCGGCGCGACCAACCACAACGGGGGCGCGATCCACTTCGGGCCGGATGGAAGTCTGTACGTCGCGGTGGGCGACAACGCCAGCGGCGGCAACTCGCAGAGCCTGAACAACCTGCTGGGCAAGATCCTGCGGATCAACACCGACCCGCTCGACGTGATTCCCGCCGACAATCCGACCGCCTTCGCGGGGATCGCCGGTACGCCGACCGGACAGAACCGCGCCATCTGGGCCGTCGGACTCCGCAATCCGTTCACGTTCGCGTTCCAGCCGGGCGCCGGGCGCATGTTCATCAACGATGTCGGCCAGAACACTTGGGAAGAGATCAACGACGGGCTCGCGGGCGCGAACTACGGATGGAACAACACCGAGGGACGCTTCAGCCAGGCCTCGTTCCCCAACTTCACGCAGCCGCTGGTTGCCTACCACCACACCGACGGCTCGTCCAACTTCCCCCCCGGCATCGGGAACTTCACCGGATTTGCCATCTCCGGCGCGGCTTTCTACACACCGACCGGGAACGCCAACTTCCCCATCTCGTTCCAGAACGACTACTTCTACGCCGATTACATCACCGACATCGTGCGCACCTTCGATCCGGCTTCCAATACCGGTGAGCCGTTCGGCAGCGCGTTCCTCGGCGTTGTCGATCTCGCTCTCGCCCCCGACAGCGCGCTGCTGGCCCTGCGCGGCGCGGGCGGGAGCGGCGGCAGGCTGATCCGCGTGGCGTACGACCTCGCCAACGGAGCCTGCTGCGCGCCCGATGGGGTCTGCGCCAGCGTCAACGGCGTCAACTGCCCGGGTGGGAGCACGTTCATCTGGGGCGGGGTCTGCTCACCCAACCCCTGCCCGCAACCTTCTGGCGCGTGCTGCACCGGTTCCACATGCTCCATCACCACCGCCGACGCCTGCACGGGCCCCGGCTTCCGCTTCGTCGCCGGCGCCGCGGCCTGCAACCCGCCGGGAAACAACCTTTCCCCCTGCTGCCGCGCCGATTTCAACCAGAGCGGGTCCATCTCCGTCCAGGACCTTTTCGACTTCCTCGCCGCCTACTTCTTCAACAGCCCCATCGCCGACATCAACGGCTCCGGCGGCCTCTCCGTCCAGGACCTCTTCGATTTCCTCGCGGCCTACTTCGCCGGCTGCGTCTGATCCGATCGTGTCCCCGCGCCGGACTACCCTCCGGCCATGCCCAGCCCCCGATCCGCCCGTCCCGGCCGCGCCATCGCCTCCCGCCCCCTCGTCGGAATCGACCTCGGCGGCACCAACATCAACGTCGGCATCTGCCGCCCCGCGCCCAACGGTGAGCTCCGAGTCCAGGCCGGCTCCCGCGTCAACAAGAAGACCCAGGCCATTCTCGGCGTCTCCGCGGTCATCGACCGCATCGCCGACGCCGCGAGCGAGTCCGTCGAGTCCGCCGGTCTCTCCATGAAGCAGATCGGCGGCATCGGCATCGGCGCGCCCGGCGCGCTCGACCCGACCACCGGCCTGGTCCTCAAGGCTCCCAACCTCGGCTTCGTCAACATCGAACTCGCCGCACGCCTCCGCAAGAAACTCGGCCGCCCGGTCTACCTCGAGAACGATGTCAACGCCGCCGCCTACGGCGAGTGGAAGCAGGGCGCGGCCCGCGATGTCCGCGACATGCTCGCGGTCTGGATCGGCACCGGCGTCGGCGGCGGCCTCATCCTCGGCGGCAAGCTCTACGGCGGTGGGATGCTTACCGCGGGCGAGATCGGCCACATGACCCTCATCCCCGGCGCGCCCCTGGGCCGGCGCAGCGTCGAGCACAACTGCTCCCGCACCGCCGTCGCCGAGCGGCTCGTGTTCCTCGTCGGCGCGGGCTACCAATCCGCGCTCAAGAAGTCCATCGAGGAGGAACGCAAGAAACTCAAGGACAAGGGCGACTTCGACCCTTCCAAACTCCTCCGCTCCAAGCACATCGCCGAGGCGTTCAACAAGGGCGATGACCTCGTCCACCGCGTCGTCGAAGAGTCGGCGCAACTCCTCGGCATCGCTATCGCCGGCGTCGTCACCCTCCTCTCCATGCCCTGCGTCGTTCTCGGCGGCGGGTTCACCGAGGCCCTCGGCGAGCCCTGGGTCCGCCTCGTCCGCGCCTCCGTCAGACAGCACGTCTTCCCCGTCGATCTCAAGAAGGTCGACGTCCTCGGCACGCGCCTCCGTGGAGATGCCGGCGTCATCGGCGCGGCCATCCTCGCCCGCGAAAACCTCTAACTCCGTGGCATCGGCATCCCTGCCGATGTGCCTTCGTCTTTGATCCGACTCCCACCCCACCCATGCCCATCCTCACACTCCAGCACTGGCCCGCCGGAAAGCCCGGCCGCATCGGTCGCACCCTCCGCGACCACGGACTCAGGCTCGACATCCGCACGCCCCACCTCACGGGCGCCGCGAACGCGATCCCCGCCGATGTCGATGACCTCAACGGCCTGCTCATCCTCGGCGGACCGCAAAACGTCACCGACATCGCCCAGTACCCCTGGATGCAGCAGGAGGTCGAGCTCATCAAGGCCATGCACGCCGCCCAGCGCCCCGTCATCGGCATCTGCCTCGGCGCCCAGCTCATCGCCCACGCCCTCGGCGGCGTCGTCGCCCCGCGAGATAGGCCCGCCCTCGGCTTCCATCCGCTCGGCCTCACCCCCGCGGGCCAGACCGAGCCCATGCTCGCCGGCATCCAGTGGACCAGCCCGCAGTTCTTCTCCTGCGGCCAGGAAGTCAAGCAACTCCCGCCGGGCGCGACCAACCTCTCCGGCACACCCGCCACACCCATCCAGGCCTTCAAGGCCGGCCTCCGCACCTTCGCCTTCCTCTTCCACCCCGAGTGCGACCGCCCCATGCTCGAAGACCTCGCCCACGCCGACCCCGACTTCCTCGCACGCGCGGGCGTCACCACCGCTGATGTGCTCGCCACGATCGATCGGCACTACGAGCCCTACGCGCGGTTGAGCGATCGCCTGTGCGTAAACCTGACCACGCTGTTGTTCCGATGCGCGCGGTCATCGGCGTGAGCACGAAGGAAGGATGTCCCGCGCTGCGTTTCCGCATCGCGGGGCAATTGGCTATTGGGCGCATCCGAAGTATGCAGTGAGGAAGTCAAAAATGTCCTGCACGCTCACGCTGCAACTGCCGTTCACATCGGCGCTGCCAATGCAGGCCGGAGAGAGAGGCGGAGGCAGGGGATCGCAAGGAGGGTTGTGCCCGCTGGGATCGATGCAGTTTCCGAAGAACGGAAGTTGCCCCATCCCCAGTTGAATCTGCCGGATGGCGGCGGGTGTGACGGACATAGGTTACGCTGGTCTCCGTTGCTGTGCGTTCTGAGGTCTGAGGGCGTGGCGGAGCAGGTCGAGGTGTTCGG
>JADLCX010000066.1 GCA_020846975.1 Phycisphaerales bacterium
AGTTCCTCAACCACGACGTGAAGGCCAACGCCCTGGGCCGCAGACGACCACGCGACCGCGACGAAATGATCGAGAACGTCCGCGCCTACCTCCGCGGCACCCAGCGCCGTCCCGACATAGTCAGCAGCTTCTTCCACGCCGAGTCCGTCCGATACGCCGCGTAGATGTCAAAACAACCATGCTCTCGGTAGTAACGCGCGTTCGGACTTGGTGTTGAAGAAGTTGCGATCTCGACGTGCACGCTTGAACCTGACAGTACCTGCACAAGTGGAATTGGAAGACCTCTTGGTTGCCTATCCGAAACACAGGCGGGCATTGCAGAACTGGGCGGCCCATGAGTTTCCTGCGGCAGAGTGAAGCCAAACCGCTCTCTTTCATCCACTCACGCCCACCTGTATCCACTCGTATCCACCAAGCGATACACCACCGGCGTCGCAACTGCATGCGATCCAATGACTTATGACGCTTGGATCACGCCTCGCGGGTTCCGCGTTTGTGCTCATGGGCATAAGTCGCGTCTTGTGCGGTGTGCGTAACACTGCAACAAGGCGGACATGCTCGCAGGAGCACCGCGATGTCTCCACACAGCCCACTCGCAGTCCCCACCGTCGGCGAGATCGCCCGACGGTTGGAGCGCGAGGTTCATGAAGTTCAGTACGTGATCCGGACGCGCGGGATCAAGCCGGAGGCCCGTGCCGGCAATCTCCGCATCTTCTCTGAGGCCGCCGTCGCGCGGATCGCCAGCGAGCTTCGCCGCATCGACGCGGAGAGGGAGGGTCCTCATGGGTTATGACCTGACCGTCCTTCGAAGGGACCCCGGCTCCTCCGGCCCCGGTGCGCGGTGCCTCGTATGCGGAGCACGGTCGCAGCTCACCGTAATTGCGAAGTACAAGGCGCTGTTTGTCTGCCTCTGCGAGTCTCATGGGGATGTCCCCGACAACTCCGTGGCGATGCAGAGACTGACCGATCTGTGCGAGCGAGTTGCGTGGCAGCATGAGGCGTCAGGCGCGCCGCACGGCAACAAGAAAGGGGTAGGCGAGTGACCACCCCCAACCCCCGCGCCAAAAGCGACGCAGCCCCCCGTGGTAGGGAGGGCGGCGCCAAAGACGGAATCAATCTCAACAATTCTACACCAATCCAACCGACCAGCCCAGCGCCGACGGAGGACATTACGCGATTCCTCCGGGCGCTGTACCGCGATGGTGATGTGTTCGAGGTACGCGCACCCAAGTGCGCCGACCGGCCCGGTGGAACGTATACCTCGACGGTCAGCGGCTACTTCACGCACACGACGATTGACATGGCCGCTCGTGCGATCGCTGAACTTGACGCGCGGAACAAACCGCTGGGCATCTACATCACGCTGAACGCCGTCCGGCCGGACTTGCTGGCCCGCTCCGCCAACCAGCTGAAGTTCAAGGCCCAGTCCACGACCCAAGACGCGGACATCTTGGCGCGGCGGCGGATTCTTCTCGACTTTGATCCTTGCCGGCCCGCGGGAGTCTCTGCCACCGACGCGGAACTGGAGCGAGCCCGGGCGTTGGCGATGCTCGTGGTTGCTGAACTAACCACCGCGGGCTGGCCCGAGCCCATCCTGGGCCTCAGCGGCAACGGCATTCATGTGCTGTACGAGGTTGATCTGCCCGCCGAAGACGGCGGCCTGATCGAACGTGTGCTCACGGGGCTGGCCGACCGGTTCGACACCGACCGCGTCAAGATTGACCGGTCCGTGCACAACGCCGCGCGGATTACCAAGGTGCTGGGCACGATGGCCCGCAAGGGGGACCACCTCGTCGGAGTAGCGGGCATCGAGGACCGGCCGCACCGCCGTTCAGCTCTGTTGATGGCCCCCGAAACGACGGCGCCCGTTCCGTCGGCCTTGCTCGAGGCGGTCGCCTCGCCGAAACCAGTTCCTGCGTTGCCCGCAAGCGCGTCCCTCGTCCCTCGACAGTCTTCCGGCACATTCGCACGCTTTGACCACACCCCGCTCGGGGTCCGTGGGTATCTGGAACGCCACGGCATCCGCGTGACTGGCGAGCGCACGAAAGGCGATGCAACGTGGCTCTACCTCGACCGGTGCCCGGTCGTGCAAGAGTGTGTGAGCACCCGCGGCGGAACGGATATCGCCGTGTGCGTGAGCACGAACAGCGCGATCGCGTACAAGAACCAACACAACCGCGGCACCGGTCTGGGGTGGGTGGATGTTCGTGATGCCCTTGAGCCGGGCTACAAAGCGTGGGTCGAGGCGCGGGGGTGGGCGACAGGAGGGGCTTCTGGCGGTTTTGTCAGTGCCTCCGGAGGGGGGGTACCCGAAGATTGGCCTGCTCCGCAGCCGTTGCCCGAGGCACTCCCACCGGTGATCCGGTTCGATCCGTCGCTCCTGCCGGAGGCGTTCGGGCCGTGGATTAAGGACGTCGCGGATCGCGTGCAGTGCCCGATCGACTTCCCCGCCGTCGCCGCGATGATCGCGCTGGCGGGGGTGGTCGGCCGGAAGATCGGCATCCGGCCGAAACGGCACGACGACTGGCTTGTCGTGCCAAACCTCTGGGGCGGCGCGATCGGTCGGCCGGGTGTGATGAAGACGCCGGCGATCGTCGAGCCGCTCAAGCCGCTGAGGCGCATGGAGATCGGCGCAAAGGGGGCGTTTGACGATGCGAAGAAGACGTACCGCGCGGCTTTGATCGTCTCGAAGATCGCCAAGAAAGAAACCGAGAAGAAAATCAGGAAGATCGTGCAGTCCGATCCGGACGGCGCGCGGCGCATGGCTGCGGAGTCGTTCCAAGGCGAATGCGAGAGACCGACTCGTGCTCGGTACATCGTCAACGATTCGACCGTTGAGAAGCTCGGCGAAATCCTGAACGAGAATCCCAACGGGGTCCTCGTCTATCGCGACGAGCTGATCGGCCTGCTCAAGAGCCTCGACAAGGAGGGGCAGGAGGGCGCGAGGTCGTTTTACCTCGAAGCATGGAACGGCACGGGGCGGTACACCTACGACCGCATCGCCCGCGGCACGATCGACATCGAGGCGGCGATCGTCTCGATCATCGGTGGCATCCAGCCGGGTCCGATCAGCCAATATCTTCGCGGGGCAGCCAAAGAGGGCATGACCGACGATGGGCTGATGCAACGGTTCCAGCTGTTGGTATGGCCGGACATCTCGGCGGACTGGGTCAACGTGGATCGTTGGCCCGACACCGTGGCACGCAACCGCGCGTACGCCGTCTTCGAGGGCCTGAACAATCTGGAACCGATCCTGCTCGGCGCGGACACCGACCGCTTGGAGCCCGATGGCATTCCGTTCCTGCGGTTTACTCCCGAGGCGCAGAAAGTCTTCGATGCGTGGCGGAGTGACTTGGAAGCCCTCGTGCGCGGCGGCGAACTGCACCCCGCGCTGGAAAGCCACCTCGCCAAGTATCGCAGCCTGATTCCATCGCTCGCGCTGCTCATCCATCTGGCGGATGGCGGCTCGGGCGCGGTGGGGCTCACTGCGTTGAACAAGGCGATCGCCTGGGGCGTGTACCTGCGGTCGCACGCCGAGCGGGTCTTCTCGCAGGCCATCCACCCAGACCTCGTGGCGGCGCGGTCTCTTGCCCGCAAGATCCTCGCGGGCGAACTCAAGGACGGGTTCTCGTTGCGGGAGGTGTACCGCAAGGGCTGGAGCGGTCTGGCCAGTCCCGACGAGGCCGAGGCCGCGACGAAGCTCTTGATCGATCTGGATTGGCTGGCCGAGACCAAGATCACGACGACCGGCCGGCCGACGACGGCGTTCAGAATCAACCCGCGCCTCCACGAGTTGAAGGACGCACAAAACAGCGATACCCCCTCAGGGGGCACTGACAAAGGTGACAGAAGCCCACCTCCCTCACCTTACAACCACCCTTCTGGCGGTTCTGGCAGTGCCAGTTCAGAGGGAAGCCCCAAAAACGAGCCCGATGACGGATGGGGGGAGTCATGAGTTCCATCGCCGACTTGCTCATGGACCTTGGGGTGGCGGGTATGGAGTTGTCACCCCATCCGACGGACCCTTCCCGCATCCGCCACCGCCCCGCGAAGCTGCCAGCCGATCTGGCGGCGCGACTGCAGGCCGACAAGCCCGCCATCCTCGCTCTGCTCGTGGGCGGTGAGTTGCCCGACGAGGATGCGGCGTACCGACGCGATGAGCGTCTCGGGGCAGCCGAACTGCTGGATCTGCCGACGCACGTCGGCTCGCCGTCGTGGTTGATCGCAACGGCCGAGGCGATGGGCGCACTGCCGAAGCGCAACGTAGTGGGCGGACGGGCTACACCAGAGGCGTTGGCCGCGCTGGTGTCGTCGGTTCTTGGCGTGGGCATGTACGCCGAAGTGATTCCTGCCGGCCACCGCTTCGACGGCGAGCCGGACTGGAACAACATTCCGCTGGCCGCCAACCGCACCCCGCAGCAAGGAACGGCACCGTGCCGCATGTGCCACAGGCAACGCTGGTGGCGCATTGAGGGCGAGGGCGGGGTGCCGACGTGCGGTGCGTGCCATCCGCCGGTGCCGGGGCTGGATGTGGTGTGGCTCGGGGGTGCCGCATGACGCCGACCTCCCCCATTCCGGCCGATGGCGAAGTTCGCCTCCTCCGCAGCATGCGGCAGGCCGCTGCCATGCTTGGCATCTCCGAGCGGAAGCTGTTCGACTTGACGAAGTCCGGTGATGTTCCGCATGTGCGCATCGGTCGGCGCGTTCTGTTCCGCACCAACACGCTGAACGAATGGCTTCGTGCCCGCGAGCAGCGCGGCTTCGGCGATCAACCCTACCCCCCCACCACCACATCCGAATCGCCTGCACATCCACCTTCCAATCGCGGCATGCTGCCCCTTCAGTCGCTTGGGCTCGATCGGCCAACGGCCGAGGAAGGGCCCTGAGACGTGGCATCCATCATCAAAGACCCGCAAGGACAGAAGCGCGTCGCGTTCACCGACCGCGAAGGCCGGCGTCGCAGCATCCGGCTCGGCCAGATCGACTCCCGCAACGCCGAGGCCATCCGCGTCCGCATCGAGGCGTTGGTCACCGCCTCCATCACCGGCATCGAAATCGACGGCGAGACCGCCCGGTGGCTGACGACCATCAGCCACCGTCTGCATGAGAAGCTCTCGAAGGCCGGTCTGGTCGCCTCGAAGGAGACACGTGGCACAACGCTCGGCGCGCTGCTCGCCACCTACTTCAACCACCTCGCCGTCAAGAGCGGGACCGAGACCTGCTACAAGCAAGCCCGCCGGTCGCTCGAGGAGCA
>JADLCX010000067.1 GCA_020846975.1 Phycisphaerales bacterium
CTTCAGGATCCACGGGAGCCGGCGGGTGTGGGCGTGGATCAAGCAGTCCGGCCGGAGAGCCCGGCTGCACGGTCTCCCCCCGTACTCGCCCAACGACAACCGGATCGAGGCCGCGGTGCGGACCCCCGCGCACAAAGCCATCACCCGCACCCGCGTCGAGAGCAGCATCCAAGACCTCGTTGCCAACGTCAAGGCGTGCCTCACCCGCACGGCTCGCAGAATCATGTCGGGTGAGGCCGAATCACGCGAGGCTGTTCGGACGGATCACACCGCCCACATGTTCTCAAAACCGCTTGTGCGCCTCCCGCCCATCCGCCCCCTTGACCCCCAGGATCGCCCGCGCCAACTTCACATCGCTGTACCGCGTGATCTTGATGTTCCCCGCCTCCCCCGGCACCACCACGACCGGCTCGCCCAGCCGCTCCACCAGCTGAGCATCGTCCGTGCTGCCCAGGTCCTTCTGCGCATACGCCCGCCGCAGCAGCCCCAACTCGAACATCTGCGGCGTCTGAACCGCCACCAGTCGCGCGCGGTCCACCGTCGCCTCGACCGTTCTGCCGATCGTCCTGCCCTTGCCCGCATCCCCGAGTATTGCCGCCAGCGGGTCCGCCTTGGCCTCGACCGGCTTCTCGCCCACGCGCTTCAGCGTGTCCGGCACATCCAGACCCGGAACGACGGCGCGGTGCCCCTCGCCCGCCGCCGCGAACACCCGCTCGATCAACTCCGGGCTTGCGCACGGCCGCGCCGCATCGTGCACCGCCACGTGCGTGATGCTCCCGTCATCCGGCACGAGCCCGAGCGCGTTCGCCACCGTCTCGTACCGGTGCGTTGCGCCGCCCTGGCACACCCTCACGCCCAGCAGCCCCAGCTTGTCCCCGTACCTGGCCTTGAACTCCGCGAACGCACCGGCATCCGCGGGCCCGGCCACGATCGTCAGCATCACATCCGGGTGCTTGCTGAACAACTCGACCGTCCGTTGCAGGACCGGCCGGCCCCCAAGTTCTTCATCCAGCTTCGAGCGAGAGAACCCCGCATCGGCCACGCCCAGGTCCGCGGCCGCCGACTCGCTGAACCGGCGAGACGAACCGGCCGCGGGAATGATGACTGCGATGTTCATGCAGACAGAGGTTAGCCAAGGCAGCAGCGAACAGCGAAATGCGAACAGCAGGCGGCACGGGCGATCTGCGGCGGTTTCCGGCTGTTCTCTGTTCGTTATTCGATGTTCGCTGTCTTCACACGCACGGCGTGAAGTACGCGCCCAGGAAGTCGAACACATCTTGAACCGTCACGCCGCCGTCGCGGTTGAAATCCGCCGACGGATCGACCGCGAAGAACGCGGCCACGAAGTCGAAGAGGTCCTGAACCGTCGGCGCGCCGCCGCTGTTGTTGAAGTCCGCGGGGCACCTTGACGCGCCGTTCGGCACCGGTAGCCCGCCGATCGTCGCCGTTCCGGGCGATGTACCCTTGAACAAGCCCAGCGTCACCGCCCCCGTCGAAGGCCCGCGATTCGCCTGGAACCTGAAGTTGTACGTCGTGCTCCACCGGATCGCGTTCGCGTTCGGGTCCGTCGCCCACG
Organism: Phycisphaerales bacterium; assembly: GCA_020846975.1. GTDB lineage: Bacteria > Planctomycetota > Phycisphaerae > Phycisphaerales > UBA1924 > JADLCX01. Next base: position 1,577 of record JADLCX010000067.1, read on the forward strand.
GTGTCGTTGCCCACGTGATCGTGTTCGAGTTCACCGTCGCGGCCCAGTCCGTCCCGTCATACGGTTCTCCCGAGTGGTACGCGACATCGCGAAACCCGACGCTGGTGATGTTGACGCTCGGGCCGCTCGCTTTGGGAAGCGAGAACGACCCGATCGACCGGTCCGAGTTCATGTTGTGCACCGCGTACTCGTACTGCCACAGCCCGGCGCCGAGGTCCATCACTCTCGCCGCCACGCCCACGCGCCCATCGCCCGCGATGTCCGTGTACCCGATCGTCACCGCGGGGTCCGCTGCTCGCCAGGCATCCAGGGCGGGGCGCATCGCCGCCGTGTCGCCCGTGAACGCAAGCACGTACCCTTGCGAGCCCGTCACGCACACCTGCTCGCCCGCCTCGCCGTCGGTCAACGGACCCACCACGACCTCGCGATACGAACTGTTGTTGATCCGCTGGGTCGGTCCTTCGTTCAGGTCCGGGCTCGGCGTCGGCGGGACCAGCGGCGTGATGTACACCACCTCCACAAAGTACCTCGCTCCCGGGTAGTTCGCCGGGTTCAGGTCCGCATTGGCCAGTTGAATCCGCTTCGTCAGGCAGTTGAACGTGCTCGAACTGCCCCAGCCCATCGACGGCGGGTACGGGAACGCGCCCGTCGAGGCGTTCACCTCCGACCGCGGGCCCAGGTTCGACTGCTGCCCGTTCAGGAACGCGTTGTACGTATCCGTCGCGAACGGCCCCAGCGAGTCGCAGAACGTATCGCCCTGGTAAGTCGAGCCCGGCACCAGGTTCGTGCAACTCGGCCAGTCCGCGGCGCAGAAGCTGTGCTTCAACCAGTTCATCCCGATCTGCTCGAAGCGACCGTTGTGCAGCCGGTAGACCTGCGTCCCGATCAGCGGGTGCTGGTTGTTCAGGTACACCCACGCCGCGGTGCGGTTCCCGATGTTGCACGCCACCGTCGTCACCGAGTACCCGGTGATCCCGTTCAGCGTGCCGTGCTTGATGATCCCTTCTCCGCTCCCGTCGGCGCCGATGCCGCTGGTCACGACATCCGGCCCCGCCCACGCCGCGGCCGCCAAAACTAGCGCGGCCGCGGCCGCGCCCACAACTCCTTGACGACCCTTCACGCGATGGTCTCCTGGTGCCCGCTTTGAGCCCTCGGTATTCTAAGGGCTCGCCCGCGCTCCGGCCGCGCGAATTCCGGCCGTTCCCGCGGCACGCCCGCCGCCGCGTCCCATAATCGCTTCGAGAGACCCAACCCGTGATACGCGCGGCCCATGTCGTCAAGCTCACCGAACACGGCCGAGACAGGGGCGCGATCCCCCACGCGATCATGAAGCACTAGACGGGCTGCCACACCGGCCTCCCCAAGCACCTGCACTCGCTCTCCGGGAAGCTCGGCGAGGCTGCCGAGCCTGCCCTTGATGCGCCCGCCGCCGGTGCCCTGAAACAGAGAGGCCCCGGCATGATCTGCCGGGGCCCTGGTGAATCGATTGAGAATCCGCCGTCGCGACCGGCTTACCGGCGCGACAGACGCTTGATCAGTTCTTCCTGCTGGTCGAACCATTCCTGGTCGATGCCCGTGAACATGCCGAAGTTCTTGTTCAACTTGAACAGCGAGCGCAGCTCCTCGAGGTAGCGACGGGCCTTCCCGATGAAGCCGCCCCGCTCGTCGGCATCCTGCGCCTGCGATGCGAACTGGATCTGGATGCCGTACTGCTGGTAAACCGTCTGCCAGCGGCGGTGAGCGCTGTCCGACTTCTTCAGTTGATCATCGATGTACTTGCTGGCCTCCTGGCCGGCCCACACCACCTCGCCCAGGCCCATCACCTGAGCCAGCTCTTCCTTCGTCGCCGCGATGCCCTTGCCGAACTTGTAGCGCATCGCGTCCTGGGCCGTCAGCGTCAGGATCTGGTCAGGCGGGTTCACCTGGTTCTGGCCCGTGTTGTCCTGGAACCAGTGCACCTCGCCCGTCACATCGTCGATCGTCGCGCTCAGCGGAACCTGGATCTGCATCGCCTTCATGATGAAGGGCGACCGCTTGCCCCACGCCGACGCCTTCTCCATCAGCGCGATGACCATCTCCAGCTGCACGCCCTTGACCGCGACCAGGTTGCCCGACCAGCCCGTGCAGGCGCCGACGTTCCCGTTCGGCAGGAAATACCACTCCTCGATCGGCCACGGCGACATCGCCGCGCACGAGATCGCCGACTCCACCCACGCCACCGTGCGGAACCGGGTCTTGTACTCGTTCTGGTACAGTTTCTGGAACGGCTCCATCTCCGACAGCGCGCCGCCGCCCGAGTGGATCCGCACCACCACGACCTGCACTTTGTCCTTTTCCAGCAGCGGGATCGCGCGGCGCCAATCCTCGGCCGTGATCTCGCGGCCGACCATGTCGTTCACATCCTTGCCCCACTCCGACGGCGCGCCGAAGTTCAGGATCGCGACCCGCGTCGCGCCGCTGTTCAGAACCTTGTCGGACTCGGCCTTCTTCTCTTCCTTGGTCTTGTCCTTCTCCGCCTTCTCGGCCGGCGCCGAAGCCGTGGACCCGGTCGCCGGGTTGGCCGCGTCCCGCTCCACCTTGTTGACCTCGGCCTTGTCGATCGTGAGGATCGACTGGATCCCGCCGACCTTGATCCGGATCCGGACAAACGTCTCGGTCTCCGAGACGATCGTCCCTTCGTGCACCGTTCCATCCTTCAACACGACCTTGTCGGCCATCGCCTCGGGAGAGAATGCCAGCACGGCCCCCGCCACGACCAGCGCGGCGGTCGCGGCCTTCATCATTCGGAAAAAACGGTTCATCGTGGTGATCCTCGCAAACTTGGCTGTGTGTCGGAAGTTAGGTGATTCAGATGCCGGACGGTCGCGGTTGTTTCAGCGCCGGTCCTTGTCCGCCTGCTGCTGCGCGTCGAGTTCCGTGATGAGCAGGTCGATCCGCTGGATGAAGTTCTCGGGGTACGCGCGGATCCGCTGAGGGTTGATCGACTCGGCATACCGCGCGAGCAGGGGCTTCATCTGCTTCAGCAGCGACTTCCGGCGACCGCGCGCCTCGGTCCGCTCCCGATACCCGGCCGGCTGCCGCACCTCGACATCCAGGTACTGCTGCAGCAGCCGCGTGAAGTTCTCCTCCGCCTGGGCCACCTGGCGGCTCCAACTCTTCAGGATCTCCGTCGCCGCGCCCTTGACCACCTGGTAGTTCCGCGGCAGGCCCATGCGGTCCATCAGGTCATCCAGCGTGTCGGCGGTGCCCTTCGACAGCCCAAGCCGGAACGCCATCTCCGCGTTGAGCGTGAGCACGTCGTTGCCCCGGCCGCGGATGATGTCCTGGATCGCGTCGCGACGATCGTCCTTTCCGTCGTCGGTCAGCAGGATCTCGTCCGCCGATTCCGGCATCCGATCCAGAAACTCGGGCGTCCCGTTCTTGAACGAGACCGAGAGCACGTAGTCGGCGCGGCACATCGCCGCCATGATCTTCTTGTCGTGCCCGCCCTGCTCGGCAAAGCCGAACGCCCGCGCCAGCCGCAGCGAGATCTGCTTCTCACGCACCACCGCGTCGCCCCGGCCGGCGAACAGCGTGTCCGCGTACCCGATCCCACCCAGCAGCCCCTCGCTGGTGAAATAGATGTCCTTCGCCGCAAACGGCAGGAACGCCGCGGAGCCCATCGCCTTGTTGATCCAACTCACCATCCGCGGCTTCTTGGGGATGCTGCTGTCCGTGCTCATCTTCTGGTACAGCAGGTCGGCGATCTTCCGCGCCGTATCCATCTGATCGAACGCGCCCTGGTCGTGCTCGATGTCCATCTTGTCCTCACCCTGGTGGGTGAACTCGTGGTCGAACCTCATCACCAGCACGTCGGGCTGCTGCACCTTGATGTCCTCGTACACCTCCTGCATCGGCGTGATCGAGACATCGCGACCGAACTCCCCGCGCATGTCCAGCACGTAGACGCGCGGACCCTCGCCCGCCTGCGCGTTGGAGCCGGTGGCCGGCCTGGTCTCCTTCACCGCTTCGGGCTTCTTCTCCTCGGTCTTGGCCGGCGCGGGGTCCGTGCTCGCGGGAAGGTGCTTGATCTCCAGGATGTCGGCCTTGCTGTACTCCGTCTCGGCCTTCATCCCGGCGATCTCGACGCGAACCTTCACGATCGTTGCCGACTCGCTGATCAACTCACCCCGAACCTCGTTCCCGTTCCGGAAGATGATGAGCACGGGCTTCACGTCGGTCGCGGCCGTCGTCGGCTGGTCCTTCTTTGCATCCGACTTGCCGGTCTGCGCCATCGCCGTCGGAGCCGTCATGGCCGCCGCGCCCAGAGCCAGGCCCAGAACCGCCGCCATCGCCCATCGTGTCATCGGTTTCATGCGTGCATCCCTCACTGGTCAGACTTGCTCGTTCAGTTCCGTGTTCCGTCGCGATCCAACCGCCGACTCCACCGCCGACCCCACCGCCGTCCCCACCGGGAGACCCGTCGGCCGATCGACCCGTTCCAACCGCTCCGCCCGGAACCGGGCGGCGCTCCCTCCGACCCCGTACCACTTTAGACGTACAACCTCCGGGCAAGTTCCACGGCTTCGTTCTGGTCCCGGACTCTCCCCTCCAACTGGGCGTCATACACATCGTCCAAGACCCGCTTGAATGAGGGGCTCGGAGAGAACCCCGCCCCGATCAGGTCATTTCCATCCAGCAAGGGTGCCGGATTCAAGCCGATTCCATCCGATTTGTGTTTGCTTATTGTCTGGGTAATCGAGATCAGGGCTTGTGAATCCGTCGCCCGGACGAGCTGGCTTGATCCAGCGAACCACGACGATGAGGCCCAGCGCTTCTGCCGCGCCACCGTCGCCGCGGACCACGCCCGCGTCAGATATTGGTGTCCGCGCAGGATCGCCGCGAGCTCGGCGCTCTCCTCGTTGCTCAGGCAGAGCGCGGCCCGCCAGCGTCGGCTCAGGGCGCCGATGTCCTCATCGCCCAATCCCGAGCCGGCCGCGCCGGTCCGGTCGAGCGCCCACGCGCCCAGCGGCACACCCACCGAGGGCTGCATGTGCTCGATCTGACGCAGGACCGCCGGCTCGACCCGCCGCGCCGCCTCGGTGAGCACGGGCGCGTCCAGCCCGAGTTGCTGGAGCAGTTCGACCGCGTGGGCGCGCGAGGGATGCAGCAGAATCCGCCGCAGCTCATCGCCGATCCGCTCGCGGCTCACGCCCCGCAGTTCCGCCGCGTGGCGGGTCAGCGCGCCCGCGGTCGCCGGATCGATCGCGAATCCCAGCCGCGCCGCGAACCGCACCGCGCGCAGAGCCCGCAGGTGGTCTTCGGCCAGCCGTTTGTCCGGATCGCCCACCGCGCGGATCAGCCGCGCCGAGAGATCGGCCGCGCCGTTCACGTGGTCGATGATCCTCCCCTCTGCCGCCCGTTCCGCCGGCGTTGCAAGATCGTCCGGTTCCGCGAGCGGATCGAGGAACAGCGCGTTGATCGTGAAATCCCGGCGTGCGGCATCCTCCTGCGGCGATGAGAACACCACGTGGTCCGGCCGCCGCGCATCGCTGTACGGCCCATCGGCCCGGAACGTCGCCACCTCGACCGTCACGCGCTCCCCGCCCACCTGCTCGTGCACCAGCACCACGCCGAACGCCGCGCCCACCTCTGCCGTGCGGTTGAAAAGCTGCGAGATTCTCGCCGGGGTCGCGTCGGTCGCCACGTCGTAGTCCGTCGGCCGCAAGCCCAAGAGCGCATCGCGCACGCACCCGCCCGCGAAGTACGCGGTGTGCCCCGCCTCGCGCAGGCGGCGGAGGATCTGCGTGGCCGCGGCTCGTGCGGCGGCGGGATTGGCGGCTCGGGCCATGGGCTCAGGGTAAGCCGCCCTCAGTGTGCGGCGTGCTTTCTGGCCTCTTCCAGAAACTCCACCGCCCGCCGCAGGTGCGGGATCACGATCGAACCGCCCACGATCAGCGCGATGTCGAAGGTCTCCCAGATCTGCCGGTCCGAGCACCCCGCCTTCACGCACTGGTCGATGTGGTAGGCGATGCAGTCATCGCACCGCAGCACCATCGACGCGCTCAGCCCCAGCAGTTCCTTGCTCTTCTTGTCCAGCCCGGGCGGCGCTTCCGCGCTGGTGTCGCGATAGGCCTGATCGTCGAGCGCGAAGAACCGCCTGGTGACCAGCGTCCCCCCGCCCCGCTCCTGAGGGCCCAGGATCTTCTCGTTCAGACGCGCGCGGAAGGCCTGAAAGTCGGCGTAGCGGGGCATGTGTGGAGCATACGCTCCGGCGGCCACGCTGTTGGCGAGCTGGCGGTGACATCCGGGCGGACGTTGGTCTCGCCATGAGCGTCGCGAGCACCAACCCGAACTGCACGCGTCCGTCGCTCGACCGAGCCTGCGTCGGGCGCCGGACCTCGAACCCGAGCGCCCCACGCCTTGATCCATTCCTTGACAGTGCCGAACCCTCACAAGCCACCCGCACGCGGCGTTGCCGCCGCGTGCGGGGCCGGCGGGTGCAATCCGGCAGGGTGAGGACGAGGGCCGTCCGGTCGCCCGGAAGTGGGTTCATTACCCACCGACGATCATGGTCCGGCCCCGATCCGTGGCTCCCGGTTGCGTCATGGGCAGCCGGCGAAGTAGGCCGCGAGGAAGTCGAAGATGTCCTGGACGGAGATCCCGCCGACGCCGTTGATGTCGGCGCGAAGATCACCGCCGAAGTAGGCCGCGAGGAAGTCGAAGATGTCCTGCACCGTGACGCCGCCGGCGCAGTTGAAGTCGGCCGCGCAGAAGAAGAGCGTGGCGGGCTGGGTGGTGACGCTGATGGGCTGGTTGCACTCGGCGCTGCCGAGCACGCAGGTGTAGACGCCCGCATCGGCCGCGGTCGGGCGGATGATGATCATCGACCACCCCTGCGTGTTGAGCACGCCGTACTCCTCGGTCGAGCCGGAGCCGATGTCTGAGAGCGGCACACCGTTTCGGTGCCACTGGTACGTGATGTCTCCTCGGCCGGAGGCGTTGGCCGTGAAGCGGACGAAGAAGTCGGCCGTGCTGCTGCTGGCGGTGGCGGTGCAGGCGTTGATCGTGCGGCTCGCCGGCTGCGAGTCGATGTTGATGCCGGGGCAGGGGCCGATGGTCAGCATGCCGGGCCCGCGGTCGTCGGGGCTCCAGCCCGAGACACGCACCCACACGGGCACGCCGGCGGTCACCTGCATGCCGATGGTGCTCTGCACGGGGCAGGCCTGGCTGTCGTCGTTGCAGTCCACCTCGGCATCCGTGCAGCCCGCGTACGCCGAGAGGATGGTGTCGAAGTCGGCTCCGCCGCAGGTCGAGATCTGCGCGTAGTACGACTGGGTCGGGGTGTACCGGAACCACACGTCGTTGAACCCTCCGCAGCCCGAGAGGCCGTCGGTGTTCGCCCAGGAGGTGTCGAAGGCGAACGAACCCTCCCCGACCGGCGTGGCGGTGGCGCAGACGTCGTTGGCGGGCACGGGCACCGTCGGGACGACGCTCGGGTTGTACCAGAAACTGTCGCCGCCCTGCGGCGTGCTGTTCGCGTAGGGGTTGGGGAACGCGACGTACACGCCGTTGTCACCCTGCGAGAGGTCGTACGCGTAGTAGTTGTCCGCGGCGACATGGTCCGGGTCGCTCAACTCGCGCCCGTTCCACGTGTTGGTCAGGTACACGACGTTGTTGCCCACCGCCAGCCCGCGGCACGAGCCGTAGGCGTTGGGGAAGCTCGCCACCGGCGGCGGGGGCGCGATGCGGTGCTTTTCGCCGGTGTTCGGGTTGATCCGGTACAGCCCGGTGGTTCCATACTCCGAATACCCGTACAGCATTCCGTCGGCCGGGTTGCCGTCGAGCGCGAAGAACAGTTCGCTGGACGAGGCCACGGCCAGCGTGCACGCGCCGGTCTGCGTGTCGATGCGGTAGATCCCGCTCGGCGAGGCGTACTGCGCCCACCCGTAGAGTTGACCGCCGGCGTAGCCGAGCCCGAAGATCGTCTGCGATGTCGGGGCCACGAAACTGGGGCTCCGGCCCGGGATGGTCACGTACAACTCCGTCGAGAACGTGCCGGTGGTGATGTAGACCAGGTTCTGCGGCGTGCAGGTCGCTCCCTGCACGAAGAACGAGAACCCGCCGAACCAGTTCACCGATCCCGGAAAGCCGGCGACCAGGTCGGTCTCGAATGTCAACGGGACGTTGTCAGGGTCGTAGCCATACTGGCCGACCACCAGCCGCGAAGTCTGGGCATTGACGGGCGCGGCCAGACAACAGGCCAGACCGACGAGGGCAAGAACGCTTTTCATGGGCCGATCTCCGAAAGGGTCCGAGGGTGAACACTGAAAACGATTCGACATGGAATCTGGGCCAAGCCCTCCTCCGCGTTTCCGCGCCTCGGGCATGCCGGGAAGACGGACGCGGCGGATGTCAAAACGGATCAAGGCAACCGGAAATATACTCTTGGGAGGGTGATTGGGCGAATAATCGTTGGAAAGTTTCAGAAATTTTACAAGAGCGAAAAAAAGACCGACTCATCGCGGAATGTCCCGGCCTTGAACGCCCAGGCGGGTCGCCCAGAAGAAGGCCCGGTAGGCGTTGAACCCGCCCGGGGCTTGCAGGATGGACCCGTCGCCGTTCTCCAGCCCATCCCGCCCCAGCCCGTAGCCGTGCAGCGAGGATGAGAACGGCCGGTCGGGGTCTCCCAGGATCGAGTCCGGCACCCGCCACTCCCCCGAAGGGTCGAACACATCGGAAACTTCCGGGCGCGACGTCCGCGGATCGGTGAGCTCGTACAGCGTGGCCATCTTGATGCTCGACACGCTGCCGTCCACGGTCGCGAACCTCGTGGTGGCCTCCGGGTTGTTGAACATGGGCGAGTACGCCTCACGCCCGCCGTCTCGGGACTTGCGCGTGGGGCGCGAGAAGTCCATCCGCTCGAACACCAGCACCTTCGCCTGCGGCGAGGTGACGTGGTCGAGCCGGTTCCGCCGCCAGAGGCGACCGCCCGTGAACCGCCCCGCCGGCACCCACTGAGTGTCCCGGTACCGTTCCGGGGCGAACCAGAACGTGGGCGGGTACCAGTAGGAAGTGTCGAACATGAAGCCGTCCCGCGAGAAATCCGACATCCCGGAGGCCTTGGTGGCGTTCACCTTGGGCAGCAGCGACGCGAACCGCTGCCGCGCCGCCGTGTCGTTGGGGGCCACCAGCATGTCGCTGTAGAGGTTGTTACCCGAGATGTACTGCGTGATGAGGCTCGCCCAATGGGCCGCGAAGAGTTCGGTGGTCCAGTCCTCGTTGGCGAAATCCCACACCCACGCCCCGCCTCCGGGTGTTCCGTTCTGCGAGCGGGGCGCGACGATGTCGTACCACGGCACGCCGTAGTTGTTCGGGCCGAAGGGGTTGACGAACGAGTCTCTCGAGTCCGCGGCGTAGCCGAACTGGAGCATTGCGCACTGGCGGAGGTTCGACAGGCTCACGGCGGACCTGGCCGCGGCCCTGGCCCTGGAGAGCCCCGGCATCACCAGGCTCACCAGCACCGCGATGATCGCGACCACCACCAGCAGCTCGATCAACGAGAACCCGTGGCGGCGTGGCGGAGGCGACATGGCGGCGTTCCCTTTCCGATGGTCGGTTCGCGGCCCGCGCACGCGGGCCAGCCGTCCCTGTAACCATACCGAAGATCGTGCTATTCGGACGCATCAGCAAGAAAGTTTCTGAAATTTCGGACAAGTCAAGTACGATGGGGTATCCTGTGGTCGGGGTTTCGGGAATGTATGATGACCCAGATGGCGATGTCCAAACTTGTTGAGGTCCAGGCCCGGGCCGTGGAAGTCGAGGCGGTGGAGGTCCTGGGAGACCTTCGCGCCGCCCTGAGCGAGTTGATCGCCGAGCTCCCGCCCCCCGTGCTTCGGGCGGTCGATCTGGAGCAGTCGCTCGGTCTGGACAAGAAACTCGCGTGGCAGATCTTCCGGGTCGTCCAATCGGCCCACCCGCTGGGCGAGGTGCACAACATCCCGGCGCGCTCGTCGGTGCGCCGGCTCCTGATCTCGGCACGCAAGCGACGGGTTTCCATGCGGGTCATCGACCGGATGGACACGGCGTTCGCGACCTTCGAGCGGTTCGTGGCCATGTACGCGGGCAGCCGCGAGTCGCTGGTCTCGGTCCTCAACGGCCTGGGCCAGCGCAAGGATGCGCCGTACGAGACCAGGCTCCGCAAGTCGCACTTCCGCACGGCATCGCAGCTCTGGGGCATCCACGCCCAGACGCTGATCCGGACCAGCATCTTCCACGCCCAGCCCGGCCCGGAGTTTGTACTCGACAGCGCGCTCATCCAGGCGGCGATCGGCCTGGAGCGGGTCCGTGTGAGCGAGGCGACCGACGTCACCATCATGATGCGCACCAAGGGCACGCCGCAATCCGCGGACGACGCCCCGCCGGCGCCCATCCGGCACCCCGCGGAGCTGTTGGACGAGTTCTGCACCGGGCCCCGACCGGAGTTGCCGCCGCACACCGAGGGCGGCGCCGAGGGCGAGAGCAAGTTGAGGTTGCCGCCCGGGCGCACGGGCGCGGCGACCGTGTACTGGATGCAGTGGCACGAGGCGATGTCCAGGGCGCGCTCGACCGATTATTACGGACGAACGTTCGTCACGATCCCCACGCAGACGCTGGTGTGGGAACTGCTTCTGCCGGCGGGGTGGACCGATCCCAGCACCGCGCGGACGTGCATGTACGCCTGCCGCGAGCACCCCGAGCAGGCGTTCGCGGAGCGTGCGGCGGAACTCATGCCGCAGCAGGAGAGCGTGCAATACCTCGGCGCGCTGGACTCGGTGCCGCTGCTGGGCGGATCGCCCAACCACGCCAGCGCTGTCCGCCGGGTGATCGAGAAACTGGGTTGGACGGGCACTCGCTACGACGTCTACCGCGCCTCGGTGCAGTACCCGCTGCTGCACACGATGCTGGCCCTGCGCGTGGACGCGGCCGAGGGGGCCTGACGCGGCGGGTCGTCATGCGGGCTCGATCTGCGCTGCCGGCCGCCGCGCATCATGCGCCCTTTGCTCGTGCACCGTCATCGACGTGCGCCAGGGGTTTCGGCCTCGGCTACCTTTTTTCCGACTGGCCTGTGCTTCGGCATCCGCGGGCGCGCCTGACCGCCGTTCCCTTGACCCTCCACACCCATGCTCACACTCGAACAACTCGCCAGCGACTGGCTCACGCCGCGCCGAGAGGAAGATTTCAGCCTTCCCGCCATCGCCAACCCCACCGGCGCGGTCCAGGCCGCGTGGGACGTCTGCGGCATCCAGAACTGGGTCTGCGCGCCCACCGGCATGGCCACACCGACCGCGCTGCTCTTCATCACCCGCGACGGCTCGCTCCGCCGGTTCTCGCGGTCGGTCGAGTACCGCTGGAAGGCGTACGAGATCGAGCGCCGCGCCGACGGGGTCTCTTCCACGCTCCGCATGATGGCCGGAAGGCCGGGCGTCATCCAGCGCGTGAAGTTCGAGCGTGCGATGCAGGCCCACCTGGTCTTCACAGGCCTGCCGCGGGTCTGGCGCTTCACCGACTACTGGAACATCCCGCCCGAGGATGTGCCGATGCTCAACGTCCGGCACGAGGGCGATCGGTTCGTGCTCGAAGACACCAAGACCTTCGGCCGCGCCGAGTTCTGCACACCCGGCCATCATCGCGTGTACACCGATCTCTCGGCGTGGCTCGACGGCGACGAGCCCGTGGAGCGGGGGGGGCGTGGGCGCATCGGCGTGGCCACGTTCGAGGTTCGCGCCGGCGATGAGGTCGCGTGGTACGGCCTCCAGGGCTGCGAGCGCTGCGGGGCCGTGGACGTCGAGGCGGAGTGGGAATCCGCCCGCGCGCAGTGGGACCGTACCTGGAACGCCGCGTTCACGCCGGGTAACTCCGAGTTCTCCGGCCACTTGCCCGCCCGTCGCGGCCGCCTCGAGCGGCTGTACGACATGTCCGTGCTCACGCTGTTGATGACCCGGCGTGTGCTCCCCGCGCTCTCCGGGCGCGCCGGCGTGGCCACCGGCGGGCAGTGCATCTGGAACGAGCAGCCCCGGCCCCTGCCCTGCGCGTACGTCATCGGCGGTCCCGAGGGCGCGCCGACAACCAGTTTCTTGTGGGAACTCGAGTTCCAGTCGCCCGTGCTCGCACGGCTCGACCCCGTGGTCCTGCGCCATCAACTCGAAGCCTTCATGCGCGTCGACCTCCACCACCACTGGGGCGTCGAGACCGTCAGCGGGCGCGGCGCGGGCATGGGCTACGGCGTCAACGCCGGCGCGTTCCTCTCCTGCGTGCGCGATTACGTCCGCATCACCGGCGACCGCGACTGGGCGGTGCGGAACCTCCCCTATCTCCGTACCTGCGCCCGCCCGGAGTTGACCGACTACGGCCACTACCAGCACATCCTCGAGTGCGTGAGCAGTTACGAGCACACCATCGCCTCGTTCAACGCCCTCAACGTCAAGGGTCTCCGCTTCCTCGCCGAACTCACGGGCGAAGTGGCCTACGCACGCCAGGCCGGCGAGTTGGCCGCGCAGGTGCGAGTTCTCTACGCCGGCGGCCCGTTCGCCTGCCGCCAGCCCGACGGCTCGCGCCGGATCGTCAAGTCCATCCTCGACTTCGTCTACGTCGGCCGCTGCATGGAGTCCGACCTCCCGCCCGAAGTGAAGGCCGGCATGGTCGAGTTCTTCCGCTCCGAACTTCAGACTGACGACTGGCTCTACGCCCTCTCTCCCTGCGACACCAACGCCCTGACGCCCGACCTGCCCTCGTTCCAGACCTACCGCGCCGATCACCAGGCCACCGGCTCGTACGACGGGTGGCCGGCCCACGCCGCGTCGGTGCTGGCCCGCTTCGGCCACCGCGAGGCCGCGCTGTCGTGGCTTGATCGCCTCGAGCGGCTCACTCTCGAAGGCCCCTTCGGCCAGGCCCACTACATCCATCCCGACGGAGCCCGCAAGGCGAGTTTCTTCAACGGCAACATGTACTTTGAGGCGGCGGGCTGCGGGTACGCCGCGACGTTGCTCGACGACTTCTCCGGCCTCTGAACCGCGGGCTCCCCCAAACTCGCGCAACACGGTCAGGTTCGACGGGCCCGAGGGACGCCGCACCAGGCCCAGGAAACCGCGGGCGGCACTGCGCCGCGGTGGCATCCTTGATCTGCGGTGGAGCCGACTTCGCGATTGCCGTGGGCGGAGGGCAATAGCGACGCCGCGCCGATTCCGCCGGGTGTATCCTCCCCGACCATGACGATGACCACGAGCGTGCGTACCTGCGTTCCCGCGGCCTTGAACGGGGCCGATTGGGCGGAAGTCGAGCCGGTCTTGCAGGAGTTGCTGGCCCGCCGGGTCGCCACCGCGCCCGAGTTCGAGCAGTGGCTCATCGACCGAAGCGAGGCCGATGCCGCGTGCATGGAGGCGCGGGCCAACCTGTACATCGCCAGCAGTTGCGACACCGAGAGCAAGGCCAAGACCGAGGCCTACGCCGCGTTTATCGAGAACGTCGCCCCCAGGCTCGAGACCGTCGGCTTCGAGCTCGACAAGAAGCAGGTCGAACTCGCCGAGAGGTTCAGGCTCGATCCCGCGCGGTACATGGTGCTGGAGCGCAGCAAGAAGGCCGCGGTGGAGCTGTTCCGCCCCGAGAACGTGCCCATCCAGACCGAGCTAGACAAGCTCTCGCAGGATTACGGCAAGATCGCCGGAGCGCAGACGGTGAACTTCGACGGGCGCGAGCAGACCCTGCCGCAGATGGCGGTCTATCAGCAGAGCACCGACCGATCCGTGCGCGAGAAGGCCTGGCGCGCCGTCGCCTCGCGGCGACTGGCCGACCGCGCCGCGCTCGACGGGTTGATGAACCAGATGGTGGCCCGGCGCCACCAGATGGCCCGCAACGCCGGGTGCGCCGACTTCGTTGAGTACGCCTTCAAGGAGAAGCAGCGCTTCGACTACACCTCGCGCGATTGCGAGCGCTACTGGGACGCGGCCGCGAAGCACGTCGTTCCGCTGGTGCGCCGACTCGATGCCAAGCGGCAGGCCGCGCTCAGGGTCGATCCGCTGCGAGCGTGGGACCTGGCGGTCGACGTCCACGGCCGGTCCGGCCTCAAGCCGTTCGATGGCGGTCGCGAACTCTTCGACAAGTCCGCGTGCGTGTTCGACGCGCTGGATGCCCGCCTGGGCCGGATGTTCAGGTCGATGGGGCCGGAAGGCGGCGCGGGGGGGGTGAACGGCAAGGCGCTGGTGTGCGAGCAGTTCGATCTGGACTCGCGAAAGGGCAAGCGTCCCGGCGGGTACCAGTACAACCGGCCGCGGGTGCGCAGGACGTTCATCTTCATGAACGCGGCGGGCCTGCAGCGCGATGTGCAGACGATGGTGCACGAGGCGGGTCACGCGTTCCACTCGATGCTGTGCGCGCACGACCCGCTGGTCGAGTACCGCGGCTACCCGACCGAGTTCGCGGAGGTGGCGAGCATGTCGATGGAGCACCTGACCATGCCCTACTGGGGCGTGAAGGGCGGGTACTACACCAGCGAGGAGGACGGCAACCGCGCCCGCGCCGAGCACCTGGAGCACTCGGTGACGGTGCTCGCGTGGATCGCGGCGATCGACGGCTTCCAGCACTGGATGTACCGCAACCCCGCCCACACCGCGGCGCAGCGCGACGCCGAGTGGGCGCGGATCGACGGGCGGTTCGGTCACGCGATCGGCTGGGACGGCCTGCGCGAGGAGTACCAGAGTCGCTGGCAGATGCAGAGCCACCTGTACAGCCACGCGCTGTACTACATCGAGTACGGGATCGCGCAGCTCGGCGCGCTGCGGCTCTGGCTCAAGAGTCGGACCGAGGGCGAGAAGCCGGCGGTCGATGCCTACGTGCGGGCGCTGACGCTGGGCGGGAGCAAGCCGCTCCCCGAGCTGTTCGCCGCGGCGGGGCTGAGTTTCGACTTCGGCGAGGGCCCGATGGCGCGGGTGTGCGAGGAGGTCGAGGCGGAACTGGAGAGGTTGGAAGGCTGATCCGAGTCACGTTTGCTTGAGATCGTTGAGCGGCAGGCGGGCGGAGTGTCTGACCGTGTGAACGATCACCACATCGCCGACGATCTCGTAAACAACTCGGTAGCGCCCCACGATGGCCTGCCGGACTTCACCCCCGGTCTCGTGGGCTTCCGGCGCGAACCGGTGTGCGTGCGGCATGCGTTCGAGCTTGTCGATCGCGCGGATGAGCCGGTGCAGGAACCGACTGGCGTTCACCGGGCTCGCCTGCGCGATGTACGCGTGGATCTCCAGGAGATCGCGCTGGGCGCGGGAGGTCTGGCGAACCTCGAAGCGTTGCGGTCTTCGGCGGGATGTTCGCGGTGTTCCGGCCATGAGGCGAGAAGGATCGGCGCTGCCTCAACGAGGCTTGGGTCGCTTGCTCGCTACGCGAAGCAACGCAGCCCGAGACTTGCGCCAAGACTTGGTTCGACCCTGTGCATCCTCGCGGCGTCCTGCCTCGATGGCTTCCACGGTCTCAACAAAGTCGAGAGCCGCGGCGAACGATTGGAACTGCCGCAGGCTCATCATGACCGCGGCGCCTTTGCCGTTCTGAGTGAGCAGCGTCGGCGACTTGGCGCGGCGAAGGCGTCTGAGGTGCCCGGCGATGTCGTCGCGGAAGTCGTTGACGGAGGCTGTCTGCGTGTCCAACAACATGCGTGGTTCTCGTGCTTGCCGCTCTCGGCGTGAGTAACTGTACGCTGCACAGTGGTTCGGAACCGCGCCTGATCAGGCGCGAGAGTCCATCGGTTCACCGCACTCCGGACAGATGGAGCGATCGCCGAGGCCTCGCAAGTCATACCCGCACTTCCCGCATTGAGCGGTCTCAAGCTCTTCGACCGGAAGTTGCCGTCGTACGAACCACCGAATAGGACGGGAATAAAGCCACCCGACAGTGATCAGCATGGCACCGTAACCGACGCATAGTCCACCCACGGTCATAGCATCTCCGCAGAGTGAACCGAACTGAACCTGCTGTCGGACGAGGTCTGGGTAAGGGACACCAACAAGGTTTGCGATGCAGTCGCTGCACGCGCATCCTTGGTAGCCCGCGCGCTTGATCGCCACGGTCATGCGTGCTTGTGCAAACGGTCGGCTGTTCCAGAGCGTGTGAAGGCCGAAGGTCGATACCAGCAGGCCGAGCACCACGAATGCGATGCGCAACCGACGAATGACGATCAAATCTGTCGGCGGTGTGCTGGGCACGCACGTACTATAACTGTCGGGTGTAGATCGGTGGATGTATGAACAGCGGTATCGGCCAGAAGGGATTCTCCGATGCGACTGGGCGACCTGATTCATGGGCTTGATGTGCGGCTTGCGGGCTTGGGCGCGGCGCTGGGCGACCTGCGCATCTGTGACCTGACCGAGGACTCGCGCACGGCGATGCCCGGGTCGCTGTTCATCGCGCGCAAGGGCGAGAAGTCCGACGGCACGAAGTTCATCGGCGCGGCGATCGAGGCCGGGGCGGCGGCGGTGCTGGTTGATGATGCCTCTGTCAGGCTGCCCGCGCTGCCGAAGGGGCACCACGAGGTCGCGCTGCTGGTGACGGGCGACATCCTGCTCGCCAGCGCGCAGATGGCCGAGCGGTTCTACGGGTCGCCGTCGAGCAGGCTCATCATGATCGGCGTGACGGGGACCAAGGGGAAGACGACGACCGCGTACCTGATCCATCAGATCCTCAACGCACTGGGCGTGCGGACGGGGATGATCGGGACGGTGTGCATCGACGACGGGGTGGAGGTCGCGCCCGCGAGCCTGACGACCCCGCCCGCGCTCGAGGTCTCGTGCACGCTGGGGCGGATGGTGGAGGCCGGGTGCGCGGCGTGCGTCATGGAAGTATCGAGCCACGCGCTGCACCAGCGGCGCGTGGGCGCGGCGGGAGGTGTCGAGTTCCGCGCGGGCATGTTCACCAACCTGACCGGCGACCACCTCGACTACCACGGGACGATGGAGGAGTACGCCGCGGCCAAGGCGATGCTGTTCGCCGGGCTGCCGACGGCCGAGGACGGGGGCGTGGCGGTGGTGAACATCATGGACCCGGCGCACTCGGGGATGGTGAAGGGTTGTCGCGCGAGGGTGCTGCGCTGCTCGATCGACAAGCCGCTGGCGGTTCGCGGCGGGGGGACCGCGCCGGAGACGCTGTGCACGGCGAAGGTGCTGCGCGAGGGGGCGGACTGGACAGAGGTGGAGTTCGTCGGGCCGTGGGGTCATCACGCCTGCCGCGTGCCGCTGGCGGGGGAGTTCAACGTGATGAACGCGCTGCAGGCCGCGGCGGTGGTGCACGGGGTTTTCGGCGGGACGGGGGAGGACGACTTCTCGTTCGCGATCATCGCCGAGGCTCTGGCGCGGTGCGGCGCGCCGCCGGGCCGGATGGAGCCGGTGACGGCCGAGGGCGCGGAGATCACGGTGCTGGTGGATTACGCGCATACCGACGACGCCTTGAAGAACGTGCTGACGACCGTTCGAGGAACGATGGCACGCGGTTGTGGGGGCGGGGGGAAGGGGGAGTTGTGGTGCGTGTTCGGGTGCGGGGGCGATCGGGACCGGACCAAGCGGCCGCGGATGGGGAAGGTGGCGTCGGAACTGGCGGACCGGATCGTGATCACCAGCGACAACCCGAGGACCGAGAGCGCGGACGGGATCATCGCGGAGGTCCTGTCGGGGGTGGCGGCGGAGTCGCAGCCGCGGGTGAAGGTGGAAGCGGACCGGGAGCGGGCGATCGGGTTGGCGGTGAAGGGGGCGAAGGCGGGGGACGTGGTGGTGATCGCGGGGAAGGGGCACGAGACGTACCAGATCCTGCCGGACCCGCGGCGAGCCGGAGGGACGGTGACGCGGGAGTTTGACGATCGTGAGGTGGCGCGGATGGCGCTGCGGGCGCGGGGCGTGGCGGTGCGCGAGAAGCGGGTGGAGTGCGAGGAGGAAGAGGACGACCTGGAGGGGGAGCAAGGTTCACTTGGGGAAGTTGGGGTTGCCGATAGACAGGGGTGAGCGCGGTCCGCGGACGAGGTCGAACATCTCGATCCGGCGGGATCGGGAAGGGCATGATCGAACAAGAGCACACGCGCGGCGCGGAGCGGCCGGGCACCCCGAAGGCACCCCATGAGTTTCTGGACACCTGAGAGTCTGCGTTCGGCGTGCGGCGGTTCGTGGATCGTGCGGCCGCCGCAGATCCAACTGCCGAAGGACCGGCCGGCGGACCTGCCGCTGCCGCCCTTGCACGCGCCGATCACGGGGCTTTCGACCGATACGCGGGCGATCAGGCCCGGGCAGGTGTTTCTCGCGCTGCGCGGGGAGCGGTTCGACGGGCACGAGTACCTGCCGGATGCGGTGAACGCGGGTTCGCCGATCCTGATCGTGGATGAGGCGGGCGCGGCGCGAGTGCCGTCGAGCGGGTTTGAGCCGCAGGTCGGGGTGATGAAGGTCGCGGACACGGCCAGGGCGCTGATGCGGATCGCGGCGGCGTACCGGAAGACGCTGGAGCGGGTGCGGGTGATTGCGGTGTGCGGGTCGAACGGGAAGACGACGACGTCGGGGCTGATCCGGCAGACGCTTGTGGCGTGCGGGTTCAAGGGCAGCGCGAGCAGGAAGAGTTTCAACAACTCGATCGGTGTGCCGCTGACGATCCTGTCGGCGCAGCCGACGGACCAGTTCCTGGTCTGCGAGGTGGGAACGAACGCGCCGGGCGAGATCTCGCAGTTGTCGGAGATCGTGCGGCCGGACATCGCGGTGATCACGTCGATCGGGCGCGAGCACCTGGAGGGTTTCGGGGACCTGGCGGGCGTGGCGAGGGAAGAGGCGAGCGTGCTGAAGCACCTGAGCCGCGCGCCCAAGGGGGGCGCGATCGTGACGGCGGATTCGCCGGAACTGGCGGAGCAGTTGAGAGCGGCGGGGCCGATCGCGAACCTGATCACCTTCGGCCGGCACGCGGGTGCGACGCTGCGGCTGACCTCGGTTCGGCACGCGGCGGACAGCGCGGGGCGGATCGGGCTGGAGTTCACGATCAACGGGCGGCTGAACGGGCGGATGGAGATGATCGGTCAGCACAACGCGCTGAACGCGCTGGCGGCGTTCGCGGTGGCGAGGCGGATGGGCGCGGACGATGCGAGGGCGCTGGGCGCGCTCGCGACGGCGAGCGGGCCGGAGATGCGGCTGGAGCGCGTGAGCATGGGCGGGATGGAGTTCATCAACGACGCGTACAACGCGAATCCTGATTCGATGACGGCGGCGATCGGGACGCTGGCGGAGTTGTCGCGGGCGCGGGCGGGCTCGGGGGGGCGCACGGTGGCGGTGCTGGCGGACATGCTCGAACTGGGCGAGGCGTCGGAGTCGGGGCACCGGGACGCGGCGCGGGCGATCCTGGGCGCGGGGAGCGAGAACGGGCCGGACCTGGTGGTTCTGTGCGGGCCGACGATGCGGCACGCGCACGAGGAACTCATCGCGGGCGGATGGGGCGCATCGCGGGCGGTGCATGTGCCGACGATGGATGATGATGCGGCGGCGCGGGTGGCGGGGATGCTGCGGGCGGGGGACCTGGTGCTGTTGAAGGGCTCGCGGCGGATGCGGCTGGAGCGGGTGGTGGAGGCGTTCAAGCGAGAGGCGGGCGGGTCGGGCGTGGAGATGGCGCGATTCGGGCCCGCGGTGTGCGGCGCATGACCGGCCTGCCGGCGTAGCGGCGGGATTGACCCGACGAAGCGCCTCTTCGACGGGGATGCCGATGCCGCGACCGCCGGTTTTGGGGTTGGCGGGGGCGATTCGACGATTGAGAGCACCGGTTCGATGATCTACGTGCTCTATGACCGGCTCCGGTCCACGCTGGTGGACTGGAATGTGGATTGGCTGTTCATGGTTCTGGACCAGCGGACGTTCCGCGCGCTGGCGGCGGCGCTCTTGGCGTTCGTGCTGGTGGTGTTCTCGGGTCCACGGGTGATCCGGTGGCTGCGGAAGAAGAAGATCGGTGACACGGGCTCGACGGATGCGGAGAGCCTGCGCGCGGCGGCGGGGAGCAAGAAGAACACGCCGACGATGGGGGGGGTTCTGATCTGTGGGGCGATCGTGGTGTGCACGGGGCTGCTGGCCGACGTGCGGAACTTCTACGTGCTGCTGGGGCTGGTGGTGGTGGTGTGGCTGGCGTTGCTTGGGGGGGTTGATGACTGGCTGAAACTGACGGCCGCGAGCAGGCCGGGCGGGTCGAGGCAGGGCTTGTACGCGTGGGAGAAACTGGTCTTTCAGTTGGGGCTGGGAGCGCTGGTGGGGTACTTCGTGTTCAGCCACGGGGACAACCCCGATGTCGCGCAGGACATGGGCCATGTGCTGAGCCTGCCGCTGCAGAAGACGTGGGTTCGGGCCGAGGGCGGGGCGGGGTGGGACGCGAACGCGTCGCTGATCTACCTGGGCATGCCGCTGTTCATCGTGCTGGCGGTGCTGATGGTGGCGGGGATGAGCAACGCGGTGAACATCGCCGACGGGATGGACGGGCTGGCGGCCGGAACGACGACGATCGTGGCGATCGGGATGATTGTTCTGACGCAGATCGCGGGCGACGACTACGTGGCCAAGCTCTTGCTGGTGCCGAGCGTGCCGGGGTCGGAGGAACTGCTGGTGCTGGCGGCCACGATCGCGGGCGCGTGCCTGGGGTTCCTGTGGTGGAACTGCCTGCCGGCGCAGGTGTTCATGGGCGATACGGGGTCGCTGGCGCTCGGAGGCGTGCTGGCCTATATCGCGGTGGTGATCCGGCAGGAACTGCTGCTGCTGATCATGAGCGGCGTGTTCCTGATCGAGATCGCGTCGGTGGTTCTGCAGGTCGGGTACTTCAAGTACACGCGAGCACGGACCGGGACCGGGCAGCGGCTGTTCAAGGTCGCGCCGATCCACCACCATTTTCACATCAGCGGGTGGACGGAGCAGCAGGTGGTCAGCCGGTTCTGGATCGTGACCAGCATCCTCGTGGTGCTCGCGCTGGCGATGATCAAGGTGAGGTAGTGGGTTGGGGGGGAGGGCGGGCGTGGGGCGTGGGGCGGGGGGATGTCAGCGGGGAGGGGCGGAGGAGAGGGCGATGCGCTCGCGTCGGAAACGCGGGGTACCCGAATGCGGGGAGTCATGAACTGAAAAGCCCCGGCTGGCGGGCCGGGGCTGTTGGGGTGCGGGTGACTCTCGTTGAAGTTCAGGCGGGATCGACCCGCCTGAACTTCACATCGGCAGGGATGCCGATGCCACTGATTAGCAGCCGCCGAAGTAGGCGGCGAGGAAGTCGAAGATGTCCTGGACCGAGACGCCGTTGGGGGCGCCGGGGCCGGGCGCGCTGTCGTTGGTGTTGGCGCACGCATCGGTGGAGAAGTAGCCGGTCAGGAAGTCGAATATGTCCTGGACGGAGATACCGCCGGGCGCTCCCGGGCCGGGGGCGGACTTGTTGTAGTTGCCGCGGCAGCACGGGGCGGTGAAGCTGAAGGGTGTGCAGGCCGAGCCGCTGCCGCCGAAGGTACGGTTGGCGCCCGAGCAGGCAGCGGGGGAAGTGATGACGCAGGAAGAGCCGCAGCAGCAGGCGCCGTTGGGCTGCGGGCAGGGGTTGGGCGTGCAGGAAGTTCCGGCGCCCTGGGCGGAGCCGGCGCACGCGGCGGCGAGGACGAAGGTGCAGTTGCCCGCGGTGTCGCAGCAGGCCTCGGGCTGCGGGCAGATGACCTGGGCGCAGACGCTGAGGTCGCCCTGGTAGGTTCCGCCGGCGGTCGCGCAATCGGCCGAGGAGAGGACGGAGCAGGTGCCATCGGCCGCGCAGCACGCGCCGGGGCAGCGGTTGGGGGTGCAGGTGGTGTTGTCACCCTGGTAGGCTCCGCCGACGGTGACATCCACGCACGCACCCTCGACGGAGAGGAAGCAGGCGCCGGCGCCGGGGACGCAGCAGGCACCGACGGTGGCGAGGGTGACCTTGATCTGGTAGCTGTTGTCGCCGCTGTCGCACGGGACGCCGCCGAAGTCAACCGGCAGGATGTTGATGCGGAAGCCGCCTCCTGCGGTGACCTGGACATCGAGGATGTTGTCGTTGGCGCAGTAGGGGAGGAGCGCTCCGCCGAGGAAGGTTCCGTTGTCAACGCCGGGGTTGCAGGAGCCTCCGAAGAGGTTGGTGATGGCCGGGAACTCATTGATGAACTGGACGGTGTACCAGGTGGTGCCGTCGCCATTGGTGTCGGGCACAAGGCCGTTGAGCGACCAGAAGTCGAAGTCGCGCAGGGTGCCGACGTTGTCGGAGAGACCGGAGAGGACATCGCCGAGGTTGAAGGTCATCACGCCCGCGCCGTCGCAGGCGCTGTTGGTGCTGAGGTTGGCGCCGCAGGGATCCGTCTCGGTGACGACCGCGCCGCCCATGTCGGGCGTGAGGGAGAGGTCGGCGGGGATCTCGCACTGGTCGCTGGCGCACGGCACGACGGTGGGCGTATCGCCCGCGCCGGTCACGGAGAGTTGGAAGGTTCCGGTGGCGAGCTGGAAGCCGTAGACGGCGATGTAGTAGTTGACGCCCGCCTCGGCGACCCACGTGACCAGGGAGGGATCGCCGGCATCGGCATCGGTGCCCTGGTCGCAGGCGCCGGGTTGTCCGGGCGTGCCAGGTCCGGTGTCGTTGTTGGCGACGCAGTTCAGGCCGCTGTGGTCATCGCCGGTGCAGGTGCCGCAGTAGACATTGAGCACCGTGTCGAAGGTCGTCTGGGCCTGTGTTCCACAGGTCCCGGCGGTGAGGGTCTGCGTGGTGGCGCTGTTGACCACGTACCAGAGCGTGGGCGCGTTGACGGGGTTGGCGCCACAGAAGGGGGTGGGGAGGAGCAGGCCGCGGGCCGTGCCGACCCCCGTCACCGCACCACCGACGGCGATGGACTCGGCCGTCGAGCAGCGGGCGTTGGGGAGCGGGGGCAGGATGCACGCGTTGGGCGCGGTGGCGAGGCTGAAGCACCAGGCCGTATCGAAGCCGTTCACGCGGAACGCGGCCGTGGCGAGGTAGTCATCGATGAGGGTATCGGTGCTTCCCGCGGGGTCGTTGTGGCCGAACTGGATCAACACGCGGTCCCGGTTGGGGCTGGTGGCGGCGGCGGAGTCGGTGTGCCAGCGCCAGCGACTGCCGAAGGGCCAGGGCGTGACGCCGTCGATATCGAACGAGGCTCCGTTGATCTGGAGCCAGCGGCACTCGCCCGCGGCGACGTCGAGGCCGGTGGGGCGAAGCGGATCCGGGGGTAGCGTGACGGTCCAGACATAGCCGGGGACGCTGCCGTTGGCCGGGCCGCGGACCAGGCCGTTGGTGGTATCGACACGCATGGAGTAGAGGACGGTGAGGGCGACCCCGTCGGAGGGCGCGCCGCCCATGTCGGCGTACATGGTGATGTCGAAACCTTCGTTGGCCACGGCGGGCTCGGTGCCGCCGCCACCGAGCGCCGAGGTCTGGTACTGGCCCCAGAAGCAGATCGAGGTGAGCGTGCCGGCGGCGCCGAAGGTCACATCGTCCTGGGTGTAGAAGCCGTTACCGCCGCCGTTCTCGGCGCGATCGCTGGAGAGCGAGCCCTGGTTGGTGGCGACGAGCTGCTGGCAGTTGGCCGCGGGCTGGGTGCAGCCCGGGCCGCGGTTGACGATTCCGCCGGGCGCGACGATGACGGGGTTGGGGTTGTAAGGAAGCCAGTCCAACGTGGATGGGCTGGGGACGGCAGGCTGAGCCAGGGCCATGCCGGTGCAGGCGACGAGGCCCGCGACTGCGAAAGCAGAAGAACGACACAATCCGACCACAATGCACCTCCTCACGCCGTCTGGCGTGATCCTCAAGGAAAGGAACTGGGCCGCACGGTGGTACACATCCGCGCGGCGAATGGAACCTCCACATCCTGTCGCAGAACGCGGCAGGACCAATAATGGAGGTTAACCCAAGTTTTGGAGGCGTGCCCAAGAAATCGGCACGGTGTGAGTAAACGGGGGAGCACGAGGCTCACCGAGCGTGCGCTAGTTCGAGGCGGGCCGGATTGTTTGCAAGGCGTTTGCAACGAGGCCGGGCGGGAACGTGTGATGGTGCCGCGACGGAGCGTGTGAAGGCACGGTTGGTGGGCCGGGGCTGCGAACTATTCGAGTGTCGGCACCGAGCGTCCAGCCGGGATGGACTCGGCTGCGCGCCGCATCGGCAAAGATGCCGACGCCACGGGATGCGATGCCAAGCGCGAAGGATTGTCGAGTGGTGGATGCGAGAAGCGGGGTGCCCGAACCGAGTGTGGAAAAGGGATTCGGACGCAAAACCTGCGCAATTGGGTCGTATCTTGGGGGCTCTGTAGAGAAATTGGCCCGATCCGAGCGTGCGGATCGCTTGGCAATCACCGGATCAGTTGGTAGTCTTCTGGATGGTGATGACGCCCTCCATAGGAACCAAAGGCACAAAGTTCGTCGAGTCCGACCTGCTGGCGCTGGGGCCGGGGTTGACGCGGACGGAACTCGCGGAGGCGGAGCAGGTGGCGCGGCGGCTGCACGGTGAGTTGAAGGCGTGCGTGGCGCTGTTGCCGGAAGGAGAGCGGGGTGGGAGCGCGATGAGTCGGTCGCTGAACCTGGATCGCGCGACGTGCCAGCGGCTGGTCGCGACGACGAGCAAGCCGGATGCGGGCGCTGGAACGCTGGTGCAGTTGCCGGGCGTGCAAGGGCTTCGGCAGTTTCTGGGCGCGATGCGGCTGCGGACGCATGATGAAGATGGGCAGGAGCAGCTGACGGCGGCGGAAGCGGCGGTTGATCGGCTGGAGACGTTGATCGGCGAGCTCGGGGGGAGCCAGCGGCGGCTGCGGGCGCGGCTGGCGGGCGGCGGCACGGAGCCGGAGGCGCGCGGCGAGGCGGCAAATGACGATGCGCGGCTGCGCGAGACGCTGTTCCGAGCGGGCGCGGCGGTGACGGGGCGGTGGTCGGAGACGTCGGTGTCGCTGTCGATCATTCAGCCGACGCCGGGGCCATCGGGCGCGGCGGGGGAACCGGGATCGACGGCGACGACGCAGACGGTCCGGCTGCGGGCGGTGTTGGGGCACAACGCGCGGGTGGATGCGGTGCCTCTGGAGGTCGGGAGCGCGAACCCGCTGGATGCTTCCGCGGGCGGAACACCCGCGGCTCATCGTGCGCCGGCGGCGCTGCTGGAGGGGTTCTGCTCACGACCGATGCCGCGGCTGGTCTCGCACACGGCGGGGTACCGGGTGGTCCACGTGATCGATTCGGCGGAGCCGGGGCCGATCGAGAACGCGGATGTGGTGCTGGCGGACCGTGAGCCGGTGGTGGATCGGCATCCCGCGTTGATGACGCCGCCGATGGGCGAGGTGTGGTCGCTGATCAACTTCCCGTCGCGTCGGCTGCTGATGGATGTTTTCCTGCACCGCGAACTCGCGGAGCGGTGTCAGGCCTCGCTGGAGGTGCACATGTGGACACCCAACGTGGTGCAGCACGCGGCGACGCGGTGGTCAACGCGGTTCCCCGGCGGGCCGAGGCTGCTCAACCTGGGGAGCGGGCTGGAGGGTGCGGCATCGCCGAGTTACGCGCGGCACGCGGAGCTGGTGGCGCACATGTTCGCGCGGATGGGGTTTGATGCGGGCTCGTTCGTGGGTTACCGGTGCGAGGTGGAGTTCCCGATCTGGCGCGCGGGGTATTGCCTGGCGTTCGACTTCGGGGCGCGCGCGGCGAACGGGGAGAAGTGAGGCGTTGCGCGTGCGGCGAGGAGGTTCGTGGGGCGCGGGTCGGGGGCGTCAGGCGGCCGCGCGCTGCTCGTACCACGCGGCGAGCATGCAGAGCGTGAAGAGCCGAACATGGCGGGTGTCGCGGTCGCCGGGGAGGAACGATGTGTAGTCGCGGCGCAGCACGCCGTCGCGTATCAGGCGCGAGCCGGGCAGGAGCGAGGCTGCGAGAGTCTCGATCGGGCGATCGGCGCCGAGGCGGAGGCTGAAGCCCTGCTTGGGCCGGTTGAGGACCGCGGGCGGAACGAGGCCGGCGGTGACGCCGCGGGCAAGGAAGTCGCGGAGCATCGGCTTGGAGCGATGGGGGTGGGCCTCGTCGGCGGTGGTCGGGCGCGAGAGCGCCCAATCGAGGACGCGACGGTCGAGGAACGGGGCGCGGAGTTCGAGGCCGACGTGCATCGCGGCGCGGTCGATCTTGGGCAGGATCGAACCGGCGCAGAAACCCATGACATCGAGGCGCTGCGAGCGGCGCGGGTGGGGGAGTCGGGGGCGATCTTCGGATGCGAGCCAGCCGGCGAAGGTGTCGTCGTCGTACTCCGGTTCGAGCGCGGCGAGCAGGGCGCGGGACTCGGCGGGGTGAAAGCCCGGGAACGCGCGACAGAGTGCCCTGTGGGTGTAGGAGCGCGCGGCGAGGGCGAGCCGGGCCGCGGCACGGGTCGAGGCGTCGCAATCCGGGCGAGCCAGCGGCGAGGTATCGAAGGCGGATCGGGCGGGAACGGCGTGCGCGGGGTCGAGGGAGAGGGCGTGGGGCGCTCCGGAATGCCACGAGTAGCCCGCGAAGGTTTCGTCGCCGCCATCGCCGGCGAGAACAACCCTGAGTCCGGCGTCGCGAGCACCGCGGGCGATGCGGACGGCGGTCAGCAGCGCGGAAAAGCCCTGGGGTTCGTCGAAGGCATCCGCGGCGTCGGTAAGCGTGGGCGCGAGGTCGGTTGGCGCGAAGTCGATCGCCCGGTGCCGCATCATCAATCCGCGCGCGAAGGCCGCGGCGATCGGGGCCTCGTCGAAGGCCGGATCGATGCCGGGGCTGGCGAGCGTCCACGCGGTGACATCGCTTGTTCGCTGGGCCTGGGCCAGCGCGAGGGCTATGGAACCGGAGTCGAGGCCGGCGGAGAGGAACAGGCCCACGGGAACATCAGAGAGCAGGTGGTCATCGATGACCTCGCGGAAGAGCGTCTCGAACCGACGTTCGTCGTTCGTGCGCGCGTCATCGGGCGAGACCGACTCGGGCGGGTGCCAGTACGGCTTGACGCTCGGTGGATCAAGATCGCCCGGCACCCAGGTGAGGCACTCGCCGGGGCGGAGTTTGTGCAGGCCACGCCAGACGGTGGCCGGGGCGGGGCAGTAGCCGACGGAGAGTACATGGCAGAGACCGGCCGGGTTGATGCGCCGCGAGAAGCCCGGCGATTCGGAGAGCAGCGCCAGGAGCGCGTCGGCGTCAGAGGCGATGGCGAGCGTGCCGCCGTGGGCTGCGGGCAGGTGCGACCAGAGCAAGGGCTTCATTCCCGCCGGGTCCACGGCCGCATAGATGCGCGGGGAGCGAGGCTCGTGCCGATCGACCAGCACGAACGCGAACATGCCCCGGAGCCGTTCGAGCAGGCCGCCGAAGCCCCAGTGGGCAAAGCCGTGGATCAGCACCTCGGTGTCGGCGCGGGAGCGAAAGGCGACGCCGGACCGTTCGAGCTCGGCGCGGAGGGCGGGAGCGTTGTAGATCTCGCCGTTGAAGGAAACGGTGGTGCGCGGGTCGGCGGGGTTGTCGGTCATCGGCTGCGCGCCGGCGCTGGTGAGGTCCTGGATCGCCAGCCGAGCATGGCCGAGCAGGATGCGGCGGTCGGGCGACTCGAAGACACCGCGGGAATCCGGGCCGCGGCGGTGGAGGCGCGACATCGCGAGTTGGAGGGCCCGTGGCGCGACGCCGGGCTCGCCCTCACGCGGCGGGATGGAACGGATGTGGGCGAGTATTCCGCACATGGGGCGATTCGGGACGATGGCGTGCGGCGTTACGCGGGGATGGCGTGGACCCAGTACTCGCCCCAGCGGGCGATGAGTTCCTTGACCTTCAGCCCGGCCGCGTGGACTTCGTCGCGGGCCTGCTGCTCGGTGTACTCGGTCTCGTGCGTGGGGTCGCAGCGGAAGTCGAGGCCGAGTTCCTTCTTGAGCGAGGTCTGCCAGTTGCGGTCGAAGGCGGGCACGCGGATGAGGATGCGGCGGGGGTTGTACCAGTCGGTCCACTTGCGGAGCCGCCGCGGGCGATCGGTGATGTGTTCGAGGACGTTCGAGAGCACGATGGCGTCGAAGCGTGCCCGGCCCGGCGGCGGCGCGATGCGGGTCTCGCAGATGTCGCCATGCACGTACGTGAGGCGGTCGGCGAGGCCCTTCTCGGCGGCGATGGTGCGGGCCCTGGCGAGGTTGGGCTCGGACCAATCGACGCCGACGACGCGGATGTCGGCGCCCGCGTGCCGGGCGATCGAAGCGGCGACCATGCCGACGCCGCAGCCCAGGTCGATCACGGACTCGCCGCCGGTGATGCGCTGGGTGAAGAAGTCGTGGTAGTCGGTGGTCCAGTGCTTGGGGTGGACACCGCCGTAGGCCTCGACGATGGTGGTGTCGATGGCCTCGTAGAGGGGTGTGTCGGCGAGCATGCAGAAGGTGCGCTGAAGCTCGGGAGTCGGGAGGCGGCGGGCGTAGCCGCGGAGCGCGCGGGCGAAGGCCTCGGCGGCGACGGCGGGATCGGCCGCGAGAAGCTCGGGCGGGAAGCGGACCTGCAAGTGCTCGGGCACGTGCGGCGCGGCGGGGAGGGCCGGCGGGGCGGCGTGAGGATCGGCGCGGACGGAGGTGGTGTTCATGGCGTCAAGCCCCCATCCCCTCACCCCACGATTCTCCCACCTCCGCGGCGTGGCAGAGGAGGGTCTGGCAACGGTGCGGGCTGGTGGCTCGGAGCCGAAGGCGCCAGGCGAGATCCAGCCGCCTCAGCGTGCGCGTCGGTGAATCGTCGGCCGGGAAGAACCGGCGCTGGAGCATTGGGAAGCCCCGGCTGCTCAAGAAGCGACGGAACTCCGGGTAGGTCCACTCCCGCACGTGCTCGGGCTTGGTGCTGGCCAGACAGTCTCGACCGTGCAGGCGTGCACGATCGGGGGTGGAGAACAGCAGCAGCGTTCGAGCGTTGCAGAACCCGTGGAGGAAGCGCATCATCGGATCGGGGTCGAGCAGGTGCTCGACCACGTCGGAGCAGATGATGAGGTCGAACGTCCGCCAGGGCGCGACGGCGGGACGCTCCAGGTCGATCGGGGTGAACTTGCCCGGGGCGTTGAGCTTTCGGGCGGCCTCGACACCGGAGATCTGGTCGATGCCCTCGATGTCGCCGCAAACGGGCGCGACCAGGCGCGAGAGCTTGGTGGCAGGGCCGCAGCCGGCGTCGAGCACGCTGGCCAGCCCGCGCTCGCGCACCAGTTCGGCGGCCCAGCGGTAGACGTGGTACTGGTATTTTCCCGAAGCGGCGAGCCGATCGGCGTTCCAATACTCGCCGGGGCTGATGTCGTCGTGGGTGAAGGCCGCGGTCTGCTGTCGATAGGCCGCGGGAAGTCCGAAGCGCTCCGGTGGCGGGGGCGCGGAGAGCGAGGGAGAGCGATCGTCGGGTGGGCGCGTCGATCGGGCCGGGGGCGCATGGGGTGGTGTCAGGAGCGAGTTCATGGCGTGCCTCCTGCGGGCCGCGCGACGAAGAGCATCTTCTGCCCGAGCCCGAGACGCTCGAACAGGTTGACGAACGCGATGGAGGCTCGCACCTTCCAGTGGTCGGGCTTCTTTCCGTTGACGTGCCAGTAGATGAACCCACCGCGCTCGGGCGCGGGATAGAAGCCGACCCGCTCGAACCGCTCGATAACGAAGCCGGCCTCGCGGAGTTGACGGGCGCACTCGTGCCTCGCGCAGAAGTCCTCGCAATAGTCCTTCTTGTTCAGGGCGAACCACTCGACCGGGCGGCGCAGGCGTGGATCCCGCCGCCACTTGATCTGGCGGCGCAGCGTGAGCAGGTTGTCCACGACCGTCCACGCGCGCAGCGCGCGGCGCGACGGCGTCACGATGATGAGCCTGCCGACGGGGGTCAGCACGCGCCGCGCCTCGAGCAGCGCGGCTCTGCGCTGGTCGGGCTCGATGTGCTCGTACGTGTCGAGACAGGTGACCAGATCAAACGTGCGGTCGGCGAAGGGGAGTCGCTCGGCCAGGCCCTGACGGAAGTCGAAGTGATTGCCGACCTTCCGGACGCGGAAGTTGTCCGCCGCGATGCGGCAGCTCGCGGCCGAGGGATCGACGCCGCAGAGCCCGCGATACTTCCGGCGCAGATCGAAGAGGATGTCGCCAAGACCCGATCCGACGTCGAGCGCGGACTCTCCGCCGGGCGCCAGGGCGACAACGCGCCGGTTGCGCGCCAGCACCAGGTTGGCGTAGGCGGCTTGGTCGGGCGGGTAGCGTTCCCACCAGAACTTGCCGGTCATGGTCTCCCAGTTCTGCTGGTAGGCCCTGTCGAAGGCGGCGTAGACCGAGCGGGTGTGGTCGTCGCTGCTGACGGGGCAGGCCACCGCGGGTGGGGTATCGACCCGAACCGGAGCTCGCTCAGTGCGCGGCAGGGCAGTCGCGGAGGTTGGGGTCGGAGGGGGGGGCGGGGCGACGGTCGTGGTCATGGTCGATCCTCGGCGGGAGATATCGGCCGTTGGCGGGCGCGGGTTCAACGACTGTGCCGAATGCGCCGACAAACGGGTTGGCGCGGATTGAACCGGCCGGGGGATCAGGACGCCGGACCGGAACGCCGATAACAGCCGAGCATGACCGCATCCTCTCTATACAGCATCGCGTTCGTGCTCGCCGGCATCCGGCTGGCCCATCAGGGGTGGCTTCAGGGTCCCATGCTGAGTGAGGGGCGGTATCGCCGCGGATGTGTGCTGATCGGCGCCCTACGTCGGTGGAAAGTCTGGGCCCCGCTGGGTGTCGCGGCGGGGGTGATTGGGTGGAACTTCTCAGGATCATCGTGGGGGGCGATCGGCGGGGAGTTCAGGGTGGTCGCGGGCGTGATCGCGATCGCGCTGGCGTGGTCGTTCAGCACGTATGCGCGGAACCTGTTCCTGAACCGGACGCACGGCGTCGATCGTGCGGCGCTGCTCGTGCTGGGCGCGATGGTGTGGGCGCACCCGCTGGCGATCGGGCCGTTCATGGCCGCGGCGGTCGTGATGATGCGGCAGTTCGAGCACCCGGCGTGCCTGCTGTATTCGCAGACGCACACGCGGTTGCCGGTGGACCTGATGCTCGCGATGGGATTGTGGCCGGTGGCGGCGACGCTGTTCGCGCCTGAACCGGCGACGCTGCCGGTCCTGCTGCTGAGCATCGCGGGGTGCTCGTACTGGATGCCGGGGCTGGCAAAGGCGAAGATGGGTCCGTTCCCGGGCGCGTGGGTCCTGCACAATCGGGTGCATCGGCTGGCGGTGTCGGCGCGCCAGCAGGGGTGGCTCGGTCGGGTTCCGATGCCGACGTTTCTCCGTGCGGCCAGAACGCTTGGGCGCGTGGATGTCGCGATCGCGGCGGTCACGCTGGCGGTGGAACTGTTGGCCATCGCGATCCTGGCGGGTCGTTCCGCGGCGGTGACGATGCTGGCGACGTTCGCCGGGCTGCACGCGGTGATCCTGCTCTCGTCGGGGATCAACTTCTGGAAATGGGTTGTTGCCGATCTGGCGCTGGCGTGGCTGGTGTGGTCGATGCCGACGGGCACGGTGGCGGCGGTGTTCACGCCCGAGCATCTGGCGGTCTCGGTTCTTATCATGGCGACCCAGTCGGCGCACCTGCGGTGCGTCGAGCTCGGCTGGCTCGACACGCGGCTGAGCAGCTTCTTCCGGCTGGAAGTGGTCGGCCGGTCGGGGCGCGTGTACCGGCTCTGGCCCGGCGCGCTCGCGCCGTTCGATATGGTCTTCGCCCAGCACCGACACTATCACCTGTGCCCGATGAAGACGCTCACCAACACCTACGGCACGCTCTATGCGCGTGGCAAGCGCGGCTGGACGAAGTACGCGGCTATCGAGGCGGCACGGGGACGCGAACCCGCGCACGAGCAGGCGAGGCAGGAGCACGGGTTCGCGCACACCGACGAGGGGCGCAGCCGCGAGTTCGAGCGGTTTCTGCGGGAGGTGCTGCCGCGGATGACCGAGCGGAATCGAGCCGGACACCGGCGAGACTGGTGGGCGTGCGTGCCCGCCCCGAAGCACATCTACGTGAGCGAGCCGGCCGGTGCGTGGGCGGGGCAGGAGCAACCCGTGCTCGTTCGGGCGTGGTTTGAGGAGCGTTGGCACGATGCGAGCGATGTGCGGCAGGTAAGCAGCACGATCGTGCGCGAGTTCGCGCTGGAGCAGCCCGAGATCGTGGTGCGCCCGGTGGAGCCCGTCGCGGGCGCGGCGATCGCGGCGTGATCAGCCCGTGGTCGGCTCAAGGCCCGAGCCGACGAGCCGGAGCAGGCGTTCGGCGAACGCCTCGGTGGTCATGCTTGTGCGCACTCGGTCCCGCAGTTCCCGGGCGCGGGCGGTCCGCCATGCCCGGTCGTTGATGGCGAGATCGAGGCGGCGTTCGAGCTGATCGCGCGAGGCGAACATCGATGGCGCTGGGTCGTCGAACAGGCTGAACAACGAGCGTTCCGGGCGGATGTCGAGCGATTCGAGCGCTGCGCCCACGGCCAGCTTGTCGGCGTGGACGGAGTTGAGCCAGAGGTAGAGCTGTTCCGGCAGGCCAAGCGCGCGGTGGAGCGCCGCGACGCGCCGCGCGGGCTGGGTCGCGGCGATGGAGTAGCCCAGCCTCCGCCAGCGGCCACGGATGAGGGTGAACGGGTCGCACGCATCGCACCCACGGCTCTCGGCCTGCGCAGCCGCCGCGGCGTGGAGCGCGGCGGAGAACTCCAGGCTCGACAGGTCGTCATTCTGGGCCCGCATGATCGGCAGACCGCCGGAGAGCGCGCACTCGATGATGCGCTGGTGGATGACGGTGTGGGCGGAGACCTGGAGGTGGGCGGCGGCGCAGTGGTAACTCGCGCGGAGGTCCTCGTCGTGGGCCAGTTCGCCGCGCGCGTGCGAGGCGAGCATCGGATGGTTCTCCCACCCGCGCCCGTAGAGGTGCAGGCGCCAGTTCCGTCGCGAGCAGATCTCGGCAGCCCATTCGAGCGTCCGGTGGCGCAGGATGCGGTCGGCCATCGGCATCGCGTACATGTGCATGAGCTGCGCGATGAGCGACTCGTTGCCGTGGTCGCCGCCGCGATCGCGGAGTGAGGCGGCGATCAGCGCCCGCAGGCGCGTGGAGATCGGCTCGCGGAGCGGGTCGTCGGCGATCGGCTTGATGCCCGGCAAGATGCGGTCGATCAGGTCCACGAGCAGCGGGTTGGACGCGGCCTCGCGACGCTTGCGCTCGTGCATGGCCCGCGGTGTCTCGGAGTGGTGGCTGACATAGGCCAGGTCGCACGTGTGGCGGTCCCGAAGCGCGGGCGATGGTGCGCGATCGTGAAACTTGCGGCCGCTGGCGACGATCGTGGCATCAAGAGAACGGGATCGCGGGTAGCCGAACCGCTGGAAGCACTCCTCGCGCAGGTTGCCCGCGATGAAGTCGAGCGGGCCCATCGATGCGCCGACACGGGCGTCGAGCTGGTGCGGCATGGCATCCTGGAGCCACATGACGTACGGGATGTTCGGGTGAATCGCCGGGGGCTGAGCCGTGCCGGTTGGCTTGGGCAGCCCGTTGATGTTCGCGCGTGCGTAGTTGATCATCACCACCAGGTCGGGCTCGAAACCGGCGATCGTGCGCAGATAGCCGACGTCCGAGAGATGGGCATGGTCGTCGGGCTCGATGAGCACGCGGGCTCGGTGGCCCATGCCCTCGAACGCCGCGGCGAGATCGGCGGCCGCGTGCTTGATGTAGGTCGAGAAGCGGCATGTGGGGATGAGGATGTTCAGAGGCGAGCGGTGGGCGAGCGAGTTCCCGAGGCGATCCCGCCACCATGCCGCATCACGCCCCGCGTACGTGGCCTGGACCCGCGCG
Organism: Phycisphaerales bacterium; assembly: GCA_020846975.1. Lineage (GTDB taxonomy): Bacteria > Planctomycetota > Phycisphaerae > Phycisphaerales > UBA1924 > JADLCX01. The sequence continues at coordinate 35,346 of JADLCX010000067.1, forward strand.
AGCAGCCGCCGCTGCTCTTCGGCCTGGGCGCGGAGCGCGGTCTGGAGGCACGCCTCAACGCCCGGCTGCGCCTTGGTCCGCACCGTGGACATGGAGAGCCCGGGGCCGGTGAGCTGCCTGTCGAGCCGGCTCAGCAGGTCGTCGCGGAGGTTCTGACCGGCTCCGGGTCCGACGATGACGCGGACGCGTGGATCGCCCAGCACATCAGCAAGATCGACCTGCGCCAGCCCGTCGAGCAGTTCAAGAACATCCTCCTGAACGATCGTCACGCGAGCCTGGTATCCATCGGCGGCGACGGGCGTTTCGCGGAGCACGCGAGAGACCAGCCACGGCGGGTCGATGCCCTCGAGAATGTAGGGCGGTGTGTTTCCGCCCGTGGCTGCGGAACTGGTCGTGGAGTGTGGCAGGGTCAGTGCGTCGACCTGGCCTTTGACATCGACAAGGCCGATCCACTGCTCGTCGAGGCCGCCGTCGGGCACGCGACGGCGGACGATGTTGCCATCCTTCGCTCGCAGCCACTGCCACCGTGCCGCTTGCTCGCGCCACTCCGCCGTGCGCGGCACGAGACTCGGTCCGCCGCTCCGTGAAAGCGCCGCGACGTTGGCCGCGCACGTGGCTTCGAGCTCCGCGAGCGTGATGCGATCGGTCGGAAGCTGGGCCACCGCCGTTGTCAGAGCCCGCACGCCGGGGTCGGTCCGGACAGGGTCGGGCAGCAGCGCCAGGTGATGCTGCGCGGGTGTGACCAGCAGCAGCCTGGCGAACGCCGCGGCGAGCAGGAACCGAAGTTCGTGGTCTTCCGGCCGGGCACGCAGAGCCTGAAGCGCGACGGGGATGTAGGTCCACGGTGGCCCGGTTTGTCCGAGCGCGACGACCTCGCCCCGAGATACCGAGCGGGCGAGGGCTTGTGCGGGCGCCGGCATCTTGGCCGCGGGGGCGAGGGGCATCCGGCGGATATCGGCCGTTTCCGCGCGTGCCCGTCATTGAATGAACAGGGGCGACCGGAGATGCCCGGCCGCCCCTGAGAGACAGCGTGATTGAACGGCGTTCTACTTCGCGGCCATGATCGCCGCCTGCGCCGCCGCGAGCCGCGCGATCGGCACGCGGAAGGGCGAGCAGCTCACGTAGTCGAGCCCGACCTTGTGGCAGAAGTGCACGCTCGACGGGTCGCCGCCGTGCTCGCCGCAGATGCCCACCTTCAGGTCCGGCCGCGTCGCGCGGCCCTTCTCGGTGCCCATCCGCACGAGCTGGCCCACGCCGCCCTGATCCAGCGACTGGAACGGATCGACCGGGAGCAACTCGCGGTTCAGGTAATCAGGCAGGAAGCTGTTGATGTCGTCGCGGCTGAAGCCGAAGGTCATCTGGGTCAGGTCGTTGGTGCCGAAACTGAAGAAGTCGGCGTTCTGGGCGATCTCGTCCGCGGTGAGCGCGGCGCGGGGCACCTCGATCATCGTGCCGATCTTGATGTCCAGCCGCGGCTTGTAGTCCTGGGCCAGCTTCACCTCCGCGATCGTCTTCTCGACCTCCTCGCGCAGAACCGCCAGCTCGCGCTTGGTGCCGACCAGCGGGATCATGATCTCCGGCGAGACCTTGATCTTGCCCATCAGGCACTCGATCGTCGCCTCGGTGATCGCCGTCACCTGCATCTTCAGGATCTCGGGATAGGTCACGCACAGGCGGCAGCCGCGGTGCCCGAGCATCGGGTTCATCTCGTGCAACTGGCTCACTCGCTGCTTGATCTTCTCGATGCTCAGGTTGAGCGCGCGGGCCATCTCCTGCTGGCTCTTGTCGTCGTGCGGCAGGAACTCGTGCAGCGGCGGGTCGATCAGCCGGATCGTGACCGGCAGGCCCTTCATCGCCGTGAAGATGCCCACGAAGTCGTCGCGCTGGTAGGGCAGGAGTTCGTTGAGCGCCTTCTCGCGGGCTTCCTTGGTCTCCGCGAGGATCATCTTCCGCATGCTCTTGATGCGGTCGCCCTCGAAGAACATGTGCTCGGTGCGGCACAGGCCGATGCCCGCGGCCCCGAAATCGCGCCCGCGCTGCGCGTCGGCGGGCGTGTCGGCGTTGGTGCGCACGCCCAGCGTGCGGTACTTGTCGGCCCATCGCATGATCTTGGCGAAATCGCCCGAGAGCTTGGCCTCGACCGTCGGAAGTTCGCCCTCGATCACCTCGCCGGTCGAGCCGTCGATGGAGATCACGTGATCACGGCCGAAGGTCTTGCCGCGCACGGTGAACTGGCCCTTGCCCGCGTCGATGTGGATCTCGCCCGCGCCGGCGATGCAGCACTTGCCCCAGCCGCGGGCGACGACCGCCGCGTGGCTGGTCATGCCGCCGGTGCTGGTGAGGATGCCCGCGGCCAGGTGCATGCCCTCGACATCCTCGGGGCTGGTCTCCTTGCGGACGAGGATGACCTTCTCGCCCGCCCGGGCGCGCTTCACAGCCTCGTCGGCGGTGAACGCGGGCTTGCCGACCGCCGCCCCGGGGGAGGCGGGCAGGCCCTTGGCGATCACCGTTGCGGACTTGCGCTTGGAGGGATCGAAACTCGGGAGCAGGAGCTGGGTAAGGTCGCCGGCGGGGATCCGCACCAGCGCGGTCTTCTCGTCGATCAGTTTCTCGCCCACCATGTCGCAGGCGATCTTCACGGCGGCGAAGCCCGTGCGCTTGCCGTTGCGCGTCTGCAGCATGTACAGCGTGCCGCGCTCGATCGTGAACTCGATGTCCTGCATCTCCTTGTAGTGCTTCTCGAGCGTGTTCTTGATCTTGATGAGCTGGTCGTAGGCCTTCTTGTTCCACTTGCTCATCTCGGCGACCGGCTTGGGCGTGCGGATGCCCGCGACCACGTCCTCGCCCTGCGCGTTGATCAGGAACTCGCCGTAGAAGATGTTGTCGCCGGTGCTCGGGTTGCGCGTGAACGCCACGCCCGTGCCCGAGTCGTCGCCCATGTTGCCGAACACCATGCTCTGCACCGTGACGGCCGTGCCGTTCAGGCCGCTGATCGAGTTGATGCGGCGATACACGATCGCCCGCTCGGAGTGCCAGCTCTTGAACACGGCCTCGATCGCGAGTTCGAGCTGCTTGAACGTGTTCTGCGGGAAGTCCTCGCCGACGTAGCGGCGGTAAACCGCCTTGTACGCCTCGCACAGCTGCACGATGCCCTCGGTGGGCACGTCGGTGTCGAGCTTGGCGTTGTACCTGAGCTTGATCTTGTCGAACTCTTTCTCGAAGTGCTCGTGATCGACGCCCATCACGACGTCGCCGAACATGTTGATGAGTCGGCGGTAGGCGTCGAACGCGAAGCGGCGCGAGCCCGTCGCCACCGCGAGCCCCTCGGCCGCCGCGTCGGTCAGCCCGAGGTTCAGGATCGTGTCCATCATGCCCGGCATCGAGACGGCCGCGCCCGAGCGGACGCTGAGCAGCAGCGGGTTCGCCGCGTCACCGAACTTCTTGCCGGTGTCCTTCTCGAGCTGAGCGATGTTCTTCTGAACCTCGTTCATCAGCCCGTGCGGCAGCCGCTTGCCGGCCTTGTAGTACGCCGCGCACGTGTCGGTCGTGATCGTGAAGCCGGGCGGAACGGGCAGCCCGATGCTGGTCATGTCGGCCAGGTTCGCGCCCTTGCCGCCGAGCACCAGCTTCATCCTGGCGTTGCCCTCGGTCTTGTTCTTGCCGAAGTAGTACACGCTCTTGCCGAGCTTGGACTTCATCGCGTCGGCATAGCCGTTGAGCGAGCCGTTGAGATCGGCCTTGCCGTTGCTGCCGGCCTTCTTGGAGGGAGACTTGGTTCCGCTGGGCATCTTGGAGCACCTCGATTCGTCCGCGCGAGTCCCACCTGGTCTTCAGAAGGCGGGCCACCACGGGCTTGGCTGGTTCAGTTGTTCGGCCGAGTACCGCCCTAAATAGGGGAGATATCGCCGGCGTAGCAGACCACAATGATAGAAGCCCCGGGGCCCGCAAACGAGCGCCGTGAAAGGCGTTTCTTTGCGGGATTCTGGCGATTCCGGTCGGTTCCTCGGTCCCGATACGATCAGCGGTTGACCCGCTCGATGACCATTGCCCGAAAACTGCCCCATCGCGGCGACCCGGCTTGGGCCTTGGCCGCGTGGCCGGAGGATGCGCCGCTGGTGGCGTTGTGGTCGGCGCCGACGAGCGCCGGCACCGACCCGCGCTGGTCGCGGTGGACAGTGCTCGGGCGGCCGGTGGGGGGTGTTTGTGTCACCGCCGCAGACTCGCCCCGGCTCGGGCGGGTGCATGGGTTTGGCCAGGCCGGATTGCGCGGCGGCGCCGACGGCGCGGCGCTCGATCCGCTCGTGCTGGTGCGCGAGCTGGTCGATCGGCCGCGACTCGAGAGGGCGCCCGCGCGTGCGAACGATGCTCCGCCGTTTGTCGGCGGGTGGATCGGCTGTCTGCACTACGAACTCGGTCGAGTGGTCGAGCCTGCCGCGGGTATCGGATCTGCTCGACCGGGTGCGACACTGATGGTGTGGCAGCGGTGCCCGGCGGCGTACGCGCACGACCGCCGGACCGGTTGCTGGTGGGTTGTGGGCGATGAGCATGCGGCCCGCGCGCTGCCGCCGTTGGCGTTTCAGCCCCCCGGTGACGACGAGTTCCGCTGCACACCCGCGCGGCCCGAAGAGTCGGAAGCCCACTACCGCCGCGCGGTCGAGCAGACCGTCGAGTACATCCGCGCGGGCGATGTTTTCCAGGCCAACATCTCGCACGCGCTGGCCTCTCGGTTCTCCGGCTCCTCGCGTTCGTTCTTCGCCGCGCTCATGGAGCGGGCCGCGCCGTGGTACGGGGCCTACCTCGAGCACGGTGACTCGGCCTCTTCGAGCGCGATCGTCTCGGCCAGCCCGGAGCTGTTCCTCGAGTTCGATCCGCGAACGCGCACGGTCACGACCCGGCCCATCAAGGGCACGCGCCGCGCTGCGGGCGAAGGCGAGAATGAACTCGCATCCAGCGGCAAGGACGCCGCCGAACTGGCCATGATCGTGGACCTCATGCGCAACGATCTCGGGCGCGTATGCGAGTACGGGTCGATCCGCGTGGTCGAACCCCGCGCCCTTGAGCGCCACGGCGCGCCCTCCGCGATGGCAACCGATGCGGGGGTCATCCACGGAGTCGCCACCGTGACGGGCCGACTCCGCAACGACCGCGACCTCGTGGATCTGCTTCGCGCCGCGTTTCCCGGCGGGTCGATCACCGGCGCGCCCAAGGTCCGCGCCATGCAGATCATCGATGAGCTCGAACACCGGCCCCGCGGCCCATACACCGGCTCGATCGGCTACATCTCCGATTGCGGTCGCGCCTGCTTCAACATCGCCATCCGCACCGCGAGCCTGCACCAGCCCGCGGCGTGGGCGCGGCCCGGCTGGTTCGACGATGCGAGGCTGGAGTACGCCGTCGGCGCGGGGATCGTCGCCGAATCCGACCCCGCGCAGGAATGGGACGAGACCCTCGCCAAGGCCGACATCATCCGCACGCTCGACCGCTCGACGATCGCCTGAGAACCGCGAACATGCCCGACCCCGCCCGCCCTTCTCCGACCAACGCCCACGGACACCGATTGACCCCTTCGGGCGGGCCGCGGCTGCGGTCCGACATCGTCGATGTCTACATCTTCCAGCGTTCGAGCCGCCCGCCCGCGAAGCTGGCCGCTGCCGCTGCCTCGCGGCCGCGTTCATCGATGGATTCCGATGCGGGCGGTTCGGGCGCAGGCTCGCTCACGGGCGAACAGGTGTACTTCCTGCAGCTGCTGCGCGCCGGCGCGCCGCTGGCGGGAACCTGGCACCCGGTGATGGGCCACATCGAATCGGGCGAGACCGCCGTCGAGTGCGCCAAGCGCGAACTGCGCGAAGAGGTCGGGCTGAAGAGCGAGGGGGGCTCATTGCTCGGGCTGTGGGCACTCGAACAGGTCCACCCGTTCTTCATCGCCGAGCTCGACGCGATCGTTCTCTCCCCACGCTTCGCGGCCGAAGTGCCCGCGGGCTGGTCGCCGACGATCGATGATGAACATTCGGACTTCCGCTGGGTCTCGCGGCGCGACGTGCCCACGATGTTCATGTGGCCGGGCCAGCAGGCGGCGTGCCGGGAGATCGTGGAAGGACTCGTGCCCGAGGGTTCCCTCATGCGCGAGCAGGTCCGGGTCGGGTAGCGGCCACCGCCCGCACCTGATCACCGGCAGCTTGGCAGGTTTTTCTCGGACCTCGCCCCGCTTTCGCGTCACAGGCGGTTGTGCCTTCCGCTTTATAAGGGTAGAGTGGTATGGCGGCGAGAGAGCCAGACCACCCGAGCCCTTCCCGTACTGACCCTACGGCAGGCTCGCGAGAAAGGCAGGCCGCTTGCCCCGCGCCCGTGCTGGTTCAACCTCTCCGCCGCCCCAGCGCTCCCGGTGCGTGTTCCCAGCGCTCCCGGCGCGGCTGGTGTGCATGGCCATCGTGCTCCTCGCGGTGACACCCGTCACCCGTGCGGACATTGACCCCGTTAGCGGGATCGACTTTGTCCGGATCGGGGCGGTGGGGAATGCGGCGTGGCCGGGGCGGGGCGATCCGACCGACAATACCGTCGGGCGCGGAAGCGTCGCGTATGAGTATTCGATCAGCCGGTTCGAGGTGACGACCGCGGACTGGGTGCCGTTCTTCAACGCGGTGTTCGATCGGCCCGCGAACGATCGAATTCCATTCGTGCCGCTGGCCCCGGAACCCTCCTATTGGGGAGCTCAGAGCGTGACGCCGACGCATCCCGGCGGCCAGCGCTGGGCGGTGCGGCCGGGGCAGGAGATGCGGCCGGTCGGCGACATCTCGTGGCGCATGGCCGCGATTTTTTGCAACTGGAATCACCACGGAAGGGCGCTGAACCGGGAGGCCTTCCTTTCGGGCGCGTACGACACCGCAACTTTCGGATTCACGGGGCCGAACAACATCACGTTCACCGACCAAGCGACGCGCTCGCCGGGGGCGCGATACTGGATCCCGAGTCTCGATGAATGGATGAAGGCGGCGCACTACGACCCCAACAAGAACGGGTTGGGGCAGGGGGGATGGTGGAACTACTCGACGACGAGCGACACGGTTCCGGTGTATGGCCCGCCGGGCGTGCGTGTCACGACCGGAGTCTTTCCTGTAGTGGCTGACCCGAGCGGGCCGCTCGCGCAGGCCAATGCGCTGTGGAATACAGACGGCTTCCCGAATCTGAATCCGTTCTCGGTTCCGCTCGGAGCGTACAGCGTGACAAGCCCGTGGGGCTTGTACGACACCGCTGGTGCGACTACAGAATGGACGGAGGAGATTCGAACTTTGAGCACAGGGGAGAAGTTCAGGCGTGTCGAAGGATCTTTTTGGAGCTTCCCGGTTTCCGCAAGCGACTTTGTAGGTCGGACGGGCGGTGGTGAATTCCCAAATGTTCCCACATACGAGTTCGGCTTTCGAGTAGCTTCTTCTATCCCCGGCTCGGGCACTGCGGCCCTCGCGATCGGGTGTGTTTTGCACCTCGGCTGCAGACGAAAGCGATAGGAGCAGTATGACAAACAAGTTGGTTCGTTGGGCGCTCGCGGCCATCACCGCGATGTGCGGTTGTGCTTCTGCGCGAGCACAGGTCGCGTATCAGATCGGTACCAGCACCCCAGTGCAGCCCGGCACCGCGGACTTCACGATCGACCTCGGCTCAGTCGATGCCAATACCACGATTCGCATCTTTGATGCCGGTCAGGTCACGGGGCAGCCACCAACAGTCTCTGCCGGGCGGATCACGATCGCGGGTTCGTTGGCCTCGGGTTCAAGCGCGATCGTCTCCATCTTTCTCGCGTCGCAGTTTGACCCAGAGTCTTTCGTAGACCCGACGGATCAGCCCGATCGCGGCCTCGTGAACCTCTCCACGCTCACCGTCACCGATCCCCTTCTGCGTGACCGCACCCGCGCGATCATTTCGTTGGCGGGCAACCTGACTGGCGATCCGCTCGATCCGGCCAACGATCATGTGGTTGTTGGCCAGGTGTTCCGTCTGGATGCCGCAGGCACGGTCACGGGCAACATCTTCGCGGGAGCGCTCGACGGGTCATTGGGCGGGGGTTTTCAAAGTGTCGAGTTCCTCCGGGCCGCGTCGCTGTCCGGGAATGTCCGCGTTGCGGATGCGGTGGTTTCGACCGACTTGCGCTCGATCCGCACGGTGCGCGTGTTTGACCAGGCCGGGACCGGCATCCGGGGGAGTATCCGCGCCGACCGCATCGGCACAGTATGGACCGCGGGGCCAATCGGCACGCAGGAAGAGCTCGTCACCATCGAGGGTTTCAAGTCGATCGGAGAAGTTCGTGCAGTCAACGAAACAGGCAGCATGGAACTGGACCGCGATTTCTTCGTAGCCGCCACCGTCTCCGGCCCCCCTTTTGATTTCGAGAATCTCCCGCGCGCCGAGCGCATCAAGACCCTCGGCAACATCGCCGGGACCATCGACGGATCGCACTGGGAGTTCATCGAAGCGGGCGGTGACATTTCCGCAACCGTGCGAAGCCTCAACGTTGGCCGCTTGGTTGACGCGATACCGGCGGGCGGCGGCATGTTCGCCGGTGGATCGATCACCGGAATCGTGGATGTCGGCGACGCCGGCCTCGTTGTCGCGATGGTGGCCGGTGGTGACATCACAAGTCCGGTTATCTCGGGGCACATGCTCCTTTCGATTCGAGCAAGCGGCTCCATTTCCTCGCAGATCAATACCATATTCCCGTTATCTGATCTTCCGTTTGGCAGTCTCGGAGCACTTGAGGCGGGCTCTGTGAATTCGACAGGCAACATCACAGGTTCTATCACGACAGGCGACTGTGGAAGAAGCACGGCGTTTGGTCATATCGACGCTCCGATCTACATCGAGGTCGTGCTGAGCGATCGAATCGTCGCCACATCCATGCGGGAGCCGATTGTCATCGGCAGGACCTCGTGGGGGGTCAATCGTCGCAGCGCCGCGCTCGCTCTCGACTCCTGACCCGGACCCGCTCGTCGGCACGATCGAGTCGATTGAGGTCGGCTTCACCACCGACACCACCTTCGACGGCCTTGCTCGCGGTTTCGGCGGCAGAAGCGCCCTTTCTACACAAGATGTCTTGCCCAGCAACGCACGGACTCTTCAAGAGTGGATCGAACATCCGGGCCTCGACACCGCCATTCGCGCCAGCACGCGCATCAACTCCATCCTCGCCTCGAATATGACGCTGTACGCGATCCGCAATCCCAATCCGGCAGGCTCCTCGGTGTTCCATGAGTATCCGACTCGGATCGAGACCCCCGAGATCGGCACGTTGGAACTCACGGCGATGGAAGCCGGGGTCATCTGGTCCGGTCGTCTCGACGGAATCGGAACCGTGCCGGGCACGCGCGACCCCGCACTCGACTACTGCCGCGTCGAGAATCTGTCGATCGGAACCGTCGGTTCCGCGGCCAGTCTCTACATCAAGGAGTTCGGACCCGCGGACTTCAGCGAGAGCGTGTTCGGCGAGATCAATGTCCCGGTTCTCGGCGAGGACGAGACGATCAAGATCGCCGGGAGCCTCGGCGAAGCTTGCTGCTCGTCGGCATCGGCGATTCCCCCCGGGTGCTTCCGTGCGCCGGTCGCCATCACCGAAGTCTCTCCGAGAGCGGTTGGCTGTCGTGCGCGCTCCCTGATCTCGATTCGTCAGTCGATGGGACTTCAGGGGCAGATCGTCATCAACGCCGATAACGTCACGCCCTCAGATCAATGGCTCGGCGATGTGGTGGTCAACGCCGGGGATGCCAATCCCGCCAATCGCATCACGCTGTCGCCGAACCAGCCGCAGCCGCACGCCGCGCCGTACTACGCGATGGCCTCCGCCATGCTTGGCGGCGGCGCGGTCGGCCTCGTGCCCTTCCGCATCCACGAGGGCGATTGCGAGCCGAAGCACCGCGTGCGCGAGAACCCGTCGAACCCGGTGCTTGTGAGCACCAACGTGATCCCATCGGCCGCGTTCGACACGCCTGGCGCCACGCCCGGGATGGTGCGCTTCTATGGTCCGATCCTCGTGGACTCCGGCGTCAATACCAACCTGATCGACATGGCCTCGGAGATGGCCGACGAGGTGTGCGGCCGCACGTGGATGGGCGCGGGAAGCATGTTCAGCATCACCGGCCCAGACCCGAACGCCACCGGCATCGCCACACGCACGCTCTCGATCGGTCGCAATCCCAACTCCGCCTCGGTGCATGTCGGCGAGTACCGCGTGCGTGTGAAGCCCAAACACGCTGTAGCTGTCGGGCTCGCCGGAACCCGCGTGGCCTACTGGCGCGTTTGCACCGACGACCTTGATGAGCCCGAGAGCGAAGCCTACTTCTTCCGCGTCGCCGAAGGGTCCGGCGTATTCTGCGAGATGTGCCCGGGCGACTTCAACTGTAACGGCTCGATCTCGGTTCAGGATATTTTCGACTTCCTGACCGCGTACTTCACCGGAGGGTGCATTGGTCCCGTACCCCCAATCTGCACCTCGCCACTCTCGACCAACTGCATTGGCGACGCCGATGTGAACAACTCGTGCAGCGTCACCGTGCAGGACATCTTCGATTTCCTCGACCACTGGTTCAGCGGGTGCTGAGAGGCTCGTCCAAAACGACCGCAGGCCCGCGGATTCCGCGGGCCTGCGAGGTAGAGTCATCTGTAGCAAAGGACCGGACCGTCGGCTCACTTGCCGGCGGGCATTTCCTTCTTCATCTTGTCCTGCATGTCCTTGGCCTTCTTCTCGGCCTCCATCTTCGCCTTGTCCATGGCGCTCTTCTCCATCGAAGCGCCCTTGGACTTGGTGTAGGTGATCTCCATGCACTTGGTCTCCTGACCGTCCATGGTGTTGTACATCGTCATCGTGTACTTGCTGTCGGAGGCCCAGGTCATGACCTCGCGCATGCCGCAGGGCTTGTTGGTCATGGGGCACGTGCAGTTGCCGGTCATGGTGAGGGACTTCTTGGCCTCGTCCATCGTGCCGGTCATCGTCATCATGCCGGTCGACATCGAGTCCATCCAGGTCGACTCGAACTTCTTGTCGGTGTTGTTGTAGCCCATCATGGCCACGCCCTCGAACGGCATCGCCGGGCCGTCGCCCATCTTCATCTCGCCCTTGTAGATGGAGCGCATGTAGCGGCCGCCGAACATCATGTCGGTGGTCATCGTGCCCTTGCTCTCGGTCGGCGGAGCCGAGGGGTCCATCCACATCTTGCAGTCGGCATCCCACGTGCCGGCGAACTTCGCCATCCACGCGTGCATCTCGCCCGGAGCGCCGGCCTTCATCATGGCCTCCATCGCGGCCGAGTCCATGGCGGGCATGCCGTGCTCGCCCTTCTTCATGTCGCCGGGCTGGGCCGTCTTCGGCATGTCGTGATGCTTGGAGGCATCGGTCTTGTTCTGGGCGAGCGCGCCCATGGTCATCGAACAACACATCAGGGCCGCGATCATCGTCGAACGGTTCATCGTCATCTGCCTTGTGCGGTGAGTTGGCAACGTCGCTCACCTCGACGTGGTGTCTGCTCCGATCGCCACGCGACACTCGCGAGCGGTTCGGAATCTCTGCAATCGTACGCGAGCAAAGCCCGAACTTGCAAGTATGCAACCCGAATTCTTGCTTGATTTCACCGCTTGCGTATCTCGCCGCGGCAAGCATCCGTCGCAAGTGATTGTCGGCCTTGGGCTTGTGACGAGATTCGGTTGCTCAGCACCCGCCGAGGAACCACCCCACGAACGTGAGCAAGTCGGAAAGCGTGATGTCCGGCTGCCCGTCGGTTTCCGCGGCCGGGTCGTGCGTGATCCACGAGTTGACGTACGCGAACATGTCGTTGGTCGTCACGCCGGGCAGGCCGTCAAACTCGGCGCAGTCGTGGCCGGTGATCGGGTTCTCCAGCGGCGGCTCGCCGCCCGCGGAGTTCCAACTCCTCACCGGCTGCGCGCCGGTGTACGAAGTCACGATGGCCACAACTCGGAGATCGCGCCGGTCCGGGTTGCGCGGGTCCTGAACCTCGATAAGGATCGGCGCGCCCGAATCGTGCATGTTGCCGATGATCCAGTCCGGCTGCGCCGCGGGAGCCGCGGGCAGGTTCATGCACGAGCCGCTGAACGTGACCTGGTTGTACTCGATGTAGTAGGGGCTGGTGAACCGCTGCGTCGGAAGCACCCCGGTGTCGGTCCGGAGCGTCCAGGCCTCGCCGGTCTGGATGCACCGGCCCGAGTAGCCCCAGCCCGCGAGTCTCACGGCATGCCCGGCCGGGAACGCGAAGTCGAGGTTGACGCCGATCGGTGTGATGCCGACGGGTTCGGACTCGAGGATTCCCAGCACGATGTCCACGCCGACAAAGGGACACCCGACGAACCGCGAGATGTAGATCTCCTGACTGGGCGTGGCGCAGTCCGAGATGTTTCCCGAGAAGTGGTTCTCCGCGGCGCCGTCGGGCGCGCGCCGGAAGCGGATGCGGTGTGAGCGTGCCCCATCGGCAGGGAGCGTGTAATCGGATCGCTGCACGGAGTGCTTGGCCAGGAGCACGACGTTCGGAGCGATGAGCGTGCCCGAACCGGAGATCCAGCCGCCGCACGGCGCCCACGGCTGCACGGTCAGGACCAGGCCGACCGCATCCAGCCGCCGATCGTCGTACGGCGCGGGTTGTCCATCGACCACGGCCGCGGCGGGCGCGCCGCCGAACAGCGCCGCGAGCAGCAACGCCCACCAACATCGCGCCGGCAACCATCCACTGCGCACACAGGACATCCGAGGTCCCCGGCCTTTCGGGCCCGACATCGACGGACGCAACGCACGCCCGACGTCGTGGCCGATTCGCACACTCAACCTGCCGGCCAACCCCGAGCAGTCTCAGAAACTGCGCGAGCGCAGGGCTCTGAGTTCCCTGCGCAAAGGACTGGACTCCGCAAGCGGACATACCCCATATCCGGGTATCTCGGGCATGATGGTACAGATATCTGAGTCGCGATGAAAGCCCCGAATTCGGGGGTATTGCGCAATTTCTGCTCAGCGGCTCGGAACGATGGGTACGCGCTCAACGACATGAAGCCCGAAGGCATCGAGGTTGGGGAGGTCGGCTTGGCGGTTGGTCAAGAGCCGAAGTTGCGAAAGTCCAAGCGCCCTAAGGACTTGCACACCGATCCCATAGTCGCGCATGGCTGGCGGAGCCTGGCCAGAGACGGCCAGTTGCGCGCGGGTGGCTTCGTCCGGACCTGCGGGACCTGTCGTGCGACGAATTGTCTGGAGACGGCTTTCAAGCCCCAAACTCGTGTTCATTTCGGTGCCGGCATGGTCGGGTCGGCCCTCGGGACGGAGGTAGACCAGCACGCCGCGGCCGGCTGCGTGGATCATCCGCATGGATTCGTGGAGCGTGTCGGCGGAGGGTCCGCTCGCGGAGGAGTTGAGGTCGAGGAAGAGGTCGCCGAGCAGGTTGCGGCGGTGCATGCGCACCAGCGTGGGTTCGGGCTGAGCGATGACGGCGCGTGTCGCGGGGTCGATGCGGCCGATGCCGCCGACGGTGAGCGCCAGGTGCGGGAGCGGATCGACGATGGACTCGAACGCGTAGAGCGTGAAATCGCCGAGGCGAGTGCGCAGGGGTGCGCCCTCGATCGGGTCGATGCGTCGCACCAGCGATTCGTGCTCGTGGGTGAGGCGGTGGGCGATGATCTGCGCGACCGAACCGATCTTGATGTGGTGCCTCGCGGCGAGCGCCTCGAGGTCGGGCATTCGGGCCATCTCGCCGTCGTCACGCATGATCTCGATGATCACGCTGCTGGGATGAAGGCCCGCCAGCCGGCACAGGTCGATCGAGCCCTCGGTCTGACCGGTGCGGACGAGCACGCCGCCGTCACGCGAGCGGAGCGGGTTGATGTGTCCGGGGCGGACGAAGTCGTCGGGGCGCGATGTGGGATCGATGGCCAACTGGATGGTCCTGGCCCGTTCGCGAGCGCTCACCCCGGTGGTGAAGCCGTGGCGCGGGTGGCCGTCGATCGAGACGGTGAAGGGCGTGCCGCGGACCGAGGTGTTGAGCGCGGCCTGGGGGTGCAGGTCGAGGCGATCGCAATCGGAGGCGGTCAGCGAGAGGCACATGTAGCCACGCGCGACCGAGAGCATGAACGTGATCGCTTCGGGCGTGACGAACTGGGCCGGGAGGATGAGATCGCCCTCGTTCTCACGGTCTTCATCGTCGGTGAGGATGACCATCTTGCCTGCGCGCAGGTCGTCGAGGATGTCGGGGATCGGTGACAGGGGCATGGGCGCGGGGAGGATATGCGGCAGGGGTCAGTCAACACGCGCCCCGGAAGAACCGGGGTTTGCCGTGTTCCCGCCGGCTTCTCGTCCCTTCGGGTCAAGCCGCGGGGCGATCGCCTCTACCCCGGCACTCCGTCACTACGCTTGCCCATGCTCACCATCTCGGTCCGCTATTCCGGCAGCAAGACCTGCGAACTCACCCACGGCGAGGGTGCGCGCATCCGCACCACCGCGCCCAGGGACATCGGCGGGGAGGGCGGGGCCTCGGCGTTCAGCCCGACGGACCTGGTGGCCGCGGGGTTGGCGTCGTGCATCCTCACGACGATGGCGATGTACGCCGAGAGGCACGGGCTGGACCTCTCGGGCGCGAGCGCGACGGTGGAGAAGCACATGACCACGCCGCCCGCGCCGCGCCGGATCGCGCGGCTGCCGGTGGTGGTGACGATCCCGGCATCGGCCGCGCCGGAGGAGATGCGGGAGCGGCTGGAACGCGTGGGGCACACCTGCCCGGTGCACGCGAGCCTGCACCCGGAAGTGGATGCGCCGATCGAGTACCGCTACGCGTGACGCTCTCCGTCGGGCGTGCGCCGGGCTTGTGAAGCGGGCTGTCGCGGGTGGTCGTTTGTGGACCGGCGAGATTGATGGCGCAGCGCCGCCAGGCCCATCCAGACCGCGCCCCAGAGTGCGCCGTAGATCGCGGAGTTCACCAGCAAGCCGCGCCACGCGGGCCTGAGCGGGAGCGCGGTTGGGAACTCCGAGGCCGCGCCGTCCAGGCCCACACCAAGCCTGACGCCGCCCGGCGTGGAGTATCGCGGTACGGTCGAGGATTGAGAAGTTGAACCCGACGGAGTGCGGGCCGAGGTCGCGGTTCTGGGTTGCTCACGGTAGTCGTGGTGCAGCGCGACCAGGGGCCAGCCGACTCCGCGGATGATCCGCCTGTCCGTGGTTCCGAATGCGGGCCAGGCCGCGAGGCCGTGCGACCAGGGGAACGCGGCGGCGCCGGCCCAGCGATCGGCGATCTGTTCAGGACTGGAGAGCGACGGCAGGGGTGTTTCTTGCCGGCAGGCCGCCTGAGTCCGGAGGATCACGATCGCGCCGGACGCGCTCTCGGACCGTTTCGCGCTGACGGACCCGAGCAACTCGCCGCGCGTGGGATCGGCGGGGCGAATCGCGTCCTTCGAGGTGATGCCGCGGCCTTGCACGCTCCAGGCGGCGAGCCCCCAGGCGACAAGCGTGGTCGATGCAACCCCGAGGCCGGCGAAGAACACGATGCGCTTCGAGATCCGCCATGCGATCCGCACCGGCGCGAGCCCCGCACGGGCCCCGGTGTGTATTCGGCCACACTCGGGGCACGGCGCGCCGACCGTGGTCGCCGAGAGTTCATAGCCGCACCCGGGGCATCCACCTCGCGCGAGCCGCCTGAGGCGCACCAGGGCACGCAGCAGGGCGCGAGCCAACAGCAGTGCGCCGGTGTAGACAGCGGTGTTGACGACCAGCCCGGACCAGATGAAGCGCCACGGCAGCGCGTTGTCCGGGACCTGCCTTCCGGGTCCGCGCGCCGAGTTGACTTGCGACGCAAGCGACCCGCCCTGGAGCGACTCGGTCCGCCAGTCCCAGACCCAATACAAGATGGGCCGCGGCCAGCCAAAGGCCGCGACCCGCGCCTGCCAGCCGTTGAAGTCGGGGCCGGCCTGCTCCAGCGCGATCGATCTGAGCCACCCGGGGGCTTCAACCGTTTGACCTGTTGGACCGCCGGTCCACTCTCCGGGGCTCAGAGGGCGCATGCCCCGGCGTTGATCGATGCTGTAGGGTCCCGGATCCAGCGCGAGTTCCGTGCGGATGCGTCCGACGCCGAGCCAGCCGGCGCCGCGGGCCACCGAGACGTGGACCGATCCTGGGGTGGTGCTCCAGCCGGGCCGGCCCGAAACGATGGCGGTCGAGGCATACCGCATCCGGATCGGCACGTACGCGCCGACGACCGCCCACGCGATCCCGGCGGCGGTACAGGCCGCCGTGAGAAACGCGAGTTTGAGCCGTGTACGCACGGCAACACGATACCGAAAGGAGCGGGGCGTTGTTGCAGCGTCTCGGATCGTCAACGCCCGACCGACGTCACGACCGCGGGCCATTGTCCATCACCGCGCTCACGTACCCTGTCGCCCCGTGTCTGTTCGATCTCGTTCCAACACCGACCCGCGCCTCGCCGATCCCGTCTACCTCGCCCAGTTCGAGGCGGAGCGGGCGGGGGTGCTGCGACGCCGCATGGTGTGGTGCCTGTACATCCTGCTCGCGCTGCTCGGCGTGAGTTTTCTGGGCGGTTACAACACGTACCTCGACTACACGGCGGGGCGCGTGTCGGCGCCGTCGCTGGTGTTCCTGCTCGTGCAGGACATCGCGCTGACGGCCCTGACGATCGCCGCGCTGGTTTACCTGCTCGCGGACCGGCCGGATCGGCGCCGGCTGGTGCGGGGCATCACGGCGTTCACGATCGTCGCGCTGGCGATCGCGGTGTATTTCGAGACCAGGGAGAACCTGATCGATCCGAACGCGCGGACGGCCGACGACGGCGGGGGCGCCGCCGACCCGCGGGTCGTGGCGATGCGGATGGCGCTCTACAGCATGTTGATGCTGGTCTGGCTCCCGCTGGTCCTCATCCCGATGCGGTTGGCCGAGTCGGTGCGGATCGTCATCGGGTGTGCCGCGGTATACGCGATCATCGTTCTGACCGTGGCCGGCCCTCCCGCGGGCGCGTGGGCGGCGCACGCGGCGGCGGCGATCCTGGTCCCGCTCGTGCCGATGGCGTACAGCCATTGGCGGTATCTGCGGTTTGATGCGCAGTTCCAGCACAAGGATCTGGCGGGGAGGTTTGAAGAACTGTCGGCCGAGTTGATGCAGGCGAGGAAGCTGCACGAGGCCCTGTTCCCCGCGCCAGTGACGGATGGTCCGGTCCGCTTCGCCTATGCGTACGAGCCGATGCGGGAGATCGGCGGCGATTTCCTCTTCGTGCATCCCGCCGAGCCGACAGCGCACGACCGCGCGCGCTTCATGGTGTTGGTCGATGTGAGCGGGCACGGTGTCGCGGCCGCGCTGGCGGTGCACCGGCTGCACGACGAACTCCGACGCGTCTTCGCGGCGGTGGACGGGCCGTCGCACGAGCAGGGCGGGGCCGCGGAGGAGCGATCGGTGCGCGACATCATCGCGGACCTGAACAGGTATGTGCACGTGGCGCTCGCGCCGCAGGCGGTGTTCGCGACGGCGATGTGCGTCAGGATCGGACCGACGGGAGCCGGTGGGTGGAACATCGACTGGTGCAACGCGGGGCACCCGCCGTCGGCGCTGCGCTCGGGCGAGACCGGAGGGGATCGAGCCACGATCCGCTGGCTGGAGCCGACGGCGACGATGCTGGGTGTGCTCGAACCGGACCTGTACGATCCGGCATCGCGCTCGATGGCGATGGTCGCGGGCGATCGGCTGGTCGCGTTCACGGACGGCCTGATCGAAACGCGAGATGGCCGCGGCGAGATGTTCGGGATCGAGAGAGTCCGCGACACGATCGCGCGGGCGGCGGGTCGGCTCGGTCCCGGCGCGCTGTGCGACGCGCTGATCCTCGCCGCGGCGGCTCACCGCGCCGGTCGCGCGACGGATGATGTGCTGGTGGTGGATGTCGAGGTCGGCATTGCCGACAGGCCGGATGCGCGTTTCGAGACACGACCGGAACAGCGCGAGCCGGTAACCACGCGGGATCGATCTCGCCGGAACCGTGGGTGATACACGGTTCGGGCAGCACGGGCGGTCGCGGTCATCAGGCCAGTCTGCCGGGCGTTGGTCGCATTCAGTTCGTAAGCGAGGTTGGAAGCCCGACCTATAATCTCACCCGTCGCGCCGACCGCGCCGGAACGGCACTCGCTGATTCGCCACGAATCCGTCGATCCGCGGCCAAGTCCATTGACGTATACCAGCCGGCGGAGGTATCTTGAACTGCGGTTACGGAGTCCGCCCCCGGCCATGCCGGAGCCGGAGATCGTCACCGATGTTCTATCGCGGGTAATCGGGGGTGAGAGAGAGTGTGTGGATCATGCGCTGGTTGTATTTGTGCGCGACCGCTGTCGTGTTCGTCTCGTTGGGTGTGCGCGCGAGTGGGGCGGCGCTGATCGCCTCCGATACGTTCACGCGTGTCAACGACACGGGGATGGGTGCGACCGAGTTCGGCGGCTTTGCGTATTCAGAGTTCTCGGGCACGGGCGGCACGCTGACTCCGGCGGATGTGGCACGCATCCAATCGAACCGAGCGCTGTTTGATGGGGGCTCGCTGGGCAACGACCCCGCGCTGGCGCGGCTTGCGGGTGTTGGGTTTGATGTTGATGTCAGCGCGACGGTGACGATGGTCGCCGACAACTACAGCCCCGCGTGGCAGACCGCGGCGGGCCGCTCGAACAGCCCGGTGCTGGTGCTGCGGCAGGGGATGAACTTCAACTCGCAGACAACGCGCGGGGCGATCTCGCTGACGTTGTTCCCCGATGCGACCTACCGCGTGATCGTCACAACGCAGTCGGGCACGTTCGTCGGCGATCCGAACTGGCAGTTCGCGGACCTGACGGGACTGGTGCCCATCGGCCCGGCGTCCGGCCTTGCCGATACGGATGCCGACGGCGTGCTGGAGAGCAGCGAGCCATTCACGATGCGGGCGCTGGCGGTGGGCGATCAGTTCACGTGGTTCATGAACGGCGTGCAGGTTGGGCCGGCGTTGTCGCTCCCCGCGGCGGCCGTCGTGGGAGTTGATACTGCGGCGGCGTCGAATGTCCTGTTCGGCCGCAACCGCATCAGCAGCGCGAACAGCGCCGAGCTGGACATCGCGTGGGACAACCTCAACATCCAGACCCCCGCGCCGGGCGCTGCGATTCTGCTCGCGTCATGGCTGATGGGTTCAGCCTGTCGCCGGCGTCGCTAGTCGTTGTCGTTTGGAGTCGTGAGCATTCCAACCCTCGCGTGTCGAGAGCACGCGCTGCGGGCATGTGCCTCGTGACCTGCGACGATGAGCGAGAAGGTGAGGTAGCGCACACCGGTCGAACCGATGCGGCGTCGAAGGTGCTTTCGGAGTGGAGGAGTGCGGGACGGGTCGCCGCTCGTGCGGCGACGAGCATCCCGCGCCGCGCCGACCGCGATGGATTGGACGTGGGCTCCCTCGCGGATTGCACTACCCGCCCAAGGCGGCGGGTGGTGGCACGGTTCGGTACTCAGCAAGCGGGGATAAGGGAACGGCGATTGAACTTTTCCTGACCGGAATCGGGGAGTGGAGCACGGTCGTGCGCCGGGCTGTTGGCGGCGAATAGGCTGGCGGGATGGTGGTGCTTCTGGCGTTCTTTCGCGGGGTCTTCACAAGCCACGCGGCGTTGGCCGCGGAGAACGCGCTGCTGCGGCATCAACTGGCCGTGCTGCAACGGTCGGTGAAGCGGCCGCGGCTGACGCGGCGGGATCGGATGGTGTGGATTGTGGCGCGGCTGGCGCTGCGGCGGCGGCGGGAGTGCCTGGTCATCGTCAAGCCGGCGACGCTCTCGCCGGCCGCGCGCACATGTTCTCTGTCCGCCACCTGCGTGCCGGTCGGTGCTCCGCCCGCCCGCTCAGTACTCGCTAGCTCAGCGCCCACCTGTCGGCTCCTGTCGCTTGCTCTTCCCGCGTCCGCTGGCATGCTCTGCATGGGCTCTCTCCGTCTGAAAGAGGCGTCTGAACATCACCACCCTCCTGCTGGAGAGCCCTCTTTGTCAATGTGCGCATGATTCGGGACGTTACCTGGGGTTTTTCACACCCACAGGTGCCGAATCGTCGTGCTCGCGGCGGGCCCAGCCGCTCCGGACCGACCGTGCCCACACGCAAGCCCGCCCCATGACTCGAAATGTACCAGCTCGGGCGACGCCGCGCCGTGCGGTGTCGGGGGTCGTTGTTCTCCACCCCGCTTGTTGGGCCAACCCCGTTCACGATTGCAGCGCACACCCTCGTGCTCGGCATCGAGACCACTCCAGACCCTCGATCGTCGCGGCTCAGGCCGGCTTCCACGACGCCTTCAGCCTTTCCACGCACGCGCCCACGATCCGCGCCGCTTCATCCACCTCCGCCTCGGTCGTCTCCCGCGACAGGCTGAACCGCAGCGTGCCGTGGGCGTACTCCGTCGGCACCTTCATCGCCTTGATCACCGCCGAGGCCTCCAGCGACCCCGACGAGCACGCCGCCCCCGCCGAGCAACACACCCCGCGCTCGCTCAAGAGCAGCAGCAGAGCCTCCGCCTCCAGCCGCGGAAACCCGATGCTCGAAGTGTTGTACAGCCGCCCCAGCGAGCCCGCCGCGCCGTTGACCCGCGCCTCGGGCACCGCTCCCAGCACCGCGAGCTCGAACCGGTCACGCAGCCGTTCGACCCGCGCGATGCCCTCGGGCTCGCCCAGCCAGGCCACCGCCATCTGCGCCGCCACACCCGCGCCAACGATCCCGGGCACGTTCTCCGTACCCCCGCGCCGCCCCATCTCCTGCTCGCCGTGGATCAGGGGTGCCGTGCGGATGCCCGCCCGCGCGTACAGCACGCCCACGCCCTTCGGGCCGTGGAACTTGTGCGCCGAGAACGTCAGCAGATCACACACCAGCGGCGACGGAGTCCTGCCACGACCATCCCGCGGCCCTTCTGCGCCGTTGATCGTCTCCGCATCCCCCGCCACGCGCGTCGGCATCTTGCCGACCCACTGCGTCGCATCGCAGTGAAACGTCACGCCCCGCTCGCGGCAAAGCCTGCCGATCTCCCCGACCGGCTGGATCGCGCCCGTCTCGTTGTTGGCCCACTGCACGCTCACCAGCGCCGCCGCCGGGTGCTCATCCAGCAGCCCCCGCACCGAGTCCACGCTCACGACCGCGTGCCCGTCGAGCCCCGCCGTCAGCACGCGCACGCCCTCCTCCCGCTCCAGAGCCTTCGCCAGTTCGCGGATCCCGATGTGCTCGATCGGAGACGTGATGATCGTCGGCGGCTCAGCCCCGCGCGTCGCCGCCCGCGCCGCGCCCACCAGCCCCCGCGCCAGCAGATGCCCCCTGACCGCCAGATCGAGCGACTCGGTCCCGCTTCCGGTCAGCGTGAGGAACCGCGGCCGCGTGCCGATCAGCCCCGCCAGGCTCTTCCGCGCCAACTCGACCCTCTGCCGCGCCGCCTGCCCCGCACGGTGGATGCTCGACGGGTTGTGCCAATGCTCGCGCAGCATCTCCGCCATCGCCTCGACCACCTCGGGCAAGGGCTGCGTCGTCGCGTTGTGGTCAAGGTAGATCATCGTCAACGCCGCGCGTGCATCGAGCACGCCCGTACAACCAACGCACAGACGTGCGTTCGCCTGACCTGCAATCGTTTTCTGATCAACCAATCCGCGATGTGACCGCATCGGCCAGCCGCGACTTTCCCAGTTTATCAGATGATCGGACCCGCTTCAACAACCCGAATCCAGCGGAATCCGCTTGTAGCCAGAGCAAATCGCGGATACGATTTTCCCGATGCGGCGGTTTGCGTCTGGAGATCGCAGCCCGTCGCATCGCGGGTCCGCGCGCCACGACACGTTGATGCGCCTGGCAGGTGAGTTGTTTGGCCAGCCCCAAGACGGGCCCCAGCGTTCGGAATACAGAGAGAGATCCATGAGCACCAAGTATGTTCGGTTGTGCGCCGCGCTCTGCGCCGGCGCGGTCGCGGGTTCTTCGTCGAGCGCCGCGGTCCTGTTCGCCAGCGCATCTTCAGGAGCGCGCGCCGCCTCGGCCACGTTCGACACGTCCGGCACCGATCTGGTCATCACGCTGACCAACACCTCGTCGGCCGATGCAGGCGTTCCCTCCGAGATGCTCACCGGCATCTTCTTCGACATCGCCGGAGCCGCCCTCTCGCTCTCGCGCTCCAGCGTCCTGCTCGACGCCGGCTCGATCGTCCTCAACGACCCGGCACCGGCCGGCGGCATCGTCGGTGGTGAGTTCGGCTACCGCGGCGGGCTCGCCGGTGCGCCCCACGGCGCGGCCTACGGCGTCAGTTCCTCCGGCCTCGGCCTCTTCGGGCCCGGAGACCTCTTCCCCGGTCCGGACCTCGAACCGCCCGCCAGCCCCGACGGCGTGCAGTACGGCCTCACCACCGCCAGCGACCCCGGCAACAACAACAACGGCGGCGCGAGCGTGCCCCTGATCCGCAACGCCGTTGTCATCACCCTCGGCGGTCTGCCCGCGAACTTCGACCCCTTCGCGAGCATCCACAACATCAGCTTCCAGTACGGCACCGGCCTCGACGAGCCCAACCTCTACGTCCCCGCCCCGGGCGCATCCGGCCTGCTCGCCCTCGGTGCGCTCGCGCTCCGCCGCCGCCGCCGCTGATCCGCGCTCGCCCGTTCTGATCACTCCCGCCACCCTCACGCGCCGCGCCGACCTTCGGCGCGGTGCTGTCTTTTCGGACATTCCTCGCGTGCCGTCGCCCTACGCTGCTTCCATGCCCGATTCGGCCCCGCACGCCGCCATCGAACTCCGCGCCGAGAACGTCCACCGCGCGTTCGGCGCGCGCCGAGTGCTCAACGGCATCAGCATGACCGTCACCGCCGGCGAGATCATCGCCATCGTCGGCGCCAGCGGCTCGGGCAAGACCGTCTTCCTCGACCACCTCATCGGACTGCTCACGCCCGACTCCGGCCGCATCCTCGTCGCCGATCACGATGCGCCGCCCGACCCCTCCGGCCACCCGCCCTTGGTCGACATCGCCTCCGCCCCCACCGAGACCCTCGACCGCATCAGGCTCCACTGGGCCGTCGTCTTCCAGCGAAACGCCCTCTTCTCCGGCACCATCCGCGACAACATCGCCCTCCTCCTCCGCGAGCGCGGCGAGTTCTCCGACCAGCAGGTCGATGCCCGCGCCCGCGCCGCCATCGCCGCCGCCAGGCTCGACGTCGCCGACGTGCTCGAAAAGGACCGCGACGAACTCTCCGGCGGAATGGCCAAGCGCGCCGCCATCGCCCGCGCCATCGCCATGGACCCCATCGTCATCTTCTACGACGAACCCACCACCGGCCTCGACCCCGTCGTCGCCGGAAACATCCACGAACTCATCTGGCGCACCCACCACCAGCCCGTCGGCTCCCTCTTCGCCGATTCGCCCGCCCCGCCCAACCCGCCCCCGCGAACCTCCGTCATCATCACCCACGACAAGGACCTCCTCCGACGCATCGGCCCCCGCGTGCTCATGCTCGACGCCGGCCGCGTCTGCTACGACGGTCCCTACCACCGCTTCGGAGGCCCAGACTGCCCGCAGGCCCGCCAGTACTTCCAGGCCATGCCCGTCCTCCACGCCGGCAGACCCGGCGAACGCGACTGAGCACAACCGACAAGGCTCGGGCCTTGGCCCGAGCCTTGTGCGTGCAGCCGAGTCTCAACGGCCGGGTTCAGTTCTGACACCCGCCAAAGTACCCGTTGAGGAAGTCGAACAGGTCCTGCAGCGTCACCCCGCCCGCACCGCTGATGTCCGCTCGCACGTCCGACGCGAACCAGAGACCCAGGAAGTCGAAGATGTCCTGCAGCGACACCGCGCCGTCGCAGTTCGTGTCGGCCGAGCAGATGACCCGCGTGAATGGGTCGCTCGCCACCTCGCCGCACACGTTCATCGCGCCGACCGAGAAGGTCGCCAGCCCATCCGCCGACGAGGCGTTGGTGATGGTCAGTGTCGCCGTGCCCGTGCCGCTGTAGCTCGACCCGCCCACGCCCGGTCCATCGCTGATCGCCACGCCGTTGCGCATCCAGAAGTAGTTTGTCCCGGCAACCGTCGTGGCCGAGAGCACCACCGTCGCTCCGCGGCAGGCATTGCCCGCAGTCACGATGGTCCTCATCACATCGATGCCGATCGGTCCCGTGCGCACGCTCCCGGCCTGTGCATTTCCACCGCCGCCGTCGGCCGTCATCGATGCGACCGGCAGCGAGTTCGTGCACGCGTAGACCGCGACGCGACCGCCCGCGCCGGCGCCCGATCCGCAGTAGTTCGTTCGACCGCCGTCGGCGTGGATGGTTCCCGTGCCGCTCACGACGCCCGCGGTGATCCAGATGCTCCCGCCCGATCCCGACCCCCAGCGATCGTTGCCGCTGCCGCTTCCGTCGGCCGAGATATGCCCGTTCACAACCAGCGAGCCGCCGATGCTCAGACGCATCGCACCGCCGCCTCGGAGTCCGCCGAGCGTGCCCGAGGCGCCGCCGCCGCTGCCGAGGTCTGTCGGCCGCGTCGCCGAGCCGTACGTCCCACCGCCGGCCACATGCCCGCTCCCGCCGTTGCCGCCATGGCCGCCGCCGCCGGCGCACTGTCCCGCCAGGCTGTCCGTGCCCGCGCCGGGTCCTTGCCCGCCGCCAAATCCGCGCCCGCCCACATCGATGTACCCCGTGGCATCGACCGTCAGGTTGCCCGCGACATTCATCGTCAGCCCCGCGGTGTCCCCGTACTCATGGCTCAGCGCCGCGCCGTTGCGCACGATCACGTTGACGCCCGTCGGGACGTTCATCGCTGTGCTCTGCACAGACTGTCCGTACGCGCCGCCGTTGTCGAAGATCAACTGGGCCGGCTGGCCCGTCTGGGCTCGATAGACCGTGCCCGCGCCCGAGTTGGCCGCCCCGCGCGACTGGATCGCGCTCGTCGAGCTGTTGAACGACACGAAGTTGCCGTACACCGCCACGCGACCGCCCCCGCCCGCCCCGCTCCCGCAGTAGTTCGTCCGCCCGCCGTTCGCGTGGATCGTTCCGCTCCCCGTGACCGTCCCAGCCGTGATCCACAGGCTCCCGCCCGCGCCCGCGCCCCAGCGGTCGTTGCCGCTCCCATCCCCATCGGCCGCGATCTCGCCCTGCACGTTCAGCGTTCCCCCGACCGTCAGACGCAGCGCACCGCCCCCGCGCAGACCTCCGAGCGTCCCGCTCGCTCCGCCGCCGCTCCCCAGCGTCGTCGGCTGCGCAAACGACCCGTACGTTCCGCCGCCAAGCACGTGCCCGTTGCCCCCCGAGCCTCCATGCCCGCCGCCGCCCGCGCACTCGCCCGCGTTGGCATCTCCGCCCGCACCCGTGCCCTGGCTCCCGCCGCGCCCGCGCCGGCCTACATCAACGTACCCCGTCGCCTCGATCGTCAGGTTGTCAGCGATCTCCATCGTCAGCCCGCTCGTGCTCCCATACTCATGGCTCAGCGCCGCTCCGCTCCGCACGATCACATCGATCCCCGCGGGCACCACCAGCGGCACGCTCTGCACCGACTGCCCATACGCCCCGCCGTTGTCGAAGATCAGTTGAGCCCGCTGTCCGGGCTGAGACTTGTACACCGTGCCCGCCCCGGAGTACGCCGCGCCGCGCGCCTGGATCGCGCTCGAGGCGCTGTTGAAGCTCGAAAGGTCTCCGTAGATCGCGACCCGCCCGCCGCCGCCCGCGCCGCCCCCGCAGTAGTTCGTGCGCCCGCCGTTGGCGCGGATCGTGCCCCCGCCGTTCACCGTCGCGGCCGAGATCCAGATGCTGCCGCCCGACCCGCAACCCCACCGGTCGTTGCCGCTCCCGTCACCATCGGCCGAGATCGTCCCATCAAGCGTGAGCGAACCGGTGATGCTCAGTCGCATCGACCCGCCTCCGGCTCGGCCGATCACCGTCCCCGACGATCCACCGCCGCTGCCGAGCTCTCGCGGCTCACGGAACGACCCGTAGGTGCCTCCGCCCACGAACGTCCCGTTGCCGCCCGACCCGCCATACCCGCCGCCCCCCGCGCACTGTCCGCCCACCGTCGAGTTCCCCGCGCCCGCGCCAAGCCCGGCTCCGAATCCGCGCGCATCCGCCCCGATCCATCCCGCCGGACCCACCACCACGTTCTCCATCACGATGAGGTGGAACCCGCCCGCCGTTGCTCCGAGCGCGCCCGTGTAGGTTTGCCCAGCCGTGTGCGTCACCACGCCCCCCGTGCCCACCACCAGCGACCGGATTGTGTGTTCGCCGTTAATCGTCAGCGTCCCGTTCGACACCGTGATCTGTGCTTCCGCCAGCGGAACACCGTTGATCATCGTGTCGGCCACCCCGATCGTCATCGACCCCGAAACCGCCACCGGCTCGGCCGCGGCGCCCGCCGCCAGCACCAGCCACGCCGCCATCCCCGTGCCCACCCGTCCCAACCCCTTGCTCATCAACCCTTTACGCTGGCCCTTCATGTCCGCTCCCTTCTGGAGTATGCTGCACCGCACGTCGTTCCCACCTGCACCCGCCCGCCTCCATGCGGCGGCGCACCCGCCGACCGGACATCGCCGACCTCCGCCCACGTGCTCATCCTCTCGCCCACACAACCCCCGTCCCCTCCTCCGCCCCCGCCCGATCCGCCCGGCGACCACGAACTCACCCGCCTCCTCAACGAGGTCGGGTCCGGCTCGCGCCCCGTCGGCGACCTCATTGCGAGCGTCTACGACGAGCTCCGCCGAATCGCCGGAAGGCAGATGGCCTCCGAGCGCGCCGACCACACCCTCGAACCCACCGCGCTGGTCAACGAGCTCTTCCTCAAGCTCTCCGTCGCTGAGTCCTCGTTCCAGAACCGCGCCCACTTCTTCGGCGCGGCCGCCAACGCCATGCGCCAGATCCTTGTCGATTCCGCCCGCCGCAAGCTCGCCGACAAACGCGGCGGAGACCGCGCCCGCGAGGCCCTCGCCGAGGATGCCCTCCTCACCAACCGCCCCCCCGAAGAGATCGTCGTCGTCGATGAGCTCATGGACATGCTCGAACGCACCGACCCGCGCAAGAAGCAGATCCTCGGCCTCTGGTACTTCATCGGCCTCACGCACCAGTCCATCGCCGACCTGCTTGGTGTCGATGTCCGCACCATCGGCCGCGAGGTCAAGTTCCTCCGCGGCTTCGTGTCCGGTCATCTGGGGCCCGACGCATGAAGACCGACCGTACTGAACACCCCGTCGCCGTCGGTCCCGACTCCGCTTCCCCCGCGCACGTGCAGCCCCAGCACCTCCAGCTCCTCGAAGACTCCTTCCACCGCGCCGTCGATGCGCCGCCCGAAGCACGCCAGGCCATCATCGATGCGCTCGCGAGTTCACACCCGAGTCTCGCCCGGATGCTGGCCGGAATGCTCCGCTCCGACGGTCCCGATCCCACGCCCGCGCTGCGACTGGAGATCGAGTGGCCCCCGATCCCCGCGCAGGTCGGCCCCTACCGCGTCGGCGAACGCCTCGGCGAGGGCGGCTTCGGCGTGGTTCATCTCGCGGAGCAGTCCGAACCCGTCGCGAGATTCGTCGCCATCAAGTTCATCCGCCGCACCACCGACGGCGAGCGGTTCATCCAGCGATTCGAGACCGAGCGACGCGCGCTCGCCACCCTCAACCACCCATGCATCCCGCGCCTGCTCGATGCCGGCACCGCACCCGACGGACGCCCCTACCTCGTGATGGAGCACGTGCCGGGCCTCCCGATCACCCGCCACTGCCGCGAGCGGGCCCTGCCCGTCGAGCCCCGCCTCCGCCTCATGGCCCGCGTCTGCGACGCCGTCGCCCACGCCCACGGCAAGAGCGTCCTCCACCGCGACCTCAAGCGCGGCAACGTCCTCGTCGCCCACCGCCGCGGCTGGGATGAGCCCAAGGTCATCGACTTTGGCATCAGCAAGATCGTCCTCGGCGAATCCCCGGCCGATCCGATCGCCGGCGCGCCTCCGCCCGCCGACCACGACCGTTCCCTCCTCGCCGGAACACCCTCGACCACCGCGCCCGAGCAATACCTCGGCGCACCCGCCGATCACCGCACCGACATCTACACCATCGGCCTGCTCCTCTACGAACTGCTCACCGACGCCCCGCCCTTCCCCTTCGATTCCACGCCCGACGCCGCCGAGCGCCGACGCCAGTCCGTGCTGAACACCGCCCCGACCGCGCCGAGCCTCGCGCCATCCCCCGTCCAGTGGCGGCTCGAAGCCAACCGCCGCGAGCACGCCCCCGCGCTTGACGAGGTCGTCCTCCGCTGCCTGCACATCGACCCCGCGCAGCGACCCCCGTCCGCCTCCGAACTCGCCGACACCCTCCGCGCCTTCCCCGGCGAAGACGACTCCGCCGAGTCCATCGCCGCGGCGGTCGAGCACGGCCACGCCCTCGAGTACGGCGGCGACTACGCCGGTGCCGAGCGGGAGTTTATCGAGCTCGTCCCGCGCGCCGCTCGGGCCCTCGGCGCCGACCACCCGCTGACGCTCCGCGCCGAATCGCTTCTCGCGGTTACCATGCAGGAACAGGCGCGTCATCAGGAAGCGGAAACCCGACTGCGGGAGGTCCTTGAGCGTCAGACTGCATCCCTCGGTCCCGAGCACGCCGAGACCCTCGACACGCTGGGTTACTTGGCGGTCTGCATCGATGAAAGCGGCCGCACCGCGGAGGCCGCGCCCATGCACCGAGCCGCGTACGAGGGCCGCCGTCGAGCGCTCGGACCGGACCACCCCAAGACACTCGCCGCGCTCAACAACCTCGGCGGCTCGTGCTACCGACTCGATCGCCGCGACGAGGCGCACGATTGTCTTCTCATGGCCGCCGAAGCGCGTGAAATGCTCCTCGGGCCGGATCATCCAGACGCCCTGCTGTCACGCGCCAATGTCGGCTCGATCCTTGTCAGACTCGGACGCGCGGATGAGGCCCAACCGCACGTCCGGCGCGCCGCCGATGGCTTCACCGCCGTGCTCGGGGCAGACCACCCCGGCGCCATCATCGGCCGAGCCAACCTTGCGAACAACCTGCGGCTCCTCGGTCGATTCGCCGAGGCCGAACCCATCGCCGTCGAGTGCGTTGAACGATCGGTCCAGGTCCTCGGACCGATCCACGACACCACGCGGTGGGCCTTCACCAAGTTGTTGCACGTCCTCGACGACCGCGCCGCCGCCGAGCCCGAGTCCGGCGCCGCCGACCGCGCCGCCGCATGGCGAGCCCGCGCGGAGAAGCTCGGTATTCAGTTGACCCAGGCCGGTACCCCGCCGGTCAAGTCTTAGTCTCGCGTCGCTGCCGCCGCCCCGCCTCTCGACGGATGCACCCGACAGACTCGACTTCGAGCCGATCGCCCGCGCGGTCGAAGGCGTCGGCACGGTCGTGTTCAACCCCGCTTGCCCAACGCCCCGCCGCAACAGTTCTTACACTGCCCGGCCTTGCCCTCGCGCCGTTCCACTCTCTCCCTCCCCTTCCTCGCGGCCATCCACGCCTACCGCGTGGTCCTCGGTCCGTGGCTCGGCGGCCACTGCCGCTTCTTCCCCACATGCAGCCAGTACGCCCTCGACGCCTACCGCGCCCACGGCCCGATCCGCGGCACGATCCTCACCCTCAAGCGCCTCGCCAAGTGCCACCCCTGGGGACCCCACGGCATCGACACCGTCCCCCCGCCCCCGCCGCCGCCGAACATTCCTTCACGA
Organism: Phycisphaerales bacterium; assembly: GCA_020846975.1. Lineage (GTDB taxonomy): Bacteria > Planctomycetota > Phycisphaerae > Phycisphaerales > UBA1924 > JADLCX01. The sequence continues at coordinate 64,997 of JADLCX010000067.1, forward strand.
TCGCCCAGCAAATCGCCGAAGTGAGCATATACTAGCAAGAGGGGTGTTCAGGCAGGCCAACTAATCCCCTCAATAGGGGTATTTCCCCTGGCCCGGAGCACCCAACCGGCGAATGTTCCGCGCGGAACATCGAACATCCACCGATCGTGCGAGGACTCCGTGGGACGACTTCCGGCCGCACAACGCCGCGAGCAACTGCTCGACACCGCCGCGAAACTCTTCGCGGTGCACGGCTACGCGGGCGCGACGACGGCCCAGATCGCGCGCGCGGCGGGCGTGACCGAGCCGATCATCTACCGCCACTTCCAGTCGAAACGCGACCTGTTCATCGCGCTGATCGAGCGGACCGGCGAGGTGACGATCCGGTTGTGGGAGCACGAGCTGCGCGAAGCGCCGGACCCGGCCGCGAGGCTCGCGCGGCTGATCGGCACCAACCCGATGGTTGCCAATCGCGGGCGCGGGATCTACCGCGTGATCGTGCAGGCGATGACGGAGGTCGAGGACCCGCAGATCCAGGAAGCGTTGAACCGACACGTTGGAAGGTTGCACGAGTTTCTTATGTCCGAGATCGCGCACGCGCAGGACTCGGGCAAGGTGAGCAAGCGGTTCAGCCCCGAGCTGACCGCGTGGGCGCTGATCCATCTGGGCCTGGGCTTCGGCGTGCTCAGCGCGATGGGCGTGCCGAGTCACGGCGTCGATCAGGAAGGCCGGAGCATCCGCGATCTTCTGGGCGAGCTGATGCTCGGGCAGAACTACAAGCGCGAAGGCATCGCCTAGGGAGTCGGCTGCGCTGTCCTGGTGATCGTTTCTCACACCCCGCGCGGGAGCGAGAGGGCGAACGTTGCGCCGGACTGCGGGCACGAAGCGCCGGCCGGGCGATGGGTCAGGTCGCCGCGGAGGTTGCGGGCGAGTTGACGCGAGAGGTAGAGGCCGAGGCCGATGCCGGGGATAGCGTCGGTGCGGGACTTGTTGAACGCGGCGAAGGCGCGGTCGGCGGGCTGGCTGAGACCGGGGCCTCGATCGGAGACGATCAGGTCGATGAACGTGGCGCTCGCTCGCGCTGCGAGGGTGATGTCGGTGCGGGCGTACTTGCAGGCGTTGTCAACGAGGTTGAGCAGGATCTGCTGCACGGCGACGGGGTCGGTGGTGAGCCGGAGCGTTCGGGCGCGGTCGTCGGCATCGATCGAGATGGTGACGCCGGCCTGATCGGCGCGGCGGCGGAGCGCGGGCAGGGCCTGCTCGATGAGGTGATCGACGGCGAGGGTCTCGAGGGCGCGCGGCGCGGCGCGGTTCTCCAGTCGCGAGTAGGCCATGACGTTCTCGATCAGGTGGGTGAGGCGGTCGGACTCGGCGACGAGGGTCTGGAGGTACTGGGCGCGAGCGGCGGGGTCGGAGATGACGCCCGAGGCGAGCATCTCGGAGTACATGCGGAAGGTGGTGAGCGGGGTGCGGAGTTCGTGGGTGACGGCGGAGGCGAAGGCGGCGCGGCGGGCGCCGAGCGAGAGGGCGGAGGCGAGCACCAGCGCGATCGCGCCCGCGGCGAGAACGATGCAGGCCCACGCGAGCATGAGGCTGGTGCGCAGGGGCGTGTTCCAGGGGAGCGAGAACCGGGGCAGCGCGGAGTCGGGCACGACGAGCCGCGCGGGGATGGTGGCGAGCCGTCGCGGGTCGGGGTCGCCGGGCTTGTCGATCGGCGCGGGTTCGAGGCTTGCGCCGGGGAGGATGTCGGCGATGGCCTGGAGGAGCGTGGGCTCGAGGTCGCGCCAATCGGGGGGCGGGCGGTCGTCGGGTGGCGATGCCGATTGCGTCGCGATGGATTGCTCGTTGATCAGTTCGTTCAGGGCCTCGCGCTGCTGCCGCTCGCCGATGTTCCGCGCGGCCTGGAACTTCTGCTGCTCGGTGATCCGGAGTTGCTGGGCGGGGGCTTCGAGCGCGAGGTTGGAGTTTCCGGGGTAGAGAGCGCGTGCGTCGTTTCGGGTCTGGAGCACGGCCGCGAGCGAGTCCATGCGCCAGAGCGCGAGGCGGACGGACTCTTCGAGCGTGGCGCGGGCCTGGGCCTCGGCGATGGAGCGTTCGAGTTGCAGCATCTTGGCCGAAAAGAAGACCATGACGGTGAGGGCGACGAGCAGCGCGGCGGCAAAGACCAGCCATGTTCGGAGGGGGCGCTTCATGGTGCGATCCCCGAGGGCGCGGCGTCGGCGGCGAGCATGTAGCCCTTGCCGCGGACGGTGAGCAGGAGTCGGGGTTCCGGGCCGCTGTCGCGGAGTTTGTCGCGGAGGCGAGCGATGTGCATGTCGATGGTGCGGGTCTCGAGGCCGCGGGGCTCGACCTGCCAGACGTTGGCGAGCAGTTCGTCTCGTGAGACGGCGCGGCCGAGGTGGGCGGCGAGGTATCGGAGCAGGTCGGTCTCGCGTTCGGAGAGGTCGGCGCGTGCGCCATCGGCGAATCGCAGTTCTCGGCGGGCGAGGTCGGCGACGAGTGCGGCGGAAGGGAACTCGATGGAGAGTGCGTCGGGCGTGCGCGCGGGGGAGCGGCGGAGGACGGCGTGGATGCGTGCGAGCAGTTCGCGCGGGCTGAAGGGCTTGACGACGTAGTCGTCGGCGCCGAGGTCGAGGCCGCGGACGCGGTCGGCCTCGCCGCCGCGCGCGGTGAGGATGATGAAGGGCAGGTGCGGGCGAGCGGCGCGGGCGCGGTGGAGGATCGAGAGCCCGTCGCCGCCTGGGAGCAGGAGGTCGAGGAGGACGATGTGGCAATCAAGGGAGAGCGCGAGATCGAGGCCGGCGGGGGCCGTGCCGGCCTCGAACACCTCGAACGATTCGTGACGCAGCGTGTCAACAAGGCCGCGGCGGATGGCGGGATCGTCTTCGATCACGAGGATGCGCAGGGGCGAGGACACGCTGCGGGGGATTGTAGAGGTGCGTTCCGACGGCGGAGGTCACTACCTCACGCCGCACAGGGCAACCGCATTATCCGCTCGTGAGAAGGTGGAGGAGGTAGTCGCTGCTCCAGCCGGCCATGAGGCGTTTGTTCTTGACGCCCATCTTCTGGGTTCGGTCGCGTTGGAGCAGGTTGAGGCCGA
>JADLCX010000068.1 GCA_020846975.1 Phycisphaerales bacterium
CCTCAACCTGCTCCAACGCGACCGAACCCAGAAGATGGGCGTCAAGAACAAACGCCTCATGGCCGGCTGGAGCAGCGACTACCTCCTCCACCTTCTCACGAGCGGATAATGCGGTTGCCCTGCGGCCCGGATGCCTCGACAGAGCGGCGTCCGTAGGCTACTTTGTGATGAGTCGGTCGAGCGGCTGGATCCACGGCGTGATCCGGCGGTTGATGCCAGGGTTGTTGGCTTACTCGAAACGAGGGGCCGGAGCATGGGTGAAGGTGCCACGGACAAGCGCGAGGCCGCGAACGCGGCAGCCAGCCCTTCTCCCGGTTTGCATCGTTCTCCGCCACAGGCCGATTCGGGCTCGCTCGCGGCCATGCTCTGCCCGGTTCTGCAAAGCGCGTGTGAGGGCCGCCTATCGCCCGTTCAGTGGTTCCGGTCGGCGTGGCAAGCGGGCGGAGCCTCAACCGGAACAGCGACCTATCAGCTCACCCCCACGCGATCGATCGATGTCGTGGTCAAGCTCCCCGTCGGACCGCTGGAGTACCAGTGGACCACCCGCGTGGGCGCGTGCGAACCTGCTGTTGAGCACCACACCGGGCCCACCCCGCGGGTTCTCGCGGCCGGAGCCGAGCTGGGCGGATACGACTTGGCCTGGCTCGTGGTCGAGAAACTGGCCGGGCAGCCGCTCTCGGCCATGCTCAGCCACGACGCCGTACAGGGGCTGTTGCACGCCGCCGCCGTATGGTACAAGGCCGCGGCGGACGTGCGCGACATCGCCGACTGCACACCGCCGAAGCGAGAGAACTGGGCAGATCTGATCGCGCGCGGACGCGAGGCGGTTCGCGACAACTCGCTCCCCGACGAACAACGCTGGAACGAGGCTTTGAAGCACGTGCAGCGCGTGCTTCCCAGACTCGTCCAGCACTGGGAAGCGCGTCGCATCAACACCTGGTGCCACGGAGACCTGCACCCGGGCAACGCGATGCTCCGCGCCCCGGTCCCGGGAGCCAACGGCGACACCAGCGCGGCGGGCCGCTGCGTGCTGATCGACCTGGCGCTGGTGCACGCGGGCCACTGGGTCGAGGATGCCCTGTATCTCGAAAGGTTGTTCTGGGCCAAGCCGGACATGCTCTTCGGCATCAAGCCCGTCGCGACGGTGGCGAGGTTCCGACGTGAACTCGGATTGGACACCTCCGACGACTACGGCTCGATCGCGCTCCTCCGTCGCACGCTGATGGCGGCGACCGTGCCTGCGTTCTTGGAGCATGAGGGGCATCCCAAGTATGTTCGCTCGGCGTTAGATGTGTTGGAACGAAGCATGCGGTCCATGGGGCTCTAATCGGGGCCCGTTGCCTCGAGAAGCCCAAACAAAACACGATCAATTGGTGCGTTTTTGATCCTGCCTCCGAGACGCGGATTCGGCCCCCGGTATACTCCCGCGTCGCGGTACTCACGACTTGAGCGGTACCTCCGCCCGGGCGAACGGTACCGTCAGGCTTGGCTTTCGGCCAGGTGTCACCCAACGCGGCATGGATGGCCGCAGGATTCGAGGAACCCCATGGAATCTTTCGACAAGCTCAAGAGCATGCTGGCCGAGATCGAGGAAGATCTGGCCAAGGCCGAGGGCGGCAACAAGGCCGCGGGTGTGCGCGTCCGGAAGGTCATGCAGGACGTGAAGGATGCGGCGCAGGAGATCCGGGTCAAGATCCTCGACATGAACAAGACCGAGGAGAAGGCCTGAATCGCATGTCCACCGCGTCCACCCATCGGACCCAACCCGCGGCCCGTGCCGGGGTTCCCGCCTCGGACGGCGTTTCGCAATCCGGTGACGGCGCGGTGAGCCTCAAGGACCTGCTGTTTGATGTGACGTCGATCGACCTGTCCGCCCGCCTGCTGAGCCGCGCCGACCTGGAACGGGTCAATCCCCACCGTGGCGACATGGCCCTGCTCGACGCGATCGTCTGGCATTCGGCCGATCACACCCTCGGTATCGGCCTCAAGCACACTCGCGGCGATGAGTTCTGGGTCAAGGGCCACTTCCCGGGCAAGCCGATGTTCCCCGGTGTGCTCATGGTCGAGGCCGCGGCGCAGGTCGCGGTCTATCTCTACAACGCCCGGCTGCCCGAACCCAAGCTCGCGGCGTTCACGAGGATCGAGAACGCGGTCTTCCGCGCCAGCGTGCTTCCGGGCGACGACCTGTTCCTGCTCTGCAAGGAAGTGAAGTGGTCGCGCCGCGGGTTCACGTGCGATGTGCAGGGCCTGGTCAACATGCAGAGGGTCGCGTTCGAGGCCCGTGTGCAGGGCCTGGCGCTCTGACGCACGCCGGGTCGATCGTCTCTCGCATCCGGAACGCTCATGGACAGTTCGCGCGGGTCAGGCTGGCTGCCGGAGCTTGATCGGGCCGCGTCACGGTGCGAACTGCTGGTGCCCCGGAGCGGCGACCCGGACTGGACCACGCTCCCCGGGCGTCCGGGTGTCGCGGTGTTCGAGGGGTCGGACGGCGCTGTTGTTCTGATCGCCGCGACCGCCGATCTTCGGGAACTCGCCAAGCGTCGGCTCGGCGCCGCCGAATCCGATGCGAAGTTGAAACCCGGCGCGACGAGTATCCGCGGCGTAGTTCGGAAGGTCATCGCGATGGAAGCGGCCTCTTCTCTGGAGGCCGACGCGGTCTACCTGCGCCTGGCCCGCGAGCACATGCCCGACACGCACCGCATCGTGAGCGAACGGTGGCGGGCGTGGTTCGTCCATGCCGATGCCGATGCGCCCCACCCGCAGCTCTCCAAGACGAACCTGCTCGGTCTGGTCGCGCCGCGGTCCGCATCGGTGCTCCGCGGTGAGGCGGATTCGACCCTGCCTCGCGGCGTGCTCATCGGGCCGATCGCCGAAAAGGACGCCGCGGGTCGCCTGGTCGAGCAGATGACCGATGCGTTCGACCTGTGCAGGTATCACCACCTGCTCGCGCAGGCGCCGCGCGCCGTCGCGTGCGCCTACAAGGAAATGGGCCGCTGCGCCGCGCCGTGCGATGGGTCCGAACCGATGGACGGCTACCGCCAACGGCTGAGGTCCGCGTTCTCGCACATGACCGGCGATCGCGAGACAAGACTCCGGCGGTTGCGGGAGGACATGAACGAGGCCGCCGCATCCCACGACTTCGAGCGTGCCGCGGCGTTGAAGCAGTCGCTCGCACGGCTCGAAGCCCTGGATCGCCCCGCGTTCCGTCACATGGTGGAGTTGCGGGACTGGCGGGTGATGATCGTGCTCTCTTCGAGGACAACCGGCTCGGCACGTTGCGTGCTGTTCGCGGGCGCGAGGCTGGGCGACCTCGGGACGCTCAACGCTGGCGGCGACCTTGACCAGCAAGCCGCGCAAACGGTGGATCGCGCGATGGCCGCGATCCGATCCGCGCCGCCGATCGTGCCGACGATCGATCAGATCGACACAATCGCCGTGGTCTCACGATGGATGCACACTCCCGATGCCAGGCGCCGTGGTCGGGCGATTCCCGTTCCAAGTGCGGCCGATCCCGCCGGGTTCGCGGCCGACCTTGTCGCCGCGGTCCGCAAGGCTGCACGCCCGTCACGAGCGGCCAGGCCCAAGCAGGAACTGGAGGAGCGAGAGATCGAAGTCCTGCCCAGCGACATGCCGCCGATCGGCCGGACCGGGGCATCCGGGCCCGAGACTCCCGGTACACACTCTTCGGCCATCGATTGACCTGCGGATCGCGCGATGCACGATGTCGAGCGCACAACCACCCCGCCCAGACGCCCGCGCCCGGGTCGCTGGTCGTTCGTTCTCGCCTCGCTTCTCGCGGCGAGCCTTCTGGTGGTTGCAATCGTCTTTCCGTTCATCTGGTCGGCGGCGACGGGCAAGCCCCTGGGAGGAACGCTCGGCAGGCTTGCGTCCAGCCTGACCGGCGCGAACTCAACACCCGCCGGAGCGCTCGTTCCGTATGGCACGCCCGGGGCCAGCGCGGTAGCGACCGACCAACTGACCTGGCCCGGCGGCAAGTCTGTTCTCGAAAAATGGAACGCGCGCACGGCGGGCCAGGGAACCATCTTCGGGTATTACATGACGTCCACCGCGCAGGGCGGCTACCGCTGGTCGGAGGGCATCGCCTTTCCCATCCCGCCCGAACTCGGAGGGGATGGGTTTCGCGTGATGATCGTCGAGTGGCCACGGGGCGACGACCCGGCCGCTCCGGGCGAGATGCACATCGCCACCGGCAGGCTGTACAGGCAGGCCAACGGGGATCTGCTCCCGCGGGCCGAGACTTGGGTGGGCGGGTGCGTCCTCGACTCGTCGCAGGCCAGGTGGGTTGCCGCGAACGGGGTTCCCGACGGGCTGACCCACGAGATCGTTCAGGCGGCCGATGCGGCCCTCGGCGTGGGGAACCAGCACCAATACCCCAACCCACAGGGTTCGATCGAGCCTGCCAAGCACATCCCCACGGATGACGCGAACGGCGGCAGCAAGCAGCCCTAGGTGAGCCGCGAAGACCTCGGTCCGAGAACACCGAGGGGCTGGCGTCGCAGCGTGCATCCGTTAGAGTCGTAGCGAGGGAGCACATGCGGGAGCGAGCGACACCCATGCGGGCACTGTGGATGACGACCGCGCTTGTATCGACCGTCTGTGCTCTCCCGCGGGCGGTGGGAGCCGATCTGGCGTCGTGCCCCCCGGTTCGCGACAACACGTTGTACGAGTCGATCGACGGAACGTTGAGCAACGGCGCCGGCCCGCACCTGTTTGCCGGAGTCACGTCCGAGGGGCTGATTCGAGAGGCCCTCATGTCTTTCAACCTCGCGGCGATCCCGGCGGGCTCCACCGTCACATCGGCAACACTCGTGGTCACGGTGTCACGCGCGAACGGAGCGCCGATCGGGACCCTGCACCGAGTGCTGTCGCCGTGGGGCGAGGGGGCATCGGTCGCGAGCGAGCCCGGCGGCGAGGGCGCGCAGGCCGCCGCCGGAGATGCGACCTGGACGCACGCGTTCTGGCCCGACGTTCCGTGGAACACCGTCGGAGGGGATGTCTTCCTCGATCCTTCTTCGCTCGCCGCGCTCCCGCCCGCGGGGGTCGTGACGTGGCCTTCGACCAGTGCGTTGGTCGCCGATGTGCAAGGCTGGCTCGAACAGCCCGGCGCCAACTTTGGCTGGATGGTTGTGGGCTTCGGCGGGGCCGCGAGGTTCTCGTCGAGAGAATCCTCTCTCGCCGGATCGAGGCCCGCGCTCGTCGTCGAATACACCCCGCCCTGCGCGGCCGACTTCAACGGGTCGGGCGCCGTCAGCGTGCAGGACATCTTCGACTTTCTGACCGCCTACTTCGGCGGCGATCTCGCGGCCGACTTCAACGCCTCGGGCGGTGTGAGCGTGCAGGACATCCTTGATTTTCTGGCCGCGTACTTCTCGCCCTGCGCGTGAGAACGAGTTCGCGGCAATGGGGAGGGTGTGGGGCCGCGGACGTGGCGGATCAGTCTCCGCGCGTTCATCGACGCCTCCAGCGCACGTGGCCCGCAAACGAACAGGGCCCGTCCGTCCCTGGACGGGCCCTCGCCCCCTCCCGCGCCCCGGTCAACTCATCGTACCGCCGGTTTCATGCGACCACGACAAAGTCTGCCGCGCTCGACCACCACACGTTGTTGTCGCGGTCGCGCTCGGTCACCGCCTGCCCGACATCCAGCCGCACGCCGATGTGGTACGACCCGGCGGCCAGCGAGGCCTTCACACCATCAAACGCAACGGTCCCGGCGGCGGTCGTGCTCGAAGCGGCCTCCAGGCCGCGCTGCGTGCTCACCCACACCACCACATCGTCATCATCGCCCCACACCGTGTTCAGGCTGAGCCGGACCTCGTACCGGAACACGCCCGCGGCCGCGGCCCCCGCGTTGGACATCGACACGCCCAGGGCGAGCTGGGAGCCGGTCGACGAGAGCGGGTGCGGTCCGGTGGAGTAGGTCAGGCCCGCGGCGAGCAGATCGACCGCGGGCGCGTTGGCGACGGTGACGGTTGCCCGGGACTTGGCGGGCGCCGGATCCACACGGTAGCCGTCCCCGGCCGCGAGTGTGAGGATGACCGTTTCCGCGCTCTCCGTCAGCAGGTCGTAGATCGGCGTCACCGTCACCGTCGCGCTGGCGCTCTCGGCGTCGATCGTCACGAACCCGTCGATGCGCTGGTAGTCATCGCCCGCCGTCGCCGTTCCGGTGATGGTGTATACCACCACGATCGCCTCATCCGTCGAGCCCGTGCGCCGGATCGTGAACGTGCCGTTGTTGCCGTTCTCGCCCGCGGCGGCGTCGGTCGCGGTTACCGAGACCACCGGCTCGTTGTCGGTGATCCGGACCGTCGCCGTGCCGCCGGTCGCGTGGACGACGTACCCGCCCTCGCGTTCGAGCGTGAGGATGATGGTCTCCTCGCCCTCGCCGATCGTGTCGTCGATGGCCGCGAACGCGATGGTCACGCTCGCCTGGCCCGGCTCGAACTCGACCAGCCCTTCGAGCGGCTCGTAGTCCTCGCCGGGGTCCGCGGAGCCCTCGACCGTGTACAGCACGGTGAGCGCGCTCTCGAGCTGCGATGCCGTCCCCGTGCGTGTGAACACGACCGTCGCGGTGGTCTCGTCGGCCTCGGTCGCGGTGTTGTCGGTCGCCTGGATGCGCACGGTCGGCTCGTCATCGCGGATCGTCACCGTCGCGCGATCTCGGCCGGCCGCGCCCGTGATCGTGTACGAATCGCTTGTCGCGAGCGTGAGCACGACCGTTTCATCGCCCTCGCCCAGCCCGTCATCGACCGGCGTGATCGTGACCGTGGCCGAGGTCTGGCCGGCGGGGATGACGACCGATGCCGTGACGGCGGCATAGTCGGCGCCGTCGCCGGTGGCCGTCCCGCCGATCGTGAACAGCACGGTGAGGTCGCTCGCGCCCGCGGCGTCTCGGCTGATGGTGAACTGGCCCGTGCCCGGGTCCGCGTCGGTGCGGGCCTCGCCCGCGGCGGTATCGGTCGCGGTGGCGCTCACGACCGGCTCATCGTCGGCGATCATTACCGTCGCGCCCCGCCGGCTCGCGCTGATGACATACCCATCGTTTCCGGCCAGCGTGATCGCGACCGTCTCGCCCGCCTCCGCGAGCGCATCGTCGAGGGGCGTGACCAGGATGGTCGCGCTCGACTCGCCGGCTTCGATCGTGATCGAGCCCTCGAGCCCGGCCGCCAGCGCGGTGTAGTCGGCGCCCACGACACCCTCGCCGCCGGCGACGGCCGTGCCGCCGATCGTGAACCGCACGGTCAGCGCCGAGCCCGTGAGCCCCGTGCGGGTGATCGTGAACAGCCCGGTCTGCCCCTGGGCCTCGCCGGCCTGCGCATCGGTGGCGAGGATGCTCACCACCGGCTCGTTGTCGGTGATCGTCACCCGCGCGGTCTTCCGCGTGGCGTCGCGCCGGTACGCCGCGCCGTCGGCCAGCGTCAGGATCACCGTCTCGCTCCCCTCGCCGGCCCGGTCGTCGATCGGGGTGAGCGTGATGGTCGCGCTGGTCTGGCCCGCGGGGATCGTGACCGTGCCGCCCAGCGGCTCGTAGTCGTCGCCGGCGGTGGCCGCGCCGCCGATGGTGTAGTTGACCACCAGGTCGGCGACCGTCGCGCCCGTGCGGGTGAACGTGAACGTGCCGGTGGTCGTGTTGGTCTCGGTCGCGGTCGCGTCCGAGGCCGTCAGCCGCACCTGCGGCGAGATGTCGCGGATCGTCGCGGTGGCGCGGGCCCGCGGCGCATCCAGCCGGTAGCCCGCGCCCGCGCCGAGCGTCAGGATCACCGTCTCGTTGGGTTCGGCGGACTGGTCGGCCCTGGGGGTCAGGACGATGCGGGCCGAGAGCTGGCCGGCGGGGATCGTCACCGTTCCCGGCAGGCTCTCGAAGTCCGCCTCCCCGCCCGTCGCCGTGGCCGTGCCGCCGAGCGTGTACGGGATCACGATCTCGAACGTGCTCAGGCCGGTTCGCGAGACGGTGTAGACGATCGTGTTGGTCCCATCCTCGCTCCCGGTCGAGTCCGTCGCCTGCGCCTTCACCACCGGCTCATCGTCGATGATCCTCGCCCGCGCGGTCCTTCTTCCCGCGACGGTGATGTACAACGGGTCCTCGACCAGCGTCAGGATCACCGTCTCGGTCGCCTCTCCCTCGCGGTCGTCCAGCGCGGTCAGCGTGATGGTCGCCGACCGCTCCCCATCGGGGATCGTCACGATGCCGGAGAGGGCCTCGAAGTCCGTCCCGGAGCCGGCGGTCCCGCCGACGGTGTACCGCACCGCGAGGTCCCCGTCGAGCTCGTTGGCGCGGGTGATCGTGAACGTCGCGATCGCGCCCGCGCCCCCAGCCACGGTCTCCGCGGCCGTGGCATCGGTCGCCATGAGCCGGACCTTCGGCCCGTCATCGTCGAAGATCTCGATCCTCGCCGAGGTGGTTGTCCCGAGCGTGTACGTCTCGGCGGCCTCGAGCGTGATCGTGACGCGCTCCTGGCCCTCGATCCGCGAATCGTTGATGGGCCGCACGGTGATCACCGCGCCGGCCTGGCCCGCGGCGATCGTGAGTTCCCCGGTCAGTTCCTCGAAGTCGGCCTCGCCGCCGGTGGAAGCCGCCGTGCCCCCCAGCGTGTACCGCACCGTCAGCGGCGCGGTCGTCGGGCCGGTGCGGTTGATGCGCACGCGGCCGGTGTTGTTGCCGATCTCCGAGGCGGTCAGGTCGGTGGTGGCCATCGTGACCACCGCGCGGGCGATGATGATGTTCGCGGTGTCGGAGGTCCAGGTGTTGTTGTCTTCGCCGGTCTCGTCGATCGCGCCCAGGGCATCCATCCGCGCGATGAGGTGGTAGCTCCCCGAGGGGATCGAGGGGCCGACCGTCGGGTTCACCGTCCGCTGCGAGGACTGCCCGGCCCCGACGGGTTCGGTGGGGGGGCGGTCCAGGACCGCCAGTTCGACATCATCCCCGTTGCCGTACTCGCGGTCGGTGGAGAGGACCAGGCGGATGCGGTCGCCCGCCGCCGCGGCATCGCCGAGGTTCAGGGTCTCGAGGGTGATGGTCGGCAGGCTCATGCCGGGGTAGAACGTGCCCCCGGTGTGGGTCACCGACCCGACCAGGTCGGCCGCGAGGAGGCGGCGGGGCTCCATCGGTTCCAGGAGCGGCGAGGCGGCGGGCCGAGTGCGGAGCCAGGTGAGGGAGGGGGAGCGCATGGGGAGGGGACTCCGTGGTCCAGGATTGAGTAGGGTTGGGATGGTGTGCCTCCGCAAACGCCGCGCCCCGGTGGTTGGCGCAGGAAATGCGCCCGACGGCGTGTTTGGGTCCTGGTACCGCCTGTTGTGGTGCCCGCGTGGTCCAATAAGGGCTCCGACAGCTCTGATCGTGCCAACGATTGCTCTGATCGTGCCAACGATTGCTCTGATCGTGCCCACGATTGCCCTGATCGTGCCCACGATTACCCTGATCGTGCCCACGATTGCTCCTTCCGCGAGGCCGATCTTCCCGCCCGGGTGGGGGCCAACGGCCCGCTTCCGCCCATCCTCCCCGATCGTGTAAGATCACCTCGTGCTTCGTCTTCCCCAGGAGTGGTTCGCGCGGCTCAGGCCGCGGTACGAGGGCAAGCGGGTCTGCATCACGGGCGGCGCCGGGTTCATCGGCGGCCACCTGGTGGATGCCCTGCTGTCGCTGGGGTCGTCCATCACCGTCATCGACGACCTGTCCAACTCGACCGCGGCGCACCTGGCCGGACTGATCGACATCGAGCCCGAGCGGGTCCGGTTCATCCACGGGTCGATCCTCGACGATGCCGCGCTGGTGCAGGCGGTCGAGGGCGCCGAGCGGGTCTTCCACCTCGCGGCGGTCTCGAGCGTGCCGCGCTCGATCGCCGACCCGGAGCGTTCGTACACCGTGAACGTGACGGGCACGATGCGTCTGGCGGAGGCCGCGCGGAGGGCGGGCGCGAGGCGGATCGTGTACTCGGCCTCGAGCTCGGCCTACGGGCAGGGCGAGCGGCTGCCGAAGGTCGAGACCGATACGCCGGCGCCGGTGTCCCCGTACGCCGCGAGCAAACTCGCCGCCGAGCACATCATGCTGGCGTGGGCGGCGAGCTACGGGCTCTCCACGGTGAGCCTGCGGTACTTCAACATCTTCGGGCCGCGGCAGCCGGCCGATTCGCCGTACTCGGCGGTGATCGCGGTCTTTGCCCGCAAACTGCTGGAGGGCAAGGCGCCGATCATCTTCGGCGACGGGGGCCAGACGCGGGATTTCACCTACGTCTCGAACGCGGTGTTGGCCAACCTGCTGGCCGGCTCGTCGGAGCGGGCGCTGGCGGGCGAGGTGGTCAACATCGGCGCGGGGGCGCGGATCGACCTGCTCACGCTTTTCCGCAAGATCGCCGAGCAGTGCGGGGTCGGGCACATCCAGCCGGAGCACCAGCCCTCGCGCGCGGGCGATGTGCGGCACTCGCTGGCGGATCTTTCGCGGGCGCGCGAGTTGATCGGGTACGAGCCGGTCGTCGCGCTGGATGTGGGGCTGGCGGAGACGATCGCGTGGTACAAGGAGCAGTGGGCCCCGGAGGCCGGGGGGGCCGGGGCCCGCGCGCGGCGGTAGAGGCCACCCAAAGGTGCGGAGCGTCGTGGAAATCCCGCTGGCGGTGTACGAACTCGCGAGGCTCGCGGTGTTGACGCGGTTCCGCTTCGGCGGCGCGTACTGGGCCTGGCGGATGCAGACCGCGTTCGGGCGTGGGAAGCCGGCTTCGCGGTGGGCGATGATGTCCTCGATCCTGGACTACGGGCGGTGGATGCACCGCACGCGGCGGATGCGGTAGCCAGCGGCCTATCGTGTGCCGAACTTTGCGCGGCCCGGAGCAAGCGGCCGCGGGAGAGGCGAGAATTCGTCATGGATGGGGGGCGGCGGGGACCGATCATGGCGGATCAGGTCCTGTTTTCGAGGGTTGATCTCATGTCCAACGCGCCCGCTTCCGCATCCACGAACATCTTCACCAAGGGCTTCATCCCCGGCCTGATCGTCGGCCTGCTGGTCGGGCTGGCGGTGGGTGTGTTCATGCCCGCGCTGATCGGGCCGGAGACGGTCATCAAGCCCAACCCCAATCCGCACCGACAGGCCGGACCCTCGGAGCGCGATCCGGGCATGGAAGCGCCGCCACCAGCCCCCACGAGCGATCCGGCGGCCCCCGCGAAGCCCGAAGACAAGCCGGTGGCGACACCTCCCGCGGCCACAAACGACCCCAAGCCCGGCTGAGCCCTCCTCCCCGCTCGGGTGGACGGATACGCTGGGGCCATGCCGACCCTCACCTCCGCCGAGCCGAGCGCTCCGGTCGATCCACGCGCGGTTCGCGCTGCGCGGCAGCAACTCCGGGCGAGCATCCTGTTCGGGGCGGAGGCGGTCCCGCTGCGGGCGGGGGCGGCGACGACGCCCGTCTTGACGTCGGAGTTCGTCGATCGCGGACCAACTTCGCCGTCCGCGCTGGCGCCCGCACCCTCACCCAAGCCCGTGATGGCAACCGAGCCAAGGCCGGCGACGCCGCCCGCGCCGATCGCGGTGCAAGCCGTGGCGCCGGTGATCGTCGAGAACAAGCCTCGCACGCTCGCGGCCCACCAGGTCGAAAAGCAATCCGCGCTGGATGCGCTGCGAACGCGGTACGAGAAGGAAGCTCCGCACCAGCACTTCGTGACCGACCATCACTGCATCGTGTGGGGCGATGGCGATCCGGCCGCGAGGCTGATGATCATCGGTGAAGCGCCGGGCGCCGAAGAGGACAAGGTCGGCATCCCGTTCGTCGGGAGGGCGGGGCAACTCCTTGAGAAGATGCTGACGGCGATGGGCCTGCACCGCTCGCGGGTGTACATCACCAACGTGCTCAAGACCCGGCCGCCGAACAACGCAACGCCGACCGCGGATGAGGCGGCCGCGTGCGCGCCGTTCCTGTTCGAGCAGATCAGGATCATCGGGCCCGAGTGCATCCTCGCGCTGGGGCTGCCCGCCACCAAGGTGCTGCTGAACACGGTGGACTCGATGAGCCGGCTGCGGGGGCGGTGGTGGGACTACTCGGACCCACGGACCACGGGGTTCCGGGTGCCGGTCATGCCGACCTACCACCCGGCTTTCCTGCTGAGGTCGTACACGCGTGAGAACCGGGAGAAGGTCTGGTCGGACCTGCAGATGGTGATGCAGCGGTTGGGCGGCGCCTCCACGATGGCGGCGGTCTGACCACGCGAGCGAAATCGGTCACCGTTTCGGGTGGCGTGCGCTGTGCCGTCGGCCCGACAGGGCTATTCTCGGAACCCAGAGCAATGTGCCCGCGAGCGCATCGTTCTGCCTGAGTCGACCCAATCGCCTGACCCCCACGAGACCCGGCGCTCGGCCTCACGGCCGGCGCTGGGTTTTTTCCTGGGCGTTACCCGCCCTTGAGGTTGAGTTGGGCATCGGCGGCGAGTTTCGTGACCCGCGTGGCTTCCATGTGCAGGTTGCCGGGCTTCATCCAGACCGCAAACTCGAGCTCGACCATGTCGCCGACGGCGATGGCGGAGAGGTCGAGGCTCTTCGCGGGCGGGAACGGCATGCTCATCTCGTTCATGCCGAGCTTGCCGTCGAGGCGCTTGAAGTCCGGGATGGCCTCGTGATGGACGACGAACTCGGTCTGGGGCTTACCGGCGACCGGGACCATCTCGACGCGGCCGCGAACCGTGTACCTGGCATCAGGCTCGCCGCGCGCTCCGGCAACCGTCTTCGGCGACTGGCCATCGTCGCGCTCCCCGCCGAGACAGTCGCAGCCGTCGGCGCGCGCCCTGTCGCCGCCCGCGTCGCAACACTCGTCGCACGCGGGCAGCGCAAGGCCCAGTACACACCCGATCATCAACATCCGCGCGGTTGCTCGCCACATGATGGGATCGTAGTCACTTCTTGTCGGGAACCGGCTGGCCGACCGGCGGGCAATGACCGACGGCGAGCATCTGCAGGAAATCAAAGATGTCCTGCACGCTGAGGCGTCCGTCCCAGTTCACATCGCCGCCGCAACTGCCGGAGTACCACTCATTCAGGAACGGGTACAGGTCGCTGACATCCACCGTTCCGCTGTGGTCCCAATCGGCCGGGCACCACGGGACTTCGGGGATCTTGACGGGAATCTCGTCGAGCGTGAACGCGGACTGAGCCGCCGCGGCCCAATCGTCCGCATCCGAAGCGGCCGAGGTCGCGCCGCACAGCCCGCAACCGATCACGCACGCGCTTGCCATCCAGTTTCGACGCTTCATTCGGCACCTCCTGGGGTTCGGAGTGGCTTGTCCCCACCCAAGAGGTTCAGCGTCGGCGCTTGGGCGGCGTGACACGTTGTCGAGGCCGAGCCGCCACAACAAAAAAACGCGGCCCTTTCGGGGCCGCGTGGCGTATGCGAATGTCCGGCGAACGCCGCGAGCGATCAGGCCTGCTCGATCTTCAGGTACGACGCGACTGAGGCGATGTCCTTCGCAAGGTCGAGGTGGTAGACCAGGGTCCAGGTCTGGCCCTTGGTCACTTCGACGATGCGAGCGCACTCCTGACGCTGCACCCAGTCGCGATTACCGCGGTTGTAGACCACGGTGGTCCGCTGGCGAACCTTGTGGCTCTTGCGGAGGCCCCTGGCGGTGACGGCGTCGCGCCACATGAGCCGCTCGACGGTCTTGCGGGCGGCACGGGCCCGGGGAGCCTTGGTGATGGTCAGCTTGAGCTTGGAGCCGGGCTTGAAGTTGGCGGTCGAGGCAGCGGCGGTGGCCATGGGCAGGTTCCGTTCTGAAATGGGCGGGAATGGTAGCGGTGAGTTCCGCCCAATCCAGCCCGAATGGCAGGCACAAACCCGTCCGTTTGCCAAACACGCTCGGCCTGGCCGCGAATCTAGACCTCAACAGGCTCAAACTGGACATGCCCCTCCATCACACGGGCGAAGTAGGCCTCGATGGTGTTCAGACCCGTGACGCGGTGCACGTACGCGGCGGCCCGGACCAGATCGGCGCGTTGGACGAGTTCGAGCCGTGGCTCCTTGAGTTCCAGCCTCGCGGTGTAAAAGGCACACGAGGTATGGGCGATCAGGACGATGCGCTTGAGTTTGTGCACCTCGACGAGGAACTTGAGTTCATCGACGACCCCTTCTTCCTCCAGGACGGCCTGTGGGTGGCCCGCAAGGCAGGCCGGGCCGCCCGGAAGCGTGACCCGGTCGTAGCGTGGGAGCGAGAGCCCCTGCTGCAGGAAGTCATCGAAGTGCTCGCCCAATCGCCCGTCGGAGCAGTAGATCGCGGCCGCGTGAATACGGGCCGACTCGTAGCGCAGGCGGCTGGAGTAGGGCGCCTGCGTGGCGGCGGCGTGAGACGCCGCGGAGCGGGGAGTGGGGGTGTTCACGGCGGGATTGTTAGGCCTGGTGGAAACCGGAGGGTGGCGAGTCAGGAAGGGCCTCCTTTCAGGCGCGGCCAGATGGGCTGGGCGGTGCGGTCGATGAACCTGATCCAGACCCAGTCTACCACGCGGACACCGCAGCCTCGTCGGGTGACGACCGTCCCGATGGCGGCGCCGATGGCCCACCCGGCGATGACGTCGGTGGGCCAGTGGGCTCCGAACACAACTCGGCCGGTGCCGACCACCAGCGCGGCGAGCACGAACAGCCAGAGTCCGCGCGGGAAGAGCACCCCGAGGAACGCGCTGAGCATCGCCGCGAAGAGCGAATGGCTGGAGGGCATCGACCACATGTCCGCCCCCGCGCCGTTCCAGACTTCCCATCCGTGGAGGAGGCGCCACTGGCCGTCGATCTTGAGCGGGTAGAGCCCGAACGGGCCGGGAAACGTGTCGGGATCCATGAGGTCGGGTCGCGGGCGCGGGCGGCCGATGAGCATCTTGAACACCGAAGATACGAGCTGCGCCAAGGCGACCGACAGGCCAAGATCGAGCAGGCGTCGGCGCTTGGCGGGCGCGAGCGACCAGATGAGCAGGGCGGTGAAGACAACCGCGACGCCTTGGCCATACTGCTGCCACGCGGACCACTCGCGGCGGAGATCGCTGGGCAGGGCGGTCTCGATGCGGCGCATGGTCTCGAAGAGGCGGAGGTCGAAAGGATGCACGATCGTCACGGCGGCAGAGCCGAGGGCCAGCCCGATCAGGCACGTCCGGCATCCCCGGTTTGTGTCGCGTGCGCCCGGCTGTCCCCCGGCGTTATCATCCGGCCGCATGTCCGTCGCCCGCGGTGACATCACGTACTCCTGCTCAGAAGCGAATCGTGTGCGATCGAGGTGGTGGCGTCGGTGGTGTGCATCTTGGGGTTGCGGGGTGGCGCTGGTGCTCCTGGGGCTGGCAGTGTACCTTCCCGGGCTTTCGGCGATCCCGGCGGTCGATCGGGACGAATCACGGTTCGCGCAGGCCTCGCGGCAGATGTTCGAGTCGGGGGACTATGTGCTGCCGCGGGTGCAGGATCGGCCGCGGCTGAACAAGCCGCCCTTGATCTACTGGCTGCAGTGCGGGTCGGTCGCGATCTTCGGGGATGGTCCGGGTCAGTACGTCAACGCGAACATCTGGGTGTTCCGCGTGCCGTCGGTGCTGTGTGCGATCGGGACGCTGCTCATCACGTGGCGGATCGGGCTGCGGGTGTTCGACCCGCGCGCGGCCGCGCTCGGGGCCGCGCTGCTGGCGGTGTGTCCGATGGTGGTGTGGGATGCGCACCAGGCGCGAGCGGACCAGTCGCTGCTGCTGATGACGACCGCGGCGATGTGGGGGTTGCTGCGCGCGTGGTTGGCGCGCGGCACGGACACGGGGGCGTGCGTGGTGTTCTGGCTGGCGATCGGTCTCGGGGTGTTGGCCAAGGGTCCCGTCACGCCGTTGGTCGCGGGCTTGGCGGCGGTCGCGCTGGGCCTGAGCACGGGCAGGTGGGCTTGGCTCGCGAGGCTTCGGCCGGTGCTTGGGACTCTCGCCGTGTGCGCGATCGCGGGGCCGTGGGTGGCGCTGCTCGGCGAGCGGGTGGGTTGGAGCGAGTTTGGACGCACGGTGGTGAGCGAGACACTTGGCCGCAGCACGAGCCCGAAGGAGAACCATTGGTTCCCGCCGGGGTTTCACCTGGTGCTGTTTTCGGCGCTGTTCTGGCCGGGCTCGCTGCTGACGGGCCTGGCGTTCGGCCGAGCGGCGGCTCGGGCGTTCCCGCCGGGCGTCAGGGCGACGGACGCTGGACGGTGGACTCGACTCAGACACCGGCTCTGTCAACGAGCCGGCGATCCACGCTCCAAGTTCCTGATCTGCTGGATCGTGCCGGCTTGGGTGTTCTTCGAGTTGATCTCGACGAAACTGCCGCACTACGTCATGCCGCTCTACCCCGCGCTCGCGCTGGTCTCGGCGCGTGGGGTGCTGGCGGCCGAGTGCGGGAGAGTCCCGGGAGTCAGGAAGGTCGGCTCGAAGATCGGGTTTGGCATCTGGGTCGCGATCGGCGCGGGGGCGATGATCGGGCTCTCGATCGTGGTGCTGATCGCGGGCCGGGTCGATGCGGACGCGGGGTGGTTCGATCCATCGCGCGGACTGTGGCTGCCGGGAGCGGTGCTCGTCGTCGGGTTGATCGCGGCGGCGCGGGCCGTGCAGCGGGGCCTGATGATGAGGGCGCAGGTCTGGGGTGTGGCGATGGCCGTGGTGTGGGGGGCCACGTTCCTTCAGATGGTCCTGCCAAGCGCCGGGCGATTGTGGATCAGCCGGCGGATCGCGGAGCAGACGGGCGGCGCGGCCGTGATCAACGCATCGAAGTTCCGCGAGGACAGCCTGATCTTCGTGCATCGGGGGCGTGTCGAGCGGATGGACGATGCGGCGGCGGCGGTCGCGGACACGTCGGGACGGATGGTCTTGATGCAGCCCGAGGACGCGGCCCGCGCCACGGCGGGCGTGCGAGTCGTGACGATCGAGGGCTGGAACTACTCGAACGGAAAGCCGGTCAGGGTGCTGGTGGCGGAGCCGCCGTCGAAGGAGCCGCGGGAGTGACCGAGTTCCGCACCCAGCCGACCGAGCCGCTCGCGGGCGTGGTCCTGATCGACAAGCCCGCCGATCGGCGGATCACCTCGATGACGGTGGTTCGGTCGGTGCGTCGAAGGTTGATCCACGGGGGCGTGGCGAACTTCGGCCCGGCGGGCGGGACGAGCAAGAACCTCAAGGTCGGCCACGCGGGCACGCTCGATCCGCTGGCCAGCGGGCTGATGGTTGTGCTGGTCGGACGCGCGACCCGCCTGTGCGACGTGATGATGGCCGGGAGCAAGACCTACCGCGCGGTGATCGACCTGGCGCACCGCTCGTCCACCGACGATCTGGAGGGCGTGCTCGTGCCCAACCCGGCCGTGTCGCCGCCGGATCGTGCGCGGATCGAGCACGTGTTGGAAGGGTTCGTGGGCGAGGTTCAGCAGCGGCCTCCCGCGCATTCGGCGATCTGGGTCGATGGCGCCCGGGCGTACGAACTGGCTCGAGCGGGCGAGCTGGATGAGCTGCCGGCGCGGCCGGTGCGGATCGACGAGATCCGCGTGCTGAGCTGGGCGTGGCCGCGGCTCGGGATCGAGGTGCGGTGCGGGAAGGGGACGTACATCCGCTCGCTGGCGCGGGATGTCGGGCTGGCGATCACGGGCAGCCCGGGGTGTCTGGCCGCGCTCAGACGCACAAGGATCGAGCCGTTCGATGTCGAACAGGCACGCGAGTTGGAACGACTGCCGGAGTCATTGGCCAGGAGCGATCTGCTGCCGGTGCCGGCTGCGGGTTGAGTGTGGTCGATCAGGCGCAAGCGGCGGCGATCTCGCGAGCGAGGCCGTCGCTCTGGGCATCCCATTGGACCGAGTCCTGGGTGAAGCGGATGCTCAGACCCTCGCTCGCGAGATCGATGGAGCCCTCGAGCAGCAGCGCGGGCAGGTCGGTCGCGCGGGCGTCGCAGGTGATCTGCTGATCGGGGCGGCGCAGCGTGAGCCGCGTTCGGCCGAACTCGGCGAGGGTGCCGGCGATACGGCACGCGATCTCGAAGCGGCGGGATGGATCGGGGTGAGCGGTGCCGGTCATCGGTCGTCCGCAGGTCCGTTGTCGAGGATGGCCTCGCTCATGCCGGACGGTTGCGATGGCTGCGCGAGAGAGGATTCGGAACTCGAGAGCGAGCCGCCGACCATGCCCGAGGACCAGAGTTCGCCGACGTCCTGTCCATCTCCGACGCGGCGCATGGCGAGGAAGAGCGCGGTGGCGGCGCACCACGCGTAGCTGACCATGACGGCCCACCCGCCGAGCCTGAACACGACAGTCGAAACCTTGACAAGCCCACCGCCCGTGGCGGCGAGCCTTCCCGCGGCCTGCGCGGACGAGTCCGGCTTGCCGAGGTCGGAGCCCGCGACGATCGCCGCGTGGGATGGGTCGAGCCACGCGCCTGCGCACGAGCGTGCAAAGCCGATCGCGAGGCTGACGATCACCAGCACCAGCAGGCCCAGCACGAGGCCCTGGACCGCCAGGATGAACAGGTAGAGCACCAGACGCAGGGGCCGGGAGAACACCAGCGCGAGGGCGTGCTGGGCGGCGTCGATCGCGTCGGCGCCCTCACAGACCACCGCGGGGATGAGCATCCAATGCCCGAAGGCCAGGCCCAGAAGGACCAGCGCGACCACCGCGCCGATGGCGAGGAACACGAGCCAGAAGAGCCCGCCGAGCACGCTCAGCACCCCCGTGGAAAACAGGGCCCAGCCCGCGATCGCCAGAAGAAGCGACGACACCCACACCAGCGCGAGCGGGAGAACAAGCGCGCCGAACAGCGATCGCCACCTGGAGAGGCCGATCGCCAGCGCCGACGGCCAGGGGATCGGCTTTGACCACGCCAGCTCGGTCGCGGCCGTGCGGCTGATCGCGCCGCCGACGATCGCCGTGAGCAGCAGCAGCGCGGGCAGGAACAGCACCGTCGTGAACGGGATCGCGCGAACGCACGACCACGGTTCGATCACGAACGCGGCGAGCAGGCCCGACGAGGCGCCCTCGGCGCGGCCGGTCCACGAGGCCGAGGCGAACGCGGACAGGCCGCGGACGGCGCGTTCGCCGTGTTCGGCCAGTGTGTTGGAGCGTGCGGACCCGTCCATCAGGTCCGCCAGCGAGAGCAGGGCAAAGGCACCGAGCAGGAACATGAGCGAGATGCCCACCCGCGCAGGCCGGAGAGCGAGCCTCGCGGCGCTGAGCAGGATGGGCCATGTCAGTTCCGCGAACAGGTCCTCGAGGATCGGTTGCGGGGGCGTGGAGCGCGGGGGTGACGGGGCTGCTGCCATGTTGGGGTCATGGTACAGCGCCGATCGTTGCCACGCATGGTGCGTCAATCCCCGTGGCGGGTCCGCAGTTTGGTGCTCAGACGAAGCAGCAGGTGCGCCCGCTCGAACTCGTCCACCCAGTCCTGGCGCGTCGCGGCGATTTCGTCTTCGGGAACAGGGGCGCCCGGCAGCGGGCAGGAGGGCCCGAGTTGGCGTGCCGCGAGGGCGCGGTAGCGAGAGAGCGTCCGATCGCCAGCCAGACCGACGAAGTCAAAGTCTTCGTTCGCCAGAAGCAGGACCGGCACGCGGTCGCCGCCGCAGATGCGCAGCAGCCCGGACAGGTCCTTGTGCTGGTCGCGGTCGAGGAAACGCAGGTCGATGGCCGACGGGTTGGCGCGGGCGATGTGGTCGAGAAACGGGCACTGCTGGACGCAGTCGCCGCACCAGATGCCGGAAATGCACAGCGCGTTGATGCGGCGAACAAACCCGGCGACAAGCGAGGACTGGGCGGTCGTCAGGGCGGATCGGGCGTGGAACGCGCTCCAGTTCGCCCGCTCGTTGGGCTTTCCGGTCTGCACGTAGTCGGCGTAGTTCAGAGCGAGCGAGAACTTGGATCGGAAAAAGTCGTTGGTCAGCATGGTCTTGGTTGCGTGGCCGGGAGGATCAGTGTTCGGTCAGCGACTTGAGTTGCCGCAGCGCATCAAACGCCTGCAGCGGTGAGAGGCCGTCGATCTTGATCTCGCGGAGCTGATCGACGGCCGGGTGCGGGACAAACTCGGTGAACAGGGACATCTGGCCCGAACGCGGGTGCGATGCGATCCCGCCCGTGTCGTGGCTGCGCGAACGCCGGCCGTTCGCGGAAGGCGTTGATCCGTCGGACGGTTCCTCGCCGAGCGGGTGATGGTGCACGGCGAGCGAACCGAGCACCTCGCGGGCACGGCCGATCGTGCGTGCCGGAAGGCCCGCGAGCTTGGCGACGTGGATGCCGTAGCTCTGATCCGTCCTGCCGGGCAGGATGCGGTGCAGAAAGACGATCTCGTCGTTGAACTCCCGCACCGCGACGTGCAGGTTGATCACGCGGCCGGCGAGACGCTCTTCGAGATCGGTCAGTTCGTGGTAGTGCGTGGCGAAGAGCGTGCGCGGTCCGGGTCGGTCGGCTTCGGCGGCCGATGCCAGGGTCTCGGCGATCGCCCACGCCAGGCTGAGACCGTCGAGCGTGCTGGTGCCGCGTCCGATCTCGTCGAGGATGATCAGGCTGCGCGGCGTCGCGTGGTTCAGGATTCTCGCGGTCTCGGTCATCTCGACCATGAACGTGGACTGTCCCGCGTGGAGCGCATCGTCGGCGCCGATGCGGGTGAAGATGCGGTCGGTCAGGCCTACGACGGCGCGGTCGGCGGGGATGAAGCTCCCGGTGTGGGCGAGCAGGCTGAGCAGCGCGGCGGTGCGGATGTACGTGGACTTGCCGGCCATGTTCGGGCCGGTGATGAGCGCGAGCGTGGCCTGTGCCGGGGACGGCGAGTCATCACCACCGAGTTCGAGGTCGTTGGGAACAAACCGTGACTCCAGCAGCTCGTCGAGCACCGGATGCCGACCCTGATGGATCCGCAGCACCGGGGCATCGGTGATCTCCGGCCGCACCCATCGCCGACGATGGGCCTTCTCGGCGAAGCAGGCCAGGACATCCAGTTCGGCGCAGACGTCCGCGAACGTGGTGATCGAACCGATCAGCGCGGACGCTCGCCGGCACAGTTCGTCGAAGATCGCGTGCTCTCGCTCGAGCGCGCGGGCCTCGGCGTGCCGGATCTTCGACTCGAACTCCTTGAGTTCGGGCGTGATGTACCTCTCGGCGCTCTTGAGCGTCTGCTTGCGGGTGAAGTCGGTCGGCGCTCGCCGAGCCTGGGCGGCGGGCAGTTCGATGTAGTACCCGAAGACGCTGTTGTAGCCAACCTTGAGCGACGGAAGTTCATGCTGGTCGATGAGCCGCTTCTGGTACTCGGCCATGAACCCGGCCGCGTCGCGCTGGAGGGTGCGGGCCTCGTCGAGAGCCGCGTCGAATCCATCGCGGATGAGACCGCCGTCACGGAGGTGGTTCGGCGGCGAGTCCACGCACGCGGTCGTGATTGCGCCGGCGAGGGTCGAGAGCGCGACGGCGAGCGGGTCGATCGTGTTGAGGTGGCGTGCGAAGGCTCGCGCGTTGGTCAGCGCTTCGGAGACGCCGCGGATGTGCGCGAGCGATCGGCCGAGTGCGAGCAGATCGCGAGGGCCGGCGCGCCCGAGCGCCAGCCGGGCCGCGATCCGTGCGATGTCCTGGACCTGGGCGAGTTCGTCGGTCAGTTGTGATGCGGCGCGGCGGTCCTCCAGGAGCGTCGAGACCGCGTGCTGCCGCGCCTCGATCCCGCCGATATCGCAGAGCGGAGCGCACAGCCACTCGCGGAGGAGTCGCCGGCCCATCGGCGTCCGGCAGCCGGGGAACGTCCTGGAAGCGCCGAATACGCCGCAGAGCGAGGCGTCGGGCGAGTCGGGCGTCGGGGGGCGGATCGTGGCGAGCACCTCGAGCGATCGCAGCGAGGTGGCGTCAAGCCGGCAGAGTCCTGTGGCATCGTCGCGGCGTGGGGGTTGGAGGTGCGCGAGCGATCGGGCACGACCCTCGGGCGTGGATTGACCCGTCGTGCTCCCCGCGCTCGCCGCCAACTGCGTGCTGACGAGATACCTCACGATCGCGCCCGCCGAACGCAGCAGCGGATCGTCGTCGGCGAAGCCGAAGCCCGCCATGGTCGAAACGCCGAACTGGGCGCGGATCGCTTCGGCCGCCTCGTCCTGCCGGAAGTGCCACGCGGGTTGTGGCGAGCCGGAGACGCCGAGCGCTGTCAGGATGGTGGCGATCCGCGGCGGCGTGTCTCCTACGGCGGTCGCGGCGAACAGCAGTTCGCCGACCTGGTGACGGGCGAGTTCGTCGCCGACCGTCGCGGCGGTGGATTCGAGCGTCAGGAACCGACCGGTCGAGAGATCGGTGATGGCCGCCGCGACCCGCGCGCTCGGAGCGTCGCCGGAATCGAGGAAGCAGACCGCCGCGAGCGTTCGAGACGAGTCCGGGGAGAGCAGGGAGTCGTCCACAAGCGTGCCGGGTGTGAGCACGCGGTCAACCGCTCGATCGATCACCCCCTTGGCTTCGGACGGGTCCTGCACCTGCTCGGCCACCGCGACCCGGAAGCCCTTGTCGATCAGTTTTCGGAGGTAGTTTTCAAGCTGGTGGAACGGGACGCCCGCCATGGGCACGCCCTCGGTCCGCTGGGTGAGCGTGAGGCCGATCGCCTTCGAGACGTTCACGGCATCGTCGTCGAACATCTCGTAGAAGTCGCCGATGCGGAACAGCAGCACGCAGTCCGGGTGCGCCCGCTTGAAGCGGTAGTACTGACGCATCGCCGGGGTGTCGCGGGGGTCCGTGGCCATCGGGTGGCCATCGTAGGTTCATGGTCGCGGCGATCGCGAGACAATGGCGGCTCCGCGCCGCGGGCTCGCGCTATTTCGCGAGCTTCGCGATCACGCGCCACAAGTCGTGCGGATCGAGCGATCGGCCGGTCGCCTGGTTGAATCGGTTGAGCAGGAGCTCGAATCGAGGGGTGAAAGGCAACTGATCGCGCTGACCGAGCGAGCCGACCGACTCGATGATCGCGGAGGTGAGCCATTCCTCTTCCGATTCGGAGAGTCGCGGAGGGCGGCTGGGGGCGCGCCCGATCGGCGGCAGTTTCCCCGCCTTGCGGATGTTCTGCAATCGACGGAAGACGGCTTGCTCGCCCATTCCCGCCTCGGCCGCGCCCGCGGCCTCGCACAGGTGCAGAAAATCCTCGGTGTAGGGCAGATCGTCCAGCGTGCGCCCGATCGCGACGTAGGTCTCGATCAGCTTCTGATTGAACTTCGAGACCGTGGTGCCGCCCGCCGGGTCGTCATCGGCGAACAACTGGGTGGCCGGCTCCGGCGCGGCGGGCGCATCGACCGCCGCCGCCCGTACGCGGCCCTTGCGAAGGATCGGCGTCGCCGGGCGGGCTTCGCTTGCGCGAGTTTCGGATTGCTGTGCGGCGATCGAAGTCGGAGGTGGCGGGCCCTTGATGAACGCCGCAGCCGGCTCGGCGGGCGGCGGTGGGGGAGGGGGAGGAGGCGGCGTGCTGGCGAGCGAACCGGATTCGCCGCGAGGTGCGGATCGAGGTGAGGGCTTTCGCGGGGCAGCCTCCCCGCGAGGTTGGAACACGTCCTGATACCCGCCGCGCGTGAGCCCGGCGTGGCCGGCCGAGCGGTACGCGAGCACGGCGTTCTCCGCGCCGAGCGCGGCGATCACCCTTGAGGCATCGATGGCCGGCCACGTCAGGCCCCGCGACTTGAGGGCCGCGACCAACTCCTGCGGCGCAAGTTCGCTCAGCGAGTTCCGGCCCGACGAATCGCAGAGCTGAACGAGCGCGCCCACGACCTGGTGCGCCGTGCGGAAGGGAACACCGCCGACGACCAGTTGCTCGGCCAGGATCGTCGCGTCGAGGTGGCCGCGGTCGAGCCCGCCGCCCGCTTCGCGGATCGAGTCCTGGTCGAACCTCGCGCTGGCGACGATCCGCGCCGCCATCCGCAGGCAGTCCGCAACCGTGTCGTACGCGGCGAACACATGCCGCTTGTCCTCCTGCAGGTCACGGTTGTAGCCGATCGGCAGGCCCTTGCAGATGGTGAGCAGCGCGGTGAGGTGGCCATAGACACCGCCGCAACGGCCGCGGATCAGCTCGAGCATGTCCGGGTTCCGCTTCTGCGGCATCATGCTCGACCCGGTCGTGAACCGTTCGTCGAGTCTGAGGAAGCCAAACTCGGTGGTGCAATACAGCACCCACTGCTCGGCCAGACGTGACAGGTGCATGGCCGTGCGAGACAAGCCGTACAGGAAGTCCAGGGCCTCGTCGCGGCTGGCGGTGGCGTCGATGCTGCTGGGCGACGGCGCGTCGAATCCCAGGGCCGCGGCGGTCGCGGAACGGTCGAGCGGGAGCGTCGATCCGGCCAGTGCGCCCGATCCGATCGGGCACTCCGATGAGTTCTGGGCGCACAACCGATCGAGCAGGTTGCGGTCGCGCGCGAACATCGTGTCCCACGCGGCCAGTTCGGCGCCGAGCGTGATCGGCTGCGCCCGCTGGAGGTGCGTATAACCGGGCAGCACGATCGTTCCCTGAGCCGCCGCGAGCGAGGCGAGCGCGTTCCGCAGGGCATCGAGTTCGCCGACGATCGAACCGGCCGCGTCCCGCAGCCAGAGCCGGAGGTCGAGCGCGACCTGATCGTTCCTCGACCGTCCGGTGTGCAGGCGCCGCCCCGCATCGCCGATCTTGGCGATCAACGCGGCCTCGATGCACATGTGCACATCTTCGAGCTCGACTTTCCAGCCCGACCAGCGTGCGATACCCGCCGATTCAATCTCGGACTTGATCTCGGCCAGTCCGCGCACGATCGCGTCGAGGTCGGAGGTCGTGATCAGTCCGACACTCTCCAACATGCCGGCGTGCGCGATCGAGCCGCGGATGTCGGCGTCGTAGAGCCGGGTGTCGTAGCTCAGAGACTCCACGAACCTCGCGGCCAGCGGATCGGACGCCGAGCCCTCGCCGGACTTGGCGTGCTCCCACGGCTTTGCGCTCGGCTGGGGCGACGGGTCCGATGTTGGGCCCGACGCCGGTGTGTGTGCTTGGGGAGTTCGTGGGGGGACGCTCATTTCGGTCCGGCTTCGTGCTGGGCGGATGGTTGACGGCAGGGGCGATGCGGGAGGGGCGAACATTCCGCGGAGATCGGCCGCGGCGAAGTTGGGCTTGCGCTGCGGGCTGTGCGGCCTGCGGAAGCCCGCGAGGACGCTACGGATGCGAGGGCGGGACGGCCGGTGCGGGACCTTCGGGCCGCTGGTCGGGCAGGTTATCGAACAGGTGCGCGGGGTCTGAGAATCCACCGGCCCCGGGATGCACCTCCGCGATCCAGAGCTGGCTGGAAGGTCTGGTCTCATCGCCGATGATCGGTCCACGCTGCGCGGTCCACATCATGAGCCTGCCGTCGTCGGAGAAGACCGGCAGGACATCCGCGCCGGTCGAGAACGTGACGCGACGCTTGCGGAGTTGTGAAGCGGCCTTGGCCGTATCCACCTCGACGGCGAAGATCTCGTAGTTGCTGTGCCCGACACCCGACGAGCCGTAGACGAGGAACCTGCCCGACGGGTGCCAGTAGGGGGCCCAGTTGACGTGCTCGTCGTCGGTGACTTGGTGCTCGCTGACGATGCCGACGGGTACACCGGACTCGTCGAACTTCAGCCTGGCGACGAACAGCTGCAGCAGGTCGTCGCCGCGCCGATCGGAGCGGTAGCAGATCATCGTGTTGTCGGGGCTGAAAAAGGGCCCGCCGTCGTACCCGTCGCCGTGCACGATCTCGTGATGCTGCTTTGTTTGCGTGTCGTAGATCCAGATGTCGGCATCGGGTCGGCCGCGTGTCGGCTCGTCGCGGACATGGGCGTAGAGGATGAAGCGGCCGTCCTTGCTGTACGAACACTCGGCGTCGTAGTTGGCGCGTGTGAATACGGCACCGAACCTCTGATCGCCCATGGCGAGAAAAACGCTCGGCCCGTGGAGCGCTGGTTGCGTCCGTGGAGACGCGGAGTCGCCCATCGCCGCCCGCAGCGATTCACCGCTCAGTCGAACCACCTCCATCTCCGCGGGAAACATCCACACGTACTTCCGCGTGCCGACCTGGAAGCCGGACTTCTCGTTGTTCGCCGGCCGTCGCATGGTCGAGCCGAACAGGAGCGTTCCGGGCTCGGTCGGGTGGAACCACCCGCACGTGTTCGCCGAGCCGTCCGGGCTGATCTTGACGGGCTCCTCGGTCGCGGTGATGTGACCGGAGGCATCACGCGTCAGTTTCGCGACGTACATCGCGTAGAACGGGTCGGGATCGGCGCCCTTCGGTGCGACGGCGACAGCCTGAAACACCACCCAGCTCGGCGGCGTGTGGTGGTCGAAATACGCCTCGCCCGCCTTGTAGAACCTGTCGCGCGAGGTGATCTGCACGTGGTTGGTGAGCAGCGGCCGCTCCAGCGAGCGCCAATCAAGGCCGTCGGTCGGTGGCGCGGTCGTCGCCGGCTGCGAGGACCGGCTGTGCGCCGACTCGGAGGAGCGTGCCTCGGGCTCATCGTGTTTCGGAGAGCAGCCGCCGGCCGACGTCAGCAAGGCGATCAGCAGTGGGGTCGTTGTGCGCATGAAGGCTCCGGTTGTGGACGCGGCAAGTGTAGAGTGCGACCATTCGCGGCATCGGCCCCCCGCCGACGCGATTGTTGCGCATGCCTTCCCACCCGCCACCCAATCCCGTCGGCCGCCCGGTCAGCGTTGTGCGCCTCGATCCGCTCCGCCGATGGGTGGTGATCGACAAGCCGACCGGGATGCTCAGTGTTCCCGGAAAGGGCGCCGACAAACAGGATTGCGCGGCCGCGAGGGTGCGGGCCGCGTTCCCGCACTCGTCCGGGCCGCTGGTCGTCCATCGCCTCGATATGGACACGTCCGGCTTGCTGGTCTTCGGCCTCGACAGCGCGGCGCAGCGGGATCTCTCGGCGCAGTTTGAGTCGCGCCGCGTCTTCAAGGCTTACACCGCGCTCGTTGCAGGCGTCCCTGCCGCCGAGTCCGGCCAGATCGAAGTGCCCATGCGCCTCGACATCGATCGCCGACCGTTGCAGGTTGTGGACCATGTCCACGGGCGACCGGCGCTTACGCGGTGGCGGGTGCTGTCGATCGAGACCGACCGCGCACGCCTGCGACTCGAACCCCTGACCGGCCGCACTCACCAACTTCGAGTCCATCTCGCGAACATCGGACATCCGATTCTCGGCGATGTGCTGTACGGGCCTCAACCCGCGACATCGCGGTTGTCGGAGCGGCTCATGCTGCACGCCAGCGAGTTGGAGTTCGCCGATCCGTGCACGGGCGAACGCGTTCGCGTCGCCAGCGCGGCCCCGTTCTGAGCGTCGAACGCGGGTGGTCACAACTTCTGGAACCGTTCCCAGCTCGTCCGCACCGCGGCCCGGGTCATCCGCCGCGAACAGCGCGGGCACTGGAACACTCCCCCATCAAGGTGACGGAGTTCGGCGCGGCATCGCGGGCACAACATCAGCGAGGTCCCATTGAGCCGCCGCCGAAAGCGTGATACGCGCCGGGCGTTCCAGATCGCCACCGTCGGAAGTCCGATCCAGAGCGGCAGGGCCGTCCACCACGCAACGGACTTGGTGGAGATCAACGAAACCGAGCCGAGGGTGAGCGGCGCCAACAGCACGATGGGGATAACGGTCATGCCCAGGATGCTCGGCCCGCGCGCGATCGGGATGGGCGGATCGTGCGCCGCGGCCGACTCTCGACGCGGCTGGAGGTACTAGCGATTCTTGGTGTGGTCCTGTAGCCAGATCGACCATAGACGTTCGAGCCGCGTGCGCTCGTACGCCTCGCCGCACTCCGGGCAGTCACCCTCATCGGGCAGGCCGTGCAGGTCGTAGTGGCAGTTGAGGCACAAGAAGCCGTCGGAGCGCTCGATCCGACGAGCGAACAGCGCGATGCGCACGCCCATCAGGATCAGACCCAGCGTCGCCGCCCCCACCGCCGCGAATCCGATCCAGGGCGGGAACCACGTCCAGCCCAGTCGCGACGGAATGATCAGGGTGCAGACCGCCGTGCCGAGGAAGAACAGAGGAGCCATCGCCACGGCGGCCATGCTCGGCGACCTTGGTTCAAACCGTGCTCGTGCCCTCGTTTCGGCCACGTGCGGTTCCGGTTCATACGGTCTCGATGCGGTCCCGCCACTGCCGCGGTGTTGACAACCCGGTGGCTTCCAGGATCACCTGCAGCCCGTGCACGTCGGCATCGCCGAACGCGCCGACCTCGTGGCTGTCGATATCGAGCACGCCCCAGCACTCGTCCGAATCCCGATCGAAGACCGGCAGCACAACCTCTGACCGGTCGCGCGGGTCGCAGGCGATGTAGCCCGCGCCAAGATGCGCAACGTCACGAACGACCAGCGGCCGCTGCGACTTCCACGCCCGGCCGCACGCGCCGTGCAGACCGATCGGCGAGCAGGCGGGCTTGTCGCGGCGTGGGCCGAGGGCCATTTCCTCGGCGTCCGGGCTCTTGATGTAGAACCCGACCCAGGAAACGCCGGTGTTCTTGAACGCAGACCAGAGCGAATCGACCACCGCGGCCATGGCCGCCTCGCGGCTTTGACCACGAGCCGCAGCCCGCGCCACCGCCGCGTAATCGCGATGTGCCGATTGGATCATGGGCAACAATATCGGGCGCGGACCGCGGGGCTCTTACAGCGTCGCCGATGTGTACGGCAGCAGCCCCATGAACCGGGCACGCTTGATCGCCTGCGCCACCAGCCGCTGCTCGCCGGCCGAGGCTTGGATCCGCTTGCGCCCGTAGATCTTGCCGTTCGGTGACATCAGGCGGCGAAGGTTCTCGACATCCTTGTAGTCGACAAACGCCTTGCCGACGGAGCCTTCCTTGAGAACCTTGACCTTGGGTTGAGCGCCGAAACGGGAGAATCGAGACATCGTTGAGCTCCGTCGTGGACTTGGGCTCGGCCAGCCGACCAACACGGTCGAAGGCGCCGAGCGACGGGGTGCGTTTGGGAATGGGCCGGGATACTAGGCCGGTCGCGCCGCCCGGGCCAGCATGGATCGGGGCGTGAGGGCCACGATCAGCGAACCGGCCAGCATGACCGAGTTCTGCACGATGTTGCACCAGCCAACCTTCTCCGGGCAGAACGGGGAGAGCTTGCCGAAACAGCCGCAGTGCAGGTCATAGCCGTTGTTGATCGCCCGCAGAATGATCGCGATGAAAGCGACCAGCATGATCGACAGCACCGCGGCGGCGGCGCGGCTCCAGATGCCGAGCAGGAGCAGCAACGCCGCGACGAACTCGATCCACGGTGTCACCGAGGTGGAGAATCTCACACCGAGCTCGCCGATCCCGCTCTCGGGATCAAACATCTTGAACGCCTTGACGCTGTTGGCGAACAACTCCGGGGCCTTGGCGCCCAGGAGCTTTTCCTTGGCCGCGACCAGGAACAAGGCGGCCACCAGGACCTCGCAGCGGGTCACGACCACGCCGATCGGCGTGAGGTTGCTCCAGCGCGTGATGAACGTGTTCGTCATGTTCATGGGTTCATGTCGAAGGGATCAGTACCCGTGGCGCTGGGGTGGCCGGCGGCTTGCCAGCCCGGGAATCCGTCGTGGAGCACGTAGACCTTCTTGTACCCCGAACCGTCGAGCAGGCGCGCCAGGTTCTCCGACTCGTCGCAGTGCCCACCGTTGCAGTACACCACGACCAGCGCCTCACGGGGGATGAGGGCGAGCTTGGGCGGGTCGCCATCCTTGAACATGTGCGTGTCCATCCGCAACGCGTTCTCGACGTGCCCGATCGAGTATTCCTCGGCCTTGCGAGAATCGACGAACGTCGCCCCCGCGTCGAAGAGTTTCCGCGCGTCTTCAACCGTGATGTGACCCGCGGGAAGTTTGTCTTTCGGAGTGAAAGCGAACGATCCCGGCGCAGCCGGGGCCGACTGTGTCGCCGCGGCGGGGGGCTGTCCGACCGGCCGCGGTGCCCTGTCGGGCACCGGAGATGGCGCGGGTTCAGCCGGCTCGGTGCCCGGCCGGGCGTCTGCCGGTCGTCGAGTCCCCGTCGCCGCGCCGGCGATCGCCTCGTCGGGCGTTGGCGGCGCACTTCGCGCATCAAGATTCACGCGCCGGAAGACGAACGCATCGGCCAGGCCGATCACGAATCCCACCGCGATGATCACCCCCATCTGCACCAGCACGCGGCCGGCACGAGCATGCGATGAGCGGCTGCGTTGAGTCATTTCGGCGCACCTCTGAAAAAGAACAAACCCCGCGGTCAGGCGGGGATTGTCGTGTGGTTCAGTGCTTGATGATCGTCGGCTTCGCGGGCGAGGCGGAGCCGGGCACCGGCTGGACCATCGGTTTGCCGGCCGTCGGCATGGCGTCGGCCTTGCGGACCGCGGCCGTGAAGGGCACGCGGATCGTCTCGCCGCCCTGGGCGTCGGTTGAGATCACGATGGTTCCGTTGACGATGCCGGGCTGATCGGGCGTCTGGCCCGCGATGGTCAGCATGTAGTATCCGCCGTCCGCGTTCTTGACCGCGTCGGCGACCAGCTTCATATCCTGCCGCCCCTCGACATCAATCGAGGTGATGTTGAAGGCGGATCCCGAGCGGCTGTCGATCCGCACCTGGGTGCTGAACGGCGTGCCCACGGTCGTGACACGCAGCATCGCCTGGGGCGGCGTGGCCTTCATGTCGCCGATCACGTCGGCGCCGATGAAGTATGCGGGCACCTTCATCTTCGCGTCGTTGCTGTTGAACGTGATCTGGCCGCTGAGGCTGCCGATGGGCGCGCCCTTGCCGACCTGGAGTTCCACGTCGTACTGCGTCATCTTCTCGCCGCCCTCTTCGATCGGCTTGGGCTCGCCGAGATTGATCTTGACGAACTCGCTGTTCGCCTCGGCGGTCGAGATGCGGAAGTCGCCGCTGCGGGCCTTGATCGTCAGTTTCGACGTCTGGCCGGCCTTGTGATCGACCTCCGTCAGGTACATCTTCGGCGGCTCGACCGTCACCAGCGCCTTGACGTTGCTGGTGATCGTCATCGTCTGCTGCGCGAACACACCCTGCGGATCGATGACCGTCATCGTCAGCACCTTGGTCTGCGAGCCGTTGCGGCCCTGGGGGTTGAAGGTCGCCGTGACCTTGCCCTTCTCGCCCGGCGCGTAGGTGTCCTTCTCCAGACCCGCGACGGTGCAGCCGCACGAGGCCGCGACGGTGATCTTCACGGTTCGGTCCGAGACGTTCGTGAAGTTGAAGGTGTGGTTCACCGGCTCGGCATCGGAGATGTCGCCGAAGTCAAATGTTCCGTTCTCGATGTTGAGCGCGTTCGGCAGAGCCTGACCGGCAACCGCGGGCTGCTGATGCACGACCGGCTGCTGCGCCTTGAGCTTGGCCAGTTCCTCCGGGGAAACCTGCTTGGGCTGAACCGGCTGCGGGTGCGCGGCCTTGTCCTGGGCCAGCAGGCTGGACGGCAGAGCCAGGAGCGAAGCCGTCAGGGCCGCTCCGATCAGTTGACGACGAGTTCGACGATGCATGTTGCGATTCTCCCAGTGGCTATCAGTGAAATTCGGGGTGGTTTTGTTCGGAGAAAGTACGGACTGGCCGCACCCGTTCCCGGAGCCAAGACTCTAGGCTCACCGCGGTTATTCACGAACAGAGCCGCCGCGCTCGGCGGATTCTCCATTTCGTGTCGAACGCCTCGCGTGGTCGAGGAAACAACCCCCTCGATCGCGAGCGCAGGTTCTGCTGGGTGAGGCGCGGGTCTTTCGCCACCCGTGGCGGCTTTCGGACGGACAGCGTGGTTCAGAACGGACATCAGCCAACCCCGGAGTCATGCCAGTCGGCGGCGCAGACATTGCGAACGCTTGCCCACGCCTGCGCGAAGGGCGACCGGTTCGCGTTCGAGCGGCTGCACGACCGGTTTTCGCGGGGAATTCTGGCGTTCTTTGCCAAGCGAGGGGCATCGGCTGCCGACGCGCCTGATCTCGCGCAGAAGGTTTGGACCGGCGTCTGGGCCGCCTGTGAGGCCGGCCGATTTGACCCCGAGCGAGCCTCGATCTCGACGTTCATCTACGCCGTGGCCAGCAAGTGCTGGCTGCAATACCTGCGCGCGGGTGGGGTTTGTTCGTCCGATAACTCCGGTGGGGACGAGGCGATCGAGAGCATCGTCGATGCCGATCTCGAACCGATGGCCGGATTGGCGGCCGCGGCGGAGCGGTTGGAGGCGCTCCGCGGCTACCTCAGGCAGCGTGGGCGCGATGAGTCGCTGACGGACCAGGAGCACCAGATCCTGATCCTTGCCGCGAGCGGGGGGAGCGATCGCGAGGTCGCCGAGAAGTTGTCGCTCGCTCCGAGCACCGTGAACGCCAAGAAGCAGGCGGGTATGGGAAAAGTTCGGAGGTTTCTCGCCCGACTCGGATATCGATCGGAAGTCGGCGAGCGCGCCGCGGACATCCGTGAATAACAGCGTGAGGGCTTGGCATGAACGACCGGCAGATCCATGACCTGATGCGCGTGGCGCACGAGATCGAGGAGCTTGAGCGCTCCGCGCTCGGGGAGCCGTCGTCGGTGCATCCCGCGACGCTGCGGATCGTTGACCGCGAACACGCCCGTCGTCTTCGTGCCCATCGGCGCACGTGGTTGTTCCGCACCGTCGGCATCGCGGCCGCGGCGGCCTGTGTCGGGTTTGCTGTGCGCATATCCATTCCGACGCCGAACCCGCCGCACGGCGCCAGTCCCACGAATGTCGCCTCGACCGATGAGCCCCCGAACCGGACCTCCAACTCGGCAACGACCGTCGCCGCCAAGCCGACGGATCGACCTGCCGTCGCCCCGCCCCGGGCGGTGCAGTACCACATCGCTCGCAACACCCGCTCGGAAGGGCGTGCGGATGCGAACGGCTCGGTTGTTCTCGCCATCTACGAAGACGCTGGCGGCGTCGTGCGATGTGTGCGCTGGCGTGAGCACGACTTCGGAGGTCGGGACATCAGCGCGGTTCGCCCGGGCGAGCTCGCGGCCGTGACCTACGGCTCACAGTGTGTTGTCGGTCCGCACCGCCTGATCGCGGTCGGGCTCTCCGGCCCGCGCGATCAGCTCCCGACGACCGAGGAGCGCGCTCAGGCCATGGCCCAGTGCATCATCGGCGGAAACAACCCTACCGGGTGCGACATCGAGCCTTCCGCGGCCAGTTCCTCGACACTGTCATGCCTGCCCAACGGCTTGAAGGTCATGGTGGAGACACTCGCCATGGGCAAGTAGCGGGGTGGGGGGGGCGACACGAGCAACCACGCGTAGCACGGACCGGCGTCGGCCTTGTGGCCGGCGCCGGCTGTGCATCCGCCGCGCGGCCCTATTCGACCCGCGCCGCATCGGCATCGATCTCGTCGGCGGCGTGCGCGTCCGAGACGTACGCATCGATCGCCTCGTACACCGCCTCGGGATCGGGAGCGACCCGAACTCGCTCGCGGAACTTCTTGCAGGGTCCGCGGAGCCGCTTGGCGAACCACGACACGCGCCGGCGGATCTGGAACATCGCGTAGTGGTCGTTGCGGTACTCGCGCATCAGGTCGAAGTACCGGCGCATGATCGCCAGAACGCCCGCGTTGTCGGGCGGATCGGGAACGGATCCGCTGGTCTGCAACGACCACGCGTCGCGGAAGATCCAGGGTGTCGAGAGCGCGCCGCGCCCGATCATCACGCCGTCACAGCCGGTTTCCCGGATCATCGTGAGAACGTGCCCGGCTTCGGTCACATCGCCGTTGCCGATGACCGGGATCCGCGGGAACTCGCCCTTTACCGCTTCGACCACGCGCCGGATTCCCGCGCGGCTCACCGAGCCGCTGAACTTCTGTTGCGTTGTGCGCCCATGAATCGTGATCATCGCGGCGCCGGCCCGCACCAGGCGCGGCGCCAGCCACTCGGCCACGGGCTGGTCGTCGAACCAGCCAAGCCGCAGCTTCGCGGTCACCGGAATCCCCCCCCCGGGCCCCGACCCGCTCCCCGGCCCAACCGCTCCCAGCACGGCCTCGACGATCTTCTCCGCCGTGTCGGGAATGCAGAGCAGCCGCGAGCCACCGTCCTTCTTGCAGACCTTATCAACCGGGCAGCCCATGTTGATGTCGATCACGGTCGCGCCGTGGTCGCGGGCCCATCGGGCCCCATCCGCCATGATCGTCGGGTGCGCCCCGTAGAGCTGCATCCCCACGGGCTTGTCGAAGTCGTTGGTTTGCGCGAGGTCGAGGCTCGTCGCCGTTCCGCGCAGAAGTCCCTGCGGCGAGAGCAGGTCGGTGCAGGCCAGCCCCACACCGCCCTGCTCGCGGCAGATCGTCCGAAACGCCAGATCACAATACCCGGCGATCGGTGCCAGGAGCAGGTTCGTCTGGAGTTGAACGGGGCCGATGCGGAGCATCCGCGAATCTTAGTTCGTGCTCGGGGCCACCGGTGCCCGCTGATCGGTGGACATCTGCGCACGCTCATAAGCCCCCGACTTCCGCAGTTTGTCGATCGTCATGTTGACGATCAGGCTCGCCAGCGGGGTCGGACCAAATGTTCCGACATCGGCGTGGATCATCGTCACCGTTTCCGTGCGGCGCTCGATCACGACAACGGTCGTCTCATGCCGCTCGTCGCGCAGAACCATGCGGTGACGCCGCCCGCGTTCATCGCCCTCCCCGGCCTCGTCCTCGATGACCTTGAGCCTGAGCGTCGCAACGCTCGTCCGCACCGCCTCGATCGCGTCGTCGATCCCCACCGCCTCGAACGAAGTCACCCGGCCCTTGGCGAAGAAACTCGCGCTGGTCTCAGCGGCGGAAGCCCCGGCCCCGATCGCGGCGGGCTCCAGACCCGTGCAGGAGGACGGTGCAAGCGGGATCAGGAGACCGGCGAGCCCGCAGACGATCCGCTCGCAAACTGGCCACGGTGTGCGACCCATGGTTGAGTGTACCGATCCGACGGACGCCGGGTTCGCATTGAACCTGTCAGGATCGATCGTCGCTCCACCGATCAGTCGGGTTCCGAGTTCCCGGTTCTCGCTCCTACCCTCCGCCCGTGTACCAATCACTCCTGACCCGCCGCTACCTCACCTCCAAGCTCATGCCGCTGCTCGCGGCGCTGGCGGTGATGCTCTGTTCGGCCATGGTGCTCATCACCTGGTCGATCATGGGCGGCTTTCTCGTCAAGTTCCTCGATGTCGGCCGCAACACCGACGGCGATGTCATCATCTCCTGGCCGACCGCCGGCTTTGCGCACTACGAAGAACTCATCACCATGCTCGAAAAGGACCCGATGGTGCAGGCCGCGGCCCCTTGCATCGAGTCGTGGGGCATGCTTGCGCTTCCCGATGATCGTCTGGTCGTCGTCAAGATTCGCGGCATCGACGGGCGCTACGCGAGCGTGTCGGGCTTCCGCGACTCGCTGTGGTGGCGGCCGATCGACGAGCCTCTGCCCAAGGACGCCGAGCGGCTCGACCCCCGGCTGACCAACCATCGGCTCTTCGAGCAGACGCTCGCCGACGGCCTTGCGCTCAAGAAGAAAGACCCCGAGACCGGTCGGCTGGAGCCCGCGGTGATTCTCGGAATCGAGGCCGCGGGGTTCAGCCGAAGGATGGAGGCGGGGTACTACGAGATCCCACCCACGAGCATCCTCGCGCGGCCGAGCAAGGGCGACATGGAGTCGGGCCGTCGGCTCAGCCCGTTCATCTGCGATCACTCGGTGGTGATCAACGTCCTGCCGCTCACGAGCGGCGGCCGCGACATCAAGGTCGCTTCGCGCAAGCTGCCGGTTGCCAACGAGTTCCGGACGGGCGTCTTCGAGGCAGACCAGAAATCGGTGCTCATGGACCTCGGCGAACTGCAGCGGATGCTCAAGCTCGACCGCGGCGAAGCGCTCGGGGTGCGGGGCTCCAACCCGTACGAACTGGGAGCAGAGAACGGGCGCGAGCAAGCGGCCCGGCGCGAAGTCGTCGGCGCCGCGGAGGCCCGCGTCACCAACATCTTCGTGAAGGGCAAGGGCGGGGCGGAGGGGGACATCAACGCGCTGCGGGACCGCTGCGAGTCGGTCTACCGCCAGTTCGAGGCCAGGTTCAAGGGGCAGGTGCCGACGCCGGACGCGATGGAGCGAGCCAAGGGCATCGGCACGTGGGAGCAGAACTACGCGATGTTCATCGGCGCGGTCAAGAAGGAGATCGCCATGGTGCTCGGGCTGCTCATGTTCATCTCATTCGTAGCCGTGTTCCTCGTGCTGGCGATCTTCTGGGCGATGGTGAGCGAAAAGACCAAGGATGTCGGCATCCTGCGGGCCATCGGCGCCAGCCGCGCGGGGATCGCCTGGCTCTGGCTGCGCTACGGCATGGCCCTGGGCGTGGTCGGCACGATCCTCGGCCTGGCCGCCTCGTTCCTGATCGTTCGGAACATCAACCCCATCCACGAGTGGCTCGGCCGGGCATTCGGCGTGGTCATCTGGGACCCGCGCGTCTACTACTTCACCGAACTTCCGAACCAGGTCGAGACGCACAAGGCCGCGATCGTCGCCGCCGGCGGCCTGGTGTTCAGCGTGCTCGGCGCGCTCATCCCCGCGCTGCGTGCGGCGACCTACGACCCCGTCAAGTCCCTCCGCTTCGAGTAGTTCAGTATCATCAATCAAGACCTAGGCGGAGGGGACAGGAGGGTCCCGCAGAGGACCGGAGTCGATTCCCTTCTTTCAACGCATCCCCTCTTGACCTCTGCGTGATCCTCTTTTTCCGTGCGCCTCCGTCTTGCATCCGGCAGTGCGAGTCCATGCCCGTCCCTACCCTCACCAACCCCGTGCGCGTTCAATCCCCCTCCACCAGTCCCGCGACCGACCCGATCCTCTCGGCACGCAACGTCTTCAAGACCTACCGCCTTGACCGTGTCGAGGTCCCGGTGCTCAAGGGCGCTTCGATCGAAGTCCCCGCCGGCGCTTGGGTCGCCATTCTCGGCGCCTCCGGCTCAGGCAAGAGCACGCTGATGCATCTTCTCGGGGGTCTCGATCGGCCCGACCGTGACAAGGGCGAGGTGCACTTCGACGGCAGGATGCTCAGTTCGATGTCCGCTTCCGAACTCGACCGCTACCGCAACGTCTCGGTCGGCTTTGTCTTCCAGTTCTACCACCTGCTCCCCGAACTCAGTGTCATCGAGAACGCCCTCATCCCGGCGATGGTGCTGCACGGGCGGCTCGGCTTCTCCCGCCGTCGCGCGGAGCTGACCGCCCATGCCGACGCGCTCCTCAAGTCGTTCGGACTCGGGCACCGCCTCACTCACCGTCCCGCGCAACTCTCCGGCGGCGAGCGCCAGCGCGTGGCGATCGCCCGCGCGCTGGTCAACGACCCGCCCGTCCTGCTCGCCGATGAACCCACCGGCAACCTCGATCGGCACACCGGCGAGGCGATACTCGATCTGATCACGCGGCATCGTGCCGAGACCGGCCGCACGCTGGTCATGGTCACGCACGATCCAGAGGTCGCGGGCCGGGCCGACCGCATCGTGCGGCTTGAAGACGGGCGCGTGGCGGGCTGATCGTCCGCCGGTCGGACCTACCGCTTGCTCCTCAGCCAGGCGTGGAGCTTCTTCTTGTCCCAGGTGTTGATGCACTGTTCCGGCGGGAGCCAGCCGCGCCGGCCGGTCATCACGCCGTACCGCAGGCAGTCAAAGTCGTCCACCGCGTGCACATCGCAGTCGATCGCGATCAGGCACCCCGCCTCGACGGCGGCCCGCACGTGGTGGTCCCGCAGATCCAGACGCATCCAGTGGGCGTTGATCTCCATCGCGACGTTGTGGGCCTTCGCCGCCGCGAACAGTTCCGCCATGTCGGGCGCCAGGCCCGCGCGCCGGTTGATCAGCCTCCCCGTGGGGTGTCCGATGATGTGGACCATGGGGTGCTCGATCGCCCTCAGCAACCGCCTGGTCGCCGTCGCGGGATCCTGCGAGAGCGCCGCGTGCGGCGACGCGACCACGACGTCGAGCTGTGCGAGCAGCTCATCGTCATAATCCAGAGACCCGTCTGACAGGATGTCCACCTCCGATCCCGGCAGGATCGAGATGCCCTCGATCCACGCATCCGCCGCGCGCACCGCCTTGATGTGCTCACGCAGCCGCTCCGGCGTCAGCCCGCCGGCGATCACCGAGCTCTTGCTGTGGTCGGTCACGGCGATGGTGTGAAACCCGCGATGCTTGGCCTCGCGCGCCAGTTCCTCGATGATCAGTTCGCCGTCCGACTCGGTCGTGTGGGCGTGCAGTTCGGCGCGGACATCGCCGACCTCGACCAGTCGCGGCGTGGACTTCAGCGAGAGTTCGCCCCGGTTCTCCCTGAGCTCGGGCGGAATGAACGGCAGGCCGAGCGCCTTGAAGATGTCGTCTTCAGTCCTCGAAGCAATCGGCTTCAG
This sequence comes from Phycisphaerales bacterium, assembly GCA_020846975.1. Lineage (GTDB taxonomy): Bacteria > Planctomycetota > Phycisphaerae > Phycisphaerales > UBA1924 > JADLCX01. The sequence goes on from JADLCX010000068.1 coordinate 38,278, forward strand.
GCCGCGCTTGTGCGGCTCGGCCTTTCCGTCATCCTCGAACAACCCATATTCATTCAGCGTCCATCCGCGATCGAGCGAGCGCTGCCGCACCGCAACGTTGTGGTCCTTCGAGCCGGTGAAGTAGTAAAGGGCCGCACCCCAGGACGCCTCCGGGATGATCTTGAGATCGACCTGGATCGAAGGCCCTGCTTGTCCTTCCTGCAAGGCGCCCCACCGCCCCGCGTCGCCGCCGATACGCACCCGCACGCTCGAGCGTGTCTCGCCGGCGCTGATCACCTGCACGACATCGTCGGCTCCGCGAAACACCGCACCGACCGCGTCGGGATCGCTCGTCGAGACGAGGATATCGATATCGCCGATCGTCTCCTTTCCCCGCCGCAGCGAGCCCGCGAACGCGATCCGCTCCACGCCCTTCGCGCTCCGAAGTTTCGCGACGATCGCCTCGGCGATCGGCATCGCCATGCCCAGCGGCAGCCGTGTTTCCCCCTGCTCCGCGAGCGCGATCGACTCCTTGAGCTTCTGCACGCTCTTCTCACCCATGCGAGGGAGTTCGAGGATCCTGCCGGATTCGATCGCTTTCTTCAGTCCGGCCAGGTCCTTCACCCCGCCTTCCTTCCAAAGCGCGTGCAGGGTCTTGGGCCCGAGACCCGGAATCTGCATCAGGGGCAACAGCCCCGCGGGGACCTCTGCGCGAAGTTCGTCCAGTTCCTGGACTCTGCCCTTCGTGCAGTACTCGATGATCTTGTCGGCGATCTTCGGTCCAACTCCCTCGATCTCGGTCAGCCGTTTCCTGGCATCGGCGCCGCTGCCGGCGACGATCGTCTTCAGGTCGGTCGGATAGGCCTCGATGATCCGCGAAGCCTTGTCGTGCGCGATCGCGCGGAACTTGTCCTGCCCCAGGATCTCGATCAGTTTCGCGATCTCGCCGAACGCCGCGGCCAGCTCTGCGTTCACGCTCATGCGCGATGGTAGCCGCCGGGCCATCACCCGCCGCTACGGTCGGCGCGAGAGAGGGGAGGTCTACCGACTGCCCGTCGCGGCCGCCTCGCCCCCGGTGCGTGCGCCCGCGAACACCGCGACCTCGAGCCTCGCCACGCGCTCGTTCATGCTGTCGAACTTCCGCGCGATCTCGCCGATCAACTGCTCGTTGGTCGCGTGCTTGAGCGCTTCGGCGTGCACGCCCTCGAGCAGCATCGGGCCCTCCCCCAGCAGCAGCCACTCGGCATTGAGCCCGAGCTTCTCGCACACCCTGCCCAGAAACTCGCTGCTGGGCGTGGTGCCGTTCATGTACCGCCGCGCCGTCTCCACGCTGACCCCGCCGATCTTCGCGATCTGGCGCAGGGTCTGCGACCCGACGACCAGGCGGACGCGTCGATTCAACTCCGCCTCCATCTCCCGGCGGTCGATCACGGTCGTTCGGGATTGTGGGGCGGAAGTAACCACGGTGGGCAGTAGTGTACCGAATCGCGTGCCCGGCTCCAACCCCGCCAGCCCCGAATTCGCCCGACCGCCTACCCCACATCGCCCAGCCCCAGCCATTCGCCATGCGTGCGCAGCAACCGCTTTCTCAGAAGTTCCTCGCCCGGGCCTTCCAGGCGCGGCGACCGCTCGATCCACGCGACAGCATCGCGCCGGGCCAGGGCCAACAACTCCCGATCCTGCATCAGGTCGGCGACCTTGAAGGGGGGAGATCCCGCCTGCCTGAGCCCGAACACCTCGCCCGGGCCGCGAATCTCAAGGTCTTTTTCGGCCACCACGAACCCGTCGGTTGTGCCGGCCATGACGTTCAGCCTCGCCTCGGCATCTGGAGTCTTCGGCTCGGCGATCAGGACGCACGCCGAACGTTTGCGGCCCCGCCCGACGCGGCCTCGGAGCTGGTGCAACTGCGCGAGTCCGAACCGCTCGGCGTGCTCCACGACCATGATCGTCGCGCTCGGCACATCGACCCCGACCTCAATGACGGTCGTGCAGATCAGCGCGTCGATCAGCCCCGATCGGAATCTCGCCATGATGTGGTCGCGGGTCTGGGCGCTCATCCGCCCGTGAAGCGCGGCGACACGCTTTCCCGTCAACTCGCCTTGTTCGAGCCGGGCCTGCAACGATCGCAGGTCGTTCAAGTCCGCATCGCCGCCGTCGCCGGCCGCGCTCGCGCCCGAGTCGATCGCGGGCACGACGATGTACGCCTGCTCCAGTTCCTCCCCCGCCTTGCCCAGTCGCGACGCAACCCATCGGTAGACCTCGGCGGACTGTGCCGGCGACACGACGCGCGTCACGATCGGCGATCGTCCCGGCGGGAGTTCGCGGATGGTCGAGACGTCGAGGTCGCCGAAGAGCGTGAGCGCGAGGGTCCGTGGGATGGGCGTCGCCGTCATCACCAGCACGTGGGGCGAGGATCGCCCCGATCCCGATTCGCTCGCCGGATCCTCACCCTTCTCCCGCAATGTCGCGCGCTGGTGCACGCCGAAGCGGTGCTGCTCGTCGATCACCACCACGGCCAGCGACTCGAACCTCACGTGCTCGGTCAACAGCGCGTGCGTGCCCACGACGATGTCCGCATCGCCCGACGCGATCCGGGCCACGGTCGCTTCTCGCTCGCGCCCGCCCACGCTCCCGGTGAGCAGCTCGACCCGAACCTCCGACCCGGACAGGAACTTCGAGATCGAGCCGAAGTGCTGCTCGGCGAGCAGCTCCGTCGGGGCCATCAGCACGGCCTGCTTCCTGGTCGCCACCGCCATCAGCATCGCGTACAGCGCGACAACCGTCTTTCCCGAACCGACATCGCCCTGGATCAGCCGGTTGCTCGGTCGATCGAGTGTCAGATCGGCGGCGACCTGCTGGATGACCTCGTCCTGTGCTTCGGTGAGCCTGAACGGAAACCGTGCCCGGATCCTCGCGTCGATCTCGACCGTCCACCGCAGCGACGCCGCGGCCGTCCCGCCCCGCTGCTGGGCACGCCGCATGAAAACCCCGAGTTGGAACAGCAGGAGTTCGTCGAACGCCAGACGCCTCCTCGCCTCACGCCAATCGACATCGGTCTCGGGCCGATGGGCGAGCCGGTACGCGTCCGCCAGCGGGAGCATGGAACGCTTCTGACGATACTCGGTCGTCAGGTGATCCTCGATCTGCCCGACGGCGCGCTCGAGCACGATCCCGACCGCCCGTTCGATCCCCGCGCTCTCGATCGCCTCGCTCGCGGAATACACGGGTCGGATTCGACCCTCGGTCGGCGGCGGCTCCTCCGCATCCTCTTTCAGAATCAGGAACTTCGGATTGGCCATCTGAAAGCCGGGTCCGCGCCTCTTGGCCTGGCCGTGCGCCCGGAGCCGCAGCCCGGGGTAGATCTGGCTTCTGAGGTACGAGCCGTTGAACCACACCAGGTCCATGCGGCCCGTTTCGTCCAGCAGGACCGCCTCGAATCGCTGCTTGCCGAACGGCCCGGCGACTCGGGTCGCCGTGACATCGCCGCGGACGGTCACGATCTGATCCGGCGCGACCTTCGCGATCGACTCCTCGGCCTGATGCCGTTCATACCGCATGGGCACGTGCTTGATCAGGTCGCCGACGGTGACGAGTTCCAGCCTTCTCAGCGCGCCCGCCGTCGCCGATCCGATTCCCGCCACGCCCGCGAGCGGTGTGGTCAGCGAGAACCCTCCGCGCGGCGAGCCCTCGCGTCCGGCACCGCCCATCTGGTTGCCCGCCACTTCTTCGGAGCGTTCGATCGCCGGCTTGCGCGGCGGTTCGCCAGCAGTCCCCGCATCATCCGCCCGACGCCCCATCGTGCCTTCGCTCCTTGCTCGCCGGGTCGATCTCACGCAGGTAGGCCCACGAGTAGATCCCCGTGTCGTGCCCGTCGCTGAAGCGTAGTCGGATCGCGTAGTTCCCCACAAGTTCCGCGCCCTCGGCCCTCAGCGGTCCGGTCGCCGCGGTCCCGCGTGATGGCAGAACCGTCAGCGGGTTGCGGGCCATGTCCTCCCTCATCTGGCGTGCCTCGGCCGAGGGCGACATCCTCCGCAGGTACACGATCGAGTAGTACGACGTGGATCCGTCGTCCCATTCCACGGTCAGCCCGCGGTCCTTCTTGAGGTCGATGTTCCGTGGGGCGTGCATCGCGTTCAGTCCGGCGAACCCTATGCTCCTCCCATGCCCGCCGCCAACGCCGATCACGCCGCCGCCGAGCCCGCCTTGGCCAACTTTGCCGACCGCCTGCACGAGGCGATTTCCCGCGCCGGCACGCCGGCCTGTGTCGGACTCGACCCCGTGTACGAGAAACTGCCGCCTTCGCTGCGAAGGGCGCAATCAGGCGAGGCCGAAGCGATTCTCGAGTTCTGCACGGGCGTGATCGACGCGATCCACGACATCGTTCCGGTCGTGAAGCCGCAGTCCGCCTGCTTCGAGCGGTACGGTCAGGCGGGTGTGCGCGCCCTGCGTCGCACGATCCAGGCCGCGCACAACCGCGGGATGCTCGTCGTTCTCGACGCCAAGCGCGGCGACATCGGCGTTTCCGCCGAGCACTACGCGCAGGCCGCGTTCGGCGGCGAAGGCGGCCGGCCTGCCCACGCGGCCGACGCCGTGACCCTCAACGGTTACCTCGGCCCCGACACGATCGAGCCCTTCCTGGCCCGCCAGGGCCGGGGCGTGTTTGTCCTCGTGCGCACGAGCAACCCCGGCTCGGACGCTGTCCAATCGCAGCGGCTCGCGGATGGGCGGACCGTCGCCGAACTGATGGCCGATCAGGTCGCAGAGCTCGGACGCGCCGCCGACCGTATCGGCGCGTGCGGCCTCAGCAGCGTGGGCGCCGTCGTCGGAGCGACCAAGTCCGCCGAGGCGGGCGCGTTGCGCGCGCGTATGCCGGAGACGACGTTCCTCGTCCCCGGCTACGGCGCACAAGGTGGCACGCTCGACGACCTGAAGCCGATGCTGCGCAGCACTGCCTCCGCTGCCGACAGCGGCGTCATCGTCAACGCGAGCCGTTCCGTGCTTTACCCGACCAACCCCGCCAACCCCGAGGGATCGGACTACCGATCCGCCATCCGCGACGCCGCCCGCCGGTTCGCCGACGAGCTGCGTTCGCTCTTCGCCTAACGCCGCGGCAGCGCCTTGCGGCGCCGCCTCACCCCGGCCATCAATCCAAACACTCCCGCCGCCGCGGCCGCGCCGGGCGTGGGAATCTCAAATGCCCGCCCGGAGTGCGAGGCCTCCGAGATCCACGACGTCGTGGGCAGGTGGCCCACGTTGAGCGCGACCGACCCACCGTCCGCCGCGATACTCGTCATGGTGAACGCGAAGTCCTCAAGCACAAACGTCGTGAATCCAAGCCCGTACTGGTTCGGGTCGAACCCCAGCGAGGTCATGTACGCCGCGAGCCCCGCGTTGGTGTAGTCCACGCCGCTGGCGCTCCCCGCGGCCACATCCGAGCCGGTGATCGATCCGGCCGAGCCCCACGAACTCGGGCTGCCGATGATGTTCATCGACGCCGCGCCCGGCGCGATCTGCACGCTCAGGAGCGTCGCGCCCGAGACCGGATGCACGAACGAGTACGACCCCGTGATGGCGTACACGTGGTTCCATTCGGTACCGAACGGCGTGCTCGTGACATAACTCGCGGTCAGGTTGACAAGCATGCCCACCGGCACGGAAGCCGTGGGCACGGCGCCGTTGTTGTCATCCACGCGCAGCGTGACCGGGGTTGAGGCCGGCACCCGCCCGTTGCGGATCAGGAACGTTCCGCCCGAGCCCGAGGTGCCGTTGAACGTCGGGAAGTTCGAGTCGTCGTCGGAGGCGAAACTGACGAGCGTGGCGTTTGCCGAACTCGCCGCGGCGAGCAGTGCCGCCGCGCCGACGGCGCCGATGATTGTGGTGCGACCCCGGTCCATGCCGTTCCTTTCTCAATCGCGCCCGGGCGCTTTCGCCGGGGCGTCATGTGATCACGCGATGTCTCTCTCGAACCCCCCGCGACACCCACCGTGCCGGGCACGAATCGGAGCACGCCCGACGGGTCGATCCTGCGCCGGGCCGTCTGAACGGCCAGTTCGCGAGGTCTCGCACCTCGAATCGGGGTTGGGGTTGTGACGGTTGTGCGGCCCGCAGCGATGGTCGATCGGGTTATTCGACGGCGCCGGGCTCGCCGCAAAAAGCAAGTCGGACGCCGAGTCGCCGTGACTCAGCGTCCGACAATCGCGGGACCGCCGCAGTCGCGGCCGATGAACGGGGTTCGTTCATGGCGGCACTCCGCCCAGCGCCAAACACAACGCTGTCACGGAGTGCCGCGATCTCGCGGATCTATATCTACGGCCCTCTCGCCCCGGTGTGCAAGACAGAAGCACACCGGGACTCGGACCGACAAGCCGAAGTTACCGGCGACGGCGACCCAACGCGATGAGCCCGGCCAAGCCGATCAGGCTCAGCGCGCCGGGCGTCGGGATGCCATTGACCGCCGAACCGCTGAACGAACCCTCGGAAGCCCACGCCGCGGTCGGCAGACGGCTTGTCGAGTTGATCGGCACCGGGCCGCCGCCCGTGTTCAGGTTCGTGAGCGTAAAGCTGAAGTCGTCCGGGGTGTTCGAGCTGCCTCCGGCGACGGGCACGCCGTAGTTCAGCGGATTCTGACCCGCGCCCGAGATCGCCGTCGCCAACCCGGCCGCGGCCGTCCAGGTCACGGCGCCCGCGAAGTTGTACGCGGTGTCGGAGCTGAACAGCGAGCCGGAAGAACCCCACGTCGTGCTCGTACCGAGGATCGTCAGCGCGCCGGGCTGGTTGCCGCCGCCGATCGTTCCCGTCAGCAGAGCCGCGCCGCTGGCCGAATCGACGAACGAGAACGAGCCGGTCACGCTGTACAGGAACGTCTGTGCTCCCGCGAGCCCCACGCTGTTCACGAACGTTGCCGTGAAGTTCGCGCGGAAGTTGACGTTCAGCGTAACGGTCGGGTTCGCGCCGTTGTTGTCGTCAATCTTGAGCGTAACGGGCGTGCCCTGCGGGTCCCGCCCGTTCACGACCCCGAACGACGAGCCTGAGGCCGCCGTGCCGCGGAACGTGAACTGGCTGGAATCGTCGTCCGACGCGAAGCTGAAAAGCGTCGCATGGGCCGAGCCCGCCAGGAGTGTGAGGGTGAGAACAGATGTGGACAGTGACTTGAACGAAGTGAAAGCCATTGCCGAAACCCCTTCAGTTCGGCTCTCTCACCTCTCAAGTTGGTTATAGAACCCGGCGCGGTCTCCCACCGCTTCGGGTTGTTGGACAGACCACAGAATACCCATTCCTGGTCCGAAAGCCAGCACTATCTGCGCGATTCTGGACTTTTTTTTCAAGTTGGGAGGTTCGATCGGCGCGCATAACCGCACAAACCTCTTGCAAAGCGGTCGATCAGTGTTCCGTCAGGCTGATGGTTATCGAATCCTCACGACGTTGGCACAGATCGTTCGGTGCGGCGGGCGATGCGGCCTACATGGGCTTCTTGGCGATCGTCACGTCGTACACCTTCAGGAGTTTCTCCTTGTCGAAGATCATCTCCTGGCGCGTGTACCCGACCACGTCGTACTCGGTGGTCAGTTCGATGGCGTCCACCGGGCAGGCTTCCTCGCACATGCCGCAGTAGATGCAGCGCAGTTCGTCGATCTCGAACTTCTTTGGGTACTTTTCGCGGTCATCCCACGGCGATTCGTCGGCCACGATGTGGATGCAGTTGGCCGGGCACAGCGTCGGGCACATCATGCACGCGACGCACTTGACCCGCCCCATCTCGTCCCGATTCAGTCGGTGCACGCCCCGGAAGTTCCGGGGCTCAAACCCGCTCACCTCGGCGGAAAAATGCTCGCGACGCTCCTCGGGATACTGCAGCGCGCGGCTGGTCCGACCCTGCCCGAAGCTTGTCACCAGGTGCCGAAGCGTCGTGCCAAAACCCCTGAAAATCTCGGGCAAATACGCGGATTCACGCGGTCCAAGCTTCGCCGGTCCGACCGCGAGAATGTCTTCCTGTTTCACCGTCATGCCCGAGAGCGTATGCGTCCGAGCTCCACCCGGCGTCACAGGTCTTTCTTGCTGCGCCGCCCGGATCGGCGATAATCTTGGTCATGGGCCGCATGCGACGAACCCCGCCGTTGTTCGAGGCCGTGGGCAGAGCCCCGGGCTCTTCACAGCCCGTGAAGCCGGTTGTCCATTCCGGTAACGGGACAGCCACGAGCCCGGCCGCGCCAGCGCGTGTCGCCCCACCGACTCTCCACGCCCCGGTTGTCGTCGAGCCGGTGCGATCCATCCCGGTCGTCAAGCCGACCGCGTCGCGCGGCCGCATGGTGCCACTCCTGCTCATGTCGGCCGCGGCGGTCCTGCTTGTCGGGTTCGTGGCCTGGTCGGTCGGTTATTCTCGCGGCCAAGATGACGGCAAAAAGGCCATGTTGCCGCACACCAGCGCGGAAGACGCCGCGATTATCACGGGAAACGGCACGCCCGCGGCACCGCTTCCTCCGGTGTCTGGCCCTACAAAAACACGAACAAATACGGAGAGCATCTCCTCATCCGTCCCGTCCCTGGGCATGCCCCCGGTCACGGGTCCGGATCCGCGAAACCCGGGTGAGAACTACCTCACGATCGTCACGCTGACATGGAAAGATGCGCAGGCCGCGGTGCGATTCCTGCAGAAAAACGGTCTGCCCGCCACGTGCATCCCGGTTGGAAAGGTTGATCCCGCGGCTGCTCAGGCGAACAATGCCAACCACTTGGTCTTTGTGCTGGACGGCATCCCCTCCGGGCAGTACAAGGCGAGCGAGTCCAAGCGCAACGACCTCATTGCCAAAGTCCGAACCCTCGGCAAGCGTTGGCAGCGGGAGGAGCGTGGCGCCAGCGATTTCGGTGAGCCTCAGTGGGTACTTTTCAGGGGAAAATGACTGGATTCCGGCCGTGTCCCGCACGGCTTACTTCAAGCTGGAGCACGACATGAGCCTCGATCGATCCCTCAAGAGCAAGGGCAGCCTGACCGGTGTTCGCAGCGTACTCACCCGCGCCGAGCGGGTTGCCAAGATGAAGGCGGACCGCAAGTTCGACGAGAGCAAGAACTCGCCGATCGGCCTGCCCAAGACCCTCTCCGGCAAGCGCTAGGCCCCTTCGACGCCCGTCAATCTGCGCCGTTTCCACGAATTCAGGCCGTTCCGTCAGGCCGGTCGCGGTATGCTGCGCGCCGGTGAGCCACCATGGACATAGAGAGACTCATCTCCGACCGCGCCCTGAGCATCAGCGCATCGGGGATTCGCCGCGTCTTTGACCTCGGGGCAAAGCTCAAGGATCCGATCAACCTGTCGATCGGGCAGCCGGATTTTCCGGTTCCGGACCCGCTCAAGTCCGCGGCCATTTCGGCGATCCAGAACAACGCCAACGGCTACACCGTCACACAGGGGATCGCGGGCCTGCGGACTCGGATCGCCGCCCACCTCAAGGCCGATCTGGGTTGGCAGGTCGATACCCGACCCAGTGCCGAAGCCGATCCCAGCGCTCCGGGGCTCCTGGTCGCTTCCGGCACATCCGGCGACCTGCTCCTCGCCTTCCTGGCGCTGCTCAATCCCGGCGATGAAGTGATCTTCGCGGATCCCTACTTCGTAATGTACCCGCACGTCGCCCGAATGGTTGGGGCCGTGCCGGTGATGTGCGACACCTACCCCGACTTTCGGCTGACCGCCGAGCGGGTTGCACCCCTGATCACGTCCAGGACCAAGTTGGTTCTGCTGAACACACCCAGCAATCCGGCCGGGGTGGTTGCCTCGGAATCGGAGTGCCACAGGCTGCTGGAACTCTGCCGAAGCAAAGGGGTGTTGCTGGTCAGCGACGAGATCTACGACGAGTTCACCTACACCGACGCACGCGAGCCGGGAGCCAGAGGCGAGCTCGGTCGTCGGTGTCCCAGCCCGGGCCGATTCCAGGATGCCGAGCGCAACGTCCTGCTGGTGCGAGGGTTCGGAAAGACCTATGGGTGCACGGGCTGGCGACTGGGCTACGCGGCGGGTCCTCGCCGCATCATCGAGGAGATGAGCAAACTCCAGCAGTACACGTTCGTCTGCGCCCCGGCGCCGCTGCAGTGGGGGGTCATCCCCGCGCTGGACTACGACATGTCGCCGCACATCGACGCCTACCAGAAACGCCGGGACTTGGTCGTGCGGACGCTCTCGCCCCATACCCACGTCGCGGCCCCCGGCGGTGCGTTCTACGCCTTCCCGCAAGTCCCTGAGCGACTTGGACTTACGGCGACCCAGTTCGTCGAGAAGTGCGTCGGCCGCAACGTGCTGGTCATCCCAGGCAATGTCTTCTCAGCCCGGGACACCCATTTCAGGTTGTCGTACGCAACCGACGAACGGTCGCTGCTTCGCGGGTTGGAGGTTCTCGCCGAACTCATGCAAGGCGGTTGATCCCGGTAGTTGACGAAGCCCGGTTCTCGGGTTATGTTGTTGGGGTCTGATTGTCGGGAGAGAGAGAACCCCCCGCACAACTGGACGCGTTCACCCGCCCGCCGCCAATCTCCCCATTGGGCTGCGATTGCGTGTGCTCTGGCCGCACAGAAACCCCGGACGATCTGGACAGTCGTCTTTTCTCGCGTGCTGAGCCTCGCCGGTGTGTTCGCGAGGTTGGCGAGTTCTCTCCGAGCGCGGTGTTTGTTGGGTTGCCCGAGTGATCGGGTTTGTTGTGGTTTTGCACCAATCCGGACCACGACGCGAGAGTCGGGCTCGAGCTCCGGCTTGGGCTTGGCCGATGTGCTCGTTGCCTTGCCGGGTGGCAACCCGGACCACGCTCCGTGGTATCGGTTTGCGAACCTCGCACCAGGGCCGCCCATGAACACTTCCGCACAACCGGGCAAGGTCTGCATCCATTGCGGGCGAGACTGTGCGACGCGCCCTCGCGTCCGCGATCAGGCCGGGAAGTACCACTGCCGTGAGTGCGTGGACCGGCTGAAGCTCGCGCACAGGCCCGTACCCGATCGAGAGCAGGAGGCCGACGGCGGGTTCATCCCGATCGTGGAGGATCCGGAACCGCCGCACCCGCGCGAGGACCAGTGCCCGGGCTGCGCCAAGCCGATCAGCCCCGCCGCGGCGGTCTGCATCCACTGCGGATTCAACCGCGACACCGGCGAGCGCATCGCAACGACGCTCGATGTCTCCAAGCAACTCAAACGCAAGAGCAAGCCGCGGGCCTGCCGCGATTGCGGCGCCGACCTGACCGGGCTTGCGGCGCCGAACTGCCCGGACTGCGGACGCGTGAACGATGCGAGGGCCGATCGGGCCGAGCGCGATGCGGAGGAATCCCGCCGCATCACGCGGCGATCGTGGGTTCACCCCATCATCATGCTCGCGATCGGCATGGGCATCATGCTCGCGGTCTACACGGCGAGAATGGGCTCCGACGGCGTGGTGTTCTACCTCGCTCGCTTCGGCGTCGGCCTGGCGATCGGGGTCGTCGTCTACTTCATGTGCAGCGTGATGTGGATCGGCTTCGACCAGCCGCCGCTCCAGACGATCATCCGGCTCGCGGGCGTGTACGCGCTGGCCGATGTCGCCTACACGCTCACCGCCATGGCGGGCATGAGCCTGATCGGCATGATCGCCATTCTCCTCATGGTGGTCCCGACGCTGGTCTACATGGGCCTGCTCTGCAAACTCATGGACATCGACCTGCACGATGCGCTGTTCGTGGCCATCATCACCACGGTGTGCAAGATCGTGGCCGCCGCGGTGCTGTTCTCCTGAGGCCGGCGGGTCGGCTACGCACGCGCCGGAGCGGTCTGTTCGAGCATGCCCTGCATGTAGCGGTGGAAGGGGTCGTGCATGATCTTCCTGCGGTCCGAGGCCATCATCGCCCTGAACGATTCTTCCTCGGCGATCTCGCGCATGCGCTCCTCCCAGCTCCGGAAGTAGTCGTCGGGGATCTGGCCGCTCTGGTGGCCGAACCACACGATCTCGAAGACCGAGAGCTGCATGAGGTTGAAGAAGTGCTGGCGGATCTCGGCCTGCGAGGTCATCTCGGCGACATCGTGCCTGTAGACCTCGGCGAGCGACGGGTCGCTGACCCGCATCTCCCGGAGGTGCATCTGGAGCTCGACGAGCTTGGAGAAGTTGGCGAAGTGCTGGGCCTTGCGGTAGTTGAGGAACTGTCGGGCTGTGTAGAGAAAGCCGCCCGCGATGGCGAGCGAGGAGAGGGCCTGGAAGAGGACCTGGGCTTGCTGGAGGGTCATCGCGAGGCTCCGTGGAAGGGGGGAGGCTATGCGCGGAGAACCTGGATTGCGGGGCACAACCGCTCGGGGGGTGAGGCCGGAGAAGACATGGGCCTACTCGCCCGCGCCGGCCCCGAGCGCGCGCCGATGGCTCAGCACCGCGCGGATCTGGATGCAGGTCACGCCCTCTCCGAGGTGCTCGCGGATCGGTTTGAGCCTGGACTCGCCGAGCCTGTCGGCGGTGCCGGCGATCAGGCGGTAGGTGTCGTCATCCACCCACGCGGCGATGCTCGCCGGGCGCGTGCGCACGATGAACTCGGCCAGGTACTGCTCGGCCGTGCTCGGGGCCCTGTGCACCGCCGCCGCGACCTCGAGCGTGGAGGCCCCGCGTGTGTACATCTCGAACGCACGCCCGCGGGACTCGCTCAGCGGCCGGTCGGGATCGAGCGGGGCGGTCGATCTCGGCCGCGGCCGCGAGCCCGCCGCGGCGTCGAGCGTGAGCTTGTGCTCGCGGCAATACGCCTGGATGTTCCTGACGAACCGCTCCCCGAACTCCTCGAGCTTGGCCCGGCCGACGCCCCGGATGCGCGCGAAGGCTTCCACCGTGCCGGGGCGGGCCCGCGCCAGTTCTTCGAGCGTGACATCCCCGAAGATCAGGTACGCGGGCACACCCTTCTCCTCGGCGATGGCGCGTCGCAGGGCGCGGAGCGCCTCGAACACGCCCTGTTCCTCGGCCGAGAGCGGGGGGGCGGAGTCCGCGGATGCCCCCGCGATGCCCGCGCCCCCGCGGCCCTTCCGCGCGGCCGGCGCGGCGACCGACCTGGGGTCGAAGAGCGTGACTTCGAGCCGGTCCCTCAGGATCGCCCCCGACTCCGGCCCCAGCGCGAGCGTGGCGAACTCGCCGGGCTCGCGGACCAGCCCGCCCCGGTCGATGAGCTGGTTGATGTAGCTGGCCAGCCGCTCCTTGTCGAGCGTGCGCAGGAGGCCGAAGGTCGAGAGGTTCTCGTGCCCGCGCCGCAGCACCTTCGCGGTCATCGCGCCGCGGAGCACCTCCGCCACGTGCCCGGCGCCGAAGCCGAACCCGGCGGACTGCCGGAGCCGGTACACGCACGAGATGATCTTCTTGGCGATGGTCGCGCTGTCGGCGACGGCGGCCAGTTCGTTGAGGCACACATCGCAGGCGCCGCACCCCCCATCCCCCCCCGCGCGATCGGCCCGCCCCTGCCGGACCGAGGGGGCGGGGGGAGGGGGGGCGTACTCCTGCCCGAAGTACGCGCTCAGGGCCCGGTGCCGGCACCGCGCTGAGGCGCAGTAGTTCTGCATGTGGCCGAGCAGCTCGTGCTGGGCCCGGATGTTGGCGGGGTCGGGGGGCGCATCGGCGTTCTCCGCCGCCATCTCCATCAGCCGCTTCCACTTCAGCACATCCGCCGCCGAGTAGAACAGCACGCACTCGCTGGCCAGCCCGTCGCGTCCGGCCCGGCCGGTCTCCTGCTGGTAGTGCTCGACGGTCTTGGGCATCGAGGCGTGGACCACGCAGCGGACATCGCTCCGGTCGATGCCCATGCCGAAGGCCACCGTGGCCACGACGATGTCGAGCCGCTCGGTGGCGAACCTGTCCTGCACGCGCTGCCGCACGGTCGGGCTCAGGCCGGCGTGGTAGGCCCCGGCTTCCAGCCCCCGCTCGGTCAGGACCTCCGCGAGCCGCTCGGTGTCCTTGCGGCTGATGCAGTAGACGATCGCGGCGCGGCCCTTGTGCCTGTTCAACGCCCCGACGACCTGGTCAATCCCGCTGATGCGCGGCAGCACGCGGTAGGTGAGGTTGGGCCGGTCGAACACGCCCACCAGCACCTCCGGCTCGCGGAGCCGCAGCTGCTCGGCGATGTCGGACCGCACGCGCGGGGTCGCCGTCGCGGTGTAGGCGTGGATCGCCAGCCCCGGGAAGTGCGTGCGCAGCTCGGCCAGCCGGCGGTACTCGGGGCGGAAATCGTGCCCCCACTGGCTGATGCAGTGCGCTTCATCGATCGCAAACGAGCCGACATCCGCCCGCCGCAGGAACGAAATGAAGGAAGAGTTCAAGAGCCGCTCGGGGGCGACGAACAGCAGCCTGAGTTCCCCCGCGACCGCCCTCCGCCGGACCTGGTCCATCTCCTCACCCGAGACCCCGCTGTGCATGGCCGCGGCCGGGTAGTTCGCGAGCCTCAGCCCATCGACCTGGTCCTTCATCAGCGAGATCAGGGGCGAGACCACCACCGTGAGTCTGCCGGTGAGCAGGGGCGGGACCTGGTAGCACAGGCTCTTGCCCCCGCCGGTGGGGAGCACGACCAGCGAATCCCTGTGCGTGACCCCCGCGCGGATGGCCTCGATCTGCAGCGGCCGGAGCGTGTCGAAGCCCCAGTACCGCCGGAGCAACTCCGGCACCCGCGCGGCGAGGTCATCCCCGGCCGGTGCGCTGCGTGTTGAGGTCCCCGGACTGGCCATGCCCGCCCACTATACCCGGCGATGGGCCCGGGGCGGGGCCGCGGCGGGCGCGAGGGGCGGCCCCGGGAGCGTGCCCCCCGCCCCCGCCCCCGCGCGATCCGCGCGGCCGATCGGCCGGGCCATCGGGCCGACCGTCCGGCCGGGTCGGACGACCTCACCATCGGCCCATCCGACCGGCCGCTTGAGTCGGGCGGCCATCCGGATGCGTTGTCCGATCGTCCGGACAAGTTGTGTGAGCGTCCGGACAAGTTGTGTGAGCGTCCGGATAAGTTGTCCGAGCGCGCGGATAAGTTGGATGGCCGTCCGGAGAAGTCGCACGGTCGGACGGATGGGTTGTCCGATCGGCCGATCCGGTCGGCGGGTGGTGCGGGCGGTCCACGGAGGGGAAGAGCCTCACGCGGAGGCGCGGGGGCGCAGAGGAAGAACGAAATCGAACTCAGAGGGATGGGAGAGAGGGGAGGATATGGGAGGGGGACTTTGTCATTGGCCTTTCCCGCGCCTTCGCGCCTCCGCGTAAGGCCCGCGTTGAGGGCCAAGGGGAAACGCGGAGGGCACGGAGAAGATGCAGAGAGCACAGAGAAAAAGCCTTGTCTTGAAAGACACGCCTCTGGTTCTTCTCTGTGCTCTCTGTGCGACCTCTGTGTTCTCTGTGTTCCTGCCTCGTGCCTTGTGTGACTACGCGCCAACCATCGCGGGCTTCTTCGACTCGTTGAGCAGCCTGCGGAGGACGGTCTGGAGGATCCCGCCGTTGCGCGAGTACTCGACCTCGACGGGCGTGTCGAGGCGGCAGATGGCGGTGAAGCGGATCTGCTGGCCCTTCCTGTCGCCCCGGGTGATCGTCGCGGTGATGGGGACCTCCGTGCGGGGTTCGAGCGCGGGCGGCAGGTGGATGTCGAAGGTGTCGGTCCCGCACAGGCCGAGCGAGGCCGCGGTCTGGCCGGGCTTGAAGGTGAAGGGCAAGACACCCATGCCGACGAGGTTGGAGCGGTGGATGCGCTCGAAGGATTCGGCGATGACGGCCCGGACGCCCAGGAGCATGGTGCCCTTGGCGGCCCAGTCGCGGCTGGAGCCCATGCCGTAGTCCTTGCCGGCCAGGACGACCAGGGGTGTGCCATCCTTCTTGTAGTTCTGCGCGGCATCGAAGATGGTGCTGAGTTTGCCCCCGCCGGCCTTCGAGAAGTCGGTGGTCCACCAGCCTTCCTTGATCTTGCCGGCCTGCGCCGGTGCGGCGGGGTCGTCGATCTTGGCGAGCTGGTTCTTGACCCGGATGTTGGCGAAGGTGCCCCGGGTCATCACGCGGTCGTTGCCCCGGCGGGAGCCGTAGGAGTTGAAGTCGGCCTTGCGGATGCCCCGGGCCTTGAGGTACTCGCCGGCGGGCGAGGCCTCGGCGATGTCGCCGGCCGGGGAGATGTGGTCGGTGGTGACGCTGTCGCCGACATGGACCAGGCAGCGGGCCGAGGTGATCGGCGCAAAGCCGCCCGAAGGGGGCGCGGCGGTCAATCCCTCGAAGTACGGCGGGTTCTGGATGTACGTGCTGTCGGCATCCCACTTGTAGAGGTCGGACCCGCTCACGGGCACGGCGTTCCACTCGGGGTTGCCGGTGAAGACCGCGCCGTACTCCTTCTCGAACTGCGCGGGTGTGAGGCAGCCGTCGCGCGTGGCGATGACCTCGGCGTGCGTGGGCCACAGGTCCTTCAGGTAGACGGGCCTGCCGGACTTGTCGTGGGCCAGCGGGTCCTTCGCGAGGTCGATATCGACCGTGCCCGCGATCGCGTAGGCGACGACCAGCGGGGGGGAGGCGAGGTAGTTGGCCTTGACCGCGGCGTGGATGCGTCCCTCGAAGTTGCGGTTGCCGCTGAGCACGCTGGCGACGACCAGGTCGCCGTTCCTGATCGAGGCCTCGATCTGGTCGGGGAGGGGACCCGAGTTGCCGATGCAGGTGGTGCACCCGTAGCCCACGGTGTTGAAGCCGATCGCGTCGAGGTCCTCGGTGAGGCCGGCCCTGTCGAAGTACTCGGTGACGACCTTCGAGCCGGGCGCGAGGCTGGTCTTGACCCAGGGCCTGCGGGTCAGGCCCAGGGCGCGGGCCTTGCGCGCGACCAGGCCCGCGGCGATCATCACATCCGGGTTGGAGGTGTTGGTGCAGCTGGTGATCGCGGCGATCACCACATCGCCGTGGTGCATGGCGAACCGGCGGCCATCGCAGGAGGTCTCGACGCCCGTGCAGCCGGGGTCGGCCGCGGCGGCCGCCGCGGCGGGGCCGTTGCCCGCGGCGTTGACGGGCCGGCCCTCGGTGTTGCCGCCCTCGCCGGCCCAGCGGTTGAGGTTGACCGCCGCGGCGGGGGCCTTCTTGCCGAAACTGTCGGTGAGTTCCTTGAGCCAGACCGAGCGCATATCCCGGAGTTCCACGCGGTCCTGGGGCCGCCGGGGACCGGCCAGGCTGGGCTGCACCGTGGACAGGTCGAGCTCGAGGGTGTCGGTGAACTCGGGGACCGGGGATTCGGGGGTCCACCAGAGCATGTTGGCCTTGCAGTAGGCCTCGGTCAGGTCGGCCTCTGAACCCCGGCCGGTGAAGCGGAGGAACTCCACGGCCTTGCGGTCGACCGGGAAGAAGCCGATGGTTGCGCCGTACTCGGGGGCCATGTTGGCGATGGTGGCGCGGTCGGGGATGCTCAGGGCCGCGATGCCCGGGCCGAAGAACTCGACGAACTTCTCGACCACGCCCTTCTTGCGGAGCATCTGCGTGACGGTGAGGACCAGGTCCGTCGCGGTCGAGCCCTCGGGCAGCCGGCCGGTGAGCCGGATGCCGATGACCTCGGGCGTGACCATGTAGTAGGGCTGGCCGAGCATGACCGCCTCGGCCTCGATGCCGCCCACGCCCCACCCGACGACGCCCAGGCCGTTGATCATGGTGGTGTGCGAGTCGGTGCCGACGCACGAGTCGGGGTAGGCGACCCGCTCGGCCCCGGCGGGCCTGGTGAGCACGCCCGGGGAGAGGTACTCGAGGTTGACCTGGTGGACGATGCCCGTGGCGGGCGGGACGCAGCGGAAGTTGCGGAGCGACTGCTGGCCCCACTTGAGGAACTCGTACCGCTCGCGGTTGCGCTCGAACTCCCTGCGGCCGTTGATCGTGAGGGCGGCGCTGCTGGCGAAGGCGTCGACCTGCACGCTGTGGTCGATGACCAGGTCGCAGGGGACCAGCGGGTTGATCGCGCCCGGGTCGCCGCCGAGCTTCTTCATCGCGTCGCGCATGGCCGCCAGATCGACCACGCACGGGACGCCGGTGAAGTCCTGCAGCACCACGCGGCCGGGCATGAACGGGAGCTCGGCCTTCGCGGGGCTCTTGGCGTTCCAGTCGGCCAGGCCCGAGACATCGTCGGCGGTCACGATGAACCCGTCCACGTTCCGCAGCAGCGCCTCGAGTAGGACCCGGATGGAGTAGGGCAGGCGGGCGATGCGGCCGGCCTTGGGCCGGTCCAGGGCGTTGAGGTCGAAGTAGGTGTACGAGCCGTGGGCGGTCTTGAGCGTGGCCCTGGCGTTGAACGGGTCGCGGGCGGTCATGGTGGTGCTCCTCCTGGTGAGGGCCCCGTGGGGAGGGGGCGGTGTGGTCGGTTCCTGCCCTAACGATACCAACGGGGCGGCATGAGTCGAATCAATCAGGGAATCGGCGTGCATCAACGGGGTTGATGGCGCGCCGCCGGTTCCCGCGCCGGCTCAACCGCTGATGCGGCCGCACGACGGGCACACGACCCGCACGACGTTCAGCCCGTCGATGGACACCGGGCGGGGGTCCACATCCTCGAGCGAGGTCCCGCACTTGCGGCAGCGGGGCGTGGCGGTGCCGATGCGGGTTCCCGCGCGCCCGCCGGCCCTGAGCCATTCCTCGTGCCGCGTGCGGTTCCACCAGCGGATGCCGATGATGGCGCACGCGATCAGCAGCAGCGGGGCGAGGATGATCGGGAGGCGGGCCTTGTCCTCGAACCCCCACACCGCGGCCTTGCCGCCCATGATGGCCGCGTAGGTGATCGCCGTCACGTAGCCGAGAAGGATGCGGGGATCGCGCCTGGGCCTGGACATCCGGGCTGACTCTATCCACCGGGTCGCCCGGGGGGCTCGGTCCGGGTGCGCGGGCTCGTGCGCGATCCCGGCATCGCGCGGCCCGCGGGCGACGCCGGGGGCCCCTTGCCCATCGCCCGCGGTCGCGGTCCATCGCGCGGTGCCGCCGCCCGCGCGGGTCTTGGCCCGCCCGGTCAACGGCCCGCCGCGGTCCGGCTGTCGCGGTCAGGGTCGGGCCGCCGGCGGCACGCCCGGCCCGGGATCGTTCCGCCGCGGGCCGTACCAGATGTCCAGCGCGGAGCGGTCCCGCGCGATCGAGGGCCTGAAGACGGCGCGGGTGCACACGCCGAGGATCTCGCGGGCCGAGTGGGTCCGGAGCTTGCGTCCCGAGGTGACCACCCGCTCGCGGATCAGCACGAACCGCCCGTGGCGCTTGAGGGCCCTGGCCAGCGCGACTTCCTCGCCCGCGAACACGCCCTCGTCCCAGCCGCCCACCGCGTCCAGCCCGTCGCGCGTGCAGAAGAAGAAGCAGCCGCCGGCCAGTTTCAGGATGCGGAACAGCGCGTTGACGGCCAGCAGGATGATGCGGGCGTAGAGCGGCACGCGCCCGTCGAAGCCCGCGGGGGCTCCGCCGCCGATCGCGCCGGCCTTCACGGCCGCCAGCGCCTGCCGCACGGCCTCGACGGGCACGATCGTGTCGGCATCGACGAAGATCAGCAGGGAGCCCTGCGCGGCCTCGGCCGCGGCGTTCCGCGCCGCCGCGATGTGGCGTTTGTCGATCACGACCGCCCTGGCGCCCGCCGCCTCGGCCGCCGCCCGGGTCGCATCGGTGCAGGCGTCGCAGGCCACCACCACCTCGTGCCCGATGCCCAGTTCATCCCCGGCCCGCACCAGCGCGGCCACCGTCGGGCCGATCAACGCCTCCTCATCGTGCGCGGGGATGCAGAACGAGACGAGCACGCGGTCCTTTCTTCACGCTCACTACCGAACGGTCTTCACCAGCACCCGCTCGAACTCCGCCACCGCCGCGCTCACCGCGCGGTCGCGCCGGCGCACGATCGCCAGCCCGCGGGTCAGTTTCCCGTCGCGGCACGGCATGCCCTCGCCCTCGCGCAGGGCGAACCGCGACACGAACCCCACGCCGATCCCCGCCGCGACCATCTGCTTGATCGACTCGATCGAGCGGAGCTCCATGACCACGTTCAGCGAGACGCCCGCCGCGCCCGCGCCGCGATCGATCAACTCCCGCACCGCCGTGCCGGCCTCGAACGCGATGATCGTCTCGTCCCGGAGCCGCCCCCACTCGAAGGCCCGCGTGGTCCCCGCCAGAGCGTGCCGCGCGGGCACGATCAGCCGCAGCTCGTCCTCCACCAGCAGCACCTTGACCAGTTCGTCGGACTCCGGCCCCCCCGGCCCCTTGATCGGCAGCGTCACGATGCCCAGGTCCAGCTCCCCGCTCAGCACCGCCGACGCGACCGCGCTGCTCCCGGCCTCGCGCACGTAGAACCGCAGGCCCGGGTGCTGCCTGCGGATCGCGCTGACGACCTTCGGGAGCAGGTAGCTCGTCGCCGTCGCCCCGCCCCCGATGCGGATCGAGCCCCGCTCCAGCCCGAGCAGCTCGCGGACGGCCTTGGTCCCCGCCTCCGCGGCGCGGACGGCCTCCTCGGCGTGGCGCAGGAAGATGCGGCCCGCCTCGGTCAACTCCACGCCGCGGCCCGTGCGCGTCAGCAGCGTTGCGCCCGCCTCGCTCTCGAGTTTCTTCAGCATCGCCGAGAGGGCCGGCTGGGTCACGCCGAGCCGGCTCGCCGCACGGGTCAGGTGCCCGGCGCGGGCGATGGCCACGAAGTACCGCAGGGGCGTGAGCTCCATGGCCAAGAGTACCGGAGGCGGAATACCGGGCAACCCGTGGGCAGCGGGGGGGATAGCGCACGCGACTCCGCGGCGAGATATCCTGTGCCCGATGCTGCGAACGGGATCTGTGAGCGTGATGTCCCGCGGTCTGGCGCGGACGGTCGCCGGTGCGACGATCGGCCTGGCGGTCGCCTCGGCCGCGCACGGCCAGCTCCGCGAGACGCGGATGGATGCCAACGGAGAGTGGCTGAACACCAGGGAGCCCGCCGAGGGGACCGACGAGTGGGTCGTCGCCCGGGCCCGCACCGACATGGCCGATGACCGCCCCTCGGCCGCGTACTCCACGATCAACCGGTGGATCGAGGAGCAGGAGGCGAGGCTCGGCGACCCCTCGCCCATGATGCCCGAGGCCGTGCTGGTTCGCGGAGATGCCCTCACCGCGATGGGCGATGAGTACAACGCCCTCTACGACTACGAGCGGGTCATCCGCGAATACCCGGGCGACCCGGCCTACGTGCTCGCCGTCGAGCGGGAGCTGGACATCGGCGTTCGCTACCTCGAGGGCTACAAGCGCAAGATCCTCGGGGTCCGCATCCTCAACGCCGACGACATCGGCGAGGAACTGCTCATCCGCTGCCAGGAGCGATTGCCCGGCAGCCGCATCGCCGAGCGGGCCGGGATCGAGCTCGCCGACTACTACTACCGCGAGCACAACCTCCCGCTCGCGGCCGAGGCCTACGAGATCTTCAACGAGCTCTACCGCAACAGCCAGTACACGATGAAGGCCATGCAGCGCCGCGTCTACGCCACGATCGCGCAGTTCAAGGGCCCCAGGTACGACGGCTCCAAGCTCGTCGACGCCCGGATCCTCGTCAAGCGTTTCTCGAGCCTCTACCCCGGCGAGGCCCAGAAGGCCGGGCTCGATGAATCGCTCCTGGCCCGCCTCGACGAGTCCGCGGCCAACGCCCGGCTTGAAAAGGCCAGGTACTACCTCAAGCAGGGCGATGGCCCCTCGGGCCGCTACGTGATGAAGCGGCTCATCGCCGACCACCCGCACACCGCCGCCGCGCGCGAGGCGTACGCGACCATGGAACAGCGCGGCTGGAAGCCCGACGAAGCGAAGGCCCCGCCGGCACCCCAGGCAACGCAGAGCCCGCGGAGTTCCCGCGCAGAACAGAGCAAGGAGAAGCAGGCCGAGGATGGAGGCGAGCATGGCCGCTGAACCCCATCCTTCTTCCCGCCTTTCTCCGCGGCGCATCCCGGCGTTGGCCGCGTTGTCCTGCGCGTTGGTCCTCTCCGCCTGTTCCTCCGACCCGCGCCAGGGCTATTCGTTCAACTCCTCCTTCTCGTCGGATGTCAAGACCGTGCACGTCGCGCTCTTTGACAACCCGACCTTCCAGCGCGGGATCGAGGTCGAGCTCACCGACGCGGTGATCAAGGAGATCCAGTCGAACACCCCGTGGAAGGTCACCGACTCCTCGGTCGCCGACACCACGCTCTCGGGCAGGATCACCGCGGCGACGATGAACCGCCTCAGTTCCAACCGCGACTCGGGCCTCTCGCAGGAGATCGCCTTCGCGATCACGCTCGACTTCGACTTCAAGGATGCCCGCACCGGCAAGCCGCTGGTCAGCCGCCGCGCGTTCACCGCCAGCGAGACCTTCGTCCCCACCAAGCCCGTGGGCGAGCGGCTCGAGGTCGGCCAGCACGCGACGGTCCAGCAGATGGCGCGGGACATCGTCAGCGAGCTGCGGTCGAGCTGGTGAGAAAGCAGAGAGCGGTAAGCGGGAAAGAGGAAGCAGGAAGGCATCCGACGATCGGGCGGCGGGGCTGGGGGGTTGAGAGGTTGTTCGGACTTTGACGAACAAACAGCGCTGCGTCCCGGATCACGCCCGCGGCGCATCGCGCCGTTCGGACGTAGCGTCGCGCAGCCCGGCCGTAGCGTCGCGCTGTGCGGATGGAGCGTGGCGCAGCCCGGGCTGGCGTCGCGCCGTGCGACTCCCGTGCGGGGTTCGCAGTTGCTCTTTGGTGTGGGTCGGGGCACGTGCGCGGAATAACACGCTGCGGCCCTTGGGCCCGGATCCAGTGAGGTCGAAGGTGATCGTTCGTGCCGCGGCATCCGCATCTAAGCCGCTTCGGCGGAACAGCGTTAGCCGGGGGCGAAAGCCCCCGGTGAGCGTCGGTCTTGTTCAGAGAGCCCTGAAAGGGCGGCACAAGATAGTGCGCGCTTGATGAACCGCTGTGTCGCCCCGTTGGGGCTCACGGATCAAATCGCACGCCAACCGGGGGCTCACGCCCCCGGCTACGGCTGTTGGGCCGCTGGCGCGGCTCCGAGCCAAGCACACGCGCGCCCGCGCGGTACGATCCGCACGATGAGCGTCGCGCCCGCCCCCACCCCCACCCCCCGCAAGCGAAGACGATGGCGCTGCTGGGGACGGCGGAGAAGCTGGGCGCTCCGCTGGGGCGGGCTCGCGGTGTGCGTGGCGGTGGCGGGGGTGTGGGGGGTGAGTGAGTGGCGGCAGTTCGCAGCATCCAACGAACACAGTTACTTGAGCCACTCGCAGGAAAAGCGCCGTGGCGGAGTCAGCGCGGCGTGCTGGCGCGGAACCGTGGCCTTGAGCTGGTCTGATGGCGTGTGGGATCGTCGCACGCGCAAGCCCGAGCCGACTTCGGAACACCCCAGACACAGCCGGTGGACTTGGACAACAACGCGGACGCCCAACACGCTCATCTTCGGTCGAGACTGGTGGTTTCACTTCGAGAGCTACGCGAGCACCTCGCTACGGATTCGGATGGCTCGCTTTCCCCTCTGGTTCCCCCTGCTCCTCGCCGCCGCGCCCACCGCCCTCGCCTGGCGCTCCGAGCTCCGACGCCGCCGACGCGAGCGCGGGGGGAAGTGTGCGAAGTGCGGGTATGACCTTGCGGGGCTGGCGAGGGGGGGTGGGGCCGCGTGCCCGGAGTGCGGGGCGAAGCAAGCAGAGGAGCCGGGGAGCTGAGGAGCAGAGGAGAGATAAGACATTCGCGCTCCCCCTCTCCCCTGCTCCTCAGCTCCTCTGCTCCCCCTCTCCCCCGCTCCTCCGCTCCTCAGCCGCCCTCCCCCCGCCCCTACCCTCCCCCCGCATGATTCCCTCCTTCACACGCGCTTCTGATCTTGTCCCCGCGGACCTCGACGCCACGAGCTGGGCCGCGCTCGAGCCGCTCTACCGCGAGCTGCTCGGCCGCGAGCTGCGCTGCGGGAACTGTCTGGAGCACCTCATCCTCGACCGCAGCGAGCTCGATGCGGCCGTCTCGGAGGCGGGCAACAGGCTGTACATCAACATGAGCTGCCACACCGACGATGAGGCGGCGAACAGGGCCTTCCTCGCGTTCGTCGAGGGCGTGCAGCCGCGGCACAAGGAGATGGGCTTCGAGCTGGACCGCAAGATCGTCGGCTCGCCGCACGTGAAGGATCTCGATCAGGAGCGGTACCGCGTCTACCTCCGCGACCTGAAACTCGCCGTCGAGCTCTTCCGGCCGGAGAACGTGCCGATCGAGACCGAGCTGACGCGCCTGGAGACCGAGTACTCGCAGATCGCCGGGGCGATGACCGTGGCCTTCCGCGGCGAGGAGATGACGCTCCCGCGGATGGCGAAGTTCAACGAGGACACCGACCGGGCGGTGCGCGAGGAGGCCTGGCGGCTGGTCGCCGAGCGGCGGTTCAAGGATGCCGACACGCTCGATGCCCTGTACGAGAAGATGCTGGGCCTGCGGCAGCGGGTAGCGGTGAATGCGGGGTTTACGAACTTCCGCGACTACATGCACAAGGCCAAGAAGCGGTTCGACTACACACCCGAGACCTGCCACGAGTTCGCCCGCGGCGTCGAGGAGGTGTGCACACCGCTCCTGCGCGAGTTGATGGCCGAGCGGAAGAAGGCGCTGGGGGTGGAGAAGTTGAGGCCGTGGGATGGGCAGGTGGACCCGAAGGGGCGGCCGGGCCTGCGGCCGTTCGCGACCGCGGCGGAAATGGTGGAGAAGACCAGCCGCGTGTTCAGGAAGATGGACCCCTCGCTGGCGGAGATGTTCGAGTTTCTGCGGGAAGGCGCCGGAGCGAATGGCACAGCGCGGGCCTGCCTGGATCTCGAGTCTCGCAAGGGCAAGGCGCCCGGCGGGTACCAGACCACGCTCGAGCGGCAGCGCAAGCCGTTCATCTTCATGAACGCCGCCGGTGTGCAGCGCGATGTCGAGACGATCCTGCACGAGGCGGGGCACGCCTTTCACGCGATCCTCTGCCGGGCCGACCCGCTGGTGTCCTACCGCGGCGACATCCCGCTGGAGTTCTGCGAGGTCGCGTCGATGAGCATGGAGTTGACCGCGCACCCCTTCCTCGAAGAGTTCTATTCGTCGGCCGATTCGGACCGCGCCCGGCGCGTGCACATCGAGGACACCATCGCGAGCCTGACGACGATCGCGACGGTGGACCAGTTCCAGCACTGGATCTACACGCACCCCGACCACACGCGGGCCGAGCGCCACGAGAAGTGGAAGGAACTGGTCGCCCGCTACGGCCCGGGGCTCGACTGGTCGGGGCTCGAGAAGTTCGCCGGTGTCGCGTGGCAGCGGATCCCGCACCTCTATGGCACTCCTTTCTACTACATCGAGTACGGCATCGCGCAGCTCGGCGCCCTGCAGGTGTGGATCAACTACCGCCGCGATCCGAGGGCCGCGATCGAGTCGTACAAGCGCGGGCTCTCGCTCGGCGGCTCGCGGCCGCTGCCCGAGCTCTTCCGCGCCGCCGGGCTGGAGTTTGAGTTCGGGCCGGAGACGGTCCGGCGGCTGATCGACGAAGTTCGCGGCGAGCTGGCCCGGATGCCCGCGTGACGGGAGAGCCGAGGTTACGCGAGCGCAGCACGCGCCGACGCCGGGCTAACATCCGTGCGGCCCGAGCCCGTCGATTGGCCGACGGTCTGGCTCGCGCGCCACGGAGCCGGTCATGAGGTCTGGGACCATCGGAGTCTGCCTGCTCGCCGCGGCCTGCGGCGGTCGACCGGGTCACGCGGTAGCGCAGCCGCCCGCCGCGCCGCTCAAGGTCGCCGTGGTCCCGATCCGCACCGACGGGCCCAAGAGCCTCGATCCGGTGAAGGGCTCGACCCAGTACGACAACCAGGCGTGCAGCCAGATCTTCGACTGCCTCGTGCAGTACAAGTACCTCGCTCGGCCGCTGGAACTCCAGCCCGCGCTGCTCGCCGAGATGCCGGTTGTCACCGACAACCCCGACGGCACGCAGACCTGGAAGTTCAGGCTCCGCGACGACGTTTACTTCCAGGACGATCCCTGCTTTCCCGGTGGGAAGGGGCGCAGGCTGGTTGCCGCCGACGTGTTCTACTCGTGGCGGCGGCTGGCCGACCCCAAGTACGAACTCGAGAACTGGTGGCTGGTCGAGGGCCTCATCGCCGGCTTCGACGCGTACAAGGACGAGCAAGGCAGGAAGGTCGCGGACGGCAAGGGGGCGTTCGACTACGCGGAGCCGGTCGAAGGGCTGCGGCTTGTCAACGACCGGGAGTTCGAGGTCGTACTGACGCAGCCGGTCCAGCAGTTCCGCTGGAAACTCGCCCAGTTCCAACTCTCGGTCGTGCCGCGTGAGGCCGTCGAGAAGTACGGCGACCAGTTCGGCCGCCACCCGATCGGCAGCGGTCCGTTCATGGTGCGTGATGGCGACTGGCAGCCCGGCCAGTTCATCAACTTCACCCGCAACCCCGACTACCGCCCCGAGGTCTATCCGTCCGAGATCGGCCCGGACAAGGACGAGGCGGCCAGCGACATCGCGCTCGGCTTGAACAAGCCCGCGGGCACGCGACTGCCGATCCTCGACCGGGTCGAGTGCCCGTTCTACGTGCCCGATCCGCCCATGTGGCTCGACTTCGAGTCGGGCAAACTCGGCTTCGTGCAGATCCCGGCCGAGTACTTCGACAAGGCCATCAACCGCCGCACGCGCAAGCTCCGTGAGAGTTTCCGTGCCAAGGGCGTCTCGCTCTATCCTGTCCCCCTGCTCGACTTCATCTTCCGCGGCTTCAACATGGAGGACGAGGTCGTCGGCGGGTACACCGAGCGGGCCAAGAAACTGCGCCAGGCGATCTCGCTGGCGTTCGATCTCGACGAGATGAACGAGAGTTTCTACAACGGCACGAACATCGTGTACGACGGACCCATCCCGCCCGGCCTGCACGGCCACCCGACGAATGGCGAGGCTCCCGCGAACTACCGCGGACCGAATCTCGCTCTGGCGAAGAAGCTGCTGGCCGAGGCTGGATACCCCGACGGCAATGGGCTCGGCGAGATCGTCTACTACACCAGCCGCGGCGGCAATCAGGAGGAGCAGATGCAGGCCGAGGTGCAGTTCTGCCGCGCCATCGGCGTACGGATCACCCCTCGCCTGGTTGACTTCTCCGAACTGATCGAGGCCATCAACAAGAAGATCGCGCCCATGTTCGGCTACGCCTGGGGCAGCGACTACCCGGATGGCGAGAACAACCTCGCCCTGTTCTACAGCAAGAACGAATCGCCCGGCCCCAATGCGTTCAACTACAAGCGTCCGGAGTACGACGCGATGTACGAGCAGGCCCGCCGCCTGCCCCCCGGCGACGAGCGCACCGCCCTCTACATCCGCATGCGCGACATGATCATCGAAGACACGCCGTACATCGGCTCAATGGCCCGCATCCGCTACTACGCGATCAACGGCTGGTTGAAGAACCTCAAGCCGTCGGAGGATTTCCAGAACTGGTATAAGTACCTCGATGTGGACGAGTCGGCGCGAACCTCGCCCGGCTCGAAGAGCGCGGCGGCTTCCTCGGCGGACCAGACAGGCGGAAGGTGACCAACCGGCATGTGGGCGTACGTTCTCAGGCGGCTTCTGTACTCGATCCCGATCTACCTCGGGATCATCCTGTTCGTCATGGCCGCGCTGCGAGTCAACGACCCGGTCTACGCCTACCTCGGCAAGCACGCGTCGCGGGAACAGATCGACCAGAAGCGCAAGACCATGGGCCTGGACCAGCCCTTCCTGGTCCAGTACGGCAAGTTCCTCGGACAGGTCTTCACGCTCGATTTCGAGTCCACCAAGAGCTGGCAGTACGAGACCAAGAGCGTCGGCGAGATCCTCGGCGAGCGTATCGGTCCCACCGCGGCCATCACCGTCCCCGCGCTGGTCGTGACGACGGTCGTATCCATCGGCGTCGGCCTCATCGCGGCCTTCTACCGAGGCCGGCTCATCGACCGCGCGCTCATGGTGCTCATCGTTCTGGGCATGAGCGTCAGCGTGCTCGTGTTCATCATCTTCGGCCAGTACTTCGGGGCCAACTGGCTCAAGGAAAAGCACGGGATCGAATGGTTCGCCAGCGGCGGGTATGAGCCCTGGATCTCATGGGGAGGAACCGAGGGGTTCCGTGTGAAGCCCGGCATCTGGGTCTATTACTGCGCCCTCCCCGTGCTGATCGATGTCATCCTCGCGATGGGCTACGACACCCGCTTCTACCGCGCCGTCATGGTTGAGGAGACCGGCCGCGACTACATCACCACCGCCGTTGCCAAGGGCGCGACCCGCCGCAAGGTCATGTTCGCCCACATGCTCAAGAACGCCATGATCCCCATCATCACCCGCGTGATGATCAGTTTCCCCTTTCTCATCGGCGGCTCGATCCTGCTCGAACGCTACTTCCGCATCCCCGGCATGGGCAACGCGCTGATCGACTCCATCACCAACAAGGACTTCCCCGTCATCCAGGCGTTCACCGCCGTCTTCGCCGCGGTCTTCGTCCTCTCCGTCATCCTTACCGATGTGCTCTACGCCCTTGTCGATCCTCGCGTGAGGCTCTCCTGACCATGAGGGTCCTCTCCCGAGCATGGTCCAGCCGCGCGGCCCGGAAACTCCGGCGAAACCGCCTCGCCGTGGCCGCGCTCGCGGTCATCCTCGTCTATTTCTTCATCGGGCTCTGGCTGACCGCCGCCGACATCACCGCCGCGGCGACGGGCGGGGGTGGATTCGATGACCACCGTGATGGTCGAGGCTCGCTCTTCTCCGCACTCACGCTCGACAAAGTCGAGGCCCGCGTCGGCCCGCTCACCAAGAGAGGCTGGCTCGAAGAGGAATCGGCCGAAACGCGCGCACGCCACGTCAAGTACTACCTCTCCCGCTTCCAGAAGGCCCTCCGCCTCAAGGACCCGGAGCACCGCCGGCTCGAACTGGAATCCATCCGCCTCGGCGAGCGCACCGTCGGCGTGACCGTCGATCAAGCCACCCGAATCGCCGCCGAAGTGGAAACCGGCTACCGCGAGCTTGATCGCTTCGACGACCTCGATGCGCCGGCCGCCGCCGAAGGCCGCACCAGACTCGCGGAGCTCGAAGCCCAGGTCGGCTCGCTCTTCGCGCCGCTCTCGGGCTGGCGGCAGATGGTCTACGACGGACGCCTCGCTCTTGGTACGGATCGTCAGGGGCGGTCCACCTCGGCGCGAGCCATCTATTCCATCAAGGTCGCGCTCCAGATCGGCCTGATCGTCGGCCTCATCTCGGTCCTCATCGGCGCGGTGCTCGGCGCGGCCGCGGGTTACTACGGCGGCTGGATCGATCAGGTCGTGCAGTGGCTCTATTCCACGCTCTCCAGCGTCCCCGATCTCGTGCTGCTGGCCGTGCTGGCCTACGCCTTCACCGGCAGTTACTTCGACGACAACTCAAAGCCCTTCCTCTCCCTCATCCCCGTTTACGCGGCCATGTGCATGACCTTCTGGATCGGCCCCTGCCGGGTCATCCGCGGCGAGACCCTCAAGCTCAAGGAACTCGAATACGTGCAGGCCGCCCGCTCGATCGGCTTCTCGCGCCCCTACATCCTGATCCGCCACATCCTGCCCAACACCGCCCACCTCATGTTCATCAACTTTTCGCTGCTGTTCATCGCCGCGATCAAGTTCGAGGTGGTGCTCAGCTTCCTCGGCCTGGGCGTCAAGGCCGGGCCGAGTTGGGGCCGCATGATCGGTGAGGCCACGCAGGAGGTCATCAACGGCAACTTCTGGCAGATCGGTGCGGCCACGGTGGCCATGTTCCTTCTGGTACTCGCGTTCAACATCCTGTCCGACGCCCTGCAGGACGCGTTCGACCCCAAACACGTCGGCTAGGTTCCCATCGACCTGATCAACTCATCAGCACCAGGCGAGTCCTCCCTGACCACCACCCAGCCCATCCTCTCCGTCCGCGGCCTCACCACCCGCTTCCGCACCGATCGCGGCATCGTCACCGCCGTTGATGATGTCTCCTTCGACCTCGCCAAAGGCGAGACGCTCGGAATCGTCGGCGAATCCGGCTGTGGCAAGACCGTCACCAGCAAGACCATCATGCGACTCCTCCCGGAGCGCACCACCATCATCGATCCTCGCTCCCAGGTGATGTTCGAGGGCGTCAACCTCGCCACCGCCGACGATGCCACGATGCGCAAGATCCGCGGCGACCGAATTGCCATGATCTTCCAGGAGCCGATGACCAGCCTCAACCCGGTCTTCACCGTCGGCTGGCAGATCGAGGAAGCCCTCAAGTACCACAAGCCCGAGCTCGACCGCGCCGGCCGCCGCGCGCGAGCGGTCGAGATGCTCCGGCTCGTCGAGATCCCCGAGCCCGAGCGTCGCCGCGGCGAGTACCCCCATCAACTCTCCGGCGGCATGCGCCAGCGCGTCATGATCGCCATCGCCCTCTGCTGCGAGCCCGACATCCTCATCGCCGATGAGCCGACCACCGCGCTCGACGTCACCATCCAGGCCCAGATCCTCGCGCTGATGGACGGCCTCAAGAAAAGACTCGGCACCGCGATCATCCTGATCACCCACAACCTCGGCGTCGTCGCCCAGGTCTGCGACCGCGTGATGGTCATGTATGCCGGCCGCGTCATCGAGACCGGCACCGTCTTCGACATCTTCCACCGACCGCGTCATCCCTACACGCGTGCCCTGCTCGATTCCATCCCCAAGAAGGGTCGCAAGGAGCATGGGGGGGGTGGCAAGCGACTGCCGACCATCGAGGGCATCGTTCCCAGCCTCTTCGACCTGCCGAAAGGCTGCCGCTTCCAGGACCGCTGCAAGTTCAGGCAGGACCGCTGCGTCGCCGAAGAACCCGCGCTCGAGGCTGTAGGTATGTCGGCTCTCCGACCCGACATCGGTGGATCGCCTGCAAAGGCCTCAGATTCGCCCGTGCAGGTCCGCTGCCACTTCCCCCTGCCTTCCGTTCCCCCAACCACCCCCTAAGATTGCCTCATGGAAGCAAGCGACCTTCTTACTCGCATCCAAATCGACCCCGCCGTCTGTGGAGGCAAGCCGTGTGTCCGTGGCACGCGGATCTGGGTCACGCTCATTCTCGATCTGCTCGCCGGCGGCATGAGTCAGGAGGAACTCCTGCGTGAGTACCCTCAGCTTCAGGCCGTCGATGTCCGCGCCTGCATCGCCTACGCGGCCGAGATGAGCCGGGAACGGTTCATCGACGTGTCCAAAGGGTCCGCGTGCGCCTGAAGATCGACGAGAATCTCTCCGGGTCGATTGCGTCGCTGTTTCGGACCAGCGGACACGACGTAGTCACCGTTGGCGAGCAGCTCATGATCGGATCGCCCGATGCAAAGCTGGCAGGTGTCTGCGCCGACGAGCAGCGAGTGCTGGTGACGCTCGAGCTTGATCTGGCCAATCCGATCGTGTTTCCCCCGAAGAACTACCGGGGTATTGTCGTCCTGCGACCCGGTGTGCGCTTGACCGCGGCCTTGATTCTCGAGACCGCTCAGACATTCGCCGGTGCACTGGCGGCGGGCAACAACCCCGATCGAATGCTATGGATCGTGCAACCCGGACGCGTTCGGGTCTTCGACGCGGGGGCTGCCCTGTGACTTCGCACGATCTCCACGCACTGGAACGCGATTCACGGCCCGGAACTCCGCTGGTGGAGGTTCGTAGACTCGTCAAGCACTTCCCCGTCCGCGGCGGAGTTTTCAACACCATCCAGGGCCACGTCAAGGCCGTCAACGGCGTCTCGCTCCACATCAACCCCGGCGAAGTCGTCGGAATCGTCGGCGAATCCGGCTGCGGCAAGTCCACCCTCGGCAAGTGCATCATCCGCCTCATCGAGCCGACCTCCGGCTCGATCCGCTTCGACGGCATCGACATCACCGCCCTCGGCCACGCCGAGATGATGCCCTTCCGCCGTCAGATGCAGATCATCTTCCAGGACCCCTACTCCTCACTCAACCCGCGCCTCACCGTCCGCAAACTGCTCCGCGAGGCGATCCGCTTCCACGGCGTCACCCCCGAGGCCCAGATCGAGGAGTACATCGACCTGCTCATCGCCCGTGTCGGCTTGCGCAAGGATGCCAAGGACAAGTTCCCCCACGAGTTCTCCGGCGGCCAGCGCCAGCGCATCGGTATCGCCCGCGCCCTCGCGCTCAAGCCCAGGTTCATCGTCGCCGATGAGCCCGTCTCCGCCCTCGATGTCTCGATCCAGGCCCAGGTCCTCAACCTGATGATGCAGCTCAAGGACGAGTTCGGCCTCACCCTCGCCTTCATCAGCCACGACCTCAAGGTCATCGAGCACTTCTGCGACCGCGTCATGGTCATGTACCTCGGCCACATCGTCGAGACGCTCCCCTGTCTCGACCTGCACGAGCGTGCGATGCACCCCTACACCCGCGCCCTTCTCGGCGCCAACCCGATCGATGACCCCGCCGAACGCTCCGCCGCGGGCTTGAAGGTGCTCCAGGGCGATGTTCCCAGCCCCTTCAACCCGCCGAAGGGTTGCCCGTTCCAGGGCCGCTGCCCGCTCGTCATCGACCGCTGCCGAGTCGAGATGCCCCCGCTCACACCCCGCGGCAACTCCACCGACGATCGCCGCGTCGCGTGCTGGGCCGTCCCCGACGCGCCGCATACGAAGTGATCGACGATCCGAACGAGCCGCGCACAAAGTAAGCGGCGACGGGCCACACGCCGTCCGACCACACCGGTCCTCCCAAACGCACTCAACCCCCACGGGCACGCAAAACGCGGCCGGGATCGACAATCCCGGCCGCGTGCATCAAGTCACAAAGTCGGCCCAACGCTCACACGGTGATCGTCACCGAGTCCGACCTCGCCGCGCTGCGGGCGTTCAGGTTGTCGAACGCCGCGGCAAAGAACGTCTGGTTCCCCGTGGCAAACCCGCCCGGCAGCGTGAACACACGCCGGTAGCTGCCGCCGGGACGCCGGGTGCCCACGCCGATGAGCGTGTCGGCGTTCACATCCAGCCGGCCGTTCCCGTTGGAATCGTGGTAGAACCGCACCGACCCGATCGCGCCGTTGTCCGAAACGCCCGTCGCCAGGAACGTCAGCCGGTCGCCAATGTTCGCCGCGGCCGGCGTCACCGTGAACCCGCCGAGCACCGGCTTGGTGTTCCTGGTCGCCGTCACGTCGATCGCCCGCGTCGCGCTCCGCACGTTCACGATGTCGATCGCCTTGGCGAAGATCTTGTTCAGGCCGTTGCGGAAGTTCGTCGGAACCACCAGGCTCAGCCGCCAGTTGTTCGTGCCGTCGACCCGCGCGCCGTTCCCCAGCAGGATATCCGTGCTCGCGTCGAACACCCCGTTGCGGTTCGAGTCGCGGAAGAACTGCACGCCCGCCAGGCCCGTCTGGCCGTCGTCGTCGGTCACGTTGTTCGCCGTGAGGATCAGCGTCTGGCCCTTGCTCCGCGTGGTCGCGTTGGCGGTCACCGACCGCACCCTCGGCGCCCTGTTCGCGACCAGCGACACATCCAGGCTCTCGGTCTCGCCGGCCAGTCCGATGTCATCGCTCCCCTGCGCAAAGAACTTCTGCGCCCCGGCGCCCCACGCCGGATCGATCGTGAACTCCGTGCTCGCCGATCCCGCGTTCGGGTCCACCTCCGCCAGCAGTTGATCCAGGCCCGTGTCCAGCGTGCCGTTCCCGTCGGCATCGCGGTAGAACCTCACGAGCTCGGCGTTGTCGCTCACGCCCGTCGCCGTCAGCGTGATCGCACGCCCGCGCCGCGCCGCGCCGGTCGGGCCCGCAAGGTTCTCGATGGTCACAGGGTCCCGCGCGGTAAACGTGAACTGCGCGGTGCCGATGTCTCGCGGCGGCGAGACCGCCACCACGCTCACGCGGTCCATGCTGTCCGTCGCCTGCGCGAAGAACCTGGCCGATGTGCCCCAGTCCGAATCGACCACCGTGGACACCGACCACCGATCGCTCATCCCATCCCGCGCCATCAGCCCGATCAGTTCGTCCGCGTCCGCTTGCAGCCCCGCCACCCCGTTGGTGTCGCGGTACAGCCGCACCGCCTGCACCGTCCCCGAGTCGTCGGGGTCCGAGACGCCCGTCGCCGTGAACGTGATGTCCTCGCCCCACGAAACCGCGCTGTCCGGCGTGGCCGTGATCCCCTGCACCACCGGCTCGTTCGAGGCGTTGAGCGTGAACGTCCCCGATCGGATCGTCGAGTCCAGCCCATCGAACGCCTTGACGAAGATGCGCCCAAGCCCCGGCTCGACAAAGGTCGGCACCGGCCCCGAGTACACGTACGAGTTGTTCGGCCCCGCCTCGCCCGCGCCGACCAGACGGTCCGTCACCTCGCTCAGCACGCCGTCAGCATCGACATCGTACCAGAACGTCAGGTCCAGCGACCCCGTGATGCCGTCGTCATCCGTCGCGCTCAGCACGATGATCGTCAGCGTGCTCGTTCGCGTCATGCCTGTGAACGGCCCGATCAGCGGCGTATCCACCGACGGTGGCGTGTTGCCCACGAAGAACGCCCCCGACCCGTTGTTGTTCGCCTCGCTGCTCTCGGCCACCGCCGCGCCCGAGTCCGCCACGCCGATGATGAACCGGCCGCCCAGCGGCGTCCCGTCCGGGATCGTCAGTTGCTTGGCAAAGCCCAGCGTTCCCGTCGCCGGGATGGCCACGTTGTTGTCGTACGTCCCCAACTCGGTGTCGCCCCCGTCCAGCGTCGCATCCGCCGACAGGTAGAACTTCACGCTGAACGGCGTCGCCAGCGCCTCGTCGCCGCTGTTCGTGAGCGTCGAGTTCACCGTGATCTCGCCCCCCGGCAGCGAGTTGTTCGCGACCGCCAGTTCCGTGTACGCCAGGTCCACCGCCAGCAGAGCACGCTGTTCGAGCGACTCCATCAGGCCCGTCGTGGAATGACCGGCTCGGGCTGCCAGGCGGGAGGCGGTTCGGTTCGGGCTGATCGTCGTTCGGGGCATCGGGCGTTCCTCGTCAAGGTCAGATACACACAGGGCGGCACATGCACGCCATCACGCCGATGGTCGAGCCCGCCCAAGCTCCATCTCTCTCTGGCTCCCCGAGCCGCGGCCGTTCGCCGCCGCCAACCCTTCCCCGTACGCACGGCCCATCGCTCTCGGTGCGGCCGGATAACCGTTCGGGGAGTGTCTCTACTCTAGACGATCTCCCGATGCGTGCCAATCCATTTACGTGACAATTGGCCGAAAAGCCAGCCTGTTCCCGCTCAAACACGTCCGGCGGGCGCTCCCAAACGAACGCGGGGCGCCGCCCCGACGGGCGGCGCCCCGGTTATGGGATGAGGTTTGGCCCACACGAGGGCGGTTTCGGCCTCGCAAGGCTCGGTCTACTCGCCGCAGCCCGTGAAGTACAGCGCAAGGTAATCGAAGATGTCCTGAACGGTGATATCGCCCGAGTCGTTCACATCCGCGTCCGGGTTGCTGCCGAAGTACGCCTCCAGGAAGTCGAAGATGTCCTGCACGCTCACCTCGCCGCTCCCGTTGAAGTCCGCAGGGCATTCCGGAGCGAACGAGAGCGTCACCTCCAAACTGATCGCGGAACTGCACCCGTTCGAGACCACGCACCGGAACACCTGCGCCACGCCCGTGAAGTCGCTCAGCGTCAGTTGGTTCGCCGTCGCGCCCGACGCCGTGCAGAACGGGATCCCGAAAGAGTCCAGCACGGGCCCGTCGTTGATGTCGATGAACTCCGGGAAACTCAGAAGGTCCTGCTGCTGCCACTGGTAGGTGATCGATCCGCCCCCGGTCGCCGCCAGCGTGAACTGCGCCGACGCGGTGACCTCGACTTCCTGCGATGTCGGCTCGGTCGTGATCGCCACGTTGCTCCCCGAGCCCGACCAGATCGCGAAGCGTGCAGCCGGATTCCCGCCCGCGTTCTGGAAGTCGCCGCCCACCGCCAGATCCCCGTTGGGGAGCACCGCCAGCGCACGCACCACGGCGTCCACGCCCGTTCCCAGCGCCGACCACTGCCCGTTGCTCAGCCTCGCGATGCGGTTGGCGGGCACGCCGTCCACCGACGAGAAATCACCCGCCACGATCAGATCGCCGTTGGGCATGACCGCCAACGCGAACACGTCGAAGTTTCCCGATGTCGCCGTGTTGATGCCCGTGCCGAAGCCCGACCATGCCGTGCCGTTCCATCGCGCCAGCTTGTTCACCGTCACGCCCCCGGCCTCCAGAAACGCGCCGCCGACGATCAGATCGCCGTTCGGCATCGCCGCCATGCACCGCACCAACCCGCTCACCCCGTCGCCGAGCGCGTGCCAGGTCGAGCCGTCCCACCGCGCGATCCGGTTCACCGTCAAAGCGCCGTCTCCCGTCGTGAGCGCGGCCCCGCCCGCGATCAGATCCCCGTTGGGCATCACGAACACCGCCGATGTCGTCGAACTCAACCCCGCACCAAGCGGGCTCCACCCGTTGGCTTCGCTCCACTGCGCGATGCGGCTGGCCGCGACCGGGGTCGCCCCCACCTGCGTGAACGCGCCCGCCGTAACCACCGTGTCCGAGTTCGGGCTCGCCGCCGCGAGCAGCGTCAGCGACGGCGAGTTCCCTGTTCCCGTCGCCAAATCCGACCAGGCCACACCATTCCATCGCGCGATGCGCTTGGCCGGATTCCCCCCGGCCTGACTGAAGCTCGTCCCGCAGACCACCAGCGTGTTGCTCGCCGACAGAGACGTCACGCAGTACCCCGGAGCGCTCAGCCCAGTGCCCAGCGCAGACCAGTTCGCCCCGTCCCACGACGCGATGTAGTTCGCATCCGCAACTCCGGCAGACGCTGTGCCCGAAAAGTCTCCAGTGGCCACCAGCACCGGTTCCTGCGGTCCCGCCCCGTCCGGATCCCACACATGCAGCCACCGGATCGAGCCGTTCATGTTTGACTCCGCTGTACCCGGAACCCAGTTGCCCGTGCAGTCCGCCAAACTCAAGTCCGCGGCCAAGCCGAGCGTCATACCAGCCAGTGCCAGCACACACAGCCGGCGTGCATCTTCGAGCGATCGTGCGGTCATGCGAGAATCTCCAGGAATAAGCCCAGTTGGTGCGGACGCCAGTGGCCGCATCCGAAAGTCAGAGTACCATTGATTCTCGGTCCGTCCACTCTCCCAAAGAATATTCAGGGTAATTGCTGAAAGAGTTTGATTGCCGTCCAAGCCTGCCCCCACCTCCGAACTCCGGTCCCGTCTTCCGGTTCGCGTTGACGGCTTGTCCGCACCTGCACACCCTTCGCTCGTGGACGAGTCGAGCTCCGAACATCGCGCACCCGACGAGCGGGACCTTGACCTCCGCGAGCACGCCGAGGTGGTCGGGACCAACATCCGCGCCGCCCTCGAAGAGCTCGTTCTCGGCATGGCGGGGCCGACGCCCAGGCCGGGGCAGTTGATCGTCCGAACCGGGCTCGACAAGTCGCTCGCCGGCCGCGTCATGCAGACCGCCCGCACGCCGCAGCCCCTCTCCGTGCTGCTCAAGAGCCCCGCGCCCGCCGGACTCGGGATCTTTGTTCGCGCCGCCCAAACCTCCGGGGCGAGCGCCGAGTCGATCACCCGCATGCAGCAGGCGATCGCCGATTTCGAGCGTCTCCTCTCGCGGTTCCCGCGCGGCCGGTCGGGTCTCGAAGCGGCCATATCCGGATGGATGCCCGAATCGCGCGAGCAGGGCGAGCGAGCGGCCCGTCAATCCGTGTTCAACGCCATGTCGTTCCTCTTCGGGCATCAGACCGAGGCCGCGCTCGGATGCGCCATCCTCAGGCCCAATCCCGACGGGCGCACGCTCGACATCACGCTCGTCAACGGACAGATCGGCCTGCGCCGGCTCCGCGAGGGCGAGGCCATGACCGTCTTCGGCATCCGCTCCTACCCGCTCGGCGAGGCCGGCGCCGCCTCACCGTTCCACACCACGCTCGACGGGCGCTCCATCGAGGACGCATCCTGCGTCCTCGACGAGTTCTGCGTCCCGCGAGCGCCCGAACTCAAACTCGTCCGCAGCAACGAGCAGCGCCTGTTCGTGCTGCCCGCCGGCACGCCCGATCTCAACGAGCCCATCACCATCATCTCCGCCCACACCCACGCCTCGGGCTGGCAGCGCTTTGCTTCCGCCGAGCGACGCGAAGAGTGGCACACGATGATGGTCCGGCGCCCGACCAAACTGCTCATCAACGACACCTTCATCCACGAAGACATCTACCCCGGTGTCGAACCGCACATCACCACCCACATGGTCGGCATGACCATGCTCCCCGCGCGCGATCGCGGCCCGGGCTTCCCGCTCGACGAAGTCCGCTTGCAGGTCAACGCCGGCTGGATCGGCGGAGACCTCCGCAACCTCGGCACCGGCGACATCCCTCGACACGCCGACATTGTCGCATCGGTCTTCTCCCGAATCGGCGAGGACCCCCGAAAGTACCGCGTCCACCGCCTGCGCATGGACTACCCCGTCTCCGGAATGGCGGCCACGCGCTGGTTCAAGCTCCCGGAAGCCCCGCGCGGATCGGCCTGAGCCGCCGCGATCGACCCCGCGCTCCCCGCCGCCGGCCTCCGCCAATCTCCACGATGACCTCCACGGAGTGATCCTTGGCCGCACACGAGCGCAGCGTTAAGCGCGGCAGCGCGGCCCTGAATCACCCGGAATCGTTCGGAAACTCGATGTCGTCGCTTTGCCGCAAATCCGCGACTTCTTCCCTGAAATCGCGGGTTTTGTGAATGGCCCCGCCCGGATTCGAACCGGGGACCAAGAGATTATGAGTCCCTCGCTCTAACCGCTGAGCTACGGGGCCGACCCGTGGCATCGGCTTCCAGCCGATGGGCTTGCACCTGCATCGCCGATCCCGTCGGTGACGGCTCGCCTCCATCGCTCGGATTCTACGGCCCGAGCCCCTTACCTTTGCCCGTCATGTCACGAATCGACGACATCTTCTCCGCCCTCCGCGCCGATCGCCGCAAGGCCCTTATGCCCTTCCTCTGCGGCGGACACCCCGCGCCCGATCTCCTCCCCGGCCTGCTCGCCGCCCTCCAGCGCGGCGGTGCATCGATCGTCGAGATCGGCTTCCCCTTCTCCGACCCGATCGCCGACGGTCCCATCATCGCCGCGGCCATGAACCAGGTCCTTTCTCGCGGCGGCACGCCGACGGAACTCTTCGACGAGATCGCGCGCGCCCGTCCGTCCACAAGCGTCGGCCTGGTCGCCATGCTCAGCGTCTCGATCATCTGGCGCGTGGGCCTCCCCGAGGTCCTCGAGCGAGCCGCGCGCGCCGGCATCGACGGCTTCATCGTCCCCGATCTGCCCGTCGAGGAGTCCGGTCCCATCCTCGGCCCGATGCGCGATGCCGGCTTCTCCACCAGCCTCCTCATCGCCCCCGCCACGCCGCCCCAGCGCGCCGAACGGATCGCCCGCGCATCCTCCGGTTTCGTCTACCTCCTCGCCCGCGCGGGGATCACCGGCGAGTCCGGCCCCGCGCCCGACATCGCGGGCCGCGTCCGCATGATCCGCGGCATGACCGATCTCCCCATCGCCTGCGGCTTCGGCATCTCCACCGCCGAGCACGTCCGCGCCGTCGTCCGGCACGCCGACGCCGCCATCGTCGGATCCGCGCTCGTGCGCCGACTCGCCGACACCGCCGAGGCGTCCGGCGATCCCCTGTCGGTTGCGGAAACGTTTACAACCGGGCTCGCCGCCGGTTTGGCCGTCAGCGGTTAGGGTTGCGCGCCGAAGAGTTCCGGCAAAGCGCGTTGTCATCGCTTGCATCGCCCTCACTTGTGGCAACAATCTTGCGCACCGATCCGCGCGAGCCCTCGCGCCACGCGATGAAGCACGCGGCCGCCGATGCACCGGGCCTTCCGCACCGCACGCCTTCACACCGCGCGCCTCAAAAGGGATTGGACATGTCAAGCAGCAACGGTCACTCGTTCAGCGGGCTCTCCGCGGCGCGCCACGAAGCCATCGCCGCTACCACCGTGAGCGGCTGGAAGCAGCGCCACCACGAGAACGGCCACGGCGCCAACGGCTCCCAGTCCGGCATCCAGCGCGTCGATTCCATCTACGGAGCCGATGTGTTCAGCCAGAAGGTCATGCGCCAGCGCCTCCCCAAGGAGGTCTACAAGCGGCTCATGGAGACGATCCACAAGGGCAAGACCATCGACCCCCAGATCGCCGACATCGTCGCCGCCGCCATGAAGGACTGGGCCATCGAGAACGGCGCGACCCACTACACCCACTGGTTCCAGCCCCTCACCGGCCTCACCGCCGAGAAGCACGACGCCATGCTCGTCCCCGACGCCACCGGCGGCGTCCTCTTTGATTTCTCCGGCAAGGCCCTCGTCCAGGGCGAGCCCGACGCTTCCAGTTTCCCCTCCGGCGGCCTCCGCGCCACCTTCGAGGCCCGCGGCTACACCGCCTGGGACCCCACCAGCCCAGCCTTCCTCAACCGCTCCGAGGGCAGCGTCACCCTCTGCATCCCAACTGCTTTCGTTTCCTGGACGGGAGAGGCCCTCGACAAGAAGACGCCCCTGCTCCGCTCGATGGAAGCCATCAGCGAGCAGGCCATGCGCATCCTCAAGCTCTTCGGCACCGACCGCGGCGTCTCCCGCGTGCTCACCACCCTCGGGCCCGAGCAGGAATACTTCCTCGTTGACAACAACTTCTACCACGCCCGCCCCGACCTGGTCGTCTGCAACCGCACCCTCTTCGGCGCCAAGCCCCCCAAGGGCCAGCAGCTCGAGGACCACTACTTCGGCTCCATCCCGGCCCGCGTCATGGCCTTCATGAGCGAGGTCGAGCGAGAGTGCTACCGCGTCGGCATCCCGCTCAAGACCCGCCACAACGAGGTCGCCCCGGGCCAGTACGAGTTCGCTCCGATCTTCGAGACCACCAACGTCGCCTGCGACCACCAGATGCTCCTGATGGAGACCCTCCGCCGCGTCGCCCCCAAGTTCGGCCTGCAGTGCATCCTCCACGAGAAGCCCTTCGCCGGCATCAACGGCAGCGGCAAGCACAACAACTGGTCCATCTCCACCGACACCGGCGTCAACCTCCTCGACCCGCTCGACGAGACCCACACCAACCTCCAGTTCCTCGTCTTCGTCTGCGCCGTCATCCGCGCCGTCGATTCCCACGCCGACCTCCTCCGCGCCAGCGTCGCCAGCGCGGCCAACGACCACCGCCTCGGCGCCAACGAGGCCCCGCCCGCCATCATCTCCATCTTCCTCGGCGACATGCTCACCGACATCATGGCCCAGATCGAGACCGGCGCCTTCAAGCGAACCCTCAAGGGCGGCGACCTCGACCTCGGCACGCGGACCCTCCCCCTGCTCCCGCGAGACTCCGGCGACCGCAACCGCACCAGCCCCTTCGCCTTCACAGGAAACAAGTTCGAGTTCCGCGCCGTCGGCTCCAGCGCCACCAGCGCCTGGCCCAACACCGTCCTCAACACCATCCTCGCCGAGAGCCTCGACCACGTCGCCACCAGGCTCGAGAAGGCCGTCGGCAGGTCGCCCTCCGAGACCAGACTCCAGGCCGCCGTCAAGGCCCTGCTCAAGCAGATCGTCAAGCAGCACAAGCGCGTCATCTTCAACGGCGACGGCTACAGCGAGGCCTGGCACGCCGAAGCCGAGCGCCGCGGCCTCCCCAACCTCCGCGACACCGTCGAGGCCCTCCCCGCCCTCAAGTCCAAGAAAGCCGTTGACCTCTTCAAGAAGTACAAGGTCCTCTCCAAGCCCGAGACCGAGAGCCGCGCCTACATCCTCATGGAACGCTTCGTCAAGGAAGTCGCCATCGAGGCCGAGACCATGGTCACCATCGCTCGCACCATGATCCTCCCCGCCGCGCTCGAATACCAGACTCGCCTCGCCGAGGCCGTCTCCGCCGCCGACAAGGCCGGAGTCGATGTCGACGATCAGAAGGAGTGCCTCGAGAAGTACGTCGCCCTCATCGCCGCTCTCCGCGCCGCCACCGACGAGGTCGATCGCGCCGCCGAGCACCACGAGGAAGACCCCTTCAAGCACGGCCAGCAGATCCGCAGGGACCTCCGCCCCGCCATGACCGAACTCCGCAAGGTCGCCGACGAGCTCGAGACCGTCATCCCCGTCTCCCTCTGGCCCCTCCCCAGCTACCGCGAGCTCCTCTTCATCAAGTAAGCCGTGGCATCGGCATCCCTGCCGATGGCGATTCGTCCGGCTTTGGGCCGGACGAATCGCAGTGCCTTCCTCCTCGTCCTGCGCCACGGAGATTGCGGTATGCGGCGATGTCTTCCGCCAATCTTGAGCCTCTTCTCACTTGCTCTCGTAGGGTGTTACAGCGCCGGTCAGTACCGCGGTGACGGGGCAATCGTCGAACGGTCTTGGGGGGTGTACCGGGTCGACCTTGGGAACATCAACCTCGGCAAGAGCGGTACTCACACGTTTCGAGTCTCCGGTGTTCCCCCGCATCCACTCGTGTTCTTGCTCGTTCACGACACTGGTGCCGACGCACGAGATGGCATCGGTCCAGAAGGAATCACAGTCGCCGTCCGCATCCTTACAGCCGATCGACGGGAGACCGTTCATGAATTCGAGGGCGATCTCGGTCGCGCATGGATTCAGGCAAGCGGTCCGGACGGGCCACCTCGCTTTTGGACGGGCCAGCTGCGAGACTTCGAACTCGACACCAAGCGTGACTACCTCATCCAGATCGAAGTAGACACGCAATATGCAGCATCGTTTCCGGTGATCGTCCGACTCGAAGACTTCCCGCGAAACCACTTCGCGCTCTGAGGTCTTGATGCTAAAGGGTGCCAATCTCGCCGCATGATGGCGGGTTGACTTTGCCCGCAATCGTTTCGCTGAGTACCACGAGTCGCAGTGCCTTTACAGGGTGCCATCACCCGCCCGCAGTCGGGGGGGCGCGTGATGACGGGCAGGCAGATCCGCTGCCCCCTGTTCGCTAATCAGACTACCCAAACACCCAATCGATCAGGGCAACCGCATTATCCGCTCGTGAGAAGGTGGAGGAGGTAGTCGCTGCTCCAGCCGGCCATGAGGCGTTTGTTCTTGACGCCCATCTTCTGGGTTCGGTCGCGTTGGAGCAGGTTGAGGCCGA